>NZ_AGUF01000001.1 GCF_000236785.1 Achromobacter arsenitoxydans SY8 | reverse complement strand
CCACGGGCACGTACTACCTGCAGGCGGGCGCTTTCCGCGGCGAGAACGACGCGGAATCGCTGAAGGCCCGCATCATCCTCCTGGGCCTGCCGGTGGCGGTCCAGAAGGCCGAATTGAACGGCAAACCCATCAACCGCGTGCGCGTGGGCCCGTTTGCCCGCCTGGACGACATGAACCGGGCGCGCGGCCGGCTGGGCGAGAACAAGATCGAAACCGCCGTGGTGCGCCAATAGGGGCGTCGGCGGATCGTTTACGTTGAACTAATCCGGCCCCGGGCCTGTCTGTAGCTTTTTATCCAGGAACCTCATCCATGCTGTCCCCCAAGCTCATCCGCATCCTGGCAGCCGCCGCGCTGACCGCCACGGCGTTCTTCAGCCCGGTCAGCCACGCGCAAGGCGCCCAGCAGTACGTGCCGATCAACCCGCCGCTGCCCTCGGACACCCCGGGCAAGGTCGAGGTCCTGGAATTCTTCGCCTACACCTGCCCGCATTGCGCCGCCATGGAACCCATGGTCGAAGACTGGGCCAAGACCGCTCCGTCGGACGTGGTGCTCAAGCAGGTGCCGATCGCCTTCAACGCCGGCATGAAGCCGCTGCAGCAGCTCTACTACGCCCTGCTGGCCCTGGACCGCCCCGACCTGCATCCCAAGGTCTTCACCGCCATCCACGGCGAACACAAGCGCCTGTTCGACAAGAAGGCGATGGGCGACTGGATCGCGACCCAAGGCGTGGACCGCGCCAAGTTCGACTCCGTGTTCGACTCGTTCAGCGTGCAGGCCCAAGTGCAGCGCGCCAACCAGCTGGCCCAGGCCTACAACATCGAAGGCACCCCGTCGTTCGCCATCGGCGGCAAGTTCATGACGTCGCCGGTCATGGCCGGCAACAGCTACGAAGGCGCCTTGAAGGAAGTCGACAAGCTGATCCCGATGGCGCGCGCCAAGTAAACCGCGCCGCGGCATCGCCGCCAGACGCCCCGAGCCTCACGGCCGGGGCGTTTTGTTTTTGGCGCGCTTCTTTAGGCCTGCGTTCAGGGGGCCGCGCTACACTTTCGCCACAAGAATTCGCCGCATCGACGGCATCAAACGGGTGGAAGACAAATGAACAGACAATTCCTGCGCAGCCGCGCGGCGTTGAGCCTGGCCCTGGGCCTGTGTTTCGCGTCGGGCGCACCGCTGGCCCATGCCAGCGCCGCCGACGGCGTCAAGATCGGCGTCCTGACGGACATGGCGGGCGTCACCGCCGACGCCACCGGCAAGGGCTCCGTGGAAGCCGCCCGGCTGGCCATCGAGGAAATGGGCGGCTCCGTACTCGGCAAACCCATCTCGCTGGTGTCTGGCGACCACCAGCACCGGCCGGACATCGGCAGCAGCATGGTCCGCAAGTGGTACGACACGGACGGCGTGGACGTCGTGGTGGACGTGCCCAACTCTTCGGTCGCGCTGGCGGTGCAGGGCATCGCGCGGGAAAAGAAAAAGCTGGTGCTGTTTTCCAGCCCCGGCACGACCGCGCTGACGCAGGCGCAGTGCTCGCCCTACGGCGTGCAATGGACCTACACCACCTACGCGCTGTCGCGTGGAACGGCCACCGCCGTCGTCAAGGAAGGCGGCAAGCGCTGGTTCATCCTGGCGTCCGACTACGCCTTCGGCAAGCAGCTTGCCGCCGACACCGAAACGGTGGTCAAGGCGAACGGCGGAGAGGTGGCCGGCACGGTCTTCCATCCCCTGAACGCATCGGACTTCGCATCGTTCCTGCTGCAGGCGCAAGGCTCCAAGGCGCAGATCATCGCCATCGCCAACGCGGGCGGCGACACCATCTCGGCGATCAAGCAGGCGGCGGAATTCGGCATTGGCGGCACGCAGCAGCTGGCGGCGATGCTGCTGCTCCTGACCGACGTGCACAGCCTGGGCCTGGCGGCCGCGCAGAAGACCTACCTGACCGTGCCGTCCTATTGGGACATGAACGACGGCACGCGCGCCTTCACCAAGAAGTTCGAGGCCCGCGTGGGCCGTCCGCCCACCTTCCTGCAGGCCGGCGTCTACAGCTCGGTGCGCCACTACCTGCAGGCGGTGAAGGCCGCGGGCACGGTGGACTCGGACGTCGTGATGGCCAAGATGAAATCGCTGCCCATCGACGATCCCTTCAGCCTGAACGCGCACATCCGCGCCGACGGCCTTGTGGTGCGCGACATGATGCTGGCGCAGGTGAAGACGCCCGAGCAGTCCAAGGCGCCGTGGGACTACTACAACGTTGTGCGCACGATTCCCGGCGACACGCTGGCCTGGCCGCTGTCCGAAAGCCAATGCCCCATGGTCAAGCAATGACGAAGGAACTGGCCCTGGCGGACTTCGGCAGCTTCTATGCGGGCGGCAGGCCCGTGCGCATAGAAGGCCAGCCCACCCGCGACATCGCCTTCACGCAGACCGCGTCGCTGGCCTATGACCCCAACGGCCTTTACCACTTCGAGCAGGCCTACGTGCAGTACTTCATCCCGGCGCAATTGGCGCATCCGCTGCCCATCGTGCTGCTGCACGGCGGCGGGATGACCGGCGCGATGTGGGAGCAGACGCCGGACGGCCGGCAGGGCTGGGTGCAGCACTTCCTGCGGCAGGGGCATGCGGTCTATGTGGTGGACAACGTGGAGCGCGGGCGCGCCGGCTGGGCGCCGTTCGCGCAGGTGTGGCCGGAACCGCCCATCATCCGCAACGCCGAGGAAAGCTGGTCGCTGTTCCGCTTCGGCCGGGCCGAGGACTTCGAGGCGCGGCGCGCTTTCGCGGGCCAGCGCTTCCCGGTAGCCGCCTTCGACAGCTTCATCCGCCACGCGGTGCCGCGCTGGCTGGGCAACAACGACGCCGCGCTGCAGGGCTTTTGCGCCGTGCTGGACCGCGTGGGCCCCTGCCTGGTGCTGGCGCACAGCCATGGCGGAGAAGTGGCCTACCGCGCGCTGCATGCGCGCCCGGACCTTGTGCGCGGCGTGATCGGCATCGAACCGTCCGGGTTTTCCAGCGAGGTCGTGGCGGCCAGCGTTGCAGGCAAGCCGTTTTTGTTCGTCTATGGCGACTACCTGGACGCCACGCCGCTGTGGAGCAAGCTGTGCGCAAGCGGCGCGGCCTACGCCGAGGAGCTGGCGCGCAATGGCGCGCGCGTGGACACGTGGCGCCTGGCCGACATGGGCATAGCGGGCAATTCGCACATGCCCATGATGGACGACAACAGCGACGGCATCGCGGCGCGCATCGGCGCGTGGATCCGCGGCGCAGCGGCCTGACGGCGCCGCGCCGCGAAGGCCTCAGGGCTGGACCTGGGCCTGGGCTTGCGCCTGGAATGCCGCGGCCTTTTCCAGGGCCTGGGTCAGGTCGGCGATGATGTCTTCTGGCGATTCCAGCCCGATGTGCAGGCGGACCAGCGCGTTGTCGCCTTCGCCCCAGTACCGGTGCTTGGACAGGTCCTTGGGCGATACGAGCTGCACCAGGCTTTCATAGCCGCCCCACGAAAAGCCGATGCCGAACAGGGTCAGCGCGTCGACAAAGGCGCGCGCGGCGTCCGGCGACAGGCGCAGTTCCACGGAGAGCATGCCGTTGGACCCGGTGCAGTCGCGCTGCCACAGCGCATGGCCTGGATCCGCGGGCCATGCGGGATGGAACAGGCGTACGGTCTCGGGGCGGCTGTTGAGGAATTCGCAGACCTGCATGGCGTGGCGCGCGTGCTGGGCCATGCGGATGGGCAGGGTGCGCACGCCGCGCAGCGCCAGCCAGGCATCGTCCGCGCTGATGGAGTAGCCCATGGCGTATTGCGTGCGGTTCAGCTTGCGGGCGATGGCTTCGTCGTTGGTGACCACGGCGCCCAGCATCAGGTCGGAATGGCCGCCCACGTACTTGGTGCCAGCGATGACGGAGACTTGCGCGCCCAGGGTCAGCGGACGGTAGATGTAGCCGGATCCCCAGGTGTTGTCGGTGGCCAGCACCAGGCCGTGGTCCTTGGCGAACGCGGCCATGGCGCCCATGTCCAGCATTTCGAAGAGCAGCGAACCGGGCGATTCCACATACAGCAGCGTGGTGTTCGGCTGCACCAGCGCTTCCAGGTCGTCGTCCGCCGAGAAATACGTGATGGAGATGTTCATGCGCTTGAGGACAGCGTCGTCCAGTTCGCGCATTGGGCCATACACGCAGTCGGAGATCAGGGCGTGGTCGCCCGCCGAGCACAGCGCCATCATGACCATGGTCATGGCCGACAGGCCCGAGGGCGCCAGGTAGCAGTGCGTGCCGCCTTCCAGTTGCGTGAACACGGCTTCGAGCGCGGCATGGGTGTCCATGCCCATGCGGCCGTAAGTGGTGGCCCGGCCGCCGGCCGCCTTGCTGCGCTGCGCGTTTTCCAGGGCGGCGATGTTGGCGAAGCGCACCGTGCTGGCCCGCATGGGGGGCAGCGGCACCGGCGCCGTGCCGGTCTCGGGATTGAACGGGGCGGTGCCCGCGTGCTGGAGAACCGTATCAATGTGTTTGGTAGGCATCTTCAAAGGGTGCGACAAAACCGGGGAAACCAAACCATATCAGGAGGCGGGAAGAATTTCAGCGTATCCAGCTGACCGTTTCTTCCAATTCCGCCCGCCGGGTGCGGTAGCTGTTGGCCGGATGCGCGGCGTCCGCATAGCCGAAGGAGATGCCGCAGACCACGCGCCGGTCGGACCCGATGCCCAGGACCTCGCGCAGGATTTCCGGATACATGGCCAGCGACGCCTGGGCCACGGTGGCCACGCCATTGGCCTGGGCCGCCAGCAGGAAATTGGCGACATAGCCGCCGCAGTCCATGGCGCCGTATTCGCCCAGGGCCTCGTCGGTGGTGACGATGGCGACGTGCGGCGCGTCGAACAGCGCAAAGTTGCGCATTTCCTGGCGCCGGTAGGCCTCGCGGTCGCCGCGCGGCACGCCCACGGCGCCGTACAGCTGGAAGCCCGATTCGCGGCGGCGGGCCAGGTAGTCGCCCCGGTATTCGCGCGGGAAGGGGAAGTCGGGCGTGAATCCGTCACGCTGCGCACGGCGCTGCAGCGCGTCGCTGAGCCGCCGCGTGCCGTCGCCTTCGGTGATGGCCACCTGCCAGGGCTGGCAGTTGCACCAGGACGCGGTGCGCTGCGCCAGGGCCAGGATGCGTTCGATGGTGGCGCGCGGCACGGGATCGGGGAGAAACGCGCGGCAGCTATGGCGCGCAAGCAGCCAGGTTTCGAGCGCGGCATCGGCCGCCGCGGCGGCCGATGCCGCGGTTTCAGTTTGCGTGTCGGGATGTGCGGCGGCGGTCATGGTCGGTCTGTCTCCTGGTCTGATCGGCTTTGCCCTTATGATGCCACTGTCCGGCGCCGGCCGGCCCCGCTTCCGACGAGACCCCATGCTGCCCCTCGACACCCTGATCGCATTCTTCGGCATTGCCGTGCTGCTGGCCCTGACTCCCGGGCCCGACAACCTGTTCGTGCTGATGCAGTCGGCGATCTGGGGCCGCAAGGCGGGCATGTTCGTCGTGCTGGGCCTGTGCACGGGGCTGCTGGGACATACCGCTGCCGTGGCGGTGGGGCTGGCCGCGGTGTTCGCGGCCTCGCCCATGGCGTTCACCGTGCTCAAGCTTGCGGGCGCGGCCTACCTGGCCTGGCTGGCGTGGCAGATCCTGCGCGCGCCGGTGGAATCCGAAGCCGGCAAGCGTCCCGAGCCAATGCGGCCCGGCGCCCTGTATCGCCGCGGCATCGTCATGAACCTGACGAATCCCAAGGTGCTGCTGTTCTTCTTCGCCTTCCTGCCGCAGTTCACCTCGCCCCGGCTGGGTCCGGTGGGCCTGCAGACCATGCAGCTGGGCGCGGTCTTCATGGTGTCGACGCTGCTGGTGTTCGGCGCCATCGCCTTCTTTTCGGGCGCGTTCGGCGAACTACTGCAGCGCTCGGTCACCGCCAAGCGCTGGCTGAACCGCATCGCCGCGCTGGTGTTCGTGGGGCTGGCGGTCCGGCTGGCGACGGCGACGCGCTAAAGCCCCGCGCCGCCTGTCCGGCCCCGCTCAGGCGGCCTTGAAGCGCACGATGCCGTCCGCATCCAGGGCGCGCGTCAGTTTTCCTTCGAAGTACAGCGCGTGCAGGTGCGCCAGCGCCTCGCCCATGGCGAAGGTGAGCTGGTGCAGATCCAGTTTGCGCTTGAACAGCACGGGCACGATGTCGGACGTGGACTGCGGCGCGACTGCACAGGCTTCCAGCACCTCCGCCAGCCGGTCGCGGTGATGCTCGTGCTGCTGGGCGATGCGTTCGTGCAGGCCCTTGAACGGGCGGCCGTGCGACGGCAGCACCAGCGTGTCGTCCGGCAGGCCGTCATAGCCGTCCAGCGACCGCAAGTACAGGGGCAGGGAATTGGCGTCGGGTTCGTAGTCAAACACGCTGACGTTGGTGGAAATGCGCGGCAACACCATGTCCCCGGAAATCAGCACGCCCAGGTCCGGCGAGAACAGCGACGCATGCTCGGGCGCGTGGCCATAGCCGACGATGACGCGCCAGTCGCGCCCGCCGATGCGGACCTGGTCGCCGTGCATGATGCGGGTGTAGCGGGAGGGCACCGCGGGAACCAGGTTGGGGTAGTAGCTGGCGCGCTGGCGGATCTGTTCCTGCGCATCCGGGTCGGTCAGACCATGACGGGCGAAATGCTCGACCGCCGATTGTCCGCCCGGCCCTACGCCAGCGTCATTGCGGCGCGACGACCAGAGCGAGGCCACCATGTAGTCGGTCATCGTCATCCACAGCCGCGCATTCCAGCGTTCGCACAGCCAATAGGCCAGGCCGATGTGGTCAGGATGCATGTGGGTGACCAGCACGCGCAGCACGGGCAGGCCGTCCAGTTCGTTCTTGAACACGTCTTCCCACAGCGTCTTCACTTCGTCGCGCGAGATGCCGCAGTCGACGATGGTCCAGCCGTCCTTGCCGTCAATGTTGTCGCGCAGCAGCCAGAGGTTGATATGATCCAGCGCGAACGGCAGCGGCATCCGGATCCATTTGACCCCTTCCGCCACCACATGCGCGCGGCCGGCTTCGGGCTGGAAATCGGCCCAGGGGTACTGAAGCTTCTGTTCGTTGGGGTTCATTGCCTCTCCACGCTTGACGATCCGGTCAAGTCATCATAATTTACGTTTACGTAAACTGCCACACGTCGCATGCCCCCGTCAACCTGGACCATCTCTGAACTCTCGCGCGAGTTCGACGTCACGCCCCGCACGATTCGCTTCTATGAAGACCAGGGGATCGTCAGCCCGGCGCGCGAGGGCCGCAACCGTATCTTCGGGCCACGCGACCGCACGCGCCTGAAACTGGCCCTGCGGGGCAAGCGGCTGGGCCTGCAGCTGTCCGAAATCCTGACGCTCATCGACATGTACGACGGACCGGGCGACACCGAGGTGCAGTTGCGACAGTACCTGAGCGTGCTGGAACAGCACCGCGCCACGCTGGAACAGCAGCGTCGCGACATTGACGACACCCTGCACGAAATCGCCGAACAGGAGCGCCAGTGCCGCGTCCTGCTGGCGCAGAAACCCTAGGGCCCCGCGCATGGCCGCCCTGCAGACCGTCGCGCTGTTCATCTTGACCGCGCTGGCCGAGATCATCGGCTGCTACCTGCCTTACCTGTGGCTGCGTAAAGGCCATTCCATCTGGCTATTGGCGCCCGCCGCGCTCAGCCTGGCGCTGTTCGCGTGGCTGCTGACGCTGCACCCCACCGCGTCGGGCCGGGTCTATGCCGCCTATGGCGGCGTCTATATCGGCATGGCGCTGCTGTGGCTCTGGGCCGTGGACGGCGTGCGCCCCAGCGCCAGCGACTGGATCGGCGTGGGTCTGTGCCTGGCGGGCATGCTGGTGATCATGTTCGGGCCGCGCAGCGCGTAGTCCGGCTTGCTCGCACCTACAAAAAAAGCGCGCGAACCCCAAGGGTCGCGCGCTTTTTTTTCATACGCCGCCGTTTACTCGGCCTTGATGTTGCCTTCCTTGATGATGCGGGCGTTGTTCGTGAACTCGGCCTGCACCTGCTTGGCGAAGGCCTCGCCCGAGGCCGTGCCCGGCTGCAGGAACGACTTGGCCAGCAGGTCCTGGAACTCCGCGCTGGCCACGGCCTTGGTCAACGCGGCCTGCAGCGGCTGCGACACCGCCGGCGGCAGGTTGGCGGGCGCGAACACGCCGAAGTTCGAGTAGTACTGCGCCTGCGGCAGCTTCAGCTCGGCCATCGTCGGCACGTCCGGCCACGCGGCCAGACGCTGCGGCGCCATCACGGCCAGCGGCTTGAGCGCGCCGTTGGCGACGTGCGGCAACACGACATCGCTGTTGACCACCAGCAGTTCCACCACGCCGCCCAGCCCGTCGGTCAGCGCCTGGCTGTTGCCGCGATAGGGCACGTGCAGCATCTTGGTGCCGGTCTGGGTCGTCACGGCGGCCATGCCGATGTGGGCCACGGTGCCCTGGCCCGGCGTGCCGTAGCGCACGCCTTCCGGATGCGACTTGGCGTATTCGACCAGGCCCGCGAAATCCTTCACCGGCAACGCCTTGGTCGCCACGATGGCGACCGGCGCCACGGCCACGCTGGCCACCGGCGTCAGGTCTTTCATCGGGTCGTAGTTGGTCTTGGCCAGGTGCGGGAAGATGGTCAGCGGGCTGGTCGAGGCCAACAGCAGCGTGGTGCCGTCCGGCTGCGCCCGCGCCACGTAGTCCGTGCCCACGGAAGCGCCCGCGCCAGGCTTGTTCTCGACGATGACGGTCACGTTCGCTTCCTTGCGCAGCGCGTCGCCCAGGCGGCGCCCGATCGCATCGGCGCTGCCGCCTGCGGTGTAGGGCACGACCACGGTGACAGGCTTGGCCGGCCAGGTCTGGGCCATTGCGCCGCTTGCCATGATTGCCAGGGCCGCCCCCGCGGCCTTGATCAGCAATGTCTTCTTTTTCATATCGTCCTAGTGATGTTGCGTAGCACTGCGTTGGTAAAACGGATAGCGGTAAAGCACATCACGCAAGGTAGCGTTGCGCCAGGCGAACCCAGTACGACGCGCCCGCCGGAATCAGAGAATCATTGAAGTCATAGCTGGCGTTGTGCAGCATGCAGGGGCCCAGGCCGTGGCCCGCCATGCGGTGTTCGCCGTCGCCGTTGCCCAGGAACACGTAGCAGCCAGGCTTTTCCTGCAGCAGGAAGGCAAAGTCTTCCGACGCCATGGCCGGTTCGATCGTCAGCGCGCGGTCCTCGCCCACGACCTCGCGCATGACGCCCATGCAGAACTCGGTCTCGGCCACGGTGTTGACCAGCGCCGGGTAGCGGCGCTCGAAGAAAACGTCGGCCTCGCAGCCGTGCGCGGCGGCGATGTTGCCGGCGATCTCCTTCATCCGGCGTTCGATCAGGTCGACCACGTCGGTGCTGTAGGCCCGCACCGAGCCGCCCAGCCACGCCGTGTTCGGGATCACGTTGATGACGCTGCCGCCCGCCTGCACCTGGGTGATCGACAGCACGGCGGCGTCCAGCGGGCGCTTGCTGCGCGTCAGGATGGTCTGCAGCGACTGGCCGATGGCGAACAGCGCGGGCACCGGGTCATTGCAGTCCTGCGGCGCGGCGGCATGGCCGCCCTTGCCCTTGACCGTGATCTTGAAGCCGTTGGCGGCCGCCATCATGGGGCCGGAACAGACGCCGAACGAACCGGCCGGCAGGCCCGGCCAGTTGTGCATGCCGAACACGGCTTCGCACGGGAAGCGCGTGAACAGGCCGTCCTGGATCATGGCGCGGCCGCCCGCGCCGCCTTCTTCGGCCGGCTGGAAGCACAGGTACACCGTGCCGTCGAAGCCGCCCGCCGTCTGCAGGTGCTGCGCGGCGGCCAGCAGCATGGCCGTATGCCCGTCATGGCCGCAGCCGTGCATCTTGCCGTCGTGGCGCGAGCGGTGTTCGAACTGGTTTTCCTCCTGCATGGGCAGGGCGTCCATGTCGGCGCGCAGCATGATGGCCCGGTCCGACGTGCCGCGCTTGATCACGCCCACGACGCCGGTCTTGGCGATGCCGGTATGCGTCTCGATGCCCCAGCCGCGCAGCGCGTCCGCCACCACCTTGGCCGTGCGGTGCTCCTCGTAGCAAAGCTCGGGATGCATATGGATGTCGCGGCGCAGCGCCACAATGTCGTCCAGGTTGGAAAGTTCGAGCACGGCTTACTCCATCGAGGTGATTCAGGATTCAAGGATCGGCAGGAATATTACTCACCGCTACTCCCCGGGACGGTCATGAGGCGCTAGGGATAACCCGAATCCAATTTACGTTTACGTAAACGTAATATTTGCACTGCATCATTGCGCGGCGTCGAGTGATCGGCGCATCATGAGCCTCACCCGGCTACCAGGCGAAGCAACGGGCGCCGACAAGAATGTAAGTACCCACTATCACGGAGACACTGATGAACCTTCCCGGCCTGAACTTCGACCTGGGCGAAGACCTGGACATGCTGCGCGACGCCGTACGCAATTTCGCGCAGGCCGAGATCGCGCCGCGCGCCGCGGAAGTCGATCGCAGCGACCAGTTCCCCATGGACCTCTGGCGCAAATTCGGTGAACTCGGCGTCCTGGGCATGACCGCCGACGAAGAATACGGCGGCGCCAACCTGGGCTACCTGGCCCACATGGTCGTGATGGAGGAAATCTCGCGCGCCAGCGCCTCGGTGGGCCTGTCCTACGGCGCCCACTCCAACCTGTGCGTGAACCAGATCAACCGCAACGGCACGGCCGCCCAGAAGGCGAAGTACCTGCCCAAGCTGATCTCCGGCGAACACGTGGGCGCCCTGGCCATGAGCGAGCCCGGCGCGGGCTCCGACGTCGTCAGCATGAAGCTGCGCGCGGACAAGAAAGGCGACCGCTACGTGCTGAACGGCACCAAGATGTGGATCACCAACGGCCCCGACGCCGACACGCTGGTCGTCTACGCCAAGACCGACCCCGAAGCCCACCAGCGCGGCATCACCGCCTTCCTGGTGGAAAAGGGCTTTAAGGGCTTCTCGGTGGCGCAGAAGCTGGACAAGCTGGGCATGCGCGGCAGCCACACCGGCGAACTGGTGTTCCAGGACTGCGAGATCCCCGAGGAAAACGTGCTGGGCCAGGTCAATGGCGGCGTCAAAGTGCTGATGAGCGGCCTGGACTACGAACGCGCCGTGCTGTCCGGCGGCCCGCTGGGCATCATGCAGGCCGTAATGGACGTCGTGGTGCCCTACATCCATGACCGCAAGCAGTTCGGCCAGGCCATCGGCGAATTCCAGCTCATCCAGGGCAAGGTCGCCGACCTGTACACCACCCTGCAGGCCAGCCGCGCCTTCTGCTACCAAGTGGGCAAGAACCTGGACAAGCTGGGCTCGGAACACGTGCGCCAGGTGCGCAAGGACTGCGCGGCGCTGATCCTGTACACGGCGGAAAAAGCCACGTGGATGGCCGGCGAGGGCGTGCAGATCCTGGGCGGAAACGGCTACATCAACGAATACCCGGTGGGCCGCCTGTGGCGCGACGCCAAGCTGTATGAAATCGGCGCCGGCACCAGCGAGATCCGCCGCATGCTGATCGGCCGCGAACTGTTCAACGAAACCGCCTGACGGACCAGCAGGCCGCGCCGCCATGATCCGCATGTCCGACGTCCAGCACATCGAGCAGGCGCCCGCACCGGGGCCCGCGCCGCTGGACGTCGCGCGCCTGATCCTGGCAGGCTTCGACCGCCACTATGCGCTGTTCCGCTACAGCGCGCAGCGCGCCAAGGCGCTGTTCGAATCCGGCGACTGGCACGGCATCCAGCACCTGTCGCGCGAACGGATCGAGTACTACGACATGCGGGTGCGCGAATGCGCCACCCAGCTTGAAGGCGTGCTGCGCGGGCGGCCGGAAGGCGCCGTCGGCAGCGCCACGAACGGCGCGGGCAACGGCGCCGCCGCGCCGTCCCTGACCGAAGCCCAGACCGCGTTCTGGCAACAGATCAAGCAGGAATTCGTGGGCCTGCTGGGAGAACACCGCCAGCCCGAATGCGCCGAAACCTTCTTCAACTCGGTGTCGTGCCGCCTGCTGCACCGGGACTACTTCCACAATGATTTCCTGTTTGTCCGGCCGGCGGTCGCCACCGACTACCTGGACAGCAGCGTGCCGTCGTACCGCGTGTACTACCCGGCGACGGACGGACTGGAAAAAAGCCTGATCCGCATGGTGGCTGACTTCGGCCTGGCCCTGCCGTTCGAGGACCTGCCGCGCGACACCCGGCTGCTGGCGCGCGCCGCCGTGTCGCAGCTGCGCGCGATTCTGCCGCGCCACGTGGGCCGGCGCATCGCCAGCGACTGCCAGATCCACGCGCTGGGCTCGCTGTTCTTCCGCAACAAAGGCGCCTACATCGTCGGGCGGCTGATCAACCAGACCACCGTCTATCCCTTTGCCGTGGCGCTCACGCGCAACCCGGCGGGGCAGGTCGTGCTGGACGCGCTGCTGCTGGGCGCGGACGACCTGAGCACGCTGTTCAGCTTCACGCGCGCCTATTTCCTGGTGGACATGGAAACGCCCGCCGCGGTGGTGAACTTCCTGTCGAGCCTCCTGCCGCGCAAGCCCAAAGCCGAGCTCTACACCATGATCGGCCTGCAAAAGCAGGGCAAGACGCTGTTCTACCGCGACTTCCTGCATCACCTGGCCCATTCGCGCGATGCCTTCGACATCGCCCCCGGCATCAAGGGCATGGTGATGTGCGTGTTCACGCTTCCGTCCTACCCCTATGTGTTCAAGCTGATCAAAGACCACATCGACAAGGACGGCATGGACCACGCCACCGTGCGGCGCAAGTACCAGATGGTGAAGCTGCACGACCGCGTGGGCCGCATGGCCGACACCTGGGAGTATTCGCAGGTGGCGCTGCCGCGCGCGCGCTTCGCGCCCGCGCTGCTGGACGAACTGCGCCGGCTGGTGCCCAGCCTGCTGGAAGAAACCGCCGACACGGTGGTCATCCGCCACGTCTACATCGAACGCCGGATGACGCCGTTGAACATCTATCTGCGCCAGGCGCCGGACGCCCTGCTGGACCCGGCCGTGCGCGAATACGGGGACGCCATCCGGCAGCTGGCCGCCGCCAATATCTTCCCCGGCGACATGCTTTACAAGAACTTCGGCGTCACGCGCCTGGGCCGGGTCGTCTTTTACGACTACGACGAAATCCAGCGCATGACCGAAATGAACTTCCGGCGCATACCGCCGGCCCCGAACGAAGAAGCGGAACTGGCTTCCGAGCCCTGGTACGCGATCGGCCCGAACGACGTTTTCCCCGAGGAGTTCGGCCGCTTTCTGCTGGGCGACGCGCGCGTGCGCGGCGCCTTCATGCGTCACCATTCCGACCTGCTGGAACCGGAGTGGTGGCAGGCCTGCCGCGCCCATGTGGCGCAGGGCCGGATTGAAGAATTTTTCCCTTACGATACGGACAGACGCCTGCGCCAAGAACGCCCTTCAAGCGGCAACGCGGTGTTGTAACCGAAACGCTGTCCCGACCCTCACAGGAGCTAGTCATGTCAGATCCCATCGTTATCGTTTCCGTCGCCCGCACGCCCATGGGCGGCATGCTGGGCAACCTGTCCGGCCTGGCCGCGCACGAGCTGGGCTCGGTGGCCATCAAGGCCGCGGTCGAGCGCGCCGGCATCAAGGCCGAGCAAGTCGACGAAGTCATCATGGGCAACGTGCTGCAAGCCGGCCAGGGCCAGGCGCCCGCCCGCCAGGCCGCGCTGGGCGCCGGCCTGCCGCTGGGCGTCGCGTGCACCACGATCCACAAGGTCTGCGGTTCCGGCCTGAAGGCGGCCATGTTCGGCCATGACCTGCTGGCCTCGGGCAGCGCCAACATCGTTGTCGCCGGCGGCCAGGAAAGCATGAGCAACGCGCCCTACCTGCTGCTCAAGGGCCGCCAGGGCTACCGCTACGGCCACAACACCGTGTACGACCACATGGCCCTGGACGGCCTGGAAGACGCCTACGACAAGGGCAAGGCCATGGGCGTGTTCGCCGAGGACTGCGCGTCGAAGTATTTGTTCACGCGCGAACAGCAGGACGAGTTCTCGCTGGAATCGCTGCGCCGCGCCCGCGCCGCATCGGAAGACGGCAGCTTCAAGTGGGAAATCGCCCCCGTCACCGTAGCCGGCCGCAAGGGCGACACCGTGATCGACACCGACGAAGCCCCCACCAAGGCCATGCCGGAAAAGATCCCCACCCTGAAGCCCGCGTTCAAGAAGGACGGCACGGTCACGGCCGCCAACTCGTCGTCGATTTCCGACGGCGCGGCCGCCATGGTGCTGATGCGCGCGTCCACCGCCGAAAAGCTTGGCGTCAAGCCGCTGGCCCGCATCGTCGCCCACAGCCAGCACTCGCAAGAGCCCAACTGGTTCACCACCGCCCCCGTCGGCGCGCTGAAGAACCTGTTCGCCAAGACCGGCTGGAAGGCCGAGGACGTGGACCTGTACGAGATCAACGAAGCCTTCGCGGTGGTCACCATGGCCGCCATGACCGACTTCAAGCTTCCGCACGAAAAGGTCAACGTCCACGGCGGCGCCACCGCGCTGGGCCACCCGATCGGCGCCTCGGGCGCCCGCCTGATGGCCACGCTGATCGGCGCGCTGCGCAAGACCGGCGGCAAGCGCGGCGTGGCCACGCTGTGCATCGGCGGCGGTGAAGCCGTCGCGATGGCCATCGAAATGATCTAAGCCCTTGTTCGGGACGCGGGCGAAAGCCCGCTTCCCGAGCAGGATTCCGCTGCGCCTTTTCGGCATTGCACACACCGCGACGGGTCGGTCGCGGGCCATGCAGGAAAGGCGCAACGAAATCCAGAATTCCAAATCGACAAAAACTCCCGGACCACCGGGCAGCGAGACAAACCGCTCTTCGAGCGCCCACAAATTCCAATCAAGCAGGACGGGTGGTACCCCATGCCCATCATCGAATCCCGCATCAATCCGCGGTCGCAGGATTACACCGACAATGCAAGCGCCATGCAGGCGCAGCTGGATGACCTGAACCAGAAGCTGGCGCAGACCGCGCTGGGCGGCAGCGAATCCGCGCGCGCCAAGCACGTGGCGCGCGGCAAGCTGCTGCCGCGCGAGCGCGTGGAAAACCTGATCGACCCGGGCACGCCGTTCCTGGAACTGTCGCCCATGGCGGCGCACGGCATGTACGACGGCGACGCGCCCGGCGCGGGCGTCATCACCGGCATCGGCCGCGTGTCGGGCACCGAATGCGTCATCGTATGCAACGACGCCACGGTCAAGGGCGGCACCTACTATCCGATGACGGTCAAAAAGCATCTGCGCGCGCAGGAAATCGCTGCGCAGAACCATCTGCCCTGCGTGTACCTGGTGGACTCCGGCGGCGCCAACCTGCCGCAGCAGGATGAAGTCTTTCCCGACCGCGAACACTTCGGCCGCATCTTCTACAACCAGGCGCAGATGTCCTCGCAGGGCATCTCGCAGATCGCCGTGGTGATGGGATCTTGCACTGCCGGCGGCGCCTATGTGCCCGCCATGAGCGACGAGTCCATCATCGTCAAGAACCAGGGCACCATCTTCCTGGGCGGCCCGCCTCTCGTAAAGGCCGCCACGGGCGAGGAAGTCAGCGCCGAAGACCTGGGCGGCGGCGACGTGCACACGCGCCTGTCCGGCGTGGTGGACCACCTGGCCGCCAACGACATGCACGCGCTGCAACTGGCGCGCAACGCCGTGGCGCGGCTGAACCGCAAGAAGCCCCAGCCGCTGGCCACGATCCCCGTGCGCGAGCCGCGCTACGACCCCAGCGAACTGAACGGCATCATCCCCGCCGACACCCGCAAGCCCTACGACGTGCGCGAGGTCATCGCGCGCATCGTGGACGGCTCGGAGTTCGACGAGTTCAAGGCGCGCTTCGGCCCCACGCTGGTCACCGGCTTTGCGCACATTCACGGCATGCCCGTCGGCATCGTCGCGAACAACGGCATCCTGTTTTCCGAGTCCGCGCAGAAGGGCGCGCACTTCATCGAACTGTGCGCGCAGCGCAAGATTCCGCTGGTGTTCCTGCAGAACATCACCGGCTTCATGGTCGGCCGCAAGTACGAAAACGAAGGCATCGCGCGCCACGGCGCCAAGATGGTGACGGCCGTGGCTACGGCCAACGTGCCGAAGTTCACCGTGCTGATCGGCGGCTCGTTCGGCGCAGGCAATTACGGCATGTGCGGCCGCGCCTATTCGCCGCGCATGCTCTTCATGTGGCCCAACGCCCGTATCTCGGTCATGGGCGGCGAACAGGCCGCAAGCGTGCTGGCCACGGTCAAGCGCGACGGCATCGAGGCGCGCGGCGGCCAGTGGTCGGCGGATGAAGAGAATGCCTTCAAGGCGCCGATCCGCGAACAATACGAACGCGAAGGTCATCCGTATTACGCCACCGCGCGGCTGTGGGACGACGGCATCATCGCGCCGGCGGACACGCGCCGTGTGCTGGGGCTGGCGCTGTCGGCGGCGCTGAACGCTCCGATTGAAGACACGAAATTCGGCGTCTTCCGCATGTGAATGGGACCCACCCCCTACGCGCTTCGCGCGCCCCCTCAAGGGAGCGGCACCGGCGGACCGGCGAAGCCGGATCCGCGGCGCCCCCGATTGGGCTGGCGCTCCACCAAACACCTTCAGCTTGGATAACGCTATGTTCGACACTCTGCTGATTGCCAACCGCGGCGAAATCGCCTGCCGCGTCGCCGCCACCGCCCGCCGCATGGGCCTGCGCACCGTCGCCGTCTATTCCGACGCAGACGCCAACGCGCGCCACGTCGCCGCCTGCGACCAGGCCGTTTACATCGGCGGCTCCGAGCCGCGCGCCAGCTACCTGCGCGCCGACGCCATCCTGCAGGCCGCGCGCGACACCGGCGCCGGCGCCATCCACCCCGGCTACGGCTTTCTGTCGGAAAACGAAGCCTTCGCGCAGGCCGCTGAAGAAGCCGGCATCGCCTTCGTCGGCCCGCCGGCGTCCGCCATCGCCGCCATGGGCAGCAAGTCCGCCGCCAAAACCCTGATGGAAAAGGCCGGCGTGCCGCTGGTGCCCGGCTATCACGGCGACAACCAGGATCCGCAGTTTCTCAAGTCGCAGGCCGACGCCATCGGCTACCCCGTGCTGATCAAGGCCAGCGCGGGCGGCGGCGGCAAGGGCATGCGCGTCGTGGACTCGTCCGGCGCCTTCCTGGACGCGCTGGCCTCGTGCCAGCGTGAAGCGGCGTCCAGCTTCGGCGACGACCGCGTGCTGATCGAACGCTACCTGCAAAAGCCGCGCCACATTGAAATCCAAGTGTTCGCCGACACGCACGGCAACTGCGTCTACCTGTTCGAACGCGACTGCTCGGTGCAGCGCCGCCACCAGAAGGTGATCGAAGAAGCGCCCGCGCCCGGCATGACCGAAGAGCGCCGCCGCGCCATGGGCGAAGCCGCGGTCGCCGCCGCGCGCGCCGTGGGCTACGTGGGCGCGGGCACGGTGGAATTCATCGCCGAGCCCGACGGCCGCTTCTACTTCATGGAAATGAACACCCGGCTGCAGGTCGAGCATCCGGTGACCGAAATGATCACCGGCCACGACCTGGTCGAATGGCAGCTGCGCGTGGCCGCCGGCCAGCCGCTGCCGGCGCGCCAGGAAGACCTGCGCATCAACGGCCACGCCATCGAGGCCCGCATCTACGCCGAGAACCCCGAGAAGGGCTTCCTGCCGTCGATCGGCACGCTGGCCTACCTGGGCCTGCCTGCCCACACCGCGTTCGCCAACGGCGATATCCGCGTCGACGGCGGGGTGCGCATGGGCGACACCATCACGCCGTTCTACGACCCGATGATCGCCAAGCTCATCGTGCACGGCGCCGACCGCGACCAGGCCCGCGCCCGCATGCTGCAGGCCCTGGCGCAGACGCAGGCCGTGGGCGTGCAGACCAACGTGGCCTTCCTGTCCCGCCTCATGAAGGACAGCGCCTTTGCCGCGGCGGACCTGGACACGGGTCTCATCGAGCGCCAGCGCGCCACACTGCTGCCCGAACCCCAAGCCGCCAGCGCCGACATCCTGGCGCTGGCGTCTGCCGCCGTGCTGGTGCGCCAGGGCCTGGCCCAGCCCGGATCGCAAGGCGCCGGCAAGGGACCGGCCGATCCCTGGGACGCGCGCGACGGCTGGCGCCTGGGCGGCCAGTACCACCGCCACCTGCAATGGATCGACAACGGCGAGACCCGCCGCGTCACCGTGGCCCGGCAGGGCGGCGCCTGGACGCTGGACACCGGCGACGGCCCGCGGCCCTTCCTGTGGCGCTCCCACGCCAGCGCCAACCCCAACCTGGCCTACGGCCTGCGCATCACCCTGCAAGGCCACGAGAGCGCCGGCACGGTCGTTCTGCACGCCGACCGCGCCTACGTATTCCGTGAAGACGGCGCGCACGTCCTGGACCTCTATGACGCGCTGACGCACTCGCAGGACACGCAGGGCGACCACGGCGCCGGCCTGGCCGCGCCCATGCCCGGCAAAATCATCTCCATCGCGGTCAAAGCGGGCGACACCGTCGAGAAAGGCCAGCCCCTGCTGGTCATGGAAGCCATGAAGATGGAGCACACCATCTCCGCCACCGCGGACGGCACCGTGGCCGAAGTGTTCTACGGCGTAGGCGACCAGGTGACGGAAGGCGCAGAACTGGTGTCGATCGAATAAACGCGCGCGGCGCCAAACCGCGCTCCCGGCGGCTCCGGACGTTCGCGTCCCGAGCCGCTGTTTATTTGGCCATGCCGCTTGCGGCGGGGTTTAGCTGCGCGTCAGCCCACGCCGCCTAGAATCGGACGTTCCCCGCGCGTCACGCTTCCCCCATGCCCGACTCTCCCAGTCCGCTTTCCCGTCCCCCATTCCTGCATTTCCTCTTTGCGCGCGTCAGCGCGTCGCTGGCATTCCAGATCGTGTCCGTGGCGGTGGGCTGGCAGATCTACGCGCTGTCGGGCAGCGCCATCGACCTGGGCCTGATCGGCCTGGCGCAGTTCCTGCCCATGGCCGCGCTGACGCTGGTCGTCGGCCACGTGGCCGACCGCTACGACCGCCGCAAGATCGTTGCCGTCTGCATGGCGCTGGAAGCCCTGGCCACACTGGTGCTGGCCATCGCCGCGCTGCACGGCGTGGGCGGCAAGACGCTGATCTACGCCACGATCATCATCATGAGCTCGGCGCGCGCCTTCGAGGCGCCAACCCTGTCCACGCTGATCCCCGCCGTAGTTCCACGCGAATGGCTGCCCCGCGCCACCGCCCTGTCGTCTTCGGGAGGCCAAATCGCGCAGATCGCCGGCCCCGCGCTGGGCGGCGTCGGCTACGGACTGGGCGCGGGGTGGATCTACTGCGTGGCCGCGGCGCTGTACCTGACGGCGTTTGCGTCCATCGCCACCCTGGTCATCGACCGCGCGCCGCCCCGCAAGGAGCCCACGACGTGGCGCACCCTGTTCGGCGGCATCACCTTCATCTTCCAGCGCCGCCTGCTGCTGGGCACGCTGTCGCTGGACCTCTTCGCCGTGCTGCTGGGTGGCGCGACGGCCCTGCTGCCCATCTTCGCCAAGGACATCCTGAACGCCGGCCCCTGGGCGCTGGGCGCACTGCGCGCCGCGCCCGCCTGCGGGGCGGCGCTGATGTCGTTGACGCTGGCCAGGCTGAGCCTGGGCGAAAACGTCGGACGGCTGCTGTTCGGCTCGCTCATCGTCTTCGGCCTGGCGACCACCGTGTTCGGCTTGTCGACCTCGATCCCGCTGTCAGTCGCCGCGCTGGTCGTGCTGGGCGCGGCGGACGCCGTCAGCGTCGTCGTGCGTTCATCGCTGGTGCAGCTGAATACGCCCGACCACATGCTGGGACGGGTCAGCGCGGTAAATACGCTCTTCATCGGCGCGTCCAATCAGCTTGGCGAATTCGAATCCGGCCTGACGGCGCACCTGTTCGGCGCCGTGCCCGCCGTGGTGATCGGCGGGATCGGAACGATTGCGGTGGCGGGATTGTGGATGCGATGGTTCCCCGAACTGAGGCGGTTGCGGACGCTGCAGGGGAACGAGGTCGCGCAGACCTAGCTGGCAACGGGCATCCGCGCCCTGGTCACCGCGCCTTCTGCTGGCGCCAAGGTCTGCCGTCGCGTTCCGCGGTCCAGATCGCCACGCCCATGATTACGATCCCCACCAGTTGCAGGCTGCCTAGGCGCCGATCAAAGTACAGCCAGTCGATCAGGATCGCCACCGCCGGATAGACAAACTGGAAAACGGCGATCCGCCCCGTCGGCAGGCGCGCCATACCCGCGTATATCAGCGAGTAGGCCAGGGCGGTGTGTATCAGCCCCAGGCCTGCCAGCCAGAACCAGGAAGCCCCCCACGCGGGCCAGCCCTGCTGCATCGGCCACACCCACAACACCGCCGCGCCCACTGCGCATTGCCACCATGCCAGGACGCCCGTGGGCATAGGGCCCAGCCGCCGCGTCATGACCGTTGCGAAGGCGGTGCAAATCGACCCGATCAGACAGAACGCCACGCCCCACCAATAGCCCGCCTGCGCCGCAGGCGAAGACGCGGAAGCATTGTGCTCCAGCACGCCTGTCGCCAGCACCAGCCCACCCATCGCGAAGAGGATCGAGACAAGACGTTGCCGGCTGCTGCGCTCGTGCAGCCATACCGCGCCCAGCAGCAGCACCCACATGGGCTGAATATGGAACAGCACCACCGCCATGCCCGCGGAAGTCCGTTCTATCGCGGCAAAGAACAGCACCCAGCTCAGCACGATCAGCGAACCCGCAGCCAGCGCCAGCGGCGCGGTGGACCGGGACAGGACCAACGCGCGGCCCTGTCCTCGGGCCAGCATCCACACGGTAAGGCCGGCAAGGCCGAACACACATCGAAACCACGCCGTCGTCAGCGCGCCGGCGCCCGCCATGTGCACGAACACCCCGATAGTCCCCAGCAGGCCCGAACCCAGCAAAAACGGCAGGGCGCCCACGTACTTGTCCGCGCGCGCAGCGGATGTGGCTTGTGCCGTGAAGGCGGGATGCATGGGCTGATTCGTGTTCATGCAGCCAGTGTGCCGCCCAATCAACCGGGCGAAAAGCGCATAATTCTTCTATCTTCCATTCGAAAATCGAAACATCATGAGCTTTTCGACGCGCGATCTCCAGATGGACTGGTTGCGATCATTCGTTGCCGTGATCGACGCGGGATCCCTGTCGCGCGCGGCGGGCGAAGTGCACCGGTCCCAATCGGCCGTCAGCATGCAGCTCAAGAAACTCGAAGCCGCGCTGGGCCACCGGCTGGTCGAACGCGACACCCGCACGCTGGAACTCACCACCGAAGGGCAAAAACTGCTGGGCTACGCCCGCCGCATCCTGGACCTGCAGGCCGAGGCCCACATCGCGCTGAGCGGCGAGGAACTGCGCGGCGTGGTGCGCCTGGGCGTACCCGACGACTACGCCGCGAAATACCTGACGCCGGTGCTCAAGCGCTTCGCGCCGCGCCACAGCGGCGTGGAGATCGTCCTGAGCTGCGAACAGTCGACCTCGCTCATCCCGCGCGTGGCGTCAGGCGACCTGGACCTGGCCCTGGTGTCGCGCGACCACGCCCGCCGCGGCACCTTGCTGTTCCATGAGCCCATGGTGTGGATCGGATCAGAAGAGTTTGCGCTATGGCGCCGCGATCCCTTGCCCATCGCCATGTACGAGGAATCCAGCCTGGCGCGCCGCAGCGCCCTCAACGCGCTGGCGCTGCAAGGGCGCAAACACAGGCTGGTCTACAACAGCTCAAGCCTCGCCGGACAGATCGCCGCAGTCGAAAGCGGCCTGGCGGTCGCCGTCCTGACGCAATGCAGCGTCCCGCCACACTTGCAGATACTGGGCAGCCAGCATGGGCTGGGCCCGCTGGAACCCATGCAGGTAGCCGTCTATCGAAGCAAGGGGTCGCGGGGATCGAAAGCGGTGGACAGCCTGTATAGCCTGTTGGTCAACACGCTAAGGCTGGCCGACAGCGCATGAAGTGGGCCGTCGTTTGCTCCCTTCTCACGTCAAGCGATGCGTCTTCAACCAGTCCCTCAGCGCATTGTTGATGCGCGTCTGCCAACCCTGTCCTGTGGCCTTGAAAGCAGACAGGATCTCCTCATCAAGACGAATGGTTGTTGCGGACTTCCGGGTTGCGGCAGTGCTGCCCAGGGGCCGGCCACGGCGACGCACAATCTCCTCAGGCTTGTGCACACGGGCGTATTGGCCTTTTGCAGCCTGCTTCGCGCTACGCAGCAAAGCTGCCTCAAATTCGGCCATCTCGGGATCAGGTTTCTTGGCCATCAAAGCACTCCTTGAGTTTGGCTAGGAACGAGGCGGGCACGTTGTCGAACTTGGCTTTGGCGTACACCATCAGGAGCACTACCTCCCCGCGGGCCAATATTGTGATGACGTTGATCCGGCCGTCCCCTTTGCGGAGGCGAAGATCAGACGAAGAGAAGCGCGGCGAGTCTCTTCGCCGAAATGACTACTTCGGATTTGATGCGTGAATCTGCGGCAGAACGCGCGCAGTCTCAGGTGCAGAAGCTGCAGCAAGAACCACCGGCCCCAATCACCCGGCAGCTTCCTTGCGTTAGGCCCTTACTTCTTCATATCAAACCGATTCGGCGCCCCAGCCGCCGGTTCGAAGTAGTACTTGGGTTCCACATAAACCAGATCCCGCAGCGCGGCGTCCAGCTTGGGCAATTGGAAACTGCCGGCAGTAGCCGCCTTCCGAAAATCCTCAAGGCTGGCAGGCAGGCGCTCCAGGGTCATCGAATCCACCGTACACACCCATTCCCGGGCCAACACCCCGCACGAATCCTTGGCGATGGCGGGCTGGTCATCCGGCAACTTGAACCCGTCCATCAGCACCACGTCGCCCGCCTTCAGCGTAATCGTGGCCAAGGGCGTAAAGAGCAGTTCCGTGTCAACGCCGGCAACCGGCAACATCTCTGCCTCTCGATTGTGGAATGCGCGCCTGGCCCCCTCCACCCAGCGATACTCGCGGGCAGCCTCGTTGCAGCCTTCCCCGAAACGCAACGTAACCTCGCAGCCTGAACCCAGCCCATCCTCGCTGGGTGAAAGCGGCGTCCACGGCCCTTCCTTCTTGAAGTCGATATCCGCCGTCTCGGTCAGCGTCGCCATGCCGAGATCCTTCTGATAATCCATCGACTTCGCGCGCGCCGTCGAATCCGGCAGCTCCGTCCGCGGCTGGTGGTAGGTAATCCGATTAAGCCGGTACTCTCCAGGCCACACCGGAAGCACCTGATACGCCAACGCGCCGCGCGTCGTCTGGAACAGCGGACCCGTATCGGAGAAGTCAAACTTGTGCTTGCCTTGCCCGACCGTCATCGCGTATCCCTTCTCGGTCTTATGCTGCCAATGCAACAGCGTGCTGCTCTGCCGGGTGAATTGGTCCCGCGTGGCCGCGTCGTCGAAATTGCGCGGCGGCCCGGCATCGAAATTGACGGTCGGGATCACCACCAGCGCCATGTCCTTGCGGGCTTCATCAAACAGCTTGTCGGTGTTCGCAAGATGCCGCTCTCGCATGGCTGCCGCTTCCGCGTCCAGCTTTCCATCGTTTGTCGACTGTGCCCAGGCAGCAACCGGGGCGGACAGGGCAGACACGCATACAAGGGCAAGCACGCGGCGAGACAGCGTCATCGGTCTTCGTTCCTTTATGAGTTCAGATGTTGGGCAAAGCGGCGCCTGCCATCCCGCTGAGCGTGCGTGGGGCGAGGGCGCCTGGGCATGATATCGCAGCGATCGTTCATGGACTGCGCCAATCCCCATCCGCGTCCTGACCGCGCCCCGCGGGCGCAAGCGCCGCCGCACAGAGTAGACTGGCAGCCTCTTTCAACATTCCGAGTCCACATTCATGCTCGTCAAAGCCCTGCGTGTCGGCCTGGGTCAAATCATTGTCCTGGGCGACGCACTAACCCGTCCGCGTCCGCAGAAGCGCTCGCCGCAAGGCCAGGCCGCCGTCAACGCCGACGCGGCTTCGCTCTCGCTGTATCAGTTTCAGGCCTGCCCATTTTGCGTGAAGACACGCCGCGCCATGCATCGGCTCAACGTGCCTATCGCGTTGAAGGACGCCAAGGGCGACCCCGAGGCGCGCGCCGCGTTGCAGACGGGTGGCGGCAAAGTGAAAGTGCCGTGTTTGCGCATCGAAGAAGCGGGCGGCACGCGCTGGATGTATGAATCCAACGACATCATTGCGTACCTTGAAAAGCGTTTTGCCAACGTCGCCTGACAGGGCCGCTTGCTCATGACGCCCACCGTAATCCGCACAACCCTCACGCTGTGCGCAGCCAGCGTGCTCGCGGGCTGCGAACCCTCACTGCCGCCGCCACCGCCCGGATCCAAGCTCACCGCCGAAACCATCGCCACCCGCGACGCGCCGCCCGAACATCAATTCAAAGGCGTGCTAGCGGGCAAACCCATTCACCTGCTCGCCCACAATTGCAAGGTGTATCGGGTTGACGATGCCGGTGGCGGGAACGTCAGCTGGTCATTGGTGCTGGAAGGCGATCTCTACCCGCTGCCCACCTCATGCTTGAGCCAATCGCTTACGGCAGAGAAGGGTGGCGTGACGGCATTCATCGGGCGGCAGGCGTTGGGCGCGGGCGGGTGCTGCGTGGGAACGCCCAGGCACCGTACCTCCGACGGCGTGAACTGGAAGCCGAACTGAGGCCATCGCATCTGGATTGCGCGGGCCAACATGATGCCCGCGCGTGGCCGATTTCTTGCATCGGCGCGATTACACCGGATGCTCCCACGTCATCGCTTCCAGCACGCCATCCCGCCGTATCCAACCGTGAAACAACACTGCAGCCAGCCGGTAGCACATCGCGGCGGGGCCGAGCCCTTTTTGCGCTTATTGAATCGACGCGGGCGCGTCGTGCGTGGGATCGGCGCAATCGGCATCTTGCGCGCAGGCTCGTGCCGTTTCCAGCATGGCCTCGGTCATGACGCCCATGTGCTCACACAGGCCTTCCACGCCGCCCATCAACGCGGCCACCGTCCATGCGTCCAGCGGCTGCGTGCCGGTGGCGTCAGGTTCGGAGGCGCTGTTGCCGACAAGGCGTGCGATCGACGCGATCGCATAGCGAGCGCGGTCGATGTTGTAGAGGTGGGAGAGGGGAACCAGGCCGTGTTCGGGGTTGGTGTCGACGGCCCAGGGGTTATCGGTGAGGGGATGGGATTGCATGGACTTCCTCCGACGATGTGGAAATCCCGCTGCCCCACTTCCAAATGAGGCGGGCGGGCACAGGACAAGGTTGGAAGACCGGATCGTCGGAACCGGCGTGCGACTAGCGCACCCCTGCCAAAGCCCGCCCATTGGACGTGCGAAGGCGTGCTGACTGGGAGGTCAACACCGACGAATTTACCGGCTTCCACACCGGGCTACCGTTGGTGGCGGTAGTCGGGGGAGTATACGGTGTGGAGCGATCCTAGGTGAAAAGGGAGGGATAAATTGGCGACTGAGAATTGGGGCGGTCGTCAGCCTACTTTTGCTTCCGGTCTAACGCGGTCAGCAGTCTTCTTGAGAAAAGCCTCGAAATCTGACGATTGAGTAGAGCAGTGCCGCGAGGCTGCGTCGGCTTGACTGAATTTGTAGCCTACTCAAGCCATGAGATGGTCGTACCATGCTTTGACACCACTCGGCACGCTAGCAGCATCAATGAGCTGAAGAGCTTGCTTGAACCGCTGCCGACATGATGCAAGGCTGGCGACCCGGCGCCCAAGAACAGTGTGACTCGACGCCGCCAACCTAATCATCGTGGCAATCTCCCTAGGAGAGAACGATTGGATAAGCTTCTCGTATGTTGCTGCGGCAGCCCACGAAACGCCATAGCCATTACCAACGTAGGCGCAGCAAATGGTTTGGACGAAGTGCTCCTGTACTGTCTCCGGAACCGCCCCCTGTTGTGAGATTTCGTAAAGCCGCTCTGCGAAGGCAGGCTCGTTATAGAAGTTGTTCATACCGTTGTGAGCGTTCCACAGGCGTTCCGTGGCGCGATAGAAAACAGCATGTTGCTCCGACTCGTTGAGGAGCGAAAGTAGTCCAAGTTTCTCGAAAAACTGAAGTGACGCAGTGTGGCGTTGCTCGTCGCCTTTCGCTGCATATTCACTGTGCTTAATTACCAGATCCGAACGCGTTGCTGCGTTGAATGCGGTCTTCAGGCTCTCGCAGATGTCAAGAGAGTTGAGCCGTGATGGCTCGGAAGCATTTGGATCGCAGTAAATGCCGTGAACCATGCCCACAAGAAGTTGCCTCTGGGCGTCATGTGTGTCATTAAGACGCTGGACCCAGACGTCGAACTGGTTAGATGTGAATCTTGCGCCTTTAAGAGCCGAGATAAATGCACCAATATCCACCCCACGCGGTGAAGATGTGTCAGCAAGCGCATAACGCACACATCTATTTAGGAAGGTGACAAACTCTCTGTCGTTTACCGAACCAATCGTCGGATGAGCAGCAGAATAGTTGTTTCTGATGTCTCGGCACTGATCGAGAAAAAAGAACCCGTCTTCGGTAATTAGATTTAGCTTAAGGCAGAGATCCAATAGCCGGCTGTCTTGCAGCTCAAGCAAGTGCTTCTCTTCAAAATCAGCTTGCAGGATCTGCGCAACTATTGGCAAGCCAAAGTTCTTGACTTTGTTCCTAAGCTGAATAATTGCAGCGTTCCAAGCGTAGTTGATCGCGCCGTCAAACAATCCCGTACTAACCGCAACGCACATCCGAGCAATTAGCGCATCGCGAAGGTCTGCGGGGATCTCGCGAAGCTCTCGCGGCAAATCCCTCCATGCGTACGCAATCTCTTCGTCACTCGCCAGCACAGTTCTAGGGATACCCAGCGAAGCAGTAAGTGCCGCGATTGCGGGTAAAACTGTGGCAGGTAGTGCCGGCAGCACCGGCTCATTTGGGCTTGGAATTATCGCCGACATGCATGAGTCTCCAAAGAGAAGGCAATCTAAAGATAGACGACAAGCCGCTGGGGGGTGATCGCCTAGATACATTGAACTAGTCGAACCTCTTGGCCCAACCCGTCCACAGTCCTTTAGACAAACTTCAAAATCTACAGATGAAAGGGCTATTGGATCTTGGCTGACAGCGACCAATTGATCTGATGCGCTGTGGGATTGTAAGCAAAACATCTCGCTTCTGTCTGCTCTAGTACTTTCAGCGCGCCGCTTACTGCGATGCCAAGGGCGCGTCGTTCTTTCTAACTAGGTTGGACACTGACGCGACGATAGAGACTGATCGAGCGGAACGGTCACACGCGTGTGTGGCAAGAAATTTCGGTAGCGCGCTGCCACGATGACCTCCGGACGACACCAGCTTCGCGGCGACCAAACTGCGCGGACAGGCAAGGCGGACGCGGTGAACTGCCAAAAGTCTTCATTGCCGGTGTCTAGAGCGCGTGACTTTTGTTGAGAACCCACAGGTGCTACATTTCCGGTAACAACTCGAAATGAACGTGTGGCTAAGGAGCGGAGATGACAGTGAGCAGTGGCGTAGATGCCCCTAGTGTCATTTGTCGGGAGGCGGGCGACAAGACGAAGGGGTTTAGGTTCCAGAAACTCAGGGCTGCCATACGATTTCTTCAGCGCATAGATGCCAACAAAGATGGGTTGGTACATTGCGCGATGGAATTGCTAGAGGACTCCGTTCTAATAGATGGCAGCAGCGGTGCAAAGATTAGCGGTGAAGAAAACAAGTATTACGGCTCAAGCCTAAGTTTTAATTCATCGGCAATCAAAAACACGATCGTGGCCTTCCTTGACCTTTATTTCTCTTTTGGTAGAACAAGCGATCTAAAGCTCGGGGTGTATGCGTCCGCCACGATCGCGCAAGAGCGTATCTCAGTAGAAATTCGCAAAGTGCTCAACATAACTTGCAGACAATCCTTCTACGAGATTCTCAAGCACCTCGTCGAAGGAAAGTGCTTGTCCTCAGAGGAACTCGCAATTGCGCGATCCCTGACCACTGAAGAATATGTTGCTCAATACAAGAACAAAAAGAGCACTGGCTTTCTTGCATTGTTAGAAGGGATGACGAACGAGGAATTTCGAAAATTCCTTGAAGGCATAGATTGGTCCATCTCGGAAGAGTCAAACGAAGATTTGGAGCAATCAGCTCTTGATGCTATTAGAACGTCCCGTTACTTCACCCACCGACATGCCAATCTTGAAAGTTTTTTACTGTCCAGCCTGTTAAATGAGTTGGAAAAGAGGTCCGGAAAGCCTGTACCTTCTGATCGCATCCTGAATACCGACACACTCAGAAATATATTTAGCGAGATTCTTCTCGGGTCCGGTGCTGACTTTCGCGTGGAAGATCCGGCGGTAGCGGAGTGGGACGAGCTTGCGGCGAACGATTTCAGAAATCTGCAAGAGAAGATCTTGTCCGTCTGCCCCACCTTCAGCCTATCGAAGTTGAAAGTGTTAGCCCGGATCTGCGGTCTCGCACGCACTGTTGAACAAGAAGGCCAACGAGAAATGAAGGGCCTACTACGGCGAATACTCGATGTGTGTGAAGCAGAATTGTTGGGGATGCCGGCCACCCAGGTTATGACCGAACGTCAGGTCCTCGATGCAATTGACCACTTGACAAGCGTGGCCGAGCAGCATGTCACGAGCCTGCGAACGACATATAGATACAAGCAAAGGGACAACCATTCGATCAAGGGAGCGGTACTCACGCTATTCGACGATTGTTTCTTAGCGCTTGATGAGGTGCCCGATGGAAATTAGAAACAAACGCCCCCTATATTTCATCTCAGGGGAAGATTTTTATTTCATTGCGTATTCCGTCCTTTTGACACTGGATTTGCTCGGGGGCTCGCTCAAGCGAATAAAGGACCATCGCAAAATCGTGTACCTTATCCAGCTTCTGAATGATCGCCGGTTAATTGATATTTTGGACCGAACGCAAAATATGCGTCCAGCGAATCCCGTGGATCGAGAATTACTATTTTCAAGTTTCACTAACGCGGAACTGCATAAGAGAGAGGTCTTCAAAATAATTTTTTCATTGAAGCGAAGAGGTTTTGTGTCTGTCGAGCGCACTGACACGGCGGAAGTGTTGGATGTCACCCTCGAAGTTGCGTCTTTGCCGCAGGGCTTCTTGAAGTCCGAAAATTTTATCGAAGAACGCGCTAATGCGGCCGACCTAAAACGAATAGTCCCGCGCATATCAGCACTTAATTTCGACACCCTCGTGGAGCGTCTATATATGGATAGAGGAGTTCACGTATGGGCAGCCTAGCCATAAGGAAGGTTGTCTACACCGGCGATCAATACTATTTCGAGTCTCCCACTTTCGAAAATGGTCTTTCTATCATTGAAGGCCCGAACGGGACTGGCAAATCGACGTTTTTTAATTTGATCTACTATGGCTTGGGCGGAAGGGTTGATGAATTTAATCCTAGCTCGCCCGAGACGCATAAAGAAATAATCGGAGACTCAAATAACATGGTGCGCCTCGTCATCGAGATTGATGGCGAGTTGTTCACGCTAAACAGACGTTTTCGTGACAACAGCATTACGGTGGTGAAGGCATCTACAGCGGTAGATGACGTTGCCACAACATTTGAGTCGGTTACGCTTCCCATCCAACGACGGGAAGACGTCAAGACATTCTCTGATTGGCTGCTTGATCGCTTGAATATCCCTGTTGTCGATATTTTTCAAGCTGGCAAGCAGTTCAAGTTAAATTTCTCAGATTTGGCGAGATTGATTTATCACAACCAAAGCCCAGATCCGAACGGCATTTACAAGCCTGCCGAGGTAGGCAATTATATTTCTGACTCGCTCGAGATTCGAAGGGCAATTTTTCAGATATTGGTCGGGAAAACCTTACTCGACTTATATAATGCGATCGGCCGCCAAAAAATAGCCGAGCGGGACGCAGCTACGGCTAGATCCGTTCACCAAGAGTATCAAAACATCGTCGAACAGCTATTGAAGGCGAGCGGTATTACAGATATCGCCAACACCAAAGCTCTGGCCGAACGAATACGAGAATTAGAAGCGCAAATCGAGGCGCTTCTGGCTACTCGGAAAGGCTTCGCACGTGGCGAACTGGGCACCGCTGAAGCCCAGCAAACGCTCGCGGCCGACTTAACAAATATCCGAGCGCTGGAGGTTCGGAAGCATGAATTGGATGAAGAGAGGGAAAAATTAGTTCGGGAAGCGAGTCGGTTGATTGACGTTGAACGTTCCCTTCAAGCCGATATTGAGCGCATAAACAAAGTCATTTACGCACATGGGCAATTGAACTTATTCTCGAGTGACACCTGCCCATATTGCCTGAATGACGTCGCGCGGACGCCAGGGCACTGCGTATGCGGCAACACGGTCGAAGAGTTGGATTTTCAAAGATTCTTCTATAGCCCCGCAGAATATCTAGATATCCTCAAGACGAAATCCAAGAGCCTTGAGACGTTACGACTTGCCATCGCAGGCGTCAGGGAAGATTCGGCTCGTTGGAATTTGGAGCGCGCAGAGGTACAAGATCGGCTTCAACTTCACCGTATTCGCGTTCAAGAGGCGAACGCGTCGCCAGCGAGCGTCGAACACGCGATAGAGGAGTTAGACGCGAAGCTCCTAGATGCCCGCGATCGCCTCGCCAAGGCTACAGAGGCTTATCGTTTAGAAGCGAAGCTCGCCGAGCTTTTGAAACGGTACAACAATAAGAAGACGGCATTCGACTTGGCCAAAGCAGAGGTTGCCCGACTCGACGGTGAGTCCGCCACCGAGCTTCATAATCAAATTGAAGCGTTCGACCGCGTCTACAATGATTCAATGACCTCCGTTGTGGCCGAGTGTAGGCATGCGTGCATCGACTCACAAACATATCTTCCTTTAATCAACAGCGGCGAATACAGAGAACACAGCGCGAAAGTTCCAAAGCGGTTCTTGTATTATTTGGCGCTGCTGCAATTGAGCCTATTGTCCGAAATACCATTTCCGCGCTTGCTGTTGGTCGATACTCCAGAGACGGCCGGAATCGACTTTGAGCGTCTTATTAAAATGCTCAGACAGATAGAGTTGCTTGAAAATCCGAACTCGCGGAACTTTCAAATACTGTTCTCTACCGGCGTGAAAAAGTATCCACCAGAATTTGAAGATAATGTGGTTATGAAATTAACAGAATCGGCTCGTTTGCTCACTAAGCGGGAAGAGGTCGCTAATGACCATTGAGGAGATTTTGATCACGATTATTGAAAAGACCGAAGCTCGACCAGAGGGAGGCGTAGATGTCCAACTCCATCATATCTAACATTAGGCCCCAATTAAGCCCAACACTTACTTCATTGCAAAGCGATGCAATTAGGGCTGGAGCTTTTTTCTGCCGCCCAGAACAGGTCAACAGCGTTCCTTTCGTTCATAGATTCCCTCGGGGTTCGTGCGAGGTAGTTTCGGCTTTTCTAGCAATTGCCATGCAAAAAAAGTACAGCCGTTCTACCGTTGCGGTGGTCATGGCATACAAGAGAGCGAGCAACGAATGGCACTTCTGGGTGGACATTGATGGCTTCATCGTTGATGCTACTGCTCACCAGTTCGCAGAGTACGAGCATCCGTTAGTCTGTGTAGGACCTAGTCCGCTGGAAGCACGTTTTCCCGATGTCGAGCGCCTGCAGCCAGAAGCCGCGTTGCTTCGAATGGCCGCCATCGACCTAGGGGTTAAACAATCTATCAACGCGTCACTGGATCGGGAGCTTGCGGACTAAGTCTTTTATTGGGCGAACAACTTCTTGCAGCACATGTCGCAAGTTAGGTGCTTGCTTCTTAATACCGTCCGCGGCAACTCCGGGGCGAATGCTGGCGCTAGACAACACGGCCTTGACACCTTTAGAACGACTTTTACGACCGTGGCGGTTCTCCGCGCGCTAAACCTCCGCGAGACGCTTCACCGTATCCGGAAACTTCTCGACTAGGCGAATCAGAAGCGCCGCCTGCGCGTTCGGCTTTGCCCGGCCTTGTTCCCAATTCTCGACGGTCCGAGGATTGGTACGAAGATAGTGCGCAAACACTTGCCTCGACAACTTCAACCGTTCACGCAACGCCAACAAATCTTCTGCAGTCACTTCCGGAGCAGGCTTGAGTTCAATCTTATGCGTGCGCAGGGTCCGCTTGCCTTCCCGCGCCTCCGCTAGCGCCTCAAACCCTTCCGCGATCTCCGAGTACAAGTCTCGCTTCTTCATAGCCTAATCGTCCTTTCGTGTTCGAGCATCCCCTTGAGCGCCTGTTTAGCTCTGGCGGACAGATCCTTCATCTCGTCCTTGTCGAACAGAGTGAACAGCCAAAACTGCGATCCGCCGTCCCACCAGTAGTAGATGACTCTCAGACCGCCGCGCTTACCTTTGCCGCGGCGGGGATCACCGTGGCGCAGCTTGCGCAGTCCCCCTGTGCCCTCAATGACGTCACCCGCTGCGGGGTGCTTCATCATCGCGTGTTGCAGGTCAAGAAAGGCGTCGTCATCCAGATACTCGGCCCGATAGCGCGAGAACGCGAGAACGCGCGCAATTCTATGAACAGGGCTTTCATCAATGTACGTAAGTTACGTATAAATAGCAACTGCGTTGAGGTTGGCCACCATGCCCGGACCTGCTGAGTGCTCGCGATGGACTTCCTGCGAAACACGCCCTGGCTCAGGGCAGCGGCAATGAGCCGCTCATTGTGGCGAGCCCCCTTTCATTGATGGGTTCTGTAGGCCCAATATCAGACGACGTAACTGCGCTGCCCGCTCAATTCGTCCGTTTATGCGCGACCCTGCTTGATCCCGATTCAGACCTCGCTACATTGCGGGCAAGTCACGCCTTATTCCCAGCCTGCTTCGCCAACCACACCGTCGCCCCCCCACACCCGGCATCCTCCACCACATGCCGCACCACCTCAAACCCCTTCACCCTCAACAACTCCCGATACTCCTCCCCCTCCAAACTCCCGTGATACAGCGCCCTCCCTTCAAACTCCCCAATCGCCTCACCCAACCCCGGCCCGCTCGTAAACATCAACACCGCCCCCGGCTCAGCCAGCCGCCCAAACTCCCCAAACATCCCCCGCTGATCCACAGGCGACAAATGAAAGAAGCTATGCCAAGCGATCAACCCATCAAACGGCCCCGCGACCACCATCCTCCGCATATCCGCAGCAATCCACTGATGCTCAGGAAACGCCGCCTTCGCCCGATTCAGTAACGGCACCGACGTATCCACCCCCGTGATCTGGCACCCACACTCAATCAGATACTGAGCAATCGGCACCCCAAACCCGCACCCAATATCCAGCACCCGCGGACTCGCCCCCGGCAGCAACGCCAGAAACGCATCCAACCACGCGCGCTCGATCAGCCCCGTCCCACGCAGCCGCACAAACGCGTCGGCGTGCTCCCGATAGATCGACACCACGTCATCAGCAGGCGACTTGGACATCTTCAAACTCCCGTAACCGCGACCGAAAAGCCCAGACCCGTGGCGCGCGTATCAACCGCAAACGCCCGAGTCCCCATGGAAACACTCCCAAGCCTCCGACTCAATATCCTCAATCACCACCCCATCCTCACCCGCGATGGTGAACTGCTCTTGGCTATCTCCAATACTCGCCGCCCCATCCAACCCCAGCAGCAGCGAATACATCGTGTCCCGCAGCGCCAGATCCAGCACCCCACGCACACCCTCAAGCTGCGCCGCCGACAACCCCAGCCCCCGTACCTTGGCCGCGACCGCGCTTCCGCCATCCGCCGTCATGAATGTCTCCAACAGCTCACCCCGCAGCGCGTTCCAGTTGCCGACAAATTCCTTCGCGTCCATTCGATTCCCTTAACGTGTCCCAAGCCACGGCCGCAATAACGATCCGAACCGCGAACCGCCCGACCAAAAAAAACAAGGGCCGCATATCGCGGCCCCTGCATTCACTACCTTCTAAACCCCATCAAGCCTTACGCACCTGCGCAATCAGCCCATCCAGCTGCTTGAGCATCGTGTCCACTTCCTCAGCCGTCACGTTCAGCGCGGGCATGAAGCGCAGCAGATTGGGACGCGGCGCGTTCAGCAGCAGGCCTTGGGGAGCCAGGTTGCGGGCGGCTTCGACGATGGCGGGGCCGTCATCGCGGTCCATGATCAGCGCGCGCAGCAGACCCATGCCGCGTTCGCCCTTCATGCCGTACTTGGCCGACAGGGCCAGCAGGCCTTCGGACAGTTGCTTGGCGCGAGCGTTGACTGCGTCCATGAAGCCCGGCGCGACCAGCGCATCGAAGACCGCGACGCCGACGGCGGTGGTCAGGGGGTTGCCGTTGTAGGTGCCGCCCTGGTCGCCGTGTTGGAACACGCAGACTTCCTGGCGGGCCAAGAGGGCCGCCAGCGGCACGCCGCCGCCGATGCCCTTGGCCAGGGTCATGATGTCGGGGATGACGTCGGAATGCTGGTAGGCGAACATCTTGCCGGTGCGGCCCATGCCGGTCTGGACTTCGTCGACGATCAGCAGCAGCTGGTTTTCATCGGCCAGCTTGCGCAGGCCTTGCATGAATTCCTTGGTGGCGGGCAGCACGCCGCCTTCGCCCTGGACGGGTTCGAGCATGATGGCGACGGTCTTGTCGTCGATCAGCTTGCGCACGGATTCCAGGTCGTTCAGTTCGGCCTTGGGGAAGCCTTCGACCTGCGGGGCGAACATCTTGTCCCAGCCCGGCTTGCCCGATGCGGACATGGTGGCCAGGGTGCGGCCGTGGAAGCCGTGGTTCATGGTGATGATTTTGTAGGCGCCGTTCTTTTTGACCTGGCCCCATTTGCGGGCGAGCTTGATGGCGCCTTCGTTGGCTTCGCCGCCGCTGTTGGCGAAGAAGACGCGGTCGAAGTCGGACGCGCCGGTCAGGCGCTGGGCCAGCTCGATGGAGGGGATGTTGTAGAACGCCGGCGACGGGTTCATCAGCTTTTGCGACTGTTCGACCAGCGCGCGCTGCATTTCGGGCGCGGAGTGGCCCAGGGTGTTGACTGCCCAGCCCTGCACGAAGTCCAGGTATCGCTTGCCCGCGTGATCCTCCAGCCAGGATCCCTTGCCGCTGACGAACACGAGGTCCGGGCGGGAGGTGATCTCCATGAGGGTGTCGACGTTGAACTGGCTGAATTCCATGGCGGTTCCTGCGGGATGTAAGGACAGGGTGGTGAAGGAAACTTCGGGGAGCTTCCCCGGGGGAAGCGCGAAAAGGCAAATGTAGCACCGACGGGGGGATGCTATCGTGACGCTACCCCCCCGATCTGCCCCGGGCCGGCCTCACAAGGGCTGCCAGCGCGGGCGCTCTATTTTATGCAGGCTGCGCGCCCCCCGGCGCGGCATCGCCATCGCTTTTTACTGACCAATCATGAAACGTATTCTTTCCAGTCTTGCCGCCGGCCTGGCGCTGGCTGCGGCCGGCGCCCCGGCCCACGCCGAGTTTCCCGACCGTCCCATCCGCCTGATCGTGCCGTTCCCGCCCGGGCAGGCCACAGATATCTTCGCCCGCGCGCTGGCTGAAAAGCTGGGCACGGCGGTCAAGCAACCCATCGTGGTGGAGAACCGCGCTGGCGCCGGCAGCAATATCGGCATGGAGCAGGCTACGCGCGCCGCGCCCGACGGCTATACGCTGGTCATCGCCGGCAGCGCCGCGGCGGTGAACCAGACGCTGTACAAGAACATCAATTACAGCCTGACCAAGGATTTTGCGCCGGTGTCGGGCGTGTTCTCGGTGCCGCTGATGTTCCTGGCCACGCCGGCCTCGGGCATTACGTCGCTGCAGCAGCTGGTGACGCAGGCGCGCGCCAATCCGGGCGAACTGGCCTACGCCAGCGCCGGCATCGGCGGCACGCAGCACTTGTCGGCCGAGATGTTCAAGGCGGCGGCCAATATCGACATCCGCCACATCCCGTACAAGGGCAGCGGCCCCGCCCAGGCGGATTTCCTGGGCCACCAGGTGCCGCTGATGGTGGATTCGGTGACGGCGGGCCTGCCGCACGTGCAGAGCAAGAAGGCGGTGGCGCTGGCGGTGACGACGGCCAAGCGGCTGCCGCAACTGCCCAATGTGCCGACGGTGGCGGAATCGGGCTACCCCGGCTTCGAGGCCATCGGCTGGGCAGCGGTGCTGGCACCCAAGGACACGCCCGCCGAGATTACCGGCGCACTGAGCAAGCAGATCGGGCAGGTGTTGAATACGCCGGAGATGCAGAAGTTCTTCCGCGACCGCGGGGCGGAACCGATGCCGCTCACGCCTGAAGCCACCGGCACGTTCATTGCCGGCGAAGTCGACAAGTGGGGCAAGGCCGTCAAGCAATCCGGCGCGCAGGTGGACTGAGCACCACCCGCTGCTGCCCCGGCAAGCCGTCCCTGAAAAGGGGCGGCTTTTTTGTTGGCGGTTGCTGGATGCTGGCCGCCGCGTCGGCTGCGATTGGGTGGATTTTCTGGATTATTCATCCAGGCTGCAGTGGTTTATCGCGCGGGTGCGCTTGCCTAAGCTCGTATCTCCATCGACACATGCGGGAGATTTTCCATGGCGGACCATTCGATCAAGGGCAAGGTCGCGATCATCGCGGGCGGGGCCAAAAACCTGGGCGGGCTGATTGCGCGCGACCTGGCGGAGCAGGGCGCCCGCGCGGTCGCCATTCACTACAACAGCGCCGCGTCCAAGGCCGATGCGGACGCGACGGTGGCGGCGATCGAGGCCGCGGGCGCCAAGGCGGTCGCGCTGCAGGGGGATCTGACGACGGCCTCGGCGATGGAGAAGCTGTTTGCCGACGCCGTGGCGGCGCTGGGCCGGCCGGATATCGCGATCAATACGGTGGGCAAGGTGCTGAAGAAGCCCTTCACCGAGATCAGCGAAGACGAGTACGACGAGATGACGGCGGTAAATTCCAAGACGGCGTTCTTCTTCCTGCGCGAAGCGGGCCGGCACGTGAACGACAACGGCAAGGTGTGCACGCTGGTGACCTCGCTGCTGGGCGCTTTCACGCCGTTCTATGCCGCCTATGCCGGCACCAAGGCGCCGGTGGAGCATTACACGCGGGCGGCGGCCAAGGAATTCGGGGCGCGCGGGATTTCGGTGACGGCGGTGGGGCCCGGTCCGATGGATACGCCTTTCTTCTATCCGGCTGAAGGCGCGGATGCGGTGGCGTATCACAAGACGGCGGCGGCGCTGTCGCCGTTCAGCAAGACCGGGCTGACCGATATCGAGGACGTCGTGCCCTTTATCCGCCATCTGGTCAGCGACGGCTGGTGGATCACGGGGCAGACCATTCTTATCAACGGCGGCTACACGACCAAGTAAGCGCCGGCCCGCCCGGGGCGGCGTCAGACCAAGGGGACGGACATGCATGTGGCAATGGTGATCGCGGGCGGCGTGGTGCTGTTGGGCGTATTCCTGCTATTCGGCAAGCTATGGGGCACGGACGCGGCCGCCCTGGCGCTCGCGGCCAAGGCGTTCATTCCCGTCTGGCTGGTGGTGTCTGGGATCAATATGTGGGTGGGCGTCAGCCACGCCGGATACAGCGTGCGCGAGGAACTGCCGATCCTGGTCATCGTGTTCCTGGTTCCGGCGGCGCTTGCCTGCCTGGCGATCTGGCGCGCCTCCTGACGCGGGCGGGTCGAAACCCATCGGCCCATTTGATTGCGGCTATGCTTTTGGTGCCTTGCGCGCGCCCGGGCAATGTGACGGCGCGCGTTTCCATTTTCCATTTCGACAGGCCGCACATGGACCGATTCGACCAGTACCGCGTGTTCGCACAGGTGGCGGAAATGGGCAGCTTCATCAAGGCGGCCAATGCCCTGGATGCGCCGCGCGCGTCGGTGTCCGCCGCCATTCAGCAGCTTGAGTCCCAACTTGGCGTGCGGCTGCTGCACCGGACGACGCGGCAGGTGCGGCTGACGGCCGACGGGGAGCAACTGCTGGAACGCGTGCGCCCCCTGCTGGCCGAGGTGGAAGACATTGACCAGTTGTTCCAGGCCAGCGAGCGCCAGGTGTCCGGCCGGCTCAGCATCGACGTGCCCAGCCGCGTGGCGCGCCGGCTGGTCGCGCCGCAGTTGCCCGGCCTGCTGCGCCGCCATCCGCGCCTGCAGGTGATGCTGAGTTCCACCGACCGCGCCATCGACCTGGTGCAGGAGGGCGTGGACTGCGCGGTGCGCATCGGCGCGCTGCACGACAGCAGCCTGGTGGTGCGGCCGCTGGGCAGCATTTCCTTGATCAACTGCGCCAGCCCGGCCTATCTGCGCGAACACGGAGAGCCGTTGCAGCCCGGGGACCTGGCCGGCGGGCACTGGGCCGTGGGCTATGCGTCCCCCAGGACGGGGCGGGAGCTGCCCTGGGAGTTCCTGGCCGATGATGGCGGCGCGCAGCAGCTCCAGCTGCGCAGCAGGGTGGTCGTGAACAATGCCGAAAGCTATATCGCCTGCTGCCTGGCAGGACTGGGCCTGATCCAGATTCCCCGCTTCGACGTACAGCACCTGCTGGACGCTGGCGAACTGGTGGAAGTGATGCCCGCCGCGCGCGCCGCGTCCATGCCGGTGTCGCTGCTTTACCCACACCGCCGCCAGCGTTCGCGGCGGCTGGCAGTCTTCCAGGAGTGGTTTGAGGGCTTGATGGCTTCCTGCGTAGACGCCTGAACAGGGCGGCCGGGTCCAATCCGGTGCCGGTCGCGCCCGATTGCGGCGCATGCGCCGCACCAAGAAAGGGCGCAGCCTGGACGGTCCGGCGATGCCGCCCGGGCGCTTGCACATGGCATGGAACTTGCGTTGCCTCTCTTTGTATACCGACTTGGTGTGCAACGCATTGACCCGGCCGGGCAGTGCGGGCCCTGGAGAGTTCCTTATGAAACGCAGAACCCTGTTGCTGTCCCTTTGCGCCGCCGCCAGCATCCTGGCCGCGCCGCTTTCGCATGCCGACGCGCTGGACGATATCGTCAAGGCGGGCACCATCAAGATCGCCGTGCCGCAGGACTTTCCGCCGTTCGGGTCCGTGGGCGCCGATATGAAGCCGCTGGGCTACGACATCGACACCGCCCAGCTCATCGCCAAGCAGCTGGGCGTGAAGCTGGAACTGGTGCCCGTCACCAGCGCCAACCGCGTGCCCTACCTGCAGACCAAGAAGGTGGACCTGGTGATCTCCAGTCTGGGCAAGAACGCCGAGCGCGAGAAGGCCATTGATTTCTCTGACGCCTATGCGCCGTTCTTCAACGGCGTGTTCGGTCCGGCCGACCTGAAGGTGGCGACCGCCGCCGACCTGGCCGGCAAGACCATCGGCGTGACGCGCGGCGCGGTGGAAGACATCGAGCTGTCCAAGATCGCGCCCGAATCCGCCACGCTCAAGCGCTACGAGGACAACAACGGCACCATCACCGCCTTCCTGTCGGGCCAGGTGCCGCTGATCGCCACGGGCAACGTGGTCGCCGCCGCCATCCTGGCGCGCAATCCGGCCAAGAAACCCGAGACGAAGTTCCTGATCAAGAATTCGCCCTGCTACATCGGCATGAACAAGGACGAGCCCAAGCTGCGCGCCCGCGTCAACGACATCCTGGCCGCGGCCAAGCGCGACGGCTCGCTGTCGGCGATCTCGCAGAAATGGCTGGGCGCGGAATTGCCCAAGGACCTGTAAGCCCGGGCCGGCCGTCATGGCTTACCAGTACGATTTCGCCTCGGTGTTCGAGTACACGCCGGTGCTGCTCAAGGGCATCGGCGTCACCATCGAACTGATCGCGTTCGGCGCCGTGGCGGGCGTGGCGCTGGGCATCGCCTGCGCCTGGGCGCGCACGCAGGGCCCGGCCTGGCTGCGCGCGCCGGTCACGGCCTATGTAGAGCTGATCCGCAACACCCCCTTCCTGATCCAGCTCTTCTTCGTGTTCTTCGGCCTGCCGTCGCTGGGCATCCAGCTTGGCGAAATGCAGGCCGCCTGCCTGGCGATGGCGTTGAACCTGGGCGCCTACAGCGCCGAGATCATCCGCGCAGGTATCGACGCCACGCCCAAGGGCCAGTACGAGGCCGGCGCCAGCCTGGCCATGTCGCGCCTGCAGGTCTTCCGGCACGTGGTGCTGAAGCCGGCGCTCATGCGCATCTGGCCCGCGCTGTCGTCGCAGATCGTCATCGTGATGCTGGGGTCGGCGGTGTGCTCGCAGATCGCGGCGGAAGACCTGACCTTCGCCGCCAACTTCATCCAGTCGCGCAACTTCCGCGCGTTCGAAGTCTATTTCGTGACCACCGGCATCTATCTGGCGCTGGCCGTGCTGCTGCGCCAGCTCTTGCGCATGGCCGGCAGGCGCCTGTTCCGCAAGGCGGCAAGATGATTGAATTCTCGACCTGGGACATCGTGCGCAATCTGCTGCTGGCGGCGCGCTGGACCATCGTGCTCTCGCTTGCGGCCTTCGCGGGCGGCGCGCTGATGGGCCTGCTGACCCTGATGATGCGCACGTCGCGCGTGGCGGCGCTGCGCCGCGCAAGCTGGGCCTATATCGAACTGTTCCAGGGAACGCCGCTGCTCATGCAACTGTTCCTGGCGTTCTTCGGCCTGTCGCTGATCGGCGTGGAGGTGCCGCCGTGGTTGGCGGCGGGCGCGGCGCTGACGTTGTGGTCGGGCGCGTTCCTGGCGGAGATCTGGCGCGGCTGCGTGGAAGCCGTGCCGAAGGGACAATGGGAAGCGTCGGCCAGCCTGGCGCTGGGATACGTGCAGCAGATGCGCTACGTCGTGCTGCCGCAGGCGCTGCGCATCGCGGTCGCGCCCACCGTGGGCTTTGCGGTGCAGATCGTCAAGAGCACTGCGCTGACCTCGATCATCGGCTTCACGGAATTGTCGAAGGCGGCCACGGTGATCACCAACGCCACCTTCAGTCCCTTCACCGTCTATGCCTGCGCCGCGCTGATCTACTTCGCGCTGTGCTGGCCCCTGTCGCGCCTCAGCCTCAGGCTGGAAAGGAAGTTGCATGCCCCTCATCGCCCTTGAAGACGTACGCAAGAAATTCGGCGACAACGAAGTCCTCAAAGGGGTGACCTTACGCGTCGATCCCGGCGAGGTAATTGCCATCATCGGCAAGAGCGGCTCGGGCAAGAGCACGCTATTGCGGTGCATCAACGGCCTGGAGCAGATCGACGGCGGCGCGATCATGGTGGCCGATGCGCAGCTGGGCGACGACGAGCTGCGGCTGCGCGCGCTGCGGCTGAAGGTCGGAATGATCTTTCAGCAGTTCAATCTGTTCCCGCACCTGACCGTGGGACGCAACGTGATGCTGTCGCCGATGGTGGCCAAGCGCATGCCCGAACGCGAGGCGGCCGACATGGCGCGCGTGATGCTGACCCGGGTGGGGCTGGCCCACAAGTTCGACGCCTGGCCGGAAGAACTGTCCGGCGGCCAGCAGCAGCGCGTGGCGATCGCGCGCGCCCTGGCGATGCAGCCGCTGGCGCTGCTGTGCGACGAAATTACCTCGGCACTGGATCCGGAACTGGTCAACGAAGTGCTGGCCGTGGTGCGCGAACTGGCGGCCGACGGCATGACCCTGCTGATGGTCACGCACGAAATGCGCTTCGCGCGCGAAGTCTGCGACCGCGTGGTGTTCATGCACCAGGGCAGGGTGCATGAGATCGGGCCGCCGGAAGAGCTTTTCACAACGCCCGCCACGCCCGAACTTCGGCAATTCCTGGGGATGACCAACCTGGCGGCCTGAGCCGCCCCCAATCCGGGCCTTAAGGCCATCGGTAAAAAAGCACCATGCGGTCCGGTGCGTGCGCTTCTTTCGCGCGCAGGCTGCGGTTCCTATAGTGGTTTCGTCCGTAGCCGGGACATTGGGCCGATGGATCCTCCCGGCGCGGTTTCACCCAACCGGAAGCGCAAGGAGCGATGACATGGACAAGGACCGAATCAAGGGCGCCGCCAAGGAAGTCAAGGGCGCGATCAAGGAAACCGCCGGCAAAGTGACCGGCAACCCCAGGACGGAGGCCGAAGGCAAGGCGGAAAAGACAGTGGGCAAAGTGCAGCGCAATGTGGGCGAAGCCAAGGATCAGGCACGCGACTTGCTGGACAAGTAGGCGCGGCTGCCGTCAGGCAGGACCCCGCTATGTCCAATGAACGCCCGAAGGAGAAAAAAATGACCCATCGAATTTGGCTTGCGCTGATGCTGGCGATTGCCGCCGTGACCGCCGGTTGCAACACGATGGAAGGTGCCGGCAAAGACATCGAACGTGGTGGGGAAAAGATCCAGAACCAGGCCAAGTAGGCGCTGTACACCTGGATTCGAGGCTGGCGGGGCTGCGCCCCGCTGGCCTTTTTCGTCCTGAACGTGCCCGGGCCGGCGGCGCGGATCAGCGCGAAAAACCGCGCGCCGCGATTTCCCAGATATCTTCTACGACGCCGTCGCGCACCACCACCAGCCCGTCATGCAGGTTGAAGGTGGGGTCCACGTGCGAAGGCACCAGCCGCAGCACCGATCCCAGCGCGGGCGCCTGCGCCCCCGGCTCCACGCGCACAACGCCGTGCTCGTCGTTGATGGCGATGTAGGTCAGCCCCTGCGCGTCGTAGATGGCGGGCGGGCCGCATTCCGCCGTGGTGGACTTCAGCCCGGCGTCCAGGATCACGCGGTCGGACGCGGGCGCGCTCATGACCGTGGCCAGGACAAACAGGCTGTTCTGGAACGATAGCGGGCCATCCCATTCGTTCGCGCCGTAGTCGCCGTCCATGAACGCGTACGAGCCTGCCTGCAATTCGGTGTAGACGCCGCTGGCCGCGTCGAATTCGGCGCTGCCCGTGCCGCCGCCCGTGATCGTGTCGCACGCGATGCCGCTTTCGCGCAGCAGCTGCGCATGGGACGCGGCGATGCGCGCCGCCTGGCGGCACACCTGGGCGCGCTCTTCGCGCGTGCGGTAGTGCTGGACGGAACCGTGATAGGCCTGCAGGCCCGCGAAGTTCACGCCCGGCAGGTCGCGCGCCTGCTGCGCCAGCGCCAGCACCAGGGCGTCGTCCGACACGCCGCAACGGCCCTGGCCCACGTCCACCTCGACCAGAATGTCGATCTGTGCGCCGGCCTGGGTCATGGCCTGCGACACCTGCGCCAGGTTCTGCGCGTTGTCCACGCACACGCTCATCTTGGCGACGCGCGCCAGCTGCCCCAGCAGCGCCAGCTTGGCCGGGCCGACGACTTCGTTGCTGATGTGGATGTCGCGGATGCCGGCCGCCACGAAGGGCAGGGCTTCGCTGACCTTCTGGCAGCAGATGCCGCGCGCGCCCAGGGCGAGCTGGCGCAGCGCGATTTCCGGGCACTTGTGCGCCTTGGCGTGCGGGCGCAGGGCTACATCATGGCGGTCGGCCCAGGCCTGCATCGCGCGCAGGTTGGCCTCGAACGGCGCCAGGTCCAGCGCCAGGCTGGGCGTATCGACGCGGGACAAGGGATCGCCCGGCTGTGCGGGCGGGGGCAGCGCTATGCCGCGTATGACTTCCTGGGACATCCTGTGACTCCGTTGTCTGACCGCGTGGGAAGCAGGCGCACGCATAACCAAAACGGGACCACCCATAACCAAAGGGGGTGCTCACCCCCAGGTAAACGATAGCCCCGTAACCATTGGCTACGAGAGGTCTACATGACAGAATTTCATCATGAAAATGGCCCCCAAGGGGAGGCCCTTCCGCAGCGTCGCATCGCCGCCGCAGGAATGAGAAGACGCGCCGCGTCACTTGATACATCCGTCAACAAATACCGGAGAAGCCCGCATGAAACTCAAGCACTGGATTACCGCCCTGACCGTCGCGGTCGCCGCCGTCGGCGCCACGGGTTCCGCACAAGCCCAGCAGTTCTTCCGCATCGGCACGGGCGGCACCGCGGGCACCTACTACCCGATCGGCGGCATCATCGCCAACGCCGTGTCGCAACCCGGCAAGCTGGTCGCCACCGCGGTCGCCTCCAACGGCTCCGTGGCCAACATCAACGGCATCCTGGGCGGCTCGTTCGAAGCGGGCTTCACGCAATCGGACGTGGCGTACTGGGCCTATAGCGGCACCGGCACCTTCGAAGGCAAGCCCAAGGCCCAGGACCTGCGCCTGATCGCCACCCTGTATCCGGAAAGCATCCACCTGGTCACGCGCAAGGGCGCGGGCATCAAGAGCGTGGCCGACCTGAAGGGCAAGCGCGTGTCCATGGACGAGCCGGGTTCCGGCACCCTGGTCGACGTGCGCCTGATCCTGGGCGCCTACGGCATGACCGACAAGGACATCAAGGCCGAATACCTCAAGCCCAACCAGGCCGGCGACAAGCTCAAGGACGGCGGCCTGGACGCGTTCTTCTTCGTGGGCGGCGCTCCCGCCGGCGCCATCGCCGAACTGGCTTCCAGCGGCGCCGGAATCGAAATCGTGCCGCTGGTCGGCCCGGAAATCGACGCCCTGCGGGCCAAGCAGGAGTTCTTCACGCCGGACACCATTGCCGCCAACACGTATCAGAACGTCGGCGAAGTGAAGACCATTTCGGTCAACGCGCAGATGGTCACTTCGGCCAAGCTGCCGGAACAGGTCGTCTACGACGTGACCAAGGCGCTGTACAGCGACGCCACGCGCAAGACGCTGGACAACGGCCACGCCAAGGGCAAGCTGATCACCCGCGACAACGCCATCAAGGGCGCCGGCATTCCGTTCCACCCGGGCGCCGAGAAGTTCTATAAGGAAATCGGCCTGCTGAAATAAGCCCACCCCCGAAGCGCCTGCGGCGCTTCCCCCTCGAGGGGGCGCCGATGCGGACCGGCGGAGCCCGGCTCCGCGCGGCCCCGCTTGGGAGATTGGGTTCTTTTGGCCGCTTGGTTGGCTGGGCATTTGCCTGAGTAGTACTGGCAGTTCGTTATGTCCGCGGCGTTTGCTGGTTGCGCCGCGTTTGAGCAGGGCCGCCGATGTGCGGCCCTGCTTGTTGAATCACCTTGAGAATTACCGCGATGGAAATTGATCACGAGAAAACCCAGCAGCTGGCGGAGAAGTACGACTCGGAAATCCGCTTCCGCCCGCTGGACAAGACCGCCACCTGGATCGTGTCGGGCCTGCTGGTCACGCTTTCGATCTTTCACTACTACACCGCCGGCTTCGGGCTGCTGCGCGAAGCCACGCACCGCGGCGTGCATCTGGCTTTCGTGCTCAGCCTGATCTTCCTGGTTTTCGGGTTCTCCAAATCGCACTACCAGCGCGAACCCCGGTCCACCTGGTACGCGCCCGGCGGCATTCCCCTGTACGACTGGATCATCGCCATCGCGCTGGCCCTGTCGGTGCTCTACATCCCCTACATCTTTGAAGACCTGGCGTTCCGCGTGGGCAACCCGCTGCCCATCGACGTCTTCATGGGCTCGATCCTGCTGATCGGCCTGCTGGAGGCCACGCGCCGCGCCATGGGGTGGCCGTTGCCGATCATTGCGCTGGTGTTCATGGCCTACGCCATGTTCGGCCCGTACTTCCCGGGGCTGCTGCAGCACGCGGGCAATAACTGGTCCCAGATCGTCAACCACATGTATCTGACCAGCCAGGGCGTATACGGCGTGGCGGTGGGCGTGGTGGCGACCTACGTGTTCCACTTCGTGCTGTTCGGCGTCCTGGCCACCCGGATCGGGCTGGGCCAGCTGTTCCTGGATGTCGCGTCGACCATCGCCGGCCGCTACGCCGGCGGGCCGGCCAAGGTGTCGGTGTTCGGCTCGGCCATGTTCGGCATGCTGTCCGGCTCGTCCGTGGCCAATGCGGTGACGGTGGGATCGCTGACCATTCCCGCCATGATCCGCATCGGCTATCCGCGGCATTTCGCGGCGGGCGTCGAAGCCGCCAGCAGCACGGGCGGCCAGATCACGCCCCCCATCATGGGCGCGGCGGCCTTCCTGATGATCGAATTCCTGGGCATCCCGTACCAGCAGATCGCCATTGCGGGCATCTTCCCGGCGTTCCTGTACTTCTTCGGCATGTTCATGCAGGTGCACTTCGAAGCCAAGCGCGAAGGCCTGCGCGGTCTGACCCCCGAGGAAATGCCCAAGCTGAAGCAGTCGTTCAAGATGCGCTGGCCCACGCTGATCCCGCTGGTCCTGCTGATCGGCGTGCTGGCCAGCGGCCGCACCCCGTACCTGGCGGCCTTTGCCGGCATCACGGGCTGCATCATCGTGGGCCTGCTGAATCCGTTCCAGCGGCTGCGCTGGCGCGACCTGTACGAAGCCTTTGAAACCGGCGCGAAGTACGCGCTGGCCGTGGGCGCGGCCGCCGGCACGGTAGGCATCGTGATCGGCGTCGTAACGCTTACCGGCGTGGGCTTCAAGATCTCGTACATCGTGATTTCGGCGGCGCAGGCGATTGCCGGCGGCGCGGCGATGGTGATACCCGACGCCGTCGCCAACATGCAGTCGCTGACGCTGATCGCCGCGCTCATCATGACCGGCCTGGTCTGCATCCTGATGGGCTGCGGCATTCCCACGACCGCCAACTACCTGATCATGGTGGCCGTGGCCGCCCCCACGCTGGTGCAGCTGGGCGTGCAGCCCATCGCGGCGCACTTTTTCGTGTTCTATTTCGGCATCCTGGCGGACATCACGCCGCCGGTGGCGCTGGCGGCCTACGCGGCGGCGGGCATGGCGGGCAGCGACCCCTTCAAGACCGGGAATACGGCGTTCAGGCTGGGCATCACCAAGCTCATCGTGCCGTTCGTGTTCGTGTTTTCGCCGTCATTGCTGATCTCGGTGCAGGGCTTCACGTGGTACGACTTCTTCGTGACCCTGTTCGGCTGCATGGTCGGGCTGGTGCTGCTGTCGGCGGCGTTCTCGCGCTACATGCTGGTCGGCATGAAGAGCTGGGAACGCTGGGTGTGCACCATCGGCGCGCTGCTGACGATCCTGCCGGGGCTGACCAGCGGGCTGGTCGGCCTGGCGATCTGCATCCCGGTATTCATCCGGCAGCTGGCCGGGCTCAAGCTGGAAAACGCGCCCAAATCGGCCTGACGGCCCGGGCCGCACAGCATCGCGGGACAAAAATAGGGGCGGAGCCTGCAAGGCCCGCCCCTGTTTCCTGAACCATGCATTTTGTCAGCATTTCGGGCGGAAATGGACGCCTGTTGCCGCCAGGTGACGTCATACAACATTCCCCCCATTGGCCGGTTGCCCGGCAAAATAAATCAGCGTAAAGTAAAATTCATGTTTGCTGGTCTGCCGATATGCGGGCCGACTGTGCAAACAGGCACAAAACTGCGCCATATGTTCGATATCCTGGTTTATCTGTTCGAGAATTACTACACGCCTCAGGCCTGTCCTGCTGCCGATGTGCTCGCCAAGCGGCTTGCCGCCGCCGGTTTCGAGCACGAAGACATCGACGACGCGCTAGGCTGGCTGTACGGGCTGGCTGAAACCACCGAACGGTGCGTCGACCTTGCCCAGGCTCCCTCGTCCGGCACCCGGATCTACACCGACAACGAATACCAGCAGCTCGGCAGCGAGTCCATCGGCTTCATCGCCTTCCTGGAATCGGCCGGCGTGCTGCCCGCGCCCCTGCGCGAAATCGTCATCGACCGGGGCCTGGCGTCGCCGGAAACGCCCGTGCCGCTCTCCAAGATCAAGATCATCGCCCTCATGGTGCTCTGGAGCCAGGAAGCCGAGATCGACAATCTGGTGCTTGAAGAGCTGCTCGACGAAGACGGCGCGCGCCTGCTGCATTAAACGCACGCCTTCCGTTCAGGCATCCACCTCCATGCCCGCGCAACGCGCGGGCTTAGTTTTCCACGCCATCCCTTGAATTACGTCGGCCGCTTCGCCCCCAGTCCCAGCGGCCCGCTGCATGCGGGCTCGCTTGCGACCGCCCTGGCAAGCTGGCTAGACGCGCGCGCGCAGGGCGGACGCTGGCTGCTGCGCATTGAAGACGTGGACACGCCGCGGACAGTGCCCGGCGCGGCGCAGGTCATCATGGGACAGCTGCAGGCGCTGGGCCTGCTATGGGACGGCGACATCATCTGGCAGTCCCGGCGTGGCGACGCCTACCAGGCCGCGTTCGACTCGCTTGCCGCGCAGGGCCTGATCTATGGCTGCGGCTGTACGCGCCGGGAAATCGCCGATTCCGCGCTGCGCGGCCAGACCGCGCCCGGCGCCGACGGCGAAAGGCCTTATCCCGGCACCTGCCGCCACGGCCTGCCGGAAGGCCGCCAGGCGCGGGCCTGGCGCCTGCGCGTGCCGGACGGCGTGGAACGATTCGAAGACCGCTGGCTGGGCCCCCAGGAGCAGGATGTGGCGCAGGCGGTGGGCGATTTTGCGCTGAGGCGGGCGGATGGGCTGTGGGCCTATCAGCTGGCCGTGGTCGTGGACGACGCGGCGCAGGGCGTAACGGACGTGGTGCGGGGCGCGGACCTGCTCAGTTCGACGGCCCGCCAGCGGGTACTGGGCCGACTGCTAGGCCTGCCCGACCTGCGCTACATGCACGTGCCGCTGATCCTGGACCCCGCCAGCGGCCTCAAACTGTCCAAGCAGAACGGCGCCCCGCCCATCGACACCGGCGCGCCCCTGCAGGCTCTGGAGGCCGCCTGGAGCGCTTTGGGGTTCACGCCTTTATCCGCCGACGGCATTGCGCCGTTCCTGAGCGAGGCGACCTCGCGATGGGCCGCCAGGTTTCCCCGCTGACTGCGCGTTTCCCTATAGGGGCTCCAGATTGGCGCCCAGCATCCTGACAAGCAGCGCCTCGCCGTTTTCCGCCACGCGCAGTTCGCCGTACTTCGCGACCTGGTAGCGCTCTGCCTGGCCCTCGGGGAAGAAATAGGCATTGGTGACGATGCGCACGCCGTTGTCGCGGACGCGGTATCGCAGCGGCACTTCGCCTTCTGCGTGCGGATGGACCTCGGGCTGGATGCGCAAGGGCTGCGCCACCCCGCGCGCGTCCGGCGCCAGCAGCACGTAGCCGTCGGGCTCATAGCCCATGACGGATTCCTGTTCGGCCGCATTCCCGCCGCCCAGGCGCAGGCGCGTCACTTCGCGGCCCGCCGCGAAGTTCAGGGCCATGTAGTCGCCTTGCATGAGCGATCGGGGATCCACCGGCGCCAGTTCCAGGATGACGACCTTGCCGGAAGCCAGCAGCTTCTCGCGTTGCCAGATGCCGCCGTTGGCCACCACCAGGACCAGCGCCAGCCCGCCCAGGATCGCCAGCGTGCGCCAGCGCAGGGCGCTGGACACCGGCGGCATCACGCGCGGCTTGGCCGGCGGCTGCGTGCGCATCAGGCGCGGCACCAGCCACACCGCGGCCCGCAGCACGAAGAGCAGCAGCGCGGCGCCGCCCAGCCAAAGCGCCTTCTGCAGGAGCGGCAGCTCCAGCTGGTAGTAATAGACGCCCAGATAGGCCAGCAGGCTGGCGACGCCGAAAACCATGATGCGCGACTGGTTCAGCCCGAAGCCCAGCAGCAGCCACGCCAGCGCAAACGCCACCCCCGGGCTGGGCAGCCAGAACAGCGACAGCAGCAGCAGGCCGATCGGCACGCCCCAGGTCACGCCACCCGTCAGCACGTGGCGGCGCGGCCACAGCACGGCCAGCGCCGCCGCCGCCGGCAGCAGCGCGCCAGCCACGATCAGGATGGTGGTGTGCGGCGTAAGCTGCCAGATGGCGGGCAACTGCGTCGCGGAAATGCCGCTGGCCAGCCACACCATGCCCTGGACGGACAACAGGAACGCCCAGGCGAGCGGCTGCAGCGCGTGTCCGCGCCGGGCGCCCACGCGATGGCTAACAGTGATGATGACGGCGGTAGCCCAGGCGCCGATGACGCCGATGGGCAGCCACAGGAACGTGGCGCGCGTCGCGTCGAAACGCATCCAGGCGTCCATCAGGTCGTCCTGCATGAGGTCGGGGGACAGCCCCCGCCAGATCAGGGCCGCACCCGCCAGGGCGATCAGGAGGCCGCTGAGAAAGCGCAGGATCGCGTCGGGCCCCAGCGCGTAGACCACGGCCGCCATCAGCAGCACGAAGAAGCTGGCGCTGGCGAACGAGGTGGAACTGGACAGGCCGAAGATGATGAGGATCTGCCCGGCGAACGCCATGGCCGTTCCGCATTGCCGCCAGAAGGGGCCCGCGTCGCTGCGCAGCACCGCCACGCCGGCCGCGCAGAGCACCAGCCCGGCCACCAGCGCGCCGCCTTCAGACGTGATGAACCCCGAAAACGCCACGAACACCAGCAGCAGCAGCGTCGCCAGCCAGGCGCTCAGGCCCAGCAGGCACTGCACGTACCAGGGCGGTTCAGCCCGCGGCACTCCGGCGGGCGCCAGTTGCGCCACCGGCGCGCCGGAATCCGCAGGATCGACCGCATTGCCGGCCGACGCGCCGGCCGGTTCGGCGTCGGCCGGCAGCGCGACGGGCGAGGCTTCATCGCCCAGGCCGCGCAGCCAGCGCGCCGCCAGGACCGCCTCGGCCATGAGCAGCGCGGCCAAGGGCAGCGCGGCCCAGACGCCGGGCTCCAGCCGCCACAGCCATTCGCCCACCACCCGCAGCGACACGCAGATGACACCGGCGGCGAGCATGGCCAGGATGACCAGGTCGCGCCGGCCCCGCTGATAATAAAAACCCAGGCCCAGGGTGGCGGCCACCCAGGCGATGCCGTTGTAGGTGCCCAGTCCGCGCAGGATGAAGTCGCCGAACATCAGGGCCAGCACCAGCACGCTGATCGCGATCGCCGCCAGGATGCGCGGGCCAAAGACCGTGCTGGCCCGCCAGCGCCGCGCGGCCAGCTCCCAGCCCAGCAGCAGAAGCAGGTTCAGAGCCGCCATGAACAGGCTGGGCACACCCGGACCGCCGAAAATCATCATCCAGCTGAACACGCGTTCGCCCAGCCACAGCGCGGCGGCAAGGTTCAGGACCAGCGCCCAAAGCAGCCACACGGCCTGGCTGCCCGCGGCCAGCGCCCAGGGCAGCAGCAACAGCGCCCACCAGGCGAACAATTCCCAGGTATCGGCGCCGGTCTGGTAAGTTTGGCCTAGCAGCGCGAGCAGGGCGCCCAGCAGGATGCCGGCCAGCGCCAGCAGCGCGCCGGGGATGCTGCGCCGCACCCCGGGACGGTCCCGCAGACGCAGTCCGGCCCATGCGGCGGCCAGCGCACAGATGGCCAAAAGCCCTTCCGCGCCAGCGAAGCGCTGCATTTTTGTCATGTCTTGCCAGTTGGCGGCGACCCAGCAGACGGCGGCGCTGCCCAGCAGCAAAACGCCTAGCCACAGGGTGCTTCGCGCCAAAAATTGACGCCAGGCGTGCAGTTCGGATCCCGCTTGTCTTTCAGTGCCGACTTGCATCTGGCGAATCTCCGATCTTATTATCCGCGCTACTAAGGCGGGACTACCGCCACTGGATACACATGAATAAAACGCTGATTATTGCCGAGAAGCCCTCGGTGGCCCTTGATATATCACGCGCCTTGGGAGGCTTCGCGCGCGAGGGCGACTATTTTGAAAGCGAACGTTACGTGCTCGCTTCCAGCATCGGCCATTTGCTCAGCTTGGTCGCACCCAACGATCCGGTCAAGGGGAAGTGGAGCTTTACGCACCTGCCCGTGATTCCGCCGGAATTCGAACTGGGCCCTACCGACAAGAAGTCCGCCGAACGCCTTAAGCTGCTGGTCCGACTGGCCAAGCGCAAGGACGTGGACGCCATCATCAACGCCTGTGACGCGGGGCGCGAAGGCGAACTGATCTTCCGCTACATCATTCAGTACGCCGGCGTGAAGAAGCCCATCCAGCGCCTGTGGCTGCAGTCCATGACGCAGGCGGCCATCCGCGAAGCGTTCGCCAACCTGCGCGACGACACCCAGATGAAGCCGCTGGAAGCGGCCGCGCGGTCGCGCGCCGAGGCCGACTGGCTGGTGGGCATCAACGGCACGCGCGCCATGACCGCCTTCAACAGCAAGGACGGCGGCTTCTTCAAGACGCCTGTCGGCCGGGTGCAGACGCCCACGCTGGCCATTGTGGCCGAGCGCGAAGAGCGCATCCGCCGCTTCGTGCCGCGCGACTACTGGGAAGTCCGCGCCACCTTCGTCGCGGCCGCCGGCCTCTATGAAGGCCGCTGGATCGACCCCCAATTCAAGAAAGACGACCGCGACCCTGAAAAACGCGAATCCCGCCTGTGGTCGGCAGCCGCCGCGCAAAGCGTGGTGGCCGCCTGCCGCGAACAGCCCGGCAGCGTCACCGAGGAATCCAAGCCGTCGACCCAGATGTCGCCGGCCCTGTACGACCTGACGTCCCTGCAGCGCGAAGCCAACGGCCGCTTCGGCTTTTCCGCCAAGACCACGCTGGCGCTGGCGCAGACCCTGTACGAACGCCACAAGGCGCTGACCTACCCGCGTACCGATTCCCGCTATCTGCCCGAGGACTACATCGGCACGGTCCAGGAAACCATGCGGGCGCTGGCCAAGGGCGGCTCCAACGCCGTGGGCGGCCTGTCGCGCCACGCGGAAACCGTCGTCAGCCAACAGTGGGTCAAGCCGAACCGCCGCATCTTCGACAACAAGAAGGTGTCGGATCACTTTGCCATCATCCCCACGCTGCAGATCCCGCACGACCTCAGCGAAGCCGAGGCCAAGCTCTACGACCTGGTGCTCAAGCGCTTTTTGGCGGTGTTCTTCCCGCCCGCCGAATACCGCGTCACCACGCGCATGACCGAAGTGCAGGGACATCGCTTCCGCACCGACGGCAAGGTGCTGGTCGCCCCGGGCTGGCTGGCCGTGTACGGCAAGGAAGCGCAGGGCGAGGACGCCAACCTGGTGCCCGTGGCGGACGGCGAAACCGTGCGCACCGAGGACGTGGAAGCCGTCGGCCTGTCGACCAAGCCGCCTGCGCGCTTCAACGAAGGCACGCTGCTGTCGGCCATGGAAGGCGCCGGCAAGCTGGTGGACGACGAAGAACTGCGCGAAGCCATGTCCGAGCGCGGCCTGGGCACCCCGGCCACGCGCGCGGCCATCATCGAAGGCCTGCTCAACGAGGTCTACCTGCGCCGCGAAGGGCGCGACCTGGTTCCCACCGCCAAGGCGCGCCAGCTCATGACCCTGCTGTCGGGCCTGGACGTCACCGAACTGACCTCGCCCGAACTTACCGGCGAATGGGAGCACAAGCTCAAGCAGATCGAGCAGGGCGGGCTGGGACGCGAAGCGTTCATGCGCGAGATCGCGCAGATGACCCAGGTCATCGTCAAGCGCGCCAAGGAATACGAGCGCGACACGGTGCCGGGCGACTACGCCACGTTGCAGACGCCGTGTCCCAAGTGCGGCGCCGTCGTCAAGGAAAACTACCGCCGCTACGCCTGCACGGCCTGCGACTTCTCGATCGGCAAGCATCCGGGCGGCCGCACGTTCGAACTGCCGGAAGTCGAAGAGCTGCTGGCCAAGCGCGAGATCGGTCCGCTGCAGGGCTTCATCAGCAAGATGGGCCGGCCTTTCGCGGCTATCCTGCGCATCAGCAACGAATACAAGCTGGAATTCGACTTCGGCCAGAACGACGAGGACGACAACGAAGCCGTCGACTTCTCCGGCCACACGCCGGTGGGGTCCTGCCCGAAGTGCCAGTCGCGCGTGTTCGAGCACGGCATGAGCTACGTCTGCGAAAAGTCCGTCGGCCCCGAAAAGAGCTGCGATTTCCGTTCGGGCAAGGTCATCCTGCAGCAGGAGATCTCGCGCGAGCAGATGGAAAAGCTGCTGACCAACGGCCGCACCGACCTGCTCGACGGCTTCGTCTCCAGCCGCACCAACCGCAAGTTCAAGGCGTTCCTGGTGCGCCAGCCCGACGGCAAGATCGGCTTCGAGTTCGAGCCGCGTCCGGAAAAGCCCGGCCGCGCGCCGTCCAAGACAGCGGCAAAAACCGCTACCAAGACCGCCGCGAAAAAGGCGCCGGCCAAGAAGGCGGCGGTAAAGAAAACCGCAACCAAGACGGCCACGAAGACCGCCACGAAAACGGCCGCCAAGAAGGCTGTGAAGAAGGCCGCGCCGAAGAAGACCGCGGCATAGCCTGATTCGCGCCGCAATTCTCAACGCCCGGGAAACCGGGCGTTTTCCATTGTTGGGCTGCAGGCGCTGGGGTATTGTTTACGCCAAACAGCTGCAATCCAATCACACCGAGGATGACATGACCCGTAGCTCCGAATTCGCCACCCGCCGCCGCGTGCTGGCCGCCGCGTCCGCCTTCGCCGGCATCGGCCTGCTCCCTGGCCGCGTTGCGTTCGCTCAGCCCAAGCTGGGCAAGGTGGTCTATGGCCAGGGCAGCATCGACCCTTTTTTCGCTGCCGGCTATGTCGCGCTGAAGAAGGGATTTTTCGGTGAAGGCGGCCTGGAGGTCGAGTACCTGAATTCGCAGAGCGGCCCGCGCACCAACCAGCTGCTGGCCGCCGGCCAGATCGCGTTCGGCGCCACCGCGGCCACCGCCGCGCCGGCACTGACCATCGCGGGCAAGCCCGCCGCGCTGGTGTTCGGCTTTGACCGCAAGCTCACCTACGCAAACGTCATCGTGCGCCGCGAAGACTTCGAAAGCGGCAAGATCAAGTCGCTGAAGGACCTGGCCGGCAAGCGCGTCGGCGCCACCCAGCCGCAGTCCAGCACGTGGCTGATGGCGCTGTATCTGATGCAGAAGGCCGGCGTGGCGGACAAGGTCGACATCCGCCCGCTGGGCGACCTGGCGACCATGCTGGGCGCGCTCAAGACCGGCTCGGTGGCCGCCAGCATGGCCACCATGTCCATGATGGAACAGGCGCGCCAGGAAGGCTGGGGCGTGCCCATCTTCGACGCCACCACGGAAAGCTCGTGGAACGAGTTCATGGGCGGCGACGTGCCGGGCATCGCCGCGCTGACGCTGGAAGACACCATCCAGAAGCGCCCCGAGGTCGTGCAGGCCTTCGTCACCGCCATGGTCAAGGCGCAGGACTTCATCACCGCCAACAGCGCGGCGGCAATCACCGACGTCATTTTTGACGACTACCTCAGCGCGTTCCCGCGCGCGGCCATCGAAAAAACCCTGGGCGTCTACAAGGAAACGGTGTTCCTCAAAGACAACCTCATCACCGAGGACGCGTACAACCGCATGACGGCCATCATGGGCGACGGCCGTCAGTTCTCGAATGACGAGATCAAGACCGTGCCTTATTCCCGCTGCGTGAACATGAGCTTCGTGCGCAAGGCCCGGGGCCTCTGATGATCACGCTGGACAAGGTAGGCAAGGCGTACCAGTCGCGCCAGGGCACGACGCACGCGGTGGGCGAGGTCAGCCTCGCGATCCAGGAGGGCGAGTTCGTCTCCATCGTCGGCCCCTCGGGCTGCGGCAAGAGCACGCTGCTGAACATGATCGCCGGCTTTCTGCGCCCGACCACGGGATCCATCGTCGTGGACGGCCGCGTCGTGGACGGTCAGGTGCCGCCCGCGCTGGGCTACATCTTCCAGAAGGACACGCTGCTGCCCTGGTTCAGCGTCAGGAAGAACGTGGCGCTGGGCCTGAAATTCCAGGGCGTGCCCGCCGACAGGATCGAGCGCCGCGTTGCCGAATTGCTGGAACTTGGCCATCTCAGCGCCTTTGCCGACGCCTATCCGCACCAGTTGTCCGGGGGCATGCGGCGGCGCGTGGCGCTGCTGATGAGCCTGGCGGTGGAGCCGCGCATCCTGCTGCTGGACGAACCCTTCGGCGCGCTGGACACGCACACCAAGACCCACCTGCACCGCGAACTCATGGAAATCTGGCGCAAGCTGGGCCAGACCGTCGTCATGGTCACGCACGACCTGGACGAAGCCATCCTGCTGTCCGACCGCGTGGTGGTGCTGTCCGGTCCGCCCAGCCGTGTGCTGCTGGACGAGCGCATCCGGATTCCGCATCCGCGCGATGTCTTCACGCTGCGTGAAACGCCGCAGTTCGTCTCCCACGTGCAAAGCCTCTGGAGCGTGCTGGGCCAGCAGTTCCGCGCCGCCGCCTGAATCCCTACGCGTCATGATTCCGACTGAAACTTCTGATTCCCTGCAGGACCAGCTGCGCCTGGACCGCCGCGCCGCCGTCGCCCGCCGGCTGCGCATCACCCTGTGGCAGGTCCTGATCCTGGCGGCCATTCTGGGCTCCTGGGAGACGCTCACGCGCATTCCCTGGTTCACCCAGAACACGCTGTTCGATCCCTTCTTCATCAGCCAGCCCTCGCGCGTGGCCGTCCGGCTGTGGGAATGGCTGCAGCCCGGGCCGCGCTCCGTGTGGCCCCATTTGTGGCTGACGCTGCAGGCCACGATGGTCGGCCTGGTGGTGGGCGTGGGCAGCGGCTTCGTGGTCGGCATGACGCTCAGCCGCAGCCGCTTCCTGGCCGATGTGTTCAACCCGTTCATCGTGGCATTCAACTCCATGCCGCGGATCGCCTTCGTGCCGCTCATCACCATGTTCTTCGGGCTGGGCCTGGCGTCCAAGGTGGTCACGTCTTGGTTCGTGGTGTTCTTCCTGGTGTTCTTCAACACCTACAAGGGCGGGCGCAGCGTGGAGCGCGAGCTCGTCGACTTCTGCCGCACGCTGGGCGGATCGCCGCGCCAGATCCTGTGGCGCGTGCGCATCCCCACGGCCGCAGCCTGGACCTTCGCGGCGCTGCCCAATGCCATCAGCTTCGCGCTGATCGGCGTGGTGCTGGCGGAATTCGTGGGCTCCACCACCGGCATGGGCTATCTGATGATCACCGCGCTGGCGACCCTGAACGCCACCGACATGTTCGCGGCGGTGACGCTGCTGTCGATCGTCGGCATCGCGCTGGTTTATTGTGTGACATGGCTGGAACGGCGGCTCCTGCACTGGGCGCCGGAGTTCAGGGAATGAACGGAACTGGATTGATGACGACACTACCGTATCTGCGCAACTTCGACCTGACGGGACAGGTGGCGCTGGTGACCGGCTCGGCCCGCGGGCTGGGCTTCTGCATCGCGCGGGCGCTGGCGGGCTGCGGCGCACGCGTGCTGATCAACGGACGCAACGCCGATGCCGTCAACAGCGCCGTGGCGGAACTGGCCGGCGCCGGCCTGGATGCGCACCCGCTGCCGTTTGACGTGAGCGACGACGCGGCCATGGAAGCGGCCTACCGGCGCATCGACGACGAGCACGGCCGCCTGGACGTCCTGGTCAATAACGTGGGCGCGCGCAACCGCAAGACCCTGCGCAACACCAGCCCCGCTGAAATCCGCGAGCTCATCGACACCGACCTCGTGGCCGGCATGCTGCTGGCCAAGTACGCGGCCGAACGCATGATGCGCCAGGGCGGCGGACGCCTGATCGCGATCACATCGGTGGTGGGAGAACTGGCGCGCGCGGGCGACGCGGTCTATCCGGCCGCCAAGCAGGGCCTGACCGGCATGGTGCGCGCGCTGGCGGCGGAATTCGGGGGCCACCACATCACCAGCAACGCCATCGCGCCGGGCACCTTCGCCACCGAAACCAACGCGGAAATGGTCGCGGATCCGCAGTTCGGTCCGCGCATCGCCGCGCGCAACCCGACCGGCCGCTGGGGCGAACCCGAAGAAATCGCGGGCGCCGCCGTGTTCCTGGCGTCGCCCGCGGCGTCATACGTCAATGGTCACGTGCTGGTCGTGGACGGCGGATTGTCCATCCAGTTCTGAGCGCCGCGCCAGCTTCGCTCAGGTCGTCTCGTCCTGATACCAGACGCCTTCAGCCAGCATCATCTTCTGATGCCCGTGCCCGGCGGGCATCATCGGGAAGCAGTTTTCCTGCGCGGTAACGGCCACGTCCAGGAAATACGGCCCGTCATGCGCCAGGCACTCGGCCAGCGCGGCATCCAGCTTGGCCGGGTCTTCCACCCGCGCCGCGCCCCAGCCGAAGGCGCGGGCCAGCGCCACGAAATCCGGCAGCGACGCGTTGTAGCTGTGGCTGTAGCGGCCGCCGTGGATCAATTCCTGCCATTGCCGCACCATGCCCATGTAGCCGTTGTTGCACAGCACGACCTTCACGGGCGTCTGGTGCTGCATGGCGGTGGACAGTTCCTGGATGTTCATCAGCACCGACGCGTCGCCGCTGACGCAGACCACGGTCTTGTCGGGATGCGCGACCTGCGCGCCGATGGCGGCAGGCACGCCATATCCCATGGTGCCCGCGCCGCCTGAAGTCAGCCAGCGGTTCGGCCGGTCGAAGCGCAGATACTGCGCGGCCCACATCTGGTGCTGGCCGACGTCGGTGGAGACGATGGCGTCCCGGCCCGCCAGCGCGGCGTTCAGGCGCGACATCAGGTGCTGGGGCAGGATGGCGTCGGCCGCGGGCTCGTAGCCCAGGCAGTCCTGCGCGCGCCAGGCGTCGATGCGCTTGAACCACGGCGCCAGCCGCGCCGGATCCAGCGGCGTGTCGCCCAGCTCGGCGCGCAGCGCGCGCACCAGCGGCAGGCAATCGCCCACCAGCGCCACGTCCACGCGCACCACCTTGTTGATCGACGCGGGATCAATGTCGATATGGATCTTGCGGGCGTGCGGGCAGAATTCGGACAGCTTGCCGGTGATGCGGTCGTCGAAGCGGGCGCCGATGCAGACCACCAGGTCGGAGTTGTGCATCGCCAGGTTGGCCTCGACGGTGCCGTGCATGCCCAGCATGCCCACGAATTGCGGGTCGGACGCGGGGAACGCCCCCAGGCCCATCAGCGTCAGCGTGCAGGGCGCGCCCGTATGCCGCACCAGGTCCGTGAAGGCGGCGCATGCCTCGGGGCCCGCGTTCACCAGCCCGCCGCCGCCATAGAAGATGGGACGCTTGGCCTGGGCGATCAGCGCGGCGGCGCGGCGCACGGCAGACTGCGGCAGCTTGGCGGCCAGCTTGCCCGACTGGCGGCGGGCGCGCAGCGCGGCCAGCTTCTGCTGCGAGGGCAGCCCGTCGTCGTCCTCGCGCGGCGAGGCCAGTTGCACATCCTTGGGGAAGTCCACCAGCACCGGGCCCGGACGGCCCTGGCGAGTCAGTTCAAAGGCGCGCGACACCACGCCGGCCACGTCGTCGACGGCGCGGATCTGGGTGTTCCACTTGGTCACGGAGCGCGAGATGCCAATGGCGTCGCATTCCTGGAAGGCGTCGGTGCCGATGGCCGCGGTAGCGACCTGGCCGCTGATGCAGAGCACCGGGATCGAATCGCACATGGCGTCCAGCAGGCCCGACGTGGTGTTGGCCATGCCGGGGCCCGAGGTGACGAACACCACGCCCGTGCGGCCGGTGGTGCGGGCATAGCCTTCGGCGGCATGGACGGCGGCCTGTTCGTGCCGCACCAGCACGTGACGCAGGCGCGGCTCGGCGTACAGCGCGTCGTACAGCGGCAGGACGGCGCCCCCCGGATACCCGAAAACCGTATCCACGCCGTGCGCAATCAGCGTGTCGAGCAGGATCTTGGCCCCGTTTTCAGGAGGACATTCGGTGGCGGCAAGCGCGGCGGCGGCGGTGGAGTGCAGGCGATCGTTCATGCTATCCATCTTATTCGTAGACCCGAAGAATTTTTATCTTCTTTTCCACGAATTCCCGCTGGAAGCAGTAAATTCGTCTTTGATTTTGAGGAATCAAAGAAAATGAACCTAGACAAGTTTGATCTGGCCATCCTGAAGGTGCTGCAGGACAACGCCCGCGCCAGCCTGAACGACATCGGCGCGGCGGTCGGGCTGTCGTCCACGCCGTGCTGGAACCGCATCAAGCGCATGGAGGGCGCCGGGGTGATCCGCGGCTACACCGTGGACATCGACCCGGCCAGCCTGGGGTTCATGGACACCGTCATCGTCCATGTGACCCTGGAAAGCCACAGCGAGGAAACGCTCTACGAATTCGGCCGGGCGCTGGCGCAGATTCCCGAGGTGCTGGAGGCGTTCCTGGTGTCGGGCGACTACGACTATTACATCCGCATCGCCGTGCGCGACACCCGGGACTACGAACGCCTGCTGCGCGAACAGCTTTATCGGATCCCGGGCATCCGGCACAGCAAATCCTGCTTCGTGCTGCGCCGGCTGAAGGAAACCAAGCTGCCGCTGACCGGCCCGCAGGGCTGAGCCAAGCCGGGCCGCCGAGCGCACTAGCGCAACACGTAGTCCACCGGCACGGCGGCTTCCGGCAGGGGCCGCACGCCCAGGCCTTCCAGCAGGTCGATCTCGATCACCCGGGCCAGCGCCGTCAGCGGCAGGTCGTTCTCATCCATGCCGAAAGGATCTTCCAGCTCGTCGCCCAGCGCGTCCAGGCCGAAGAAGGTGTACGCGACGATGGTGACCGCCACCGGCGTCAGGAATTCCAGCGTGCCCACCAGGCCGAAGGGCAGCAGCAGACAGAACAGCCACGCCGTGCGGTGCAGCAGCAGGGAATAGGCGAAGGGACAGGGCGTGAACTTGATGCGTTCACAGGCGGCCTGGATCGCGGCGCACTGCGCCACGCGCTGGGTCAGGCCCTGATAAAGGATGTCGCTGATTTCGCCGCGGCGCAGGCAGGCCGCCAGGTCGCGGTTGATCGCCATGAGCAGGGCGTCGGGCACGTTGCGGCAGCCGGCCAGCGTGTCCAGCTCGTCCTGCTGCACCCAGGGCCGCACGGCCTCGACCATGTCCTGCCCGCGCAGGCGCGCCGCCAGGCCGTAGCCAAAGCCGATGCAGCGCCGCACCAGCCGTTCCTGCACGGGATTGGCGGTGCTGGCCGCCAGCAGCACCGCGCTTTCGCGCGCCAGGCTGCGCGCCTGCACGATCAGGTCGCCCCACTGCTTGCGGGCCTCCCACCAGCGGTCGTAGCAGACGTTGTTGCGAAAGCCCATGAAGACCGACAAAGCCAGTCCGAAGAGCGAAAACGGCACTGCGGTCAGGTGCGCGGGCGAGAACCATTGGTGGTGGTACATCCACACCACCACGCAGGAGAGCAGCGTGATGACGATGATCCTGCTGAGGATGCGCGGGATGATGGAACCGCGCAATACAAAGAACAAGGCCAGCGCGGAGGGACGCGGACGGACGATCATGATAGATATCAAGAGAGGGACGAGGCGGCGCACACTATACGCCTGTCATCGCGCAAAAAAGCCGCCGATATAATTCTGTTTCGTCTCACCGCCACACTCCTCGCTCAATGACCAACGAAGACACCCCGATCAAGCCCTGGCATGTCGTCCGCCGTTCCAAGCTGCACGGCAACGGCGTCTTCGCCGCCCGCAAGATCCCCGCAGGCACGCGCATCATCGAGTACGGCGGCGAACGCATCAGCGCCAAGGAAGCCGACCGCCGCCATCCCACCAATCCGGACGATCCCTTCCACACGTTCTTCTTCGCGCTCAGCACCGGCCGCGTCATCGACGGCGGCGATCAGGGCAACGACGCGCGCTGGATCAACCATTCCTGCGAGCCCAACTGCGAAGCCCAGGAAGGCAAGCACGGCAAGCGCGTCTACATTGTCGCGCTGCAAGACATCCCGCGCGGCACGGAACTGTCGTACGACTACGGCCTGGTCCTGGACGGGCGCATCACCAAGGCGCTCAAGGACGGCTACCGCTGCCTGTGCGGCACGCCGCCCTGCCGCGGCACGATGCTCGCCCTGCCCGCGAAGAAGGCCAAGAAGGCCGGCGCGGCCAAGGCCGACGCAGCGGCCTGACGGAAACCGGGGCCAGGCTTCCATTTTCCGAAAACCACAACTGCAATAGGCATATTCAATCCGTCCGTCCGGACAGGCGTACAATCGACCGGTCGTTAACACGATATGCAGTACGTCTTCAGGGCGGGGTGCAATTCCCCACCGGCGGTATGCCATGCAATGTGGCGAGCCCGCGAGCGCCCGGATTCCGCAAGGATCCGGGGTCAGCAGATCTGGTGAGATGCCAGGGCCGACGGTCATAGTCCGGATAAGAGAAGATGTGCCGGCACACACACGGCTGCCCCGGGCGCGCTTGCGCCCGACTTGGCCGTATTGCGTTCGGCTGTCGATTAGCCCTGAAACGTTTTTCGCCCCTTTCATTTGCGAGAGCGTTTCAATGTCCAACGTTGCCCTTACCCAGCAGTCCCCCATCCCCAGCCTTGCGTCGCAGCCCTTCGCCGCCCGTTTGCAGCGCGCCCTGCATCATCTGCGCCTGGGCCGGCCCATTATCCTCATGGACGATTTCGACCGCGAAAACGAAGCGGACCTGATCGTCGCGGCCGACAAGCTGACCGTGCCCGTCATGGCCCAGCTGATCCGCGACGGCAGCGGCATCGTCTGCCTCTGCCTGCCTGGAGAAACCCTCGACCGTCTGGAACTGGCCCCCATGGTCCAGCGCAACCAGAGCCGCTACGCCACCGCCTTCACGGTGTCGATCGAAGCGCGCGAGGGCGTGAGCACCGGCGTGTCCGCCGTCGATCGCGTCACCACCATCCGCGCCGCCATCGCGCCGACGGCGCAGGCCGACGACATCGTCAGCCCGGGCCACGTGTTCCCGCTGCGCGCCCAACCCGGCGGCGTGCTGACGCGCCGCGGCCACACGGAGGGGTCGGTCGACCTGGCCGTCCTGGCCGGCCTGCGTCCCGCTGGCGTGCTGTGCGAACTCATGAACGCCGACGGCACGATGATGCGCGGCGCGTCGCTTGAGCGTTACGCCGCGCAGCACGGCCTGGTGGCGCTGACCATCGCCGAACTGGCTGATCATCTGCAACAGCTGAAAGACGGCCAGGCCGAAGCCATCGACGACGAAGTCCTGGAAATGGCGGCCACCGTCTGACCATGACCTGGCGGGACTGCGCTCGCGAAATCCGCGGGCGCAGTCTTCAGCGCTTGCCCCGCAACGCCACGCCCACGGCCACGGCGGCCAGCGCGCAGGTTCCGCCCAGCGCGAATACCGCGCCATACCCGCGAAAGCCGGCCAGCCATCCCGCCGCCGGGCTGCCCAGGCCCAAGGCCACGTCCAGGAAGGCCACATACGCGCCCATGGCTGTCCCGCGGCTTGCCGGCGGCGCGCGGCGCACCGCCTCCACGCCGAAAGCTGGAAACGCCAGCGAATAGCCCGCGCCGGTCAGCACGGCGCCCGCGAATGCCCAGCCAGGCGAGCCGCCACCCCATATCAGCCACTGGCCGGCGGCTTCGAACAACACGCAGGCCGTCGCCACCCGTGCGCCGCCCAGCCTGTCCGGCAGCCCCGCAAAGAACACGCGCGCCAGAATGAAGCCGGCCCCGAACGCCGTGAACATCCACGCCGCGCCGTCCCAACCGCGATCCTGGAAGAGCAGGCTCACGAAGGCCGTGATCATGCCGAATCCCACGCTGGACAAAGCCAGCCCCAGGCCGGGCAGCCAGACCATGCCGAGGACGCGGTAGAAGGGCGGACGCACGCCGCCAGCCGCTTGCGGCGCGCGTTGCGGCAGAACCAGCGCCAACGCGGCCAGGGGAATCAGCACGGTGGCCGATGCGATGCCCGCGAACCCGGTGACGGAATACAGCCGCATCCCGGCGGGCGCGCCCAGCGCGAAGGCGGCGTAGATGGCCACACCCACCCAGGCCATGACGCGGCCCGCGTTCTGCGGCCCCACCAAGGCCACGCCCCAGCTCAGCGCCCCTGTGACGATCAGGCTTTCCGCGCATCCCATCGCCGCGCGGCCTGCCAGAAGCGCGGCATACGCGGCTGACGGCCGGGCCGCCATGCCGGCTGCCAGGAGATAGAACAGGCCCGCTGCCGAGCCCAGGACAAGTCCCAAAATCATCGCGCGCTTGGGGCCCCGGCGGTCGGCCACCGCCCCCGCGCCAGCCCTCGACAACAGCGCCGCGGCGAATTGCAGACCCGCGACGACGCCGACCGCAAGCGCGCCCAACGCCAGCACGCCGTCCACATACAAGGGCAGTACGGGCATGGGCAGGCCGATCATGAAAAATCCGATGAACACCGCCAGCGTCAATGGCAGCGTCGTCAAGAATACGGAGCGCACGGCTCCGCTGGCCGCGGGCATTGCCCCGGCCGCCGAAGAGTTCGACATGGTGATTCCTTGAAAGCGTGAAGGGCAGCCCGGCGCCGTCGCGCAATGCGGCGATGGCATAATCCGCCCAAAGCGGGGGAAATGAATCAGACTGCCTGCCGCAAATTTTATGAGCCGTTGCTCACGTTTGATACTCGCCTTTCGCCACACTCATGACCGCCATCCCACAGCCCCGGAAATCGCCGCGCCAGCTCAGGTCCCAGCACACCGTCGACACCATCCTGCAAGCCACGGCTCGCGTTTTGGCCACACACGGCTACGCCGGCACCAACACCAACCTGATCGCGGAAACGGCAGGCGTCAGCGTGGGATCGCTCTATCAGTACTTCCCCAACAAGAACGCGCTGATCGCGGCGCTGCACGACCGGCACGACAACCAGATGCTGGACGTCATCGACGACGTGCTGAACGGAAATCCCGCGGCCACCCTGCGCGAACGCGTGGGCGCGATCGTCCAGGCCATGCTGCACGCCCATCTGCTGGAGCCCGCGCTGCACCGGGTGCTGGAAAGGGAGTTTCCGCTCTTTGACCAGCCGCACGAGCACAGCCGCGCCGACCAGGACATCCACCGCCGGATGCGGCATCTGCTGGAACTGCACCGCGCCGAGATCGCGCAGCAGGACCGCGACCTGGCGACCTACGTGGTGCTGCGCATCATGGAATCGCTGGTGCATGCGGCAGCGCTGGAGCCGCCGGCGGGCTTCACTCCCAAGCAGCTGGAAGCAGCCGTGGTGGATGCGGTGATGGGATATCTGGGCGCACCGGGCAATGCGGCGCCGCGCAAGGCCGCCGGGGCCGTTGGGGCCGCCAGCCGCGCGAAAAAGGCCAAGCCGGCAGGCGCCTAGCGTCAGGCGTCAGGCGGGCGCGCGGGCCATGCTGGCCAGGCAGTTGGCGGGCCCGCCGGTTACGATGCGCGCGCTGCACGCCAGCATCAGGTTCAGGCTCAGGCCAAAGTCTTCGACGGTGTAGCCCTGCGCATCGACCATGCGCGACACGCCATCGTCCGCCGCCGCCCCCACGGCCACTTGGTCAATCAGCGAACCCGCCTGCCCGGTGTAGCCCCAGACGGGCTTGCCGCAGGCGATGGCGTAGCCAACTTCAAAGGCCGTGCCCGAATCGGGTTCGGCGCCGCGAAAGGGGTTGAGGTTGGCCATCACCATATCGGCGCGACGGATCAACGCCACATTCGCGCGATAGATCCACTGCGCGAGCGCCTGGCCCGACAGGCCTTCCGGCGCCGCGTTGTCCAGCGGATACAGACCCTCGAATCCGTAGGTCGCGCACAGCGTCTTGAGCCGTTCGCCGTGCGCCGCGGCATCGGGCATAAAAACATCGAAACCGGCCAGATAGACGCTGCGCATGGGACTTACTCAGGTTCGGAAACGTTGAAGGCTTCGCCGGTGGCGAAGAAGGATCCGCCGGCCAGGTAATGCACCGAACGGCGCTGGTCGTCGGGGAAGTGCCAGCGGTTGCTGGAGAACACTTCCGGCGCCGCCCAGGCGGCCACGACTTCGCCGATGAACAGGTCATAAGCCTGCTGGTTGTGCGGCTCGGGCACGACCTTGCATTCCAGCCACCCGAGGCAGTCGCTGATGAGCGGCGCGCCGATCTTGCTGGCCGCGAAGGTGGACAGGCCGCTGGCCTGGAACTTGTCTTCGTCGCGCCCGGAATGCGACCCCACCAGCATCGTTGCGCGCGCCTGCGCCCGCGACGGAATGCACAACGCGAACTCGCCCGACGCTTCGATAAGTTCGCGCGTGTAGGTGTTTTTGTCCACCACCACCAGCATCTTGGGCGGACTGAAATCCAGCGGCATGGCCCAGGCCGCCGCCATGACGTTGCGCGCATCGCCGTGCGCGCTGGTGACCAGCACGGTGGGACCGTGATTGAGGAGCAGGTAGGCGCGGGGCAGGTCGACGGGTTCGATCATGGGCGCGCTCAGAACATGCCGTTTTTGTTGGCGGGGTTCTCGGGAATTTCCTGGCTTACGTCCCAGTGCTCGACGATCTTGCCGTTTTCGACGCGGAAGATGTCGACCACGGCCTGGCCGCGGTCTTCCGGCGAATCGCGCCACAGGTTGTGGATCATCACCAGATCGCCCTCCGCGATCACGCACTTGATGTCGACGATGGCCTGCGGGTGCTGTTCGAAATAGCGCGGAAAGAAGTCCAGCATGGGCCCGACGCCGTCGCGCATGTACGGGTTGTGCTGCGTGTAGTTCGGGCCGACGTAGCGGCGCACGGCCTCTTCGACGTCGCGTTCCTGGAACATCATCTGGAAGAACGCCACGGCGACTTCCTTGTTCGACTGGGGCGCGGCCGCAAGCGCCGGCGCGGCCGCCAGGCAACTGGAGGCGACCAGCACACAGGCGGCCAATGATTTCCACTTCATACGCATACGGAACGACTCACAATGACGCCGGCTGGCGGCCTGCCAGTTTACAAACAAACAAGGGATTCCGGCGCCGGAGCCCGCGCTGTCAGTAGCCCACCGTATAGCGGCGGCGCGAATGCTTGGGGGTGTCGACCTCGTCGGCCAACGCAATGGCGTAGTCTTCCATCGAGATCCAGCTCTTGCCTTCCTCGTCCGCCAGCAGATGGTCGTCGCCCACCCGGAAGCTGGCCGTGCGCTCGCCCGGCTCGAACATCGCGGACGGCGACAGGAAGGTCCAGTTCAGCACCTTTTCGTGGCGCAGCGTGTCCAGGAACACGACGCCGGCCCGCGCCTCGGGCTTGTAGGCGTCGGGGAATTCGGGGGTGTCGATCAGCATCTTGCCCGGGGCCACCAGCAAGCTGCCCGCGCCGCCCACCACCAGCAGGCGCGGCACGCCGGCGTTCTTCACGGCGGCCAGCAGCGGCTTGGCGTCGGTCGAGACAAAGCGCGTGGCGCTGATCACGGCATCGTGACCGGCCAGCAGCGGGGTCAGCCCTTCGGGATCGGTGGCGTCGCCCTGTTTGATGGTCAGGCCCGGCTGGGCGTTCACCTCGGCCGGATTGCGCGCAATGCCGGTCACCTGGTGGCCGCGCTTGAGCAATTCGTCCGCCACGCGCGAACCCACGCGGCCAGTGATTCCGATCAATGCGATTTTCATGGTCTTGCTCCTTGAAGGATTGGGCCGGAATGACCCGCCGCCCATTGCGGCGGCGCGGCTTCCGGCTCAGGCAAAGCCATACTATTCGGTCGAATCCGATCAAAAAACCCATTAAACCGGAAGAGTTTTTTGCAATTTATGCACCAATAGACCGGATATCGGACCGGGATGCGGACCGGGGCAAGCGCATGCCCCCCGAGTGGCCCGTCTCGCCAGTGTGCGCCCGGCGGCCCCGCTTGAACAGGGCCGCGGGCGACCGTTCAAGCGGCAGCGCGCTGCGCCTGATAGACCTGCAGGTGCGAATAGGCCACGCGCAGGTAGGTGGCGTCGACGCCCAGCGTGCGGGCGCGCCGGACCATATCGCCCACGATGTGGTCCGCTTCCACCGGCAGGCCCTGGCGCAGGTCGCGGAACATGGACGCGGTCATGGGCTGGCTGCGGTCGGTCAGCAGCTTCTGCACGGTGGCGTCCGCCTCGGGCCGCACCGCATGCCCGGACGCCGCCGCGACGGCCTGCGACTCCTGCAGCAGGCTGAGCAGGATGTCCGTGCCGTCGTCGGTGGAAGCGATCTGGCCGATGGCGCCGCGCATCAGGCAGGTGGCGGCCGCCAGCGTGGTCAGCATGACGTACTTTTCCCAGATGTCCTGGTGGATGTTTTCGCTGAGGCGGCTGACGTATTCGCCGCCGGCCAGCGCCTGCTCCAGCGCGACGCAGCGCTCGCTGCGGGCCGGGCCGGCGCGTTCGCCGAAGACGATATTGGCGTGCTTGCCCAAGTGGACCACCTGGCCTTCCGGGCCAAGCGTCGCATTGATCTGGCACAGGCCGCCCAGCACGCGGTGCGGCTCGAATTCCCGGTCCAGCACGTCGTACTGCAGCACGCCGTTCATGATCGGCAGCACCGCGGTATCGGGCCCCACGGCGGGGCGGATGGCTTCGATGGCGCTGTCCAGGTCATAGGCCTTGCAGCTGAGCACGACCACGTCGTAGCTATCCTGCAGGGTTTCGCGCGTGACCAGCTTGGGATGCAGCGTGGCGTCGCCCAGCGGGCTCTGAATGCGCAGCCCCTGTTCGCGGATCCGCGCGGCGCGCGGCTCGCGCACCAGAAACGTCACGTCCGCGCCCGCCTGTGCGGCGCGTCCGCCAAAATACCCGCCGGTGCCGCCGGCGCCCAAGAACAACAACCGCATGCCTGTCTCCTGTTGGCTGCCCGCGTCGGGCGCGGGCCGATGGGGGAATTATGCGCCCTGGGCCGCGCGTGGCCCACCGCCGAAGGCCGCGGCGCCCACGCGCCGGACGCCCCCGGTTCAGGCCTGCGGCTTGCGTTCGGCCCAGGCCTCGTAGCCGCCCCGCAGCGCCCAGGTCTTGCGATACCCGGCGGCGCGCAGGCGGGAGGCCAGGAGCGCGGCGGACACCTCGTTCGGGCAGGCGCAATACACCACGATGTCGGAATCCAGCGCGCCCGGATCCAGCGGGGGCAGGGGCTGTTTCAGGTCCACGGGCACCGCGCCCGGGATACGCGCGGCGTCCCGCATGGCCTCCGGCCGCACGTCGAAGACCAGCGCGTCGCGCCCGTCCTGGCGCCACTGCATCAGTTCGTCGACCGACAGCCGCGGGATGACGCGCAGACTGCGCAGCAGGATCCGGCGCCGCAGGTAGCGCGCCGCGATGTACAGGGCCAGCACGGCCGCCAGCACGCCCAGGCCCATCGCCCCGTAGGTGCCCAGGATCTCCAGCACATCGTTGACCACGCTGTGAAACAGCCCGCCCAGCAGCAGCGCGGAGCCTACCCAGATCAGGGCGCCGGCCAGGTCGTACAGGAAGAAGCGGCGATACGGGGTGCCGGTCAGGCCCGCCATGACCGTGGACAGCGCGCCGGCGCCGGGCAGGAACTTGCACACCAGCAGCGCCCGCACGCCGATCCGCAGGTACAGGCGCTGCGTCTGCCGGATGCACGAGTCCTGCGACAGGGACAGCTTGCAAACCACGCCCAGTAGCCGCGAGCCATAGCGCCGTCCGGCGCAGTACCAGAGGCTGTCGGCCAGGATGCACGCGGCCGTGGCGGCCAGCAGGGGCACGAGCCACCCGGAAGCGCCGCCCAGCGCGCCCGCCGCGATGATCATGGGGTAGGCGGGCACCGGCAGGCCGGCCTGCTCGATCAGGACGTTGGCGAACACCAGCCACCCGCCGTACTGTTCGAGCAGCAATTGAATATCTTGCATGGGGTTTCCCGCTTGCCGCGCACGGCGCGGCTCATGGGCGGAATTTTAGGCGCGCGGCCTGGCGCCGGGGCCATAGACCCTGCCGGCTGCACGGCAACGGACCGGTCCATCCGCCAGCTGTCCACGTATCGGGACGGCGCGCACCAAGCTGGTGCCACGATTCCCCGGCGGGGTGCCTATAATCCTGCCCGTCCATCAGGTTTCCCCGACTTGTCGCAGGAATGCCCCGTGGCATACAAATTGCTTCGCCAGGACTGGCTGCGAATCCGACCATTCGGACGGGTGCGCCTCCTGGCGCTTCCATCCGATGACCGATCCCACGCCCTCGTTTCCGATTGCTCGCCCCGGCATGTCTGCCGGCGGCCGCAACCATGAAACCGGCGTCCACGGCGTTCGCGTCTTTCCGGGCCCGGCCCGCGCCGCTGCCGCGGCCGCCCCGTCTCCGACCTCTCACTTACCTTTCCTTCCCCGCGTAGGAGTCACCCGCATGAAATCCCTTTCCTCGTCGTCTGTTGGCGGCATCGCCCGCCGCGGCCTGCTCAAGCTGGCTGCCGCGGCCGCCGGCGCGCTGCTGTTCACGGGCGCGGCGCAGGCCCAGGCCCCCGCCAAGATCAAGGTCGCCGCCATCTACACGGTGCCGGTCGAGCAGCAATGGGTGTCGCGCATCCATCTTGCGCTCTCCGCCGCGCGCAACCGCGGCGAGATCGACTACACGTTCTCGGAAAACGTCACCAATGCCGACTACGAGCGCGTCATGCGCCAGTACGCCGAGCAGGGCAACAAGCTGATCGTGGGCGAGGCCTTCGCGGTTGAAGCCGCGGCCCGCAAGGTCGCCAAGGACTACCCGCAGACCGCCTTCCTGATGGGCTCCTCGGGCAAGCCGCAACAGCCGAATTTCTCGGTGTTCGACAACTACATCCAGGAACCGGCCTACCTGACCGGCATGATCGCCGGCGGCATGAGCAAGACCGGCAAGATCGGCCTGGTCGGCGGCTACCCCATCCCCGAAGTGAACCGCCTGATGCAGGCCTTCATCGAAGGCGCCAAGGAAGTGAACCCGAAGGCTGAATTCACCGTGACCTTCATCGGCTCCTGGTTCGATCCCCCGAAGGCCAAGGAAGCCGCCTTCGCCATGATCGACAAGGGCGCGGACGTGCTGTACGCCGAGCGCTTCGGCGTGTCGGACGCCGCCAAGGAACGCGGCAAGCTCGCCATCGGCAACGTGATCGACACGCAGCCGCAGTATCCCGAGACGGTCGTCGCCTCGGCCCTGTGGAGCATGGAGCCCACCATCGAGGAAGCGCTCAAGCAGGTCAAGGCCGGCACGTTCAAGGCCGATGACTTCGGCCAGTACTCGCTGATGAAGCACAAGGGCTCGTCGCTGGCGCCCCTGGGCACCTTCGAGCAGAAGGTTCCCGCCGACCTGATCGCCAAGGTGCAAGCCAAGCAGAAGGCCATCCTGGATGGCAGCTTCACCGTGAAGGTCAACGACAAAGAACCCAAGTCCTCGGCACGATGAACCAAGCGCCTCTCGCCCTGCAGCTGACGGGGATCACAAAACGCTTTGGCAGCCTGACGGCCAACGATGATGTATCGCTTACGCTCCGGCAGGGCGAAGTGTTGGCCTTGCTGGGCGAGAACGGCGCCGGCAAATCGACCCTGGTGTCGATCCTGTTCGGCCACTATGTGGCCGACGCCGGCAGTATCGAAGTCTTCGGCAAACCCCTGCCCGCCGGCCGGCCCGACGCCGCGCTGGCGGCGGGCGTCGGCATGGTGCACCAGCACTTCACGCTGGCCGACAACCTGACCGTGCTGGACAACATCATGGTCGGCACAGAATCGCTCTGGAAGCTGGCCTCGGGCCGCGGCCAGGCGCGCCGCCGCCTGGTCGAACTGGGCCAGCGCTTCGGCCTGGGCGTGGACCCAGACGCGCGCGTCGGCACGCTGTCCGTCGGTGAAAAGCAGCGCGTCGAAATCCTGAAGGCGCTGTACCGCGGCGCCCGCGTCCTGATCCTGGACGAACCCACCGCCGTGCTCACGCCGCAGGAAGTGCAGGACCTGTTCGCCACCCTGCGCGGCTTCGTCGACGAGGGCCTGGCGGTGATCTTCATCTCGCACAAGCTGGACGAAGTGATGGCCGTGTCGCGCCGCGTAGCGGTGCTGCGGCAAGGCAAGCTGGTGGCCGAACGCGACACCGCCGGCACCAGCCCCGCCGAACTGGCCGAGCTGATGGTGGGCCGCAAGGTCGTCATGCCGCGCGTCGAGGCCGTGGCGGCCGCGGAACAGGCGGCCCCCGTCGTCACCCTGTCCCAAGTGACCGTGCGCGACGGACGCGACGGCGCGCCGCGCCTGGACAGCCTGGACCTGGTGGTGCACAAGCACGAAATCGTGGCCATCGCCGGCGTGGCCGGCAACGGCCAGCAAGCGCTGGTGTCGGTCCTGACCGGCCTGCGCCAGCCTTCAGACGGCACGATCCGCCTGGGCCCGGAACACGCCGCCGCCCCGACCACGCCGGCCGGCTGGACGGCGGCGCGCGTGGGCCGCATTCCCGAAGACCGCCACGGCGAAGGCATGATCGGCGACAGCCCCTTGTGGGAAAACGCCATCGTCGAAGACCTGAAGGACAAGCGCTTCGCGCGCTACGGCCTGATCCGCGCCCGCGCCGGCAAGGCGTATGCGGCGTCGCTCGCCAAGCAGTTCGACGTGCGCGCCGCCTCGCTCGACGTGCGCACGCGCAGCCTGTCCGGCGGCAACATGCAGAAGCTGATCCTGGGCCGCACGCTAGCGCGCGAGCCGCGCTTCATCGTGGCCGACCAGCCTACCTGGGGCCTGGACATCGGCGCGGTCGCGTATGTGCGCGAGCAACTGCTGGCGGCCCGCGCGCGCGGCGCGGGCGTGCTGCTGGTGTCCGAGGACCTGGAAGAGATCTTCGCGCTGGCCGACCGCATCGCCGTGCTGTGCGGCGGCAAGCTTGTCGCGGTCAAGCCGGTGGCCGAATGGACGCCCGCCACCGTCGGCCTGGCCATGACAGGCACCCGCACATGACGGCCCATGCCGCCGCGCGCGGCTTCCTTCACTATTGAGCATCACTCGCATGAAACTGATCCTGGAACGCCGCCCCGAGCCCAGCCGCCTGGCGCTGGCTCTGGCTCCCATCGCGGCCATCCTGTTCACCCTGGCGGTCTGCACCCTGCTGGTGGCCTGGGCCGGCGCCCCCGTGGGCCGCACCTACGCGCTGCTGTTCGAAGGCGCCTTCGGCACGCGGTTCGCGCTGTCCGAAACCCTGACCCGCGCGACGCCGCTGATGCTGACCGGCCTGGCCTGCGCCGTGGCGTTCCGCGCCCGGTTCTACAACATCGGCGCCGAGGGCCAGCTCTACCTGGGCGCGCTGGCGGCCGTGGCCGTGGGCGGCCTGCACGACGGCACGGGCTTCGACCTGCCGGTGCCCATGCTGTTCGGCGGCATGATGCTGGCGGCCGCGCTGGCCGGCGCCTTGCTGCTGCTGATCCCCGCCATCCTGAAAACGCGCCTGGGCGTCGACGAGGTCGTCACCACGCTGCTGGGCAACTTCATCGTGCTGCTGTTCGTGTCCATGATGCTGGACGGCCCCATGAAGGACCCCATGGCGATGGGCTGGCCGCAGTCCGTCGCGCTCAACGGCGACCTCGAACTGGGCAAGCTGATCGAGCGCACCCGCGCCCACACCGGCCTGCTCTGGGCCGCGGGCCTGGCGCTGGGCCTGTGGCTGCTCAACCGCTACACGGTGTTCGGCTTCCAGATGCGCGCGGTGGGCGCCAACGCCCACGCCTCGCGCTTCCTGGGCCTGCCGGTGAACCGCGTCATGCTGGGCACCGCCATGCTGTCCGGCGCGCTGGCCGGTCTGGCCGGCGCCATCGAAGTGGCGGGCCGCACCAGCTACGTCACGCTCGATATGTCGCCCGGCTACGGCTACACCGGCGTGGTGGTCGCCATGCTGGCCGGCCTGCATCCGCTGGGCGTGATTCTGGCCAGCATCTTCGTCGCGGGCATGCTCGTGGGCGCGGACAGCATGAGCCGCGCGATCGCCGTGCCTAACTACATCGCCGACGTCATTGTCGCCACCTCGTTGCTCGCCATGCTGGTCGCGACGCTATTTGCGCAGTACCGGCTGCGCCGCAACCGGGCTTGAGGAGCACGACATGGAATGGATGGATCTGATGAGCTCCTCGGCCTTCTGGGTGGCCGTGCTGCGCCTGGCGACGCCGCTGATACTGGGCACGCTGGGCGTGCTGCTGTGCGAGCGCGCCGGGGTGCTGAACCTGGGCATCGAAGGCATCATGGTGGCCGGCGCCTTCACCGGCTGGCTGGTCGTCTACCTGGGCGCGCCGCTGTACGTGGGCGTGCTGGCGGCGGCGCTGGCCGGCGCCGTGTTCGGCCTGCTGCACGCCGTGCTGACGGTGCCGCTAGGACTGTCGCAACACGTCTCGGGCCTGGGCGTGACCCTGCTGGCCACCAGCATCAGTTATTTCGCGTACCGCGTGACCTTTCCCAGCGTGAGCACGCCGCCCACCATCACGCCGTTTGCCGAAATGAAGTTCCTGGACGGCATACCGCTCATCGGCCCCGTGCTGGCGGGGCAGACGCCCATGACGCTGATCGCGCTGGCCGCAGTGCCGATTCTTGCCTGGGTGCTGAACCGCACGCCGGTCGGCCTGGCGATCCGCATGGTGGGCGAAAACCCCGCGGCCGCCGAAGGGCAGGGCCTGTCGGTGACGCGCCTGCGCATCGGCGCCATCGTCGCCGGATCGGCGCTGATGGGCGTCGCCGGCAGCTTCCTGACGCTGGCGGCCTTCAACGCGTTCTTCTTCAACATGGTCAACGGCCGCGGCTGGGTCTGCGTGGCGCTGGTCGTGTTTGCATCGTGGCGGCCCGGCAAGGCGCTGCTGGGCGCGCTGATCTTCGCATTCTTCGACGCGCTGCAGCTGCGCCTGCAGCAAGGCGGGGCGGCGCTGCCGGGCTTGCCCGAACTGCCGTACCAGGTCTACCTGATGCTGCCGTATATCCTGTCCATTCTGGCCCTGGTGTTCATGGCGCGCCGCGCCGCCTACCCGCAGGCCCTGATGAAGCCCTACCGCAAGGGCGAACGCTAATCCGCTGAGAAGACAACATGCTCGATCTGATCATCAATAACTGCACGCTGCCCGACGGCCGCAAGAACATCGACATCGGCGTGGCGCAAGGCCGCATCGTGGCCATGGAACCCGCGCTGAAGGCCCAGGCCGCGCAGACGGTGGACGCCGCCGGACAGCTGGTGACCTCGCCTTTCGTCGACGCGCATTTCCACATGGATTCCACGCTGTCCTTCGGACTGCCGCGCGTGAACCAGTCGGGCACGCTGCTCGAAGGCATCGCGCTGTGGGGCGAGCTCAAACCGCTCTTGACGCAGGAAGCGCTGGTGGAGCGCGCGCTGGCCTATTGCGACTGGGCGGTAGCGCGCGGCCTGCTGGCCATCCGCTCGCACGTGGACGTGTGCGATCCGCGCCTGTTGGCCACCGAAGCGCTGCTGCACGTGCGCGAGAAGGTCAAGCCGTACCTCGACCTGCAGCTGGTCGCCTTCCCGCAAGACGGCGTGCTGCGCGCTCCCGGCGCCCTGGACAACCTGAAGCGCGCGCTCGACATGGGCGTGGACGTGGTGGGCGGGATTCCGCATTTCGAGCGCACCATGCAGGACGGCGCCGAGTCCGTGCGCATCCTGTGCGAACTGGCCGCCGAGCGCGGCCTGCGCGTGGACATGCATTGCGATGAAAGCGACGATCCCCTGTCGCGCCATATCGAGACGCTGGCCTATCACACGCAGCGCCTGGGCCTGCAGGGCCGCGTCACGGGTTCGCACCTGACGTCCATGCATTCGATGGATAACTACTACGTGTCCAAGCTGATCCCGCTGATCCGCGAAGCCGGCGTGTCCGCCATCGCGAATCCGCTGATCAACATCACGCTGCAGGGCCGCCACGACACCTATCCCAAGCGCCGCGGCATGACCCGCGTGCCCGAGTTGATGGCGGCGGGCGTGCCCGTGGCCTTCGGTCACGACTGCGTGATGGATCCCTGGTACAGCCTGGGTTCGGGCGACATGCTGGAAGTGGCGCACATGGGCCTGCATGTGGGCCAGATGACGGGCCAGGACGCCATGCGCGCCTGTTTCGAAGCCGTCACCACCACGCCAGCGAAGATCCTGGGCCTGGACGAAACCGGGCTGGCGGTCGGCAAGCGCGCCGACCTGGTGCTGCTGCAGGCGCGCGATCCGGTCGAGGCGCTACGCCTGCGCGCCACGCGCCTGATGGTGCTGCGCGCCGGCCAGGTGGTGGCGACCACGCCGCCCGCCACCGCCACCCTGAACCTGCCGGGCCGTCCCGGCCAGGTCAGCTTTCAGACACCGGCCCGTTGACATACCCCGGCCGCGTAGACCGTTTCGCCGTGGATCGCCATGCGGTATTGGCGCCGGCTGGGATCTTTGCGCACGCCTGGCTGCGGCAGTATCTTGCCGGCGTGCTCGGGTAGGGGTTTTTATTTGAGCGGCAGGCAGATGCGGGTCTGGAGCAGCGCGGGCGGGGTGGTGCGCGGGTCGTTCAGGTATTGCTCGAACATGGGGAAGTCGGCGGGGGCCATGCCGCTGGCGGGCAGCCATTCCGAGAACATCCAGTCGTAGGGCTTTTTCATTTCGTTGTAGGGCCCGGTGTAGGTCAGGATGGCGCAGCGGCCGGCGGGAATTTCGAAGCGTTCGAGTTCGCCGCCCAGGTCGGCGTCGGGTGCGACCGGCATGCCGGCGAACGAGCGGAGCTGGCCTTCGGGAACCTGTTCGGGGTCGTCGAAGTACACGCCGAAGCCGATGGTCTCGGGAGCAGCCATGCCGCGTCCGATGGCCAGCATGAAGGCGCGGGAAAAGACCGGACCGATGTCCTGGTAGCTGCCGCGGTGAGGCAGGCCGGCGAGTGTGGCGCCGGGGAAGTTTTCGATTGCGATGGGGTACATGGCGGGCTCCTTGGAGGTTGACGATGGGGAGCGAGCGGTCCGGTACCGGCCGGGCGGAATGCCGAACGCGGCGCCGAAGGCGCGGTTGAAGGCGGCGTCGGATTCGTAGCCGGCGCGTTGCGCGACGTCCCGCAGCGGTGTCCCGGTGCCCGCCAGCGCGACGGCCGCGCGATGCATGCGGATGCGCTGGACGGTGGCGTTGACCGTTTCTCCCATCATGGCGCGGTAGACGCGATGGAAGTGGTACGGGGACAGACAGGCCAGGTCGGCAAGCCGGTGCAGGTCGGGGTCGGCGTCGGGGTGGGACGCCAGCCAGCGCAGGACGGGGTCCAGGCGTTGGGCGTAGAGGGATCGCGTTGCTGGCTTCATGCTTGCTCCTTGGAGGGCAATGTAGCTTTTGGGGGTTTGCAGATTTTGCGGTTTTTTGGTCTTGGTTGGAGTAGTTTGTTTGAGTTCTTTAGGCGCACGGTGCGGCGGCGGCCGGGGCGTGCGGGGCTACGATTGCGGTCCGGAGCCTTCGCTCCGGACTGCCCCATCGTCATCTTCGTCACAGCCTTCGGCGGTTCCTTCAGATTCCCTCGGGCGCATCTACACGCCCCGGCCGCCGCCGCACCGTGCTCCGGTGGTTCGAGCTTCACCGGTGCTGGGACGAGTGGTGTGCTTGGCGTTATGCGCTGCGGTTCTCAGTAGCCCCGCTGCGGATCGTAGATGTTCGGCAGGGCTTCGCCGCGCTCGTTCGCTGCGATCAGCAGCGCGGTGTGGCGGGCGCGTTCCTTGCGGTCCGGTATCGCGGCGCAGTGCGGCGTGACGATGACGCCGGGGTGGGACCAGAGGGGCGATTCCGGCGGCAGCGGTTCCTGTTCGAAGACGTCGAGGATGGCCTGGTCCAGGTGGCCGCTGTCCAGCGCGTCCAGGATGTCCTGGGTGACCATGTGCGAGCCGCGGCCGGCGTTGATCAGGCTGGCGCCTTTGGGCAGGCGGGACAGGGTGTCGCGATTGAGGATGCCGCGGGTGGAGTCGGTGGCGGGCAGCAGGCAGACGAGCAGGTCGGTGTTGGCGAGGAAGTCGCCGAACTGTTCTTGGCCTGCGTAGGAAGGCAAGCCGGGCAGGGTGCTGGCGCCGCGCGACCAGCCGCTGACGGGAAAGCCGACGCGCGACAGGAGCTGGGCGGACGCGACGCCCAGGTGGCCCAGGCCCATGATGCCCACGCGCACGTCGGCAGCGACGCGCAGGGAGTCGAAGATTTCCCAATGGCGGCGCGACTGGTTGTCCACAATCCGTTTGACGCCGCGCGTGATCATGAGCGCGCTGGTCAGGACGAATTCCGCCATTTCGGTCTGCGTGCGTGCGGTGACCATGCGCGCGATGGGCAGGTGGCGCGGCAGCGTCGGATCGGCCAGGATGTGGTCCACGCCGGCGCCGGCGCTGATGATGAGCTTCAGGTTGGGAAAGGTGGCCAGGCGGCCCGCGTCGGGGGCCCAGACCAGCGCGTAATCCACGGAGGACGGATCCACATCTTCCTGCCAGCCTGCGACGTCCAGTTCCGGCGCAAAGACGCGGAATTGCGCGCGCCATTCATCTATGGCCTGGGGGCCGCCGGAGTTGATGATGAGGCGCATGCTGGTCCTTTGCTGTCTGAGGGCGCGTGCGCCCTGTTCCGCCGCGCGGCGCGCCCGCGGTTTATCCACAGGTGCGCCGCGCGCTGTCTTCAACGTTCGACCGTGCGGTTCCAGCGGGCGTTGAAGGCCGGCCGGGCCGCGTTGATCTGATCCCAGTCCAGGATCTTAGCGTTCGCCATGTAGCCTTGGAAGCGCTTGAGCGTTTCGGCGTTGTCGGCCGGCGCCTGAACGTTCTTGTTCGACGGGAAATGACCGCCCATTTCCAGCGCCTTGGCCTGGGCCTTGGCGGACAGGAGATACAGCGCCAGCTTTTGCGCCAGTTCCGGCTCGCTGTTCTTGGCGATGACGCATTCGCCCACCATCAGGATGACGGAGCCTTCCTTGGGTTGGGCGTATTCCACCGGGATGTCGCGCTTCTTGAGACGGGCGATGGCGGTGGGCGTCAGCGGGAAGATCGCGGCCTCGTTGGACTGGATCATTTCGGCCAGCTTGGCGGAGTTGGGGATGTACTCCAGCACGTTGGGGCCGATGGTGGTCGGCCACTTCTTGAAGCCGGGCTCGTAGTTCTGGTCGTTGCCGCCTTCGATGCGGTTGAACATCAGGAAGCCGTGCAGCCCGAAGGTGCTGCCGGACGCGGACTGGAACACGACCTTGCCCTTGTATTTCGGATCCGCCAGGTCCGTCCACGAGGTCGGCGGCGCCCAGCCCTTGTCCGCGAACATCTTGGTGTTGTAGCCCAGGCCAGTCATGCCGATGTCGATACCGGCCGCCATTCGGTCCTTCATCACCGCGGTCGGATACAGTTCCTTGAGCACGGGATCGTCGTTGAGCTGTTCGCACAGGCCCATCGAAATAGCGCGGGCCATGATGCCGTCGTCCAGGAACATGACATGCATCTGCGGCTTGTCCTTGAAGGCCTGAGCCTTGGCCAGCACGTCGGTCGAGGTGCCGGGCACCACGACGATCTTGACGTTGTTGGCCTTCTCAAAGTCCGGGAACACGTGCTGCGTGAACGCGCGTTCCATGTCGCCGCCGTTCATGCCGACGTACAGCGTCTTCTGCTGCGCCATCGCGCCGGCCGACAGCAGCGCCAGCATCGTCGCGCCCAGAAGCTGCTTCCCCTTGGTCAGGCGCATCGCGCCCTGTTTCTTATCCATCATGGTGACTCCAGCGTTTGCTCACGAACACTCTCAGGCCGAGCCGCGGCGCCGTGAGCGGCGGCCGCGTACCGTTCAATGCGAAAGGCATCGACAGGAATGGAGGAACGGCCGCGCACGACCAGTTCGGAAAGCACTTCGCCCACGGCCGGCCCGATCTGGAAACCGGCGCCCGACAGGCCGAAGGCATGAAACAGTCCGGGGGTCGTGGCGCTAGGCCCCAGCACCGGGTTGTGGTCGGGCATGTTGCCTTCCACGCCGGTCCAGAAGCGAATGACCTGGGCGCCGCGCAGCACGGGCAACAGCTTGGCGGCGTTGGCCATCAGCGCGCCCAGGCCAGCGCGACCGGGACGCGCGTAGTCCGGGTCCGTCGAGACGCCGCGCCCGCCTCCGATCACGCAGTTGCCGCGCGCGACCTGGCGCGCGTAGATGCCGCCGCCCTGCACGCCCAGGCTCACGTCCATGAACACCGGCAGCGGTTCGGTCACCATCATCAGCGGATGAATGGAGGTCTCGGGCACGGCCTCGCCGAATCCTTCAGCAAAGCGGCCCGCCCAGGCGCCCGCGCAATTGAGCAGGAAGCGCGAGCGCACTTCCAGCGCGTCGCCGGCGCGCACGATGAAGCCCGCCCCGTCATGTTCCGCAGACGTGACGCGCACGCCCTCGCGTACGTCAGCGCCCAGGGCGGCCGCCGCGCGCGCAAAGGCCGGCGACACCAGCCGCGGGTTGGCGTGGCCGTCTTCCGGGCAGAAGGAACCGCCGGCCACGTCGCGCCCCAGCCAGCCGAAGCGCCGCGCAAGCTCGCCGCGGCCCAGGATTTCCAGGTTCATGCCGAAGCCGCGTGTGCGGTCGCGGTAGGCTTCCAGCAGGGCCAGGTCCGCCTCCGAGCAGGCCAGCTTCAGGTGGCCCGAACGCACGTATTCGCCGTCGATGCCGATCAGGTCCGGCAACTGGCCCCACAGTTCGTGAGCCCGCCGCGTGAGCGGCATCTGCTCCAGACCGCGCCCCTGCCGGCGCACACCGCCGTAGTTCACGCCGCTGGCCTTGGCTCCGCACAGCGCGGCTTCCAGCAACACCACGGGGACGCCCTGGCGGCGCAGGAACAGCGCGGCGCTGCCGCCGACGATGCCGCCGCCGATGATGGCGACTTCGGTATCTATGCGTTGCATCATGCCGCCTTCTGTCTGGGCCGTTCCAGGCACACCACGGCGACCGGAACAGGCTTGACCGGCGGCTGGTTGCGCAGCCGTCCGACCAGCGCCGGCGAGCAACCCACGGCATGCGCCAGCACCTCGCCTGCCGCGACGCCGCACATGCGGCCCTGGCAGCGGCCCATGCCCACGCGCGTCAGCGCCTTCAGCCGGTTCATTTCATGCGCCGCGGTCGTGCGGGCGGCCAGGCGGATCGTGCCCGCGGTGACTTCCTCACAGCGGCAAACGACGGTGTCGTCGGCGATGCCGGCGGCCCAGTCCTTCGGAAACGGGAAAGCGCGTTCGAGCGCATCGCGCACGCGGCCGTTTGCGGCCAGGCGGACTTCCAGCGCCTGCGCGCGCCGCACGTCGTGCGCAAGGCCGGCGTCTTCAAGCAGGGCCAGCGCCGCACGCTCGCCCGCCAGTTCGGCCGCATCGGCGCCGCCGATCGCCGCGCCGTCGCCGGCCACGTACACGCCAGGCACGCTGCTGCGCCCGGCGGCATCGCGCCGCGGCGTCCAGTTGCGGTCGCGCTCGTTGAATTCGAATTCGCAGCCCACCAGGCTGGCAAGCTGCGTCTCGGAACGCAGCGACAGGCCGAAACCGACCGCATCGCAGTCCACGGATCGGGTGCGGCCGCCCTGCAGATAGGTCAGGCCCGTCACGCGCTCATTGCCCTGCACGGCGACCGGGCGCACACCGCTGCGCAGCGGCACGCCATGGGCGCGCAGCCATGCCATGTAGTACAGGCCCTTGGCCAGCAGCGCCGGCGCGCGCAGCATGCCCGGCAAGGCCGCGGCGCGGTCGCCGAAGCGCGAGGTGTCCAGCACTGCCGCCACCTTGGCGCCGGCCTTTGCATACTGGTAGGCCACCAGGTACAGCAGGGGGCCGGTGCCCATGAACGCCACGCGCTCGCCGATGGCGCAGCCCTGGTGTTTCAACGCGACCTGGGATCCGCCCAGCGTGTACACGCCCGGCGTCAGCCAGCCGGGAAACGGCAGCACGCGGTCGGTGGCGCCGGTGGCCAGGATCAGGTGGGTATACGGCACAGCGGTGCTGACGCCGTCGCGCAGCACGTCCAGGGTCTTGCCTTCCGCGTTCCACACCAGGCACCCGGGACGGTACTCGACCGAGGCGAGCAGGCCTTCCATGGTTCGGTGCACGGCGTCGGCCTTGCGGTGTTCGAACCCGTAAAGGGCGGATTTGGGACGGGAGAAACCGGGCGGCGGCTGCCGGTAGATCTGGCCGCCGGGGCGCAGGCCTTCGTCCAGGATCACGGGCCGCAGGCCTTGCGCGGCCAGCGCCTGGGCGGCGCGTATGCCGGCGGGGCCCGCGCCGACAATGACGGGCATCAGCATGCTCATAGGGCGTCGTCCTCGGGCCAGGCGGTGGCCGACAGCGTGCCGGGCGCCGACGCGGGCGCCAGCGCGGCGCTCTGCAGCCGCATGCCGGGTTCGATATAGGTGGAGCAGGCCCGCACGCGGCCACCGTCCTCCAGCTGCACCCAGCAGTCCTGGCATGCGCCCATCATGCAGAAACCCGCACGCGGGCCTCCCCCGAATTCCGACACGCGCAGGCGGTCGGCCTGCGTCAGCACGGCGGTCAACACCGTATCGCCCGCCAGCGCCGTGCAGGACTGCCCGTCAAAGGTGAACGTCAAAGCGGGCCGGCCGGTTTCGGCCAGGCGTTTCAGTATTGCCATGGCGTCCGCGTCTCCTCTGCGGCTATCGGCAGCGATCTCATTTCTGACCCACCAGCACACGGTCCAGCCCGTACACGCGGTCCAGCAGCAGCATGGTCACGGCTGTCAGGCCGATCACCAGCGCGGACACCGCGGCCATCATGGGGTCGATGGATTCCGTGGCGTACATGTACATGCGCACCGGCAGCGTGATGGTGGACGGCGCGGTGATGAACACCGACATCGTCAGTTCATCGAAGCTGTTGATGAAGGCCAGCAGCCAGCCGCCGGACACGCCGGGAATGATGAGCGGCAGGGTCACCTGGAAGAACACCGTGGCGCGGCTTGCACCCAGCGACAGGGCCGCGTGTTCGATGGAGCGGTCGAACCCGACCAGCGCGCCGATGACCAGGCGCATCACATACGGCGTGATGACGACGACGTGGCTCGCAACCAGCCAGGGAAAGCTGCCCGCCATGCCCATCAGCGCGAAGAAGCGCAGCAGGGCCACGCCCAGCACCAGATGCGGGATCATCAGGGGCGACAGGAACAGGCCGTTCAGCGCGTCCCGGCCGGGAAAGCGGTAGCGGGTGATGGCGATGGCCGCCGGCACCGCCAGGCACACGGCGATGCTGGCCGAAAGAAAGGCCAGCCACAGGCTGTTCTTGAACGCCTGCATGAAGTTGGGGTGCTCGAATACCGCGTAGAACCAGCGCAGCGAGAAGCTGCTGGTGGGCACCGTCAGCGTGGATTCCGGCGTGAACGCCACCAGGCACACGATGACCAGCGGCGCCAGCACGAACGCCACCACCAGGAAGTTGAACGCCAGCGCGAAAGGACCGTTCTTCTGCATGTTCGATTCCTTGCGCGGGTCAGCCCAGGCTGCGGCGGTAAGAGCGTTCGACGACGCGGTTGTACGCCATCATGATGATCACGTTGACCACCAGCAGCACGATGGCGATGGTCGCGCCCAGCGGCCAGTTCAACTCGGTCAGGAACTCGTCGTACACGACCGTGGCCACCATCTTCAGACGGCGACCGCCCAGCAGCGCGGGGATGGCAAAGGAGCTGGCCGACAGGCCGAAGACGATCAGGCTGCCGGAAAGAATGCCCGGCATGGCCTGCGGCAGCACAATGCGCGTGAGCGTCTGGAAGCGCGACGCATTGAGCGAGAGCGCAGCGTGCTCGACCGTGGGATCAAGCTTCTGCAGCGACGTCCATACCGGAATGACCATGAAGGGCAGCATGACGTGCACCAGGCCGATGATGACCGCAGTGGGCGTGTAGAGCAGCGGTCCCAGCCCCAGGGCGGCGGCGGCCTTGCCGATGGCGCCGCCGGGGCCCAGCAGCATGCTCCAGCCAAAGGCGCGCACCACCAGCGAGATCAGCAGCGGCGACAGCACCACCAGCAGGAAGATGGAACGCCAGGGCTTGCCCATGCGCGACAGGATGTAGGCCTCGGGCGCGCCGATCAGCACGCAGATCAGTGTGGTGACGCCGGCGATCCAGAACGTGCGCCAGAAGATTTCCAGGAAGTAGCTGTCGGTCACCACGGCCAGGTAGTGTTCGAACGTATGGCCGGGCTGGATGCCCGCGGCGTAGTCGAAGGGCCGGAAGGACAGCGCGAAGGTCAGCGCCAGCGGCGTCAGCACCAGCGTGAGAAACACAATGGCCAGCGGGATCGAACCCAGGATGGCGAGCAAGCCATCGTTGCGCGGCTTGGGCAGGCTGGCGGCGGCGCCGCCGCGTTGCGTCAGGGTCGCCATGTCAGCCCGCCGTTGCGGCTGCGGGCGCGCGCAGGACGCGCAGCACGCCGTCCGCCCAGTCCAGGCCGATCGCCTCGCCGTCGTCGTGCGGGCGGCGGCCGTCGTTGGGCGTCAGGATGGTCAGCGCGCCCACCGGCGAATCCAGGTCGTACATCCACTGGCTGCCCAGGAAATAGCGCGTGTTGACCACGCAGGCCAGCTTGCCCTGTCCGGCAGGCACCGGCACCAGCTTTTCCGGCCGCAGCGACAGCTGCACGCTGTCGCCGTGGCGCAGGCCTTCGCCATCGACCAGCAGGCTCAACGCGCCGGTCTCGACCTGCGCCTGCGCGCCGCAGCGCGTCACGCGGCCCGGCAGAAGATTGGTCTTGCCCACAAAGCGCGAAATGAATTCGCTCTGCGGGTGTTCGTACATGCGATAGGGCGCATCCACCTGCGTGGCCCGGCCGTCCTGCATCACGACCACGCGGTCGCTGATGGACAGCGCCTCGGCCTGGTCGTGCGTCACCATGACGGTGGTGGTGCCGATCTTGCGCTGGATGCTGCGCAGCTCGAACTGCATTTCCTCGCGCAGCTTGGCGTCCAGATTGGACAGGGGCTCGTCCAGCAACAGCACGGGCGGACGGATCACCAGCGCGCGGGCAAGCGCCACGCGCTGCCGCTGCCCGCCGGACAGTTCGCGCGGAAAGCGGTCAGCGTGCTTGTCCAGCTTGACCAGCGCCAGCGCGTCGCGCACGCGGGCCAGACGCTCGGCGCGTTCCACCTTGCGCATCTTCAGGCCGAAGGCGACGTTGTCGGCCACGGTCAGGTGGGGGAACAGCGCATAGCTCTGGAACACGATGCCCAGGCCGCGCGTGTTCGGCTTGGCGTGCGTGATGTCCCGGCCGTCCAGCGTGATCGACCCGCAGGTCACGTCGGCGAATCCGGCAATCATCTGCAGCGTGGTGGTCTTGCCGCAGCCGGACGGCCCGAGCAGGGAGACGAACTCGCCTTTGTCGACCGACAGGTTCAGGTCGGAGACGACCCGCAGGTCGCCGTAGTTCTTGGAGACATTGTCCAGCCGCAGAAAAGACATATTCCAAACCCCGTAGCCCATGCGGGCCTTGCGCCCCCGTCACGCCGCTTGCGGCGCCCTGGCGGCTTATCTGATGGCGCAGTCTAGGAGTCGCCAAAACCTAGGGTCAATTAGGGTTTTCCGAACAATCGAATTTTCTTTAAAGAATTTCCATTGAATAGAATTTACTGATAAAAATACGTCTGACTATTTTGATTATCGGAACTCAAGAATGAAGAAATCAGAAACGCCGGAGGATGCCGCGGGCCAGGGCGTGTTGCAGCGCGCGTTTGCGGTGCTGCGCGTACTGGCTGACGCCAAGGGGGAAAAGCTGCGCCTGACCGACATCGCCGCGCGCACCGGCCAGGCGCAGGCCACCGTGCACCGGGTTCTGCAGGGATTGATGCAGGAAGGCGTGGTGGAGCAGCCGGCGCAAAGCAAGGGCTATCAGTTGAGCGTGGCCTTCTTCTCCCTGGCCGCGGCCGCCGGCACACACCAATCCAGCCTGCGGACCCTGTACCGGCCGGCCATGCTGCGCCTGTCGGGAATGCTCAACGACACCATCTTCCTGCTCGTGCGCAGCGGTTTTGACGCCGTCTGCGTCGACCGGGTGGACGGCGCCTTCCCGGTGCGCTCGCACACGGGCGACATCGGCGGACGCGTGCCGCTGGGCATGGGGCAGGGCGGGCTCGTGCTGCTGGCAAGCCTGCCGGAAGCCGAGCGCGAAGAAGTCATGCGCTTCAACATCCCGCGGCTGCATCACCTGGGATTCGTGGACGAGATTTCGATGCGGGTGCGCATCAAGGAATGCCTGGAACTGCGCTATGCGCGCAGCCAGGGGCAAGGCGTGTTCCCCAACATCGCCGGGCTGGCGGTGCCGGTCTACGATCCCAACGGCGTCACGGTCGCGGCGCTGAGCGTGGCGGCGCCGATCGAACGCATCAGCGACGAACGCCTGCCCCTGATCGTGGAAATGCTGCGCCGCGAGGCCGACGCCGTCGGCGCGCAGATCAATCCCTTCGATCCGGCGCTGCGGCGCCCCAGCCAGTACCTGGGCACCGGCAACGGCGGCTGAACGCCGCTGGCTCACGTTCAGAAAAAAAGCCCGGACAGATCCTGTCCGGGCGATGGTGCGGCGCGTAGCGGCGCTCAGGTCGGGTAGGTGCCCGGCAGCAGGATGCTGCGGTCGCCGGGCTCGATCGAGCGGCGGCCGCACAGCGCCATCGTCGTGTCCATTTCCTTGTACAGAATTTCCAGCACGCGCGTCACGCCCGCCTGGCCGTAGGCGCCCAGGCCATACAGGAAGGCGCGGCCGATCATGGCGCCGCGCGCGCCCAGCGCCACGGCCTTCAGGATGTCCTGGCCGGAGCGCACGCCGCCGTCCATCCACACTTCGATCTTCGAGCCCACGGCGTCCGCGATCGACGGCAGGGCTGCGATCGACGACATGGCGCCGTCGAGCTGGCGTCCGCCGTGATTGCTGACGATAAGCGCGTCGGCGCCGCTATTGGCGGCCAGTTGCGCGTCTTCGACGTCAAGGATGCCCTTGATGATGAGCTTGCCGCCCCAGCGCTGCTTGATCCATTCCACGTCGTCCCAGCTCAGGCGGGGGTCGAACTGTTCCGCGGTCCAGGACGACAGCGACGACAGGTCGCTCACGCCCTTGGCGTGGCCCACGATGTTGCCGAAGGTGCGGCGCTTCGTGCCCAGCATGCTCATGCACCAGCGCGGTTTGGTCGCCAGGTTGATCAGGTTGCGCAGCGTGGGTTTGGGCGGGGTGGACAGCCCGTTCTTGATGTCCTTGTGGCGCTGGCCCAGGATCTGCAGGTCCAGCGTCAGAACCAGCGCCGAGCAGCCGGCCGCTTTGGCGCGGTCGATCAGGTTGGCCACGAATTCGCGGTCGCGCATCACGTAGAGCTGGAACCAGAAGGGCTTTTTGGTGGCCTGGGCCACGTCCTCCAGCGAGCAGATGCTCATCGTGGACAACGTGAACGGCACGCCGAAATCGGCCGCCGCCTTGGCCGCCAGGATCTCGCCGTCGGCATGCTGCATGCCCGTCAGGCCCGTGGGCGAAATCGCCAGCGGCATGACCACGTCCTGGCCCACCATGGTGGTGCGCAGCGACCGGCCTTCCATGTTCACCGCCACGCGCTGGCGCAGCTTGATCTTCTGGAAGTCGCTTTCATTCGCGCGATAGGTGCCTTCGGTCCAGGCGCCGGAATCGGCGTAGTCATAGAACATGCGCGGCACGCGCTTCTGCGCGACAACGCGCAAATCTTCGATGCAGGTGATCGTAGAAAGGTTAGCGGTCATGGAGTGGTCTGTGGAGTGATAGGGGTGCGCCAGCTGCGACTCGTTTTTTTTTGCTTCAGGGCCGCCAGCCGTGGGCAGCCGTGCCGCCGCGCCAGGCGTAAACGCCGCGCGGCGCCGCCCAGTATACGCGCCGAGGCCGGCAAGCGTCGCTTGCCGGCCCCGTTCGCCCCCCTGCGCAAGGACTCTACGGCCCCTGCACGCCCAGCCCTATCGCGGCCACACCTTGGTCACCGCGCGGATCGTCGCCCACGCCACCCAACGCGGGCTCGTCAGCCTTGCGCCCGGCAGGCGCCTCATCACATCCACCGCCAGTCCGCCGCGCTTGTGCCATTGCTTCTTGCGCGTCTGGCTGTCGGTCCAGCGGCCTTCAAGCCACGGAAACTCCCGGCGCCCCGGCTTGTAGACCGGCGGCGTGTTGTAGATCAGGATGTACGCCAGCCGCGGCGTCTGCGACGTGTTGGGCCCGGTGAAATGCAGCGTGCGCGCATCATGGACGGTGATGCCGCCCGGATCCAGCGGCTCGGCTACCGCCTGCTCCCGCGGAAAGTCGCCGCAGCACTCCAGCGGATGCAGGGTCTTGTCGCCGCCCGGCGAACGGTGCTCCAGCACATCCCATTTGTTCGACCCCGGCAGGAACTGCATGCAGCCGTTCTCGACCGTGGCCGGCTGCAGCGCCAGCCAGATGCTGAGTTCGTTGTAGACAAAGTCCGGCGAACGGAAGGCCTCGTCCTGGTGCCAGGGCGTCTCCGGTCCGTGCGGCCCGGGCTTGAGCAGCGCGTGCTCGCCATACAGCGCGGCCTGCGGCCCCAGCAGTTGGCGCGCAAGCTCCAGCGTGCGTTCGTGGTAAACCGTCTTCAGAAGGCCCGGGGCATAATGGCGCGGATCGTGCAGGCTGGGAAACTTGGCGGGCTTGCTCGGATCGTCCCGGCTGACGAAGTCATACTGAGCGCCTTCGTTGTATCCGGTCTTGTTGGCAAACAGGTCCAGCAGCGTCCTGCGGATGTAGCCCACCTCATCCTGCGGGCACATCTCCTTCAAGGCCAGATAGCCCTGATCCCTGTAGCGCGCTGTCTCGGTTTCCGACAACAAACTGGTCTCTTCCATAATGGCTTCTCCAAGCTCTGATAGTGGATATTTCCGCTGCCACGTTTTGACATGTGCTCTAACGTATCGCTTCGATGCCTGTGGGGCCTATAGACCATCCGCTGTAGCCGATTCCGCCTACGCTTCCTGAGCCGGACGGCGCATCATCCGAAGGAAATTCAATGCAAGACCCAAAGGCCGATTCCCATATCGAAACCGTCCACGTCACCGTCAGCGGCACGGTGCAAGGCGTGGGCTACCGGCACGCCACGGTGCGGCGCGCCCACATGCTTGGCGTCAAGGGATGGGTGCAGAACATGCTGGACGGCACGGTGGAAGCCCTGGTGCAGGGCACGCCCGACCAGGTTGATCACATGCTGGAATGGCTGCGCCGGGGCCCGCCGGGCGCGGCGGTGCAGGAAATGGTCACGCGCCGGGAGTACACCGAAAAGCGTTACATCCGCTTCGAACAACTTTAGAGGTCGCCGCCCTAGGCGGCACGATGTAATCCAGACGGCCGAGCAGGCTGAGACCGAACGCCGGAAATGCGCCGCTCAGCGCGAACGCAGCCAGCGACCGCCGACCTGGTTGATGACCAGGCCGCACAGTACGCACGCGGCGCCAGCCCATTGCAGCGGCTGGAGCCGCTCGCCAAAGGCCATCGACGCCGCCCACAGGCCCACCACCGGCACCAGCAGGGAAAACGGCGCGACCTTCGCGGCCGCGTGGCGCGTGAGCAACTGCGTCCACAGGGTGTAGGCCAGCAGCGTCGCCAGCACCGCCAGGTAGATCACCGACAGCGCCTCGCCCCAGCCCATGCCGGTAATCATGCCCACCACGGGTTCCCAGCCGTCGATCAGGATCGCCAGCAGCAGGAAGGGCAGCACCGGCGCGGCGCTGCTCCAGGCAATGAAAGCGAACGGGTCGTAGCCGGGCGCCTTGCGGCTGGCCAGCCGCACGATCATGTTGGACACGGCCCACATGAAAGCGGCGCCCAACGTCAGCACGAAGCCCAGCATCATCATCTGGCCCGGCCCGTCGCCGCGCCCCCCGGCGATGATCGCCAGTCCCAGTGCGGCCACGCACAGGCCGACCCAATGATGGCGCCGTGCGCTCTCGTGCAGCACCGGGGCCGCAAGCAGCAGCGTGAAGAACGCCTGGGTCTGGATGACGAGGGAAGCCATGCCGGCCGGCATGCCGAACTTCAGCGCGGTGAAGAGCAGGCCGAACTGGCCCAGGCCCTGGACCAGCCCGTAGGCCGCGATCCACTGCCACGGCAGCCGCGGCATGCGCACAAAGAGAATGAGGGGGAAGGCCGCCAGCGCGAACCGCAGCGCGCCCAGCATCATGGGGGACAAGCCCCGCATGCCGACCTTCATGACGACGAAATTCAGGCCCCAGATGACCACCACCGCCAATGCGCAGAAATAGTCTTTTCGGGAAAGATGGGTGGTGGACATGCGGCATTATCGCATCGGCCACCCCAAAATTGCCTGAATCAGCGGCCGTTCAGGACGGCTGCGAAAGCCTTCACGGCGGTGTCGATATCGTCGTCGCCGATATGCCGGTGCGTCACGCAGCGCAGCCTCGTGCGGCCCCACGGCCGGGTCAGGACGCCCTGCGCCTGCAGGGCCGAAACCCATTCCGCGTTGGTCATGCCGGTGTCGGCCGTCTCGACCTGCACGATGTTGGTCTGCGGAACCGTCGCGGACAGCGCCGGCGCCAGCCGGTTGAGGCCGTCGCTCAGGCGCCGGGCGCGGACGTGGTCCTCGGCCAGGCGCTCGCCCATGTGCTGCACGCCCTCCAGCCCCGCTGCCGCCACGATTCCCGATTGGCGCTGCGTGCCGCCGAGCATCCGGCGCAACGTGCGCGCCTTGGCGACCATCGGCCGGCTTCCCGCCAGCACCGCGCCCACTGGCGCGCTCAAGCCCTTGGACAGGCACAGCGACACCGTGTCCGCATGCCGGGTGATGTCCGCGGCAGTCACGCCCAGCGCCACCGCCGCGTTGAACAGGCGCGCGCCATCCAGGTGCACTGGCACGCCGGCCGCCTGCGCCATGCCATGCACCGCCTGCATGTGATCCAGCGGCAGCACCGCGCCCCCGGCGTTGTTGTGCGACGTTTCCATCGCCACCAGCGAAGTCTTCAGTTTGTGGCCGCCGGTCTGCAGCGCCTCTTCCAGCCGGTTCAGGTCCATCGCGCCGGCGGTCCCGGACACGCCCTGGTAGAACAGGCCGGTGAACGTGGCCGCCCCCCGTTCCGACGTGTACATGTGGGCGGTCGACTCCAGCACCACCTGCTCGCTGCGCTGCGTCTGCGCCAGCACGGCCAGCAGGTTGGCCATGGTGCAGCTGGGCACGAACAGCCCGGCTTCCTTGCCAAGGCTGGCCGCCACATAGGATTCCAGTTCGCGCACGGTGGGATCGCCGTCCAGTCCGTCATCGCCGATCGGCGCCGTGCGCATGCGCTCGTACATGGCCGCGGTGGGGTGGGTAACCGTATCGCTGCGCAGGTCGACGGGCGTGCTGGGAAGGTCGGCGGGAGTCCGCTGGGTCATGGCTATCAATGCTGCAGAATTTTGGAAAGAAATTGGCGCGTGCGCGGGGCACGCTCCTCCACGTTGCCGAAGAACTGCTCCTTGGCGCAGTCTTCGACGATCTTGCCGCCGTCCATGAAAATCACGCGGTCGGCGACGCGGCGGGCGAATCCCATCTCGTGGGTCACCACCATCATCGTCATGCCTTCGCCGGCCAGGTCGGTCATCACGTCCAGCACTTCGTTGACCATCTCGGGGTCCAGCGCCGAGGTCGGCTCGTCGAACAGCATCACGACCGGGTCCATCGACAGCGCGCGCGCGATCGCCACGCGCTGCTGCTGGCCGCCCGAAAGCTCGCCGGGATGCTTGTCCTTGTGCGCCGACAGGCCGACGCGCTCCAGCAGCGCCAGCGCGCGCTGGCGGGCCTCGTCCTTGCCGCGCTTGAGCACCTTGACCTGGCCCAGGCACAGGTTCTCGGTCACCGACAGGTGCGGGAACAGCTCGAAGTGCTGAAACACCATGCCGGCCACGGCGCGCAGCTTGGGCAGATCAGTGCGCGGATCGCCCACCGACACGCCATTGACCACGATCTCGCCTTTCTGGAAGGGCTCCAGCGCGTTGACGGTCTTGATCAGCGTCGACTTGCCCGAACCAGACGGGCCGCACACCACCACGACCTCGCCGCGGCGCACGGTGGTGGAGCATTCGTCCAGCACCTGGAAATCGCCGTACCACTTGCTGACCTGCCGGATTTCGATCATGGGGGGATTGGAAGTAAGTTGCATCGTTGAACCTGTGGATAACTAGGAGGCCGCGCCGGAAGGCTCAGCGCAGCACCCGCGTGCGCCTTTCCAGCCGCTTGACCAGACGCGATGCCGTGAAGCAGATCACGAAATACACCACCGCCACGAAGAGATAAAGCTCCACCAGCCGCCCGTCGCGCTGGCCGATCTTGGCCGCCGCCCCCAGGAAGTCGGTCAGCGACAGCACGTAGACCAGCGACGTATCCTGGAACAGGATGATGACGCGCGTCAGCAGCGCCGGCACCATGTTGCGCAAGGCCTGCGGCAGCACCACATAGCGCATGCCCTGCCAATGGTTCAGCCCCAGCGCCATGCTGGCCGACACCTGGCCGCGCGCGATCGACTGGATGCCGGCGCGCATGATTTCGCAGAAGTACGCGGCCTCGAACAAGGTGAACGTGATCACCGCCGAATTGAAGGCGCCCACCCGCAGGGGCGTGGACGAACCCACGATCCACGCGGCGATGTACGGCATCAGGAAGTAGAACCAGAAGATCACCAGCAGCAGCGGGATCGAGCGCATCACGTTCACATAGATGCCCGCCGGCACCGACAGGAATTTATGGCGCGACAGCCGCATCATCGCCAGGACGGTGCCCAGCGCCAGCCCCATCACGGCGGCCAGCACGGTCAGCGTCAGCGTGAAAGTCATGCCGGTCTGGAACAGATACGGCAGCGAGCCCCAGATGACGTCGAAATCGAATTTGCCCATGTCAGCGCCCCAATCCCGCCGGAGCGTTCCGTGACGCCGTTCCGATCAGGCCGGGAACGGCGACATGGCGTTCAAGCATGCGCATCCCCAGCACCACGATGCCGTTGATGATCAGGTAGATGACCGTCGCGGCCGAGAACGCCTCGAAGATATGGAAGCTGAACTCCGCCATGGAGCGCGCCTGTCCGGTCAGTTCGAGCAGGCCGATGGTCAGCGCCACCGACGAATACTTGATCGTGCCCATGAACTCCGACGTCAGCGGGGGCAGCACGATGCGATAGGCCTCGGGCAGGATGATGTAGCGGTAGACCTGCGCTTCGGTCAGCCCGAGCGCGGTGCCCGCCTGGAACTGGCCGCGCGGCAGCGACTGGATGCCGGCGCGCAGCTGCTCGGCCACCCGCGCCGATCCATAGAATCCCAGGCACAGCACGGCGGGCACGAACTGCCCCCACGGCTGCGACATCTGCTTCATGGCCAGGCCCCATGCGTGCGGCAGCAGTTCGGGCAGCACGAAATACCACAGGAACATCTGCACCAGCAGCGGAATATTGCGGAAGATCTCCACGTAGGTCGCGCCGATGGCGTTCATCAGCCGCGACTGCGCCGTGCGCATCACGCCCAGCCATGACCCCAGCAGCAGCGAGAAAACCCACGCGGTCAGCGCCAGCGCAAGCGTCCAGCCCACGCCGATCAGGATCGTTTCCAGGAAGGTATGCACGCCATCCGGCGACATCTCCAGGAAGACGCTCCAACTCCAGTTGTAATTCATGCCCAAGCCCTTGATCGCGACGCCGGCCGCGCCTGGCGGCCGGTGTCATTACTTCGATTCGCGCTGCGGAACGGCCGGCGTCCCGCGCGCATGCCGCTTACTCGTAGGCCTTGGGATCGCCCGAGTCGGTCGGCTTGGCCAGGGCGCGCTTCAGGGCGTCGCTCATGGGGTACTTCAGGTTGATCTGTTTGGGCAGGATCGGCGCATTGAAGTACTTGTCGTACAGCGCGGCGACCTTGCCGTTCTTGATCAGGTCCAGCACGGCGTCATCCACGACCTTCTTGAAGGCCGGATCGTCCTTGGGCTGCATGATGCCGTAGGGCGCCATTTCCAGGCCCTTGGTGCCGATCACGAAGGCATCGGGATTCTTGGACGAAGCCACCGCGCCATAGGCGATGCCGTCATCGTTGGCCGAGCCCGCGGCACGGCCCGATTCCACCATCAGGATGGTTTCGGCGGTGTCCTTGGTGGGCGCCATGGAAATGCCCAGATTGCCCTGCGCGTTGAGCTGCGAAATCAGCTTGAACGTCTGCCCGCCCGCCTGCGCCGCGATGGTCTTGCCGCGGAACGAAGCCAGGTCGTTCGGATTGACGCCGCCGTCCTTGCGCGCCACCAGCACCACCTGGGCCACGAAGGTCGTGGGTGCGAAGGACACCAGTTTGTGGCGGGCTTCGTTGTTGGTCGTGTTGCCGCATTCCAGGTCGATCGTGCCGTTGGCCAGCAGCGGGATGCGCGTGGCGGACGTCGTCGGGTTGTAGCGGACCTCCAGCTTGGGCAGCTTCAGCGCGGCCTTCACGTAGTTGGCCACTTCCTGGCAGATTTCCACCGTGTAGCCGATCGGCTTCTGATTGCCGTCCAGGTAGGCGAAGGGCACCGAGGTTTCGGGGTGGCCGAGAGTCAGAACGCCGGTTTCGCGGATCTTGTCGAGGCGGCTGGGGCCTTCGGCATGGGCGGACGCGGCGCCGCCAAGCAGGGCGGCGGCGACGGAAATCGCGGCAAGTGCTTTCATGTAATTCCCTTGACGCCGTACGTGCGGCGCGTGTTTATGTTTACGATCGGCGGTTCCAGACTGGTTGGAAACCGCCGCGTCCCGCGATGAGCCCCGCGGCTGGCAAAAAGTATCAACTAGCAGTATGGTTTTATCCAGTTCCAATCAGGTATTCCTCTATACGGATTTGATATGGCCATTCCACGGATGGGCTTGAGACACATCGAGGCGTTCCGCGCCGTCATGATGACCGGCTCGATGACGGCGGCGGCGCGGCGCGTGCATACCTCGCAGCCGCACGTTAGCCGCTTAATCGCCCAATTGGAAGCAATCACCCAGTTCCCCTTGTTCGACCGCAATGGCAGCCGCCTGAGCCCCACCCAGGACGGCTCGCGCTTCTTCCAGGAAGTGGAAAAGACCTTCATCGGACTGGCCGGCCTGGAATCGGCGGCCGCCAGCATCCGTTCGTTCAGCGCCAGCCGTCTCAGCGTGGCCGCCATGCCGCGGCTGGCCGGCGGGCTCCTGGCGCGCATCGTCGCGGCGTTCAAGACGGAATACCCCGACGTCATGGTGGCCATCCATTCCGGAAACGCCAGCACGGTCCACAACTGGATCAGCTCGGGCTTTTGCGACACGGGGCTGGCCATGCTGTCCGGCGACTCGCCCGGCATCCAGGTCGAGCCCGTCCTCACGATGAACTGCGTGGCCGTGCTGCCCCGCGGGCACCGCCTGACCAAACTGAAGAAGCTCAAACCCGCGGACTTCGCTGGCGAGCCTTTCATCGCCTTTCCCAGCGGCACGCCGCTGCGCGAGCGGATCGACGCCGTCTTCAAGTCCGCCAAGGTCGAACGCCATACGGTGGCCGAGGCCGGCCTGGGCTCGTCGGTCTGTGCGCTGGTGGGCGCCGGTCTGGGCGTGGCGCTGATCAATCCGCTGGCCGCGCGCGAAGAATACGAGGCCAACGGGGTCGAGGTCCGCCCCTTCAGTCCCGCCGTCGCCGTGACGGTGGCGCTGCTCTACCCGCCGTACCACACGCGCACGCGCCTGGTCAGCGTCTTCTCGCGCTACGCGCACCAGCTGATGCAGGAAGAAATGGGCGACCTGAAAGCCCGCCCGCCGCGCTAGGCGGACGTCGGCCGCCCGCATGCACGGCCTTACAGGGCCGGAAAATCAAAGGCCAGCCCGAATGGGGCTGGCCTTTGATGTGCACGGTGGTTGCTGCGGTCAGGCGTCGATATTGCCGGCCGACAGCGCGTGCGTTTCAATGAAGTTGCGGCGCGGTTCGACGTCGTCGCCCATCAGCGTGGTGAAGACTTCGTCCGCCGCGATGGCGTCTTCGATCTGCACGCGCAGGAGGCGGCGCACCTTCGGATCCATCGTGGTTTCCCACAGCTGCTCCGGGTTCATTTCACCCAGACCCTTGTAGCGCTGCTTCGAGATGCTGCGGTCGGCTTCGCTGCGCAGCCACTGCATGGCTTCGCGGAAGTCGGACACCGTCTGCTCCTTGCGCTTTTCGCCTTCGCCGCGCGCGGCCAGCGAACGCGCCCCCACCTTGCCCAGGAAGCTCTTGGCGGCCTTGGACAGAATGGCGTAGTCGGAGCCATTGACGAAGTCCGCGTCGATGATGCTGACGCGCACGTTGCCATGGTGCATGCGCTGCACGGAAAGGCGATGGCGTTCGGTGGCTTCGTCGAATTGCGGCACGACCTCGACGCCGTTGCCGTTGACGGGATCACGCATGGCGTCGGCCAGGCGCTTCGCAGAATCCGCGGCGGCTTCGGCGGATTCCAGATTGATCTCTACGCCTTCCGCCATGGCCGACAGCGCGCCCACATCGAACACGCGCGACAGGCGCGCGATGACGGCGTCGGCAGCGACGTACTGGCGGGCCAGTTCATTGAGTTCTTCGCCGCGGATGATGTTGCCGCCCGAGATGATCTCGGCGTCCTTCAGGGCGAGCGTCAGCATGAACTGCGCTTCTTCCTGGTCATCCTTCAGGTAGCGCTCTTCGCGGCCAACCTTGACCTTGTACAGCGGCGGCTGCGCGATATACACGTAGCCGCGCTGCACCAGCTCGGGCATCTGGCGATACAGCAGCGTCAGCAGCAGCGTGCGGATGTGCGCGCCGTCAACGTCCGCGTCGGTCATGATGATGAGGCGGTGGTAACGCAGCTTGTCCACGTTGAAGTCGGGACCGATGCTGGTGCCCAGCGCCGTGATCAGCGTGGCGATCTGTTCGCTGGCGATCAGGCGGTCGAAACGCGCCTTCTCCACGTTCAGCACCTTGCCGCGCAGCGGCAGGATGGCCTGGAACTTGCGGTCGCGGCCTTGCTTGGCCGAGCCGCCTGCGGAGTCGCCCTCGACGATGTAGAGCTCGCACAGGGCCGGATCCTTCTCCTGGCAGTCAGCCAGCTTGCCGGGCAGGCCGGCGCCTTCCAGCACGCTCTTGCGGCGCGTCATTTCGCGCGCCTTGCGCGCGGCTTCGCGGGCGCGGGCGGCTTCGACGATCTTGTTGCACAGGGCCTTGGCGTCGTTCGGGTGCTCGAGCAGCCAGGTTTCCAGCGTGCGGGCCACGGCTTCTTCAACGGCCGGACGCACTTCGCTGGACACCAGCTTGTCCTTGGTCTGGCTGCTGAACTTGGGTTCAGGCACCTTCACCGACAGCACGCAAGCCAGGCCTTCGCGCATGTCGTCGCCGGACGTCTCGACCTTGGCTTTCTTGGCCAGTTCGTTGTCGGTGATGTACTTGTTGATGATGCGCGTCATCGCGGCCCGCAGGCCGGTCAGGTGCGAACCGCCGTCGCGCTGCGGAATGTTGTTGGTGAAGCACAACACGCTTTCGCTGTAGCTGTCGTTCCACTGCATCGCCACTTCCACGCCCACCGGCACGCCGCCGGCCGACGACTCGGTGGTGACCGAGAAGACGTTCGGGTGCAGCACGGTCTTGGCGCGGTTGATGTATTCGACGAAGCCCTTCACGCCGCCCGAGAACGCGAAGTTCTCTTCCTTGCCCTGGCGCTGGTCGATCAGGCGGATCTTCACGCCGTTGTTCAGGAACGAGAGCTCGCGCAGGCGCTTGGAGAGGATCTCGTAGTGGTATTCGATGTTGTTGAAGATGATCGGGTCGGCCAGGAAGCGCACTTCGGTGCCGCGCTTGTCGGTCGTGCCGGTCACGGCCAGGGGCGCGACGCGCTCGCCCTGGCGGAATTCCATCTGGTGCACCTGGCCGTTGCGGCGGATGGTCAGCCGCAGCCATTCGGACAGCGCGTTCACGCAGGACACGCCCACGCCGTGCAGGCCGCCGGACACCTTGTACGAGTTCTGGTCGAACTTGCCGCCCGCGTGCAGTTCGGTCATGACGATTTCCGCCGCGCTGCGGTGGAATTCGTCGTCCTTGTGGATATCGGTCGGGATGCCGCGGCCGTTATCGGTGACGGAAATGGAGTTGTCGGTGTGGATCGTGACGACGATGTCGTCGCAATAGCCGGCCAGGGCTTCGTCGATGGCGTTATCCACGACTTCGAACACCATGTGGTGCAAGCCGGTGCCGTCGGATGTGTCGCCGATGTACATGCCGGGGCGCTTGCGCACGGCCTCCAGCCCCTTGAGCATCTTGATCGAGTCAGCGCCGTAGCCGCTGGTCTCGGGAGTGGTGTTCTGCTGATCTGACATGTCTGTATCGAAAACGCTTTAAAGAACGGCCTGGCGGCCGGACCGCCCGCGGACCATCCGGTCCGCAAGCGGCACAAACCCACAACGGGGATGCGGATCAGATCCGCATGGGCATGACGACGTACTTGAACTGGTCGTCTTCGGGCAGGGTGATGAGCGCGGACGCATTGGCGTCCGGCATGACCGACCACTGGATGTTGTCGACCTTCACGTTGGACAGCACGTCGAGCAGGTAGCCGACGTTAAAGCCCACGTCCAGCGCTTCATGGCCGTAGTCGATGTCGATTTCTTCCTGCGCCTCTTCCTGCTCGGCGTTGGAGGACGAGATCTTCATCTGGTTCTGCGCCAGTTGCAGGCGCACGCCCTTGAACTTGTCCGTGGTCAGGATGGCGGCGCGCTGCAGGCTGCCCTGGAGCGCTTCGCGCCCGACCAGGAAGTGGCGCGTGTAGTTCGTGGGAATCACACGCGTGAAATCGGGGAACTTGCCTTCGACCAGCTTGGACACCAGCTCCACGTCGCCGAAACGGAAACGGATCTGGCCCGGCGCCACGTCGATGGAGACGGTTTCGTCGGAGTCTTCCAGGAGGCGCTGCATTTCCAGCACGGTCTTGCGCGGCACGATGACTTCGTGACGCTCGGCGATGCCGTCGGCTTCCGTGGAGCAATGCGCCAGGCGGTGGCCATCGGTGGCGACGGCGCGCACGCGGCCCGGTTCAAACACCAGCAGCATGCCGTTCAGGTAGTAGCGGATGTCCTGCTGGGCCATGGCGAAATGCACCATGTTGAACAGGTGGCGCAGCGTGCGCTGCGGCATGGTCAGCGAGACGTCCCACTGCTCGGGCTGAGCGACGGTGGGGAACTCGCTGGCGGCCAGCGTCTGCAGCGCGAAGCGGCTCTTGGCCGACTGCACCGACAGCTTGTTGCTTGCCAGGGCCAGGCGCACATCGCCCGTGTCCGGCAGCGCCTTCAGGATGTCCAGCAGCTTGCGCGCGGCCACCGTGGTGGACTCGTTGTCCTGGCCCACGCCAAAGTCGGCGTGCGTCGTGATCTGCACTTCGAGGTCGGTCGCAATAAAGGCAACCTTGTTGCCTTCCTTGCGCATCAGGATGTTCGCAAGAATGGGCAGGGTATGGCGTCTTTCGACGATGCCCGCCACAGTCGACAGCGGTTTCAGCAATGCATCGCGTGTGGTTTGTACGAGTTGCATGTTCATCCTTTTAGAGTTTGTTCCAACACGTGCAGGGTATGGTTGAGCTCCGCTTGCTTGGCGCGGGCATCGGAAATCTTGCGAACGGCGTGCAGCACCGTGGTGTGATCACGGCCGCCGAACAAATCGCCGATTTCCGGCAGGCTTTTCTGGGTCAGCTCCTTGGCCAGGTACATCGCAACCTGGCGCGGCAACGCGATATTGGCCGGGCGGCGTTTCGAGTACATGTCGGCCACCTTGATCTTGTAGAAATCCGCAACCGTCTTCTGGATGTTTTCCACGGTGATCTGGCCGTTGGACACCGACAGCAGGTCCTTCAGGGCTTCCTTGCAGACGTCGACCGTCAGCACGTCGCGGCCGTGGAACCGGGCGTAGGCCAGGACCTTGCGCAGCGCGCCTTCCAGCTCGCGCACGTTGCTGCGCAGGTGCTTGGCGATGAAGAACGCCACTTCCTCGGGCATGGGCACGCCTTCGGATTCCGCCTTGCGCAGCAGAATCGCCACGCGCATCTCCAGTTCCGGCGGCTCGATGGCCACCGTCAGGCCGGAGTCGAAACGCGAAATCAGGCGGCTGTCGATGCCCGACAGTTCCTTGGGGTACGTATCGCTGGTGATGATGATCTGCTTGCGCTGCGCCACCATCGCTTCGAACGCGTAGAAGAACTCTTCCTGCGTGCGGTTCTTGCCGGAGAAGAACTGGATGTCGTCGATCAGCAGCAGGTCCAGCGAATGGTAGTAGCGCTTGAAGTCGTCGAACGCCTTGCGCTGATAGGCCTTGACCACGTCGGACACGTATTGGTCGGCATGCACATAGCGCACGCGCACGCCGGTGCCGGCCGCGACCATCGCATTGCCGATGGCGTGGATAAGGTGGGTCTTGCCCAGGCCCACGCCGCCATACAGGAACAACGGGTTGTACGAGGTGCCCGGATTCTCGGCCACCTGCAGCGCGGCGGCGCGCGCCAGCTGGTTGGCCTTACCCGTGACGAAGTTCTCGAACGTCAGATCGGTGTTCAGGCGCGAGCGCTCGTACACGATATTGGCGGCATCCGCGTTCACGGCCTGCGCCGCGGTCGTCGTCGCGGGAGGGGGCGGGGCGGTCGATACCGTGACGGTCACTGGCGGCGCGGCGCCGGAAGGCGGTGCAGCGGACAGGTGCGTCTGCTCGGGCTGCTGCGCACGCACGGGAACGACCGGCATGCGCGGCGCGGTTCCCTGGGTGGGCAGTTCGAACAGAACCTGCACCGGACGCTTGAACCACTCCGCGGCCAACGCTTCGATCTGGTGGGAGAAATTCTTGCGCACCCAATCCAGCTTGAAGCGGTTGGGCGCGGCAACGCGCAGCACCGCCTGCGTTTCGTCGTACGCAAGCGGGACCAGCGGTCGTATCCACGCGCTGATTTGTTGGGGGGGGAGTTCCTGCTCAAGACGACTGACGCAGGTCTGCCAGAATTCTTTCATGTCGCTCTTATTCAAACCTCGATTCTACCCTGCCTGAGCAGGGGTTATCCACAGGGAGGGCCATAAGCGCCTACACTTGCCAGGCTTAACTGTTTGACAAGACAGGGAAAACTTGCTGAAATGGTGGGCTTTTCCGAATTCTGTCTGTCAGAAGGTTTCGCAGAAGGCTAACCCGTAACCCGCTCTTTTCAGAGCAATCGTTGCGGTTTTTAGCTTTGCTGAATAGGTCGCCTGGGAAGAAATTCCCGGTCCAGAGCCCCGTCTAAGCGATGTTTTTTGCACACGTTGCAACAATACGCGCTTTAGATACCCGCTTCTGCATTGTGCGACGAGGAACCCTCCGGGCAGGTCCCTTCTGACTCTTGTTCTTTTTGTGGATCGTCCATGAAACGTACCTACCAACCTTCCGTTACCCGCCGCAAGCGCACCCATGGCTTTCGCGTGCGCATGAAAACCCGCGCTGGCCGCGCCATCCTGAGCGCCCGCCGCGCCAAGGGCCGCAAGCGTCTGGCCGTCTAAGTCCTGGTTTTCCGGTTTTACCGGAAACCTGACTACCTGCACGGACCGGCCATATTGCAAGACCTCTCGCAATCCTGTTCCGGTTCCGCGCATACGCCTGACCCGCAGTCCATGCCGCGCTCCACGCTTCCCCCGGAGGCGCGGCTGCATCGCCCCTCCGAGTTTGCCGCCGCCCTTAAAGGCCGGCGTCTGGCCCGAGGGGCATTCTTCATTGTGAGCTCGGCTCCCAATGATCTGCCTCCCGGCCAGGATGCGTGTGCCCGCCTGGGGTTGGTGATCGCCAAGCGCTTCGCCGCCCATGCCAGCACACGCAACGCACTGAAGCGGGTCATCCGCGAGGCTTTCCGCCATCAGCGCCTGGCGCTGCCGGCAAAAGATTACGTCGTGCGCCTGCACAGCAAGGTTGCTCCCGCCACGCTCACCGCGCTGAAACGCGCGGCAAGAGCCGAAGTGGACGCTCACTTTGCACGGATCGCACGATGATCAAGGCTCTACTCATTGCCCCGATCCGGTTCTACAGGTTTTTCCTGAGTCCCTGGATCGGCAGGCAGTGCCGCTTTACTCCCACTTGCTCGGCGTATGCGATCGAAGCGATCGAGCGCCACGGCGCCTGGCGCGGCTTCTGGCTGGCAGTCCGGCGCATCGGCCGCTGCCATCCGTGGTCACCGGGCGGGTTGGATCCGGTTCCGCCGTCCAAGGGAACCAATGACGCCCCGTGCTGCTCCCACAGCCACCGCATCGAGCACGATTGACGCTAAACTGGCGGGCTTTGCTGGCCCGTATTCACTTCAGTAGGCACCATGGATATCCGACGAACCGTCCTCTGGATGATTTTTTCCTTTTCGCTGTTGCTCCTTTGGAACAACTGGCAAATCCATAACGGCAAGCCGTCGCTGTTCGGGGCCCCCACGCCCACGGCCAGCACGAGCGAATCGCCGGCTGGCGCAAACAATGCGACGCCGTCGGTGCCCAGCGCGCCCGCTGCCGCGACCGCTCCGTCGGCCGCGGTGCCTGGCGCCTCCGCCCCCGCGCCGGCGCGCTCTGAAGAAATCGTCATCACGACGGACGTGCTGCGTCTGACGTTCGACACGATGGGCGCCCAACTGGTGCGCGCAGAACTGCTGAAGTACCCGGCGACGGGCCAGGCGGACAAGCCCACGGTGCTGCTGGACCGCTCCGCCGGCCTGAACTATGTGGTGCAGACCGGTGTGGTCGGCGCGCCCAACGGCCAAAGCTTCCCCACGCACCAGACGCCTTTCCGCCTGGTCTCCCAGGAACGCGAACTGACCGGCGACAACCTGGTCGTCACGTTTGAAGGCGAATCGGGCGGCGTGAAGGTCACCAAGACGTTCACCCTGCATCGCGGCCGCTACGACATCGACGTGCGCCATGACCTGGCCAACGTCGGCGCCGCTCCCGTGACGCCGTCGCTCTACCTGCAGATCGAACGCGACGGCAACGATCCAGCCGACACGTCCAGCTTCTATCACACGTTCACCGGCTTCGCTGTCTATTCGGAACAGGACAAGTTCCAGAAGAGCACGTTCAGCGACATCGAAAAGAAGAAGGCCAACTACATCAAGCAGGCCGACAACGGCTGGATTGCCGTGGTCCAGCACTACTTCGCCACTGCCTGGGTGCCGCCGCAAGGCAAGCCGCGCACGAACGAACTGCTGGAAGTGCAGAAGAACCTGTACGCCGGCCGCAGCATCGAAGCCGTCGGCGACATCGCCCCCGGCGCCGCCGCGCGCGTCGATTCGCACCTGTGGGTCGGTCCCCAGGACCAAAAGGCCATGGCGGCTCTCGCCCCCGGTCTGGAATTGGTTGTCGACTACGGCTGGCTGACCATCATCGCCAAACCGCTGTTCAAGCTGATGACCTGGCTGCACTCCATCCTGGGCAACTGGGGCTGGACGATCGTGGCGCTGACCGTGCTGATCAAGGCCGTGTTCTACCCGCTCGCCGCAGCCAGCTACCGCTCGATGGCCCGCATGAAGCAGGTCGCCCCGCGCCTGCAGGCCCTGAAGGAAAAGTACGGCGACGACAAGCAGAAGCTCAATGCGGCCATGATGGAGATGTACCGCACCGAAAAGATCAACCCGCTGGGCGGCTGCCTGCCCATGCTGGTGCAAATTCCGGTGTTCATCTCGCTGTACTGGGTGCTGCTGGCCAGCGTGGAAATGCGCGGCGCGCCGTGGATCCTGTGGGTCCATGACCTGTCGGTCCGCGATCCGTTCTTCATTCTGCCCGCCATCATGATGGCCACCATGTTCCTGCAGATCAAACTGAACCCGACGCCTCCGGATCCCATCCAGGCCAAGGTCATGATGATCATGCCGCTGGTGTTCGGCGGGATGATGTTCTTCTTCCCGGCCGGCCTGGTGCTCTACTGGTGCGTCAACAACATCCTGTCGATCGCGCAGCAGTGGTCCATCACCCGCGCCATCCAGCGCAAGTCTGAAGTGGCGGCCAATCGCTGATAAGCGGTTGCTTCCCAAGAAAAACCGGCCCCATGGGCCGGTTTTTTCATGCCTGAAGCCCGTGCAGGGCGAAGGGCAGGCTCAGCATTTTCTATTCCCGCCCCCTCGGGTGAATAGCTATTATTAATCGCGAAAGGAAGATCAATCAACTTCACATCGCGAGCGATGGCTCCTATCATGGGTCTCAGTTTGCCGTCCGGCGGCCATGCCGCCGGGCTGTAGCTGCTACGCCGCGCGGCCCATCCAGCGGCCCGCGCCATCCAGGACTGACTAGGGAGTGTGCCATGACCGACAAAAAGCCTCTGACCACCGCCTCGGGCGCGCCGGTGCCAGACAACAACAACACCCTGACCGCCGGCCCCCGTGGCCCCGCGCTGCTGGAAGACTTCTGGCTGATTGAAAAGCTTGCGCATTTCGACCGTGAACGCATCCCCGAGCGAGTCGTGCATGCCAAGGGTTCCGGCGCCTACGGCACGTTCACTGTCACGCACGACATCTCCCGCTACACCCGCGCCAGCATCTTCTCCAAGGTTGGCAAGCAGACCCCGCTGTTCCTGCGCTTTTCGACCGTGGCCGGTGAACGCGGCGCCGCCGATGCGGAACGCGATGTGCGCGGCTTCGCCATCAAGTTCTACACAGACGAAGGCAACTGGGACCTCGTGGGCAACAACACGCCGGTCTTCTTCATCCGGGATCCGCTGAAGTTCCCCGACTTTATCCACACCCAGAAGCGCGACCCCAAGACCAACTTGCGCAACGCCACGGCCGCCTGGGACTTCTGGTCGCTCAACCCCGAATCGCTGCACCAGGTCACCACCCTGATGAGCGACCGCGGCATCCCGGCCAATCTGCGCCAGCAGCACGGGTTCGGCTCGCACACGTTCAGCTTCATCAACAGCAACAACGAACGTTTCTACGTGAAATTCCACTTCAAGTCGCAGCAGGGCATCGCCTGTCTGACCGACGAGGAAGCGGCGCAAGTGGTGGCTCACGACCGCGAAAGCTCGCAGCGGGACCTCTTCGAGAACATCGAGCAGGGCAACTTCCCGAAGTGGACGCTGAAAGTGCAGATCATGCCCGAGGCCGAAGCGGCAACCTATCACATCAACCCGTTCGATCTGACGAAGGTCTGGCCCCACGGCGACTACCCGCTGATCGAGGTCGGCGTGCTGGAACTGAACAAAAACCCCGAAAACTACTTCGCCGAAGTCGAGCAGGCGGCCTTCACGCCGGCTAACGTGGTTCCGGGGATCGGCTTCTCGCCCGACAAGATGCTGCAGGGCCGCATCTTTTCCTATGGCGACACGCACCGCTACCGCCTGGGCATCAACCACCACCAAATCCCGGTGAATGCCCCGAAGTGCCCGTTCCACAGCTACCATCGCGACGGCGCAGGGCGAGTCGACGGCAATGCCGGCGCCACGATCAACTATGAGCCCAACAGCGCGGGCGAATGGAAGGAAACGCCTTCGGCCGCCGAACCGCCCCTGGCGCTCGACGGGCAAGCCGCGGCGCGCTGGAACCACCGGGTGGACGATGACTACTACTCGCAGCCGGGCGCGCTGTTCCGCCTGATGACGCCCGCGCAGCAGGAACAGCTGTTCGGCAACATCGGCCGCCACATGGCTGGGGTGCCGGAAGCGATCCAGCGCCGCCAGCTCGACCACTTCCGCCGGGCCGATCCGGCCTACGCCGAGGGTGTCGCGAAGGCGCTCGGACTGAAGCTGTAACGGTCCGGCCAAGCAACGAGAAAGGGGCGCTCCGGCGCCCCTTTTTTACTTGCGCGGCGCGTCAGGCCTTCAGCGCTGCATGCCCCACCGCCGGACCGTCAAACGCTCCAGCGTATCGAATCCCAGGTTTTCCACAATCAGGCCGATGATGACCACCGCGGCCAGGCCGGCAAACACCTTGTCTGTGTATAACTCGTTGCGGTTCTGGAAGATGTACCAGCCCAGCCCACCCTTGCCGCTGGAGGCGCCGAACACCAGCTCGGCCGCGATCAGCGTACGCCACGCGAACGCCCAGCCTATCTTCAGACCGGCCAGGATCGCCGGCAGGGCCGCGGGCACCAGGATCTGCAGGACATAACGCAACCCGGTCAGTCCGTAGTTGCGGCCCGCCATGCGCAGGGTCTCGGACACGCCCAGGAATCCGGCATAGGTATTCAGGGCCAGCGCCCACAGCACCGAGTGGATCAGCACGAACACCAGGCTGCCTTCGCCCAGGCCGAACCACAGCAACGCCAGCGGCAGCAGGGCGATCGCCGGCAGCGGGTTGAACATGGCGGTAAGCGTGGACAGCAGGTCGCGCCCGAATCGCGTCGACACGGCCAGCGTGGTCAATACGAAGGCCAGCGCCACCCCGGCCAGATACCCTTGCACCAGCACGCGCAGGGACTGCCCGGCGCGCGCCAGCAGTTCTCCGCTGGCGATGCCCTGCACGAAAGCCTGCCCCGTCTGCCACGCGCCAGGCAGCAGCAGATCATTGTCGGTATAGCGCGCCGCCAGTTCCCACAGTCCGGCCAGCAGCGCCAGGATCGCCAGCTTGCGCAGGCTGGCGTGTTGCCACAGGCGCTCGTGCCATGGCAGCGGCGTTTCGGCGGCCTGCGCGGGCAAGGGCGGCAGGTCGTACTCCACTTCGGGACGGACCAGGGCCGATACGGCATACGTGCTGTTCATGCGATTTCCTTCATGCCGCCGCACGCTGTGCCGGCGCAGGGGCAGGGACGTCGAACAGCAAATCATGGATGCGCCGCGACGCCGCCTGGAACGCGGCGGATCCCTGGCTGTGCAGGTCGAAGCCATGCGCATTGAGTTCGGCGCGCACACGGCCGGGATGCGGCGACAGCAGCAAAATCCGGCTGCCCAGCACCAGCGCCTCTTCGATCGAATGCGTGACGAACAGCAGCGTGAAGCGCACGTCGTCCCACAACGCCATCAGCTCTTCCTGCATGCGCCGCCGCGTCAGCGCGTCCAGCGCCGCGAAGGGCTCGTCCATCAGCAACACACGCGGCTGCATCGCCAGCGCCCGGGCGATCGCCACGCGCTGCTTCATGCCGCCGGACAGCGTATGCGGATAGGCATCGGCAAACGCCGACAGCCCAACCTTGTCCAGGTAGTGCATCGCGCGTTCGTCGGCCTCGCGCCGGTTCAGCTTGCGCGAGGCCACCAGCGGAAAGGCGACATTCTGGCGCAGCGTCTTCCAGGGCGGAAGCTGGTCGAATTCCTGGAACACCACGATGCGATCCGGTCCCGGCCCCTGTACCGCCTTGCCGTCGACCCGGATGCTGCCCTCGGTGGGTTCGATGAATCCGGCGATGGCCTTGAGCAGGGTGGATTTGCCGCAGCCGGACGGCCCGAGCAGGATGAAACGCTCGGCGCCATGCACATCGAAACTCACCTGATGCGTGGCGCGGACGCGCCGTTCACGCGTCTTGTATTCGATCGACACCTTATCCACAGCCAGCAGCGGCGTGGCGTTTTCAATCTTATCCACAGGGCCGGCGGCGTGCAGGGTCATGATCAGCTTCCCTGCGCCGTTACCGGATCGTCGAAGAAGTAGTCGCGCCAGCTGGCGGGCGCATTCTTGATCGCGCCCACCTTGTGCATGAACTCGGCCAGCGCAAACGTGTTCTGCGGCTCCAGCTTGAACTGCACGTCGGGATTCTTGATCACTTTGATCAGAAAGTCGCGATCCTGCTTGGCGCCGGTGACGCGCAGGTAGATGTCCGCCGCCTTCTCGGGGTTCGCGGCGGCAAAGCCGGCCGCTTCCTTCAGCGCTTCCTGGAAGGCCTTGTAGGTCTTGGGATTGTCGCGCCGGAACTTCTCGGTGGCGAACAGCACGGTAGACGAACTGGGGCCGCCCAGCACGTCATAGGAATTGAGCACGATGCGCGCCTTGGGATTTTCGGCCAGCTCCTGCTCCTGGAACGGCGGATTGCCGAAATGGCCCGTGATTTCCGTGCCGCCGGCAATGATGGCCGCCGCCGCGTCCGGGTGCGGCAGCGCCACCGAAATCTTGTCCAGCTTGTTGAACTGCGCATCGCCCCACAGCTTGGCCGAGGCCAGCTGCAGCACGCGCGACTGCACCGACACGCCCACGGCCGGCACCGCAATGCGGTCCTTGTCGGTGAAGTCGGCGATCGTCTTCACGTTCGGGTTGTTGGTAACCAGGTAGTAGGGAAAATTGCCCAGCGACGCCACGCCCTTCACATTCTGCTTGCCATGCGTGCGGTCCCAGATCGTCAGCAGCGGTCCCACGCCCGCCCCCGCGATATCCACAGCCCCGGAGAGCAGCGCGTCGTTCACGGCCGAGCCGCCGGACAGCTTGGCCCACTCGACCGAGATATCCACACCTTCGGCCTTGCCGTGCTTCTCGATCAGTTGCTGATCGCGCGCCACGTTCAGCAGCAGATAGACGATGCCGTATTGCTCGGCGATGCGGATGCGTCCTTCGGCCATCGCGGGCGTGGGCGAGGCCAGCGCAAGCACGGCAAGTATCAGCGCCAGGCCGGCGCCGGTGGCGGTCTGGACCAGTCGATCCCGGAGTGTGGAGGAAAAGCGCATGGCGTTCCTTGTGGATAAGTGGTGCGGCGGCGAAAGGGCCGGTTTTCAGAACGGCGCGTCGCCCTCGATCGTCGTGCGGTAGAGCTTGCGGCGCAGGTGATCCGGCGTGCCGCCCGCCAGGTGGATCAGCGAACGGTTGTCCCAGAACACCAGATCGTGCGGCTGCCATTTGTGGCGGTAGATGTGCTCCGGCCGGACGCTGTGGACAAACAGTTCGTTCAGCAAGGCGCGGCTTTCATCGTCAGGCAGGCCTTCGATGCGCGTGGTGAAGCCTTCGCTGACGAACAGCGCGCGGCGCCCGTTCTCGGGGTGCGTGCGCACCACCGGATGCACCACTTCCTGCACTTGCGCGATCTGCTGCGCGCTCAGATTGGGACGCCAGTTGCCTTCCTTCTGCAGTTGTCCGTACTGGGCCAGGTAGGAATGCACGCCGCGCCTGCCCTCGACCGCACTCTTCAGCGCGGCCGGCAGCGTGTCGTACGCGAGGTGCATGTTGGCGAACAAGGTGTCCCCGCCCTCGGAAGGCAGCTCCTGCGCGTGCAGCAGCGACCCCAGGCTGGGAAGCTCCTTGTACGAAATGTCCGAGTGCCAATACTTGCCCGCATCGCCCAGGCCTATCGGCTTGCCGTCTTCCAGGATGTTGGAAACCGTCAGGATCTCGGGATGGCCGGCCAGATGGAACTGGTGCAGCACGTGGATCATCAGGCGGCCAAAGCGGCGGCTGAAGTCGATGTGCTGCTGCGGGGTGATGCGCTGGTCGCGGAACACCAGCAGGTGATGATCCAGGTGCGCCTTGTGGACGCGCGCAAAATCGGCGGGCGCCAGTTCGCGCGACAGGTCCAGGCCGATGATCTCGGCGCCCAGCGGACCGGGCAGGGGGCGCAGTTCAAAAGACTGCGCCTGGGGGTGGGGGCGGCGTCTGCTTCGCGCCGCAAGGCGTTGCTCTGGGACATCTATCGCTCCGGTTCGCCTTGCGGCATATCTGGAACGACCGATTATGGAAACCGCCTCTTCTATCTCAAACGAAGTTATCGGCGTTTGAACAAAGCTTTACGTCATATAGCAGGAAGCCGCGGGGAACGACCCGCGGCTTCCTGGCGAACCGCATATAAGCAAATAGCGTATCGGTCCTTACGAGGCCGGCATAAACGCTTCCACCAGCTTCACCCAATAGGTCGCGCCCACCGGCAGCAGCGCGTCGTTAAAGTCGTAATTGGGATTGTGCAGCTGGCACGGGCCCATGCCGTGATAGCTTTCCATGCGGTGGTCGCCATCGCCATTGCCCAGGAAAAGGTACGAACCCGGAATGGCCTCCAGGAAGAACGAGAAATCCTCGGCTCCCATGAATGGCGGCATGTCGCGCAGCACGTTTTCGGCGCCGAAGGCGTCTTCCGCCACCTTGGCCGCAAAGGCCGTTTCCTTTTCCCAGTTCACCAGCGGCGGATAGGCCCGCACGAAGTCCAGCTCGCCCGTGCCGCCATAGACCTGCGGCAGGGTAGTGGCGATGCGCCGCATGTCCGCTTCGATCTTGTCCAGGGTTTCGACCGAATACGTGCGAACCGTGCCGCGCAGCACCGCTTCGCCGGGAATCACGTTGTACGCGTCGCCGGCGTGGATCTGAGTGATCGACAGCACCGCCTGCTCCAGCGGGTTCTTGCTGCGCGAGATCACGGTCTGCAGCGCGTGGACCATGTCGGCCGCGACGATGATCGGATCGACCGACGCATGCGGTTGGGCGGCGTGGCCGCCAACACCCTTGATGACGATGTCCCAGCGATTGCTCGACGCCATCGTTGGGCCCGAACGGAAGCCGAACTGATTGACCGGCATGCCGGGCATGTTGTGGATGCCGAACACGGCATCGCAGGGAAATTTGTCGAACAGCCCGTCCTTCATCATGGCGCGCGCGCCGGCGTTGCCGCCTTCTTCTGCCGGCTGGAAGATGAACACCACGGTGCCGTCGAAGTTGCGGTGCTTGGACAGGTACTGCGCGGCGCCCAGCAGCATTGTCGTGTGCCCGTCATGGCCGCAGCCATGCATGCGTCCGCTGATGGTGGACTTGTGGGCAAAGCGGTTGTGTTCGGGCATGGGTAGCGCGTCCATGTCTGCCCGCAGGCCGATGGTCTTCTTGCCGCTGCCCGCGCGCAAAATGCCCACCACACCAGTTTTCCCCAGGCCCGTGTGGACTTCCAGTCCCCACTCGCGCAAACGCTCGGCCACCAGGCTGGACGTGCGCGTTTCCTGGAACGCCAGTTCGGGATGCGCGTGGATGTCCCGGCGCAAGGCGGTCAGATCCCCGTGTACGCGTTCGATTTCGGCTATGGTCTTCATGGCTGTGGATAAACAATATTGGTTGATGGATGGCGCGTGCCCGATGGCCTGCCTATGCGGGAATTCTCGCGCCGCCCCCCTTTCCGCGTCCAGCCCTTTTTTGGCGCAGGCCTCAGGCAAGGTCATTCAGATGGCAGGCGCTGTACTGCCCCGGCGCGATCTCCCGCAGCAGCGGACGCTCCGCCTTGCAGCGCGGCATCGCATGGGGACAGCGCGGATGAAACGCGCAGCCGGTGGGAGGATCCAGCGGCGAAGGCAGCTCGCCCTTGATCGGCTGGTAGGTGCGCCGTCCCGGCGTCAGCGTCGGCAGCTCCTTCAGCAGCGCCTCGGTGTAGGGATGATTGGCCCGCGTGAACACCGTGTCGGTCGGCGCAAGCTCCACCACCCGCCCCAGGTACATGATCGCCACGCGGTCCGAAATGTGACTGACCACGCTAAGGTTATGGCTGATGAACAGATAGGTCAGGTCCAGGTCGTCGCGCAGTTTCTCGAACAGATTCAGCACCTGCGCCTGGATCGACACATCCAGCGCCGCCACGGCCTCATCGCAGACGATCACCGAAGGCTTGAGCGCCAGCGCCCGCGCAATGCCAATACGCTGCCGCTGGCCGCCGGAAAACTGATGGGGATAACGCTGCGAAAAACTCGGATCCAGCCCGACCTGGCGCATCAGGCCGGCCACGTAAGCTTCCTTGTCGCGCGACCGGATGAGCCCATGCGCCGCCGGCGCTTCGCCGATGATCTCGCGCACGCGCATGCGCGGATTCAGCGACGCGTACGGATCCTGGAAGATCATCTGCACGCCCAGTTCGTAGGCACGCCGCTCCTGGCCCGTCATGTCATGGACGGGCTTGCCGCGGTAATGCACCTGGCCGGCGGTGGGCGGCAAGATGCCCGACACAATGCGGCCCAGCGTGGACTTTCCGCAGCCTGATTCACCGACGATGCCGATCACTTCGCCAGGCTTGACCTCCAGGTCCACCCCGGCCACGGCATGCACGACCTGTGTCTTGAGACCCGCGCCAAGCAGGTTCGCAATGCGCCCGGCCAAGTCCACCGGCTGCACGAAGCGCAGCTCGACTTCGCGCAAGGCTAGGATAGGGGTAGTGTCGCGCTGCGCTACGCTCATTTGGCGTCTGGGCCTCCGGCATGCCAGCAGCGCACCCATTGCGCCGGGCGGACTTCCACGGGTTGCGGTTCGGCCAGACAGGCGTCGGTCGCGCGCGGACAACGTCCGCGGAACGCACAGCCTTGCGGCAGATTGAGCAGCGACGGTGTCATGCCGGGAATCGGCACCAGCGGCTTTCCGCGGGATTGCGGCGTGGGTATCGAAGCAATCAGACCATGCGTATAAGGATGCATCGGATGGCTGATGACCGCCTCAGTGCTGCCCGTTTCCACGACGCGGCCCGCATACATCACGGACACCCGATCGGCCAGACCCGCCACCACGGCCAGGTCGTGCGTAATCCAGATCAGGCCGGTGCCGGTCTCGCGGCAGAGCTTCTGCACTTCGAACAGGATCTGACCTTGTATCGTGACATCCAGCGCGGTGGTGGGCTCGTCCGCAATAATGAGGCGCGGCGAATTCAATAGCGCGATCGCGATCGCCACGCGCTGCCGCATGCCGCCCGACAACTGATGTGGATAAGCCCGCAGGCGCTCCTGCGGCGACGGTATGCCCACCATGGACAGCGTCTGCAGGGCGCGCTGACGCGCCTGTTCGCGCGTGGCCTTGCCATGCGCCTGCACCGCTTCTATCATCTGCGTATCCACGCGCAGCACGGGATTCAGCGTCATCATCGGATCCTGGAAGATCATGGCGATCTCCTGGCCGCGTAGCTGCCGCCACCGGTCTGGCGTGGCGGCGCGCAGGTCCTCGCCATTGAGCAGCAGCTGGCCTTCGACGATGCGTCCGGGCTCGTCCAGCAGTCCCATCAGCGAAAAGCCGGTAATGCTCTTCCCGGAACCCGATTCACCCACCAGCCCCAGGATCTCTCCTTCAGCCAGGCTGAGGTCCACGCCATCCACGGCTTTCACCACACCATTGCGAGTGAAAAAGTGCGTCTTCAAACCCTGAACATCAAGAACAGGCTTGGATCGGGCCATAGGCTGCTGCGTCGCGTGTGTGAGCATCGCACCCGCCCTCAGTTCGCGTGCCGCGGGTTGAGCACATCGCGCAGGTGGTCCCCCACCAGGTTGATCGCGATGATGGCCAATGCCAGGGCGATGCCGGGAAAGAACGAGATCCAGTACTGCCCCGACAACAGGTACTCAAAGCCGTTGTAGATCAGCATGCCCAGCGACGGCTCGGTCACCGGCACGCCGACGCCCAGAAACGAGAGCGTGGCTTCCAGTGCGATCGCATGAGCCAGGTCGATCGTGGCGATCACGATGAGCGGCGGCATACAGTTCGGCAACACATGGCGGAACAGCACGCGACCCCACGACAGCGACATGCAGCGCGCCGCCTCCACGTATTCCTTGCCGCGTTCGACCAGCGCCGCGCCCCGCGCCGCTCGTGCAAAGTAGGCCCACTGCACGACGATCAGCGCGATGATCACCTTATCCACACCCTTGCCCAGAATGGCCAGCAGCATCAGCGCGACAAGAATGGCGGGAAACGACAGCTGGATATCCACAATCCGCATCAGCAAGGCATCTGTGCGCCCCCCGAAATACGCGGCGATCAGCCCCACGGTGGCGCCGATGCCAAAGGCCGCCAGCACCGACACGGTGGCCACCATGAGGCTCGTGCGCATGCCGTAGAGGATGGCTGAGAACAGGTCGCGCGCCTGACCGTCGGTGCCCAGCCAATGACGCATGGAACCGTCGCCGCTTTCGCTGCCCGGCTTGAGCTTGGAATCCATGATGTCCAGGCTCGCAAGGTCATAGGGGTTCTGCGGCGCGATCCAGGGCGCCAGCAGCGCGGCGCCGACAATAAGCACCAGCATCACCAGGCCCAGCGTGGCCAGCTTGCTGGCAAAGAAATCCGATACGAATCTGCGCCAGGGCGACTGCTCTTTGGCCGGAACAGGGGGCGCGGCGGCGGTCTGCGTATTCATCGGCGGCTGTCCAGGCGTACGCGGGGATCCAGCACCGTGTAGATGATGTCCACCACAAGGTTGAGCATGACAAGAAAGAACACAATGAGCAGCAGATAAGCCACCACCACCGGCCGGTCCAGGTTGATGATCGAATCAATCAACAGCTTGCCCATGCCGGGCCAGGAAAACACGGTTTCGGTGACCACGGCAAAGGCCATCACCTGGCCGAATTCCAGGCCCGCCACGGTCACCACGGGAATCAGGATGTTCTTGAGCAGGTGCACGCCCAGCACGCGCTTTTCGGACAGGCCCTTGGCGCGCGCAAACTTGATGTAGTCCATGGGCAGCGCCTCGCGCGTGGCGGCGCGCGTGACGCGGATGATCATCGCGCACTTGGCGATTGCGATGGTGGCCGCCGGCAGCGCCAGGCTGAGCCAGCCGTCGAAGGTCAGCACGCTCAACTGCAGCGAGCCAATACTGACCGTGTCTCCACGTCCGCCTGCCGGCACCCATCCCAGCATCACGGCGAATACCATGATCAGCATCAGGCCGACCCAGAAGTTGGGCAGCGAAAAACCCAGCACGGAACCGGTCATGATCGCGCGCGATCCCACCGCGGCAGGCTTCAAGCCCGCAAGAATGCCCAGCGGCACGCCGATCAGCACTGACAGCAGCATCGCCACACAGGCCAGTTCCACCGTCGCCGGCATGCGCTCCAGGATCAGATGCATGGCCGGCTCGCCCGTCAGGAAGCTGTTGCCGAAATCGCCGCGCACAGCCTGGCTCATGAAGATCATGTATTGCCGCCATAGCGGCTGATCCAATCCGAGCGAGGTCCTGATCGCGGCGCGTTGCGCTTCCGTGGCTTCCGGGCTGGCCAGCATGGACACCGGATCGCCCACCATGTAGATACCCGCGAAGACCAGCGCCGACATGGCGAGCATGACGACGATGGTCTGCAGGAGCCTTCTTACTATCGTTGCAAGCACAGATCTATCGCCCGGCGCGCGCTACTTCTTTAGCGTAGCGAACTGCGCCAGCGTGACTTGATCGGGACGGCCCTGATAGCGGATGTCGTTCTTCATGGCCCACACCGACAGTTCAAAATGCACGGGCAGCATGGCAAAGTCGTCCATCGCGATATTGCTGGCGGTCGACAGCAGCTCGGCGCGCTTGGCGTCATCCATCGTGGACGATGCTTGCTTGACCAGATCGTCCATCTTGGGATTGGAATACCGGCTGCGGTTCGTAGTGCCCTGGCCGGCCTCCGGATTGCGCGTCATCAGCAAGGACGTCAACGCGTTGGACATTTCGCCGCTGGTCACCGACCAGCCCGCCAGGTAGGCGGAGAACGCATAGGAGTCGCGATTCTTGAAGAACACCGGCGGGGCCATCGCGTCCACGCTGGTCTTCACCCCGATGCGCGTCCACATGGATGCAATGGCCTGCGCCACTTTGGAATCGTTGACGTAGCGGCCGGACGGCGAACCCAGCGTGATCGAGAAGCCATTGGGATAACCCGCTTCCTTCAGCAGCGCCTTGGCCTTTTCGACGTCGGCCTTGGGCGCCTTCGAATGCTCCTTGCTCGATCCGAACATCGGATAGGGCAACAGATTGCCCGCGGGCAGCGCCACGCCGCCCATCACGCGTTCCACCAGGGCGTCGCGATTGATGGCCAGCGACAGCGCCTCGCGCACGCGCTTGTCCTTCATCGGATTCTTGTCCGTGCCCTGGATGCCGGGAGAGGGTTCGGCGTGCTGGTCCAGCGCCACGTACACCACACGCACCGACGGCGTCTCTTCGACGAACAGCTTCTTGTCGCCCTTGAGCTTGGGCAGGTCGTCAGTGGGGGGATCCTCGATCATGTCGACGTCGCCCGCCAGCAGGGCCGCCACGCGCGCGGCGGCGTTGCTGATCGGACGGTAAACCACGCGATCCCACTCGGGCTTCTTGCCCCAGTAATTGTCGTTGCGGGCCAGGACGAATTCCGCGCCGCGTTTCCAGGAAACGAACTTGTACGGGCCGGTGCCGACCAGGCCGTCGCCGCTGTTCAGTTCCGTGGTGGTCTTGCCTTCGGCCGCGGGCCCGGACGCAGCCTTCTTGGACATGATCGGCAACTGCGCCAGGTTCACCAGCAGGTTCGGGGCGACATCCTTGGTCGTGATGCGCACCGTCATTGGATCGACCGCTTCCGTCTTGGCCACCGAACCCAGATACAGCGTGAACGGCGACGGGCTGTTCGGCACCTTGGGCACGCGGTCATACGTGAACACCACGTCTTCCGCCGTAAACGGCGTGCCGTCGGAGAACTTCACGTTGGGGCGCAGCTTGAATGTCCACACCTTGCCATCCACCGTCCACGATTCGGCCAGGGAGGGTTGGGGCTTGAGCTGCGCGTCGGTGGCAACCAGGGTGTCGAAGATGGTCTGGGAAATCTGCGTGTTGGGCGTCAGCGCGTGATACTGCGGATCCATCGAAGACGGCTCGGTCTTCAATGCAATCACCAGATCGCGAGCCATGGCCGAACTGAATGTGCCAAAGGCCAGCATTACCGCGGCGGAGCCGCAGGCCAAGACACGCGAAAACCGAGATGCCATCGTGATCTCCCAGAGTTGTTTCGGGTTTTGAACCTCGGGGCCACAGTAACCAGCAAACAACGCGCCGCGCAACAGTTATATTCCCCTATTGTTCTTGCCTTGCCATAGCCCCTGATATGTCCGCCTACGCCCCCATCGCCGCCATTGCCACCGCCCCCGGAAGAGGCGGCATCGGCGTCGTGCGCATTTCTGGTGCGGACCTGTCCGGATTGGTGCGGCGCCTGTTCCAGCGAGAGCTGACGCCGCGTCACGCGCATTTCCTGCCGTTCAAATCAGCGGCCGGAGAACTGCTGGACGAAGGCATCGCGCTCTACTTTCGTGCACCGCATTCCTACACCGGCGAAGACGTGCTCGAGCTGCAGGGCCACGGCGGCCCGGCCGTGCTGCGCCGCATCCTGGACAACTGCCTTGCCGCCGGCCGGGACCTTGGCCTGCGGCTGGCAGAACCCGGCGAGTTCACGCGCCGCGCATTCCTGAACGACCGCATGGACCTGGCCCAGGCCGAAGCCGTCGCAGACCTGATCGAAGCCTCGTCGGTGGCCGCCGCGCGCGGCGCCATGGCATCACTGTCTGGCGAATTTTCGGCGCGCGTCAATGACCTGTCGGACCGCATCATTCATTTGCGCATGCTCGTCGAGGCAACCCTGGATTTCCCCGAGGAAGAAATCGACTTCCTCGAAAAGTACCAGGCGCGCCCCACGCTGGACGCCTTGACGGCCGACCTGTCGACGCTCATCGCACAAGCGCGCCAGGGCGTCATCCTGCGCGAAGGCCTGCACGTCGTCCTGGCCGGACAGCCGAACGTGGGCAAGTCCAGCCTGCTCAATGCGCTGGCGGGCGACGATGTCGCCATCGTCACCCCGATCGCCGGCACGACTCGCGACAAGGTGGTGCAGGAAATCCATATTGATGGCGTTCCTTTGCACATTGTCGACACGGCCGGCCTGCGCGAAACCGAAGACACAGTGGAGAGCATCGGCATCGCCCGCACCTGGCAGGAAATCGAGCGCGCCGACGTCATTCTGCATCTGCAAGACGCCACCCAGCCCGGCGACGAACTCGACGCCCAGATCACGGCGCGCCTGCCGGCCCGCACGCCCGTGCTGAAAGTTTTCAACAAGGTGGATCTGCTGCCCGCGCCTTTCACGGCCAGTCCCGGCGAACTCGGCATCTCCGCCAAGCGCGGCGCGGGCCTGGACGGGCTGCGCGCGGAACTCCTGCGCATCGCGGGCTGGAATCCGGGCGGCGAGTCGCCGTGGCTGGCGCGCGAACGTCATCTGCACGCCCTGCAGGACGCGGCGGAACACCTGGACCTGGCCGCCCAGCATGCCAGCCAGGACGACCGCGTGCTGGACCTGTTCGCCGAAGAACTGCGGCTGGCCCACGACAGCCTGTCCGGCATCACCGGGAAGTTCACCAGCGATGATTTGCTGGGCGAGATCTTCTCTAGTTTTTGCATCGGGAAGTAGCTGGGTAGCACGGCTATGCACGCCCCTCCCGAATCCCACGCCATACGGCCCGCAACCCTCGCGGACGTGCTCGCCGTCAAGCGCATCGTCAAGGACGCATACACACCCTACATTGCGCGCAACGGCGCCACGCCCGGACCGATGCTGGACGACTATCCCGCACGCGTTGCCGAGGGTGTGGTCCATGTTCTGGATACGCGCGACGGCATCCAGGGCGTGATCGTGCTGATACCCGAACCGAATTCATCGTGCATGCTGCTGGACAACATCGCCGTAGCGCCGCAAGCGCAGGGGAAAGGGTACGGGCGCGAAATGATGCAATGGGCGGAAGACGCAACTCGCCTGGCGGGTTTTGCGCACATCCGTCTTTACACGCAAGAGATCATGACGGAGAACATCTCCATCTACCAGCGACGCGGATATCTGGAAACCCATCGCGCCACGGAAATCGGCTTGAATCGTGTTTTCATGAAAAAAGCCCTTTTTTAAGGGCTTTCTATCAAATCCTTGAATGTCATTTTGGACATCAAGATGGTAGCGTCGGAGCAAAAGAATAAATATGAGCTTTTACTCGCTATTTACATTCAACGCCTTTCTCCGCGCACAGGAACCCTGAAATTCCGATTGACCGCCAATGACTTTGCGTAGACCGATTCCGGGCGGATGCGCTGCGCAATGACATAGCCCGTCATGCAGGCAAGCATCAGCGGCAGCATGACTTCATAGCTGAGCGTCATCTCGAAAATCATGAGCACCGACATCAGCGGCGCATGGGTCGTCGCAGCCAGCAGTGCCCCCATGCCCACTACGGCGTAGCTGGACACCGCCGAAAGGCTGCCCGCGGGAAACAGACTCTGCAGGCCAGTCCCGTACAGCGCGCCCAGCGCGGCGCCGACAAATAACGTTGGCGTGAACACGCCGCCCACCGCGCCCGACCCGACGCTGGCGGCAGTGGCCAGCATTTTCAGGAACAGAATCGCGGCCACGGCCTGCCAGGCCCATTGCGTGTGCAACATGCTGTTGACCACGCTGTAGCCATTGCCCCAAACCGCAGGATTGATCACGGACAGCGCGCCGACGATCAATCCGCCCGCGGCCATCCGTATCCACAGCGGAAACAGCAATCGTTGGAACGCCGCGCGCGACGCGTCAAGAAATCTCAGGAACTGTGGCGCCGCCAGTCCGGCGATAAGGCCCAGTCCCAGGTAATTGATGACTTCCCAGCCGGATACGAACTCAAAATGCGGCATATGGAAGACCGCGTCGTAGTGCAACACCTGGCGGGTGACGATGTTCGCGACTACCGACGCCACGGCCAGCGGAACCAGCGTGGCCGAGGAAATCGCACCGTAAACGATCTCGGAAATGAAGAGGGCGCCCGCAATGGGCGCGTTGTATGCCGCGGTGATCCCCGCCGTCGCGCCGCATGCCACCAGCAGCCGCAAATGCCGGGGCGGCAGCACCAGGTAACGGCCGGTCAGCGACGCGCACATCGCCGCCAACTGCACCATTGGCCCCTCACGCCCTATGGAAGCGCCCGATCCTATCGAAAAAATGGATGACAGGCTGCGCGCCACGGTCTGGCGAAACCCGATGACGCCCCGGCCGACCGAAATCGCTTCCATATAGTCGGCCGCGCCGCGCCTGGGCAGCCAGCGGGAGGCGAGCTGCAGGATCAGACCCGCTATCGCGCCCCCAGCGGCCGGCATCAGGAAGCGTTGCCAAGGATCCATGCCCCGGGCCAAAGACACCATTCCGTGTGGAATATCTCCTCCGCCCAGCAGTATCTGGATCCAGGCCAGCAGTTCGCGGAACACCACCGTCGCCAGGGCGCCAGCCAGTCCCATCACGCCCGCGATGCACAAGGTCAAGGCCGCATTTTCAGCCAGCAGACCGCTTCTCAACCGCCTTGCCCACCCGGGTTTTCTGATTCTGATGTCTCGTTCCATGGCGGAATTCTACGGTGAATGCTGATCACTTTTTGTTCAGTCCCCTGTAATGAAAGCGCCTGCGTCTCCCCTGGAATCCCCGCGTTCGGCAACGCCTTGGAGGCTCGTTTAGACCCCTTGCAAGGGCAGAAATCCGGGTAGGCGAGGACGTGTTTTCCGGGGTAAAAGTGCCGCTTTGCCACCCGGTTTGCAGGAAAGGGGCTGTGGATAACTCCTAAGGCGGCAACTTGTGCACATGTTGTGGAGGCAAGTTGAACAAGCAGGGGTTTTCGGCCAGGTCCAAAATCTTGTCCAACTTCAGCTTTTTTCCCACACAGAGTTCTTGCACAGGCAAAAACGGCTGCAAGATGATGAAAAAAAAGAGGTTTTCAAGGTTAAGGTAGTTATCCACAGCCCTTATTAATCATTAGTCTTTATATAAAGAGAAATAAAGGAAAAGCCAAACATGCTTTCCCATTCCGCCCAGCCATCGCCCCCCGGACTGCGTCCATGCGTATCCTCTTGATCGAAGATGAAGCCGAACTTGCCCGTTGGCTTTCCAGAAGCCTGGCCAGACATGCCGGCTTTGTCGTTGAGTGGGCTGATGACGGATTGGTCGCCGAAAGAAGACTGGCGATCGAAGAATTCGATGCGGTCATCCTGGATCTCGGACTTCCGGGCATGGATGGCCATACTTTGCTGGCGAAGATTCGCGCGCGGGACGACCGTACGCCGGTGCTGGTCTTGACCGCGCGCGATTCACTGGCCGAGAAAATCGGAACCCTGCACCAGGGAGCGGACGATTTCCTGCCAAAACCGTTTGTTGTGGAAGAGTTGGAAGCGCGTCTGATTGCGCTGATCCGGCGCAGCCGCGGACGCGAACATCCGCGACTTGCCCTGGGAAACCTGGCTTTCGAAACTTCCGCACAAAAATTCACTGTCGACGGACAGCCCCTGCAGTTATCCCCACGTGAACACGCGGTGCTGCGAGTCCTGATTCAGAAAAGCGGGGAACCCATCAACAAGCAGCAAATTCTTGACCGCATCCTGACGGACGATGCGGACATCAACCTGGAAGCTATCGAGGTGCTGGTGCACCGATTGCGCAAAAAATTGGCGGAAAGCAGTGTCCAGATCGTGACCCTGCGAGGCATGGGCTACTGCCTGGAGAACCTTGTTGACAACTAGAAGTCCGGAAAAAAGCGCTGATTTCCCGGCGAAAAAACGCAGCCGGACACTGAAAACCCAGTTGCTTTGGTGGCTGATTCCAACGCTGGTCCTGGTGATGATGGCCGCGCTATGGCTGTCCAACCACCAGTTGCGCAACCAGGTCGACATTGCCTACGACCGTTCCCTTTCCGGAGCGCTGCGCGCGATCGACCACAACATATCCACAGCCAGCGGTGGATTAGCCATGGAGCAGCCGTACCTGATGCTGGAATTTTTCGAGCTGACGGCCAATGGCAGCGTTTTCTACAGGGTGGCGACGGAGGACGGGCTGGCTGAAATCGGACACCCGGGGCTGCCCCTGCCCGAACAGCCGCTGGTTTCTGGCGAACCGCGGTTTTTCTACGCGACCTACCAGGGGGCGCCGGTACGGGTCGCCGCGCTGGCGCGTCCCATGGACCCGCCCTTGTACGCCAACAAAGGGGGACGGGTTATCGTCCAGGTGGCCGAGGGGCTGGAAAGCCGTCAGGCGTTCCTCCACAAGGTCCTGGTGCGCTCCGTGGAACGGGACCTGGCGGTGATCCTCATCAGCGTGCTGGTGATCATCCTGGGCGTTTTCATGGCTCTCAGACCCCTTGAACGGCTCAGACAAGAAGTCAAAAGCCGATCTGCGGACGATTTAAGCCCCGTCAGCGCGTCCGACATGCCAGGGGAGGTCCTACCCCTGGTCGCGGCCGTAAACCTCCATATGGCCCGTTTTGCGGCTTTGGGGAGGGTCCAGAGCCAGTTCCTGGACGACGCATCTCATCAATTGCGCACACCGTTGTCCGTTTTGCGGACCCAGACTGCGTACGCCCTGCGTGAAACAGACCCCCAGGAGGTCCGTACAGCCCTTCTGGCGATGCAGGAGGGGTTGGACAGGGCTGTACGCACCACCAACCAGATGCTCGCCCTGGCGCGCGCTAAAGACGCTTCCCTGGCCGAAGGGGGCTTTGCGGCCGAACCGGTAGACCTGGCCGACCTGGCGGACGGGGTCATCCGTACCCTTTTGCCGGCGGCGCGCGCCCGACAGCTGGACATCGGACTGGAGGCGAACTGCAGACCCGCGATGGTCAGCGGAGCCGAGTGGCTCCTGCGGGAGGCGGTCAGCAACCTGGTCGACAACGCAATCCGCTACGCCGCCCAGGGAGGGGTGGTCACCGTCCGGATAGAAATCGGATCGGCAGAGGCGCGTCTGGCCGTGGAAGACGACGGTCCGGGGATGACTGACGAGGACATCGCCCGGGCGTGCGTGCGGTTCCGGCGGGGCGCCGCGGGCAAGAACACCTCCGGCGCGGGCCTGGGCCTGGCCATCGTGGGGACCATTGCCGAAATCCTGGGGGCGCGCCTTATGCTGGAGAACCGGCAGGGGCAGTCGGGATTGCGCGCGGCATTGGTGTTTTCCCTGGAAAAGGGGGCGGATGCTGCGCCGCGGCACGAAATCAGCCGGAATTGAAAGCTTGTGGAAAGCTTCGATTTTGTACGGTTGACGGCACTGGAGCCTTCAAGGCGCAACAAATCGCCGTGACGCGGCTCCAGCTCATACCTAGACCTATAAATCCTGGAGACGCAAGAATGCACACGAGTCTGAAGCTGCGCTTCGCCGCCGTCGCGGCGCTTGGCGCGATTACCCTGTCCCTGGGGACCGCCCAGGCCGCCGAAGAACCCCGCCGGCCGGAGTGCATCGCGCCGGCCCAGCCTGGGGGCGGCTTCGACCTGACCTGCCGCCTGGCCACCGAAGGCCTGAAACAAAGCGGGGCGCTCAAGACTGCAATGCGCATCGTCTACATGCCCGGCGGCATCGGCGCCGTCGCGTACAACAACATCGTGGCCCAGCATCCCAACGAGCCGGGCACCATCGTCGCGTTTTCGGGCGGTTCGCTGCTCAACCTGGCGCAGGGCAAATTCGGCAAGTACAACGTCAACGACGTGCGCTGGCTTGCCGCCATCGGCACGGATTACGGCGTCGCCGTGGTGCGCAACGATTCCCCGTACACGGACCTGAAGGGCCTGATGGACGCCTTCAAGCAGGATCCGACCAAGATCGTGCTGGGCGCCGGCGGCACCGTGGGCAGCCAGGACTGGATGAAGGCCGCGCTGACCGCCAAGGCGGCCGGGGTCGATTTCAAGAAAATGCGCTTCGTGGCGTTCGAAGGCGGTGGCGAGGCCGTGACCGCGCTGCGCGGCGGCCATATCCAGGCCTACATGGGCGACGCGGCCGAAGCCTTCACGATGTTGGAAGGCGGAGCGCCGATCCGGGTGCTGGCCGTGTTCAACGACCAGCGGCTGCCGGGCAAGCTGAACACCGTGCCCACCGCCAAGGAACAGGGCTACGACATCGTCTGGCCGATCATCCGCGGCTTTTACGTGGGGCCCAAGGTGTCGGATAGCGACTATCAGTTCTGGGTCGACGCGTTCAACAAGACGACGGCCGCTCCCGAGTTCGAAAAACTGCGCCAGCAGCAGGGCCTGTTTCCGTTCAACAAGACCGGACCCGAGCTCGACGCCTACGTGAAGAACCAGGTCAAGCAGTACGGCGAACTGGCCGACACGTTCGGCCTGATGAAGAAGTAAGCGGCCCGCAAGGACCATCCTCCCGATCGCGCGCCCGCATGGGCCAACCCGCCGCCGGCACGGCCGGCGGCGGCGGATCGTTGCGCCGCGCGCCGCGACTACAACGGAAAACGTGGATCATGAATGATCGAATCCTGGGCATTGCCGCCCTGGCGCTGGCTGTCTTCATGACGGCCGCCGGATGGGGGATCGAGGCCCCATTCGCCTACGAGCCTGTCGGCCCGCGCGCCTTTCCCCTGCTCCTGGCGCTGATCATCGGCCTGTGCGGCCTGTGGCTCGTCTACAAGGGCGGCCATGCCGTCGAACCAAATCCCGCGGGCGCCAATGGCCGCATCGCGCTGATGGTCGTGTTCGTCACGATCTATGCCTTCCTGTTCCAGTGGCTGGGCTTTGTCATCGCCACGTCGCTGATGACGGTCTTCGTGGGCCGGCTGTTCGGGGGCGGATGGGTCAAGTGCGCCATCGGCGGGGTGGTGATGAGCCTTTTCTTTTTCGTGTTGTTCGACAAGGTGCTGGACGTGGTCCTGCCCGGCGGACTGCTGGAGAACCTGATATGAGCGGCATTCTCGATCATCTTTCGATAGGCTTTGGCGTCGCCTTTTCGCTGACGAACCTCCTGGTGGCGGCCATCGGGTCGTTCATCGGGACCATGGTGGGCGTGCTGCCGGGGCTGGGGCCTGTTAATGGCGTGGCGATGCTAATACCCATCGCGTTCGCGATGAACCTGCCGCCCGAGACTGCGCTGATTCTGTTGGCCGCCGTGTATGTGGGGGCGGAGTATGGCGGCCGCATCACGGCCATCCTGTTGAACGTGCCCGGCGAAGCCAGCGCCATCATGACGACGCTGGATGGCTATCCGCTGGCGCGCCAGGGGCTGGCCAACGTCGCGTTGTCCTTGTCCGCCTGGTCGGCATTCTTCGGCGCCATCGTGTCTGTCGTGGGCATCATCCTGCTTGCGCCGATGCTGGCGAAATGGGCGCTTGCCTTTGGTCCGGCCGAATATTTCGTGCTGATGATCTTTGCGTTCTGCTGCCTGACCAGCCTGCTCGGCAAGCAGCCGATCAAGGGTGTGCTGGCGGCGATGATAGGCCTGTCCATCTCGGTGGTCGGCGTAGACGCGAACTCGGGCGTTTATCGCTACACCTTCGAATCCGTGCACCTGGCCGACGGCATTGATTTTGTGGTGGTCGTGATTGCATTGTTCGCGGTCAGCGAAATGCTGGAAATGCTGGAAAAGGTGATGGCCGGCCATAGCGTCGAGGTCAAGCCCAGCGGCCGCAAGCTGTTCAACCTGAAAGAGATGGCGTTTACGTGGTGGAGCGTGGTGCGCAGCGCGCTGGTGGGGTTCGGTGTAGGCGTGTTGCCGGGGGCGGGAGCAAGCGTGGCCGCGGCGGTCGCGTATTCGCAGGAAAAGCGCATCATCGAGGCCAAGGATCCCGACGCCAAGTTCGGCAAGGGCGATATGCGCGGCCTGGTGGCGCCGGAAGCCGCGGCGACATCGTCCGCCATTGGCTCCTTCGTTCCGATGCTGACGCTGGGCGTGCCGGGTTCGGGAACCACCGCGGTGATGATGGGGGCGCTGACGCTCTACAACATCACGCCGGGGCCGGTGCTGTTCGACACCAAGCCGGAACTGGTCTGGGGGCTGATCGCATCGCTGTTCGTCGCCAACGTTCTGCTGTTTGTCATGAACGTGCCGTTGGTCCGCTTGTTCTCGAAGGTGCTGTCCGTACCCGGCTGGCTGATGGTGCCCGGCATCCTGTGCATCAGCTACATCGGCGTGTATGCCATCAATGCGGGCACATTCGATCTGCTGCTGGTGGCGGGCATCGGGACGCTCGGGTATTTCCTGCGCAAGTTCGGCGTGCCCATGGCGCCGCTGGTGCTGGGCGTGGTGCTGGGGAACATGATGGAGCAGAACTTGCGGCGCGCGCTGTCGATCACGGATGGCGACGTGGGCGTGTTGTTCTCGAGCCCCGTTTCGATCGCGTTGTGGTTGGCGGCGGCGGCGGTCGTCATCGTGCCGCAGATTTTGCGCCGGATGCGGGCCGCAAGAAAGGTTGCTGCCGGGCCGGTTTGATCCGGCTTCAGAGATGCTTTGGAAAAGGCTGTTCGCCAGAACTTGAATTGATGCTGGAATGAATAAGGGGCGCCTGCTGGCGCCCCTTTTGCTTTTGCATGCACTATAAATGCGAGCTTTAACTCATATAAAAATTCAGACGTGCTGCAGCCGCTCCAGCGCCGCATCGAGCGTAGCGTCCTTTTTCGCGAAGCAGAACCGCACGATGCGATGGTTCGATTCGGGAGCGTCGGGCTGGCGATAGAACGCCGAAACCGGGATCACTGTCACTCCGTGCTTTACCGTCAGGTCGCGCGCGAAATCGGCCTCGCTCTGCTTCGAGATCTGGCTGTAATCGGCCAGCAGGAAGAACGTTCCGGGACTGGGCAATGGACGGAAGCGGGTCTTGGCCAGGCCTTCGGAAAGACGGTCGCGCTTGGCCTGGTAGAAGGCCGGAAGATCCAGGTAGGGCTTGGGGTCGCGCATGAATTCGGCCAGCGCGAACTGCATGGGCGATGGCACGGTAAACACCATGAACTGGTGAACCTTGCGCAGCTCGGCGCTGAGTTGCCGGGGCGCGCAGCAGTAGCCGATCTTCCAGCCCGTGGTGTGATAGGTCTTGCCGAACGACGAGATCACGAACGCATGTTCGGCCAGCAGAGGACGCCGCGCGACGCTGGCGTGGGGCTTGCCGTCGAACACGATGTGTTCGTAGACCTCGTCGGACACCAGCAGCACGCCGGTGTCGCGCACGATGGCTTCCAGCGCGTCCAGATCGCTTTCTTCTAGCACGGCCCCGGTGGGGTTGTGCGGGAAGTTGAGCATGAGGAGGCGCGTCTTGGACGTGATGGCGTCGCGCACGCGCTGCCAGTCGATGCGGTAGTAGGGGTCCGCTTCGGTGGGCGCGCGCAGCGGCACGGGCACCGCGGTGCCGCCCGCCAGGCGGATCGCGGGCAGATAGGAGTCGTAGCAGGGTTCAATGACGACGACTTCGTCGCCGCTGCCCACGGCGGCCAGCACGGTGGCCATCAAGGCTTCGGTGGCGCCGCTGGTGACGGTGATCTCGGTTTCGGGATCATAGGCGTGGCCGTACAGTTCGCGCGTCTTGGCAGCGATGGCTTCCCGCAGCGGCGCAACGCCCGGCATGTAGGGATATTGGTTATGGCCATCGGCCATTGCTTTGGTCACCAGCGCGCACAGTGCCGGGTCCGGATCGAAATCAGGAAAGCCCTGGCCCAGGTTGATGGCCTTGTGCTCGATGGCCAGGCGGCTCATCACGGTGAATATGGTGGTGCCGACGTCGGGAAGTTTGGATCGGATCATGTTGGACGCGAAGGTGAACGCTGGTAGGCAAAGAGAGTTTTCGTAAGTATCCCACTAACTCATAATTCATTTTTCATGAGCTTCTAACGTGGATGGGATTGTGGGTCAGAACATGCTGTTGCGGGTGGCGGGCGGATTCGGCATAGCGCTGGCCGGCGCGTTGCTTGCGGTTTGGGCGCACATGCCTTTGCCATGGATGCTGGGGGCGTTGCTGTTGACGGCCGCGACGCGAATCGCCGGCGTGGGAACCGCCTGCCCCAGGCCGGCCCGCAACGCGGGCCAGTGGGTGATCGGAACGTCCTTGGGTCTGTACTTCACCCCACAGGTGCTTGGGCATATCGGGAGCAATGCGGGGCCCATCATCGTCGGCATGGTGTTCGCGTTGGCGCTGGCCTTTCTGGGAACGGCCATTCTGCGCCGCTTCACGGACGTCGATTTCAAGACGGCGTGGTTTTCGTCCGCGATCGGGGGGGCCAGCGAGATGGCGAACCTGGCCGAGCGGCATGGCGCAAGAATCGACCGTGTGGCAACCGCCCACAGCGTTCGCGTGCTGCTGGTGGTGGTAGCGGTGCCGTTCATTTTTCAATGGTGGGGCGTGGCGGGGCTCGATCCCACAGTGCCCGGTCCCAGGGACGTGCATGGGCTCGGTTTGGCGGCGCTTGTGGCGCTGACCATGGTCGGCGGGGCCGCGTTTGTGAAGCTGCGCCTTCCCAATCCGTGGGTATTGGGTCCGATGCTCGTCGCCATGCTGCTGACTGTGTCGAATATCGAACTGTCCGCATTGCCAGATTACGTGCCCAAGGCGGGACAGCTGCTGATCGGCTGGTCGCTCGGACACCGCTACCGGCCTGACTTCTTTCGCGCCGCACCGCGCTTCATTGCCGCGGTAGCGGGCTTTACGGTCCTGGCGTTAATGCTGGCGTTCGGGGTGGGAGCCATGCTGTCGCTATGGTCCGCGGCGCCGATTCCCACGCTGATCCTGGGTACGACGCCCGGCGGCATCGCCGAGATGGCGATCACCGCCAAGGTGCTGCAGCTCGGCGTTCCGGTGGTGACGGCGTTTCACGTCACACGCATGGTTTTCGTCGTGATCGTCACGGGGCCGATCTACACATACCTGGCGCGGAAGCAGTCGAATTCCGCCTAGCGGTACTGCCATTCCAGTGAAAAAAACGCCACATTGGGGTAAACAACTATATGAGTCTGTAATGCCGGATGAGTATGCTGGATTCCGCAGTTGATTCAAGCAGCGCGCGGACTCGTTCTGCCGCACTGGCGACAAGCGGGAACACAGGTTTTGCACCGATGGTTCAGTTCGCACGGCGTCCTTGATTCATTGCATTTCGTTTTATTTACAGGACGCTAGAAAAAATGGCTCAGAAGGGCAAAGTCAAATGGTTCAACGCTGACAAAGGCTTCGGCTTTATTACGCCGGATGTTGGCGGCACCGATGTTTTCGCACACTTTTCCGCCATCCAGGGCCGCGGCTATCGCAGCCTGAACGAAGGGCAGGAAGTCGAATTCGAAGTTAAGGATGGTCCGAAAGGACCTCAAGCGGCCGAAATTCGCCCGCTCTAAATCGGGAAATCCCAATTTCCCGCCAGCCAGGTTAGGCCTGGCTACAACGCCCCAAGACCTCCGGGTCTGGGGCGTTGTGTTTTTTGGCGAGCCTGATCGGTAGCCCTCCATCTCTGATAGTTAGTGTTTACTAACATATTCTCGACCACTGGATAACTCTGTGGATAATTATTTCCGGGAATGAGCATTCAGGTGCTCAGTAATGAAGCAGGCCGAAATGCCGCGGCCGGTTTTACACAGTTTTCCCGTTAATGGTTTACCGTCCATGGCGCGCGCCCTGAACCCGACGATACTGGGCAGGCTGGCGCAGAGACAGCAGTAACGAATGGAGTTTCCCCTGGGAAGTCGGGTATTTAGCGCAGATTTGCTGCCGCTCCTTGTCCCTGCCCATCTTTGATAATTGACTCCCAAGCGCTCGGATTTGTCTGATTTTTCACCTGGCGAGCGCGGTTGTTCACAAAGATATCCCCATCCCGGTTATGCACAGAATTAGTCCCTTGGATATCCAAAATGAGGGTCTCAGCCTGTGGATAGAAATGGGGATATCGGAAAGCGCAGCTGCTTTGGCGGACGCTGTTGCAGCGGGCGCGACCCTGGATTGGTGTCCACGCCGACGCGGCGGCAGGGCGCTTTGTTCGGCCGGATTCAACATCAAAATCCGATCGCCGAGTTTTCCACAGCGTTTCACATGAAGTCTTGCCGCCTCGGCCATAAGGATGATGGCGCTGCGCGGATAGTGCGAGCAAGATAATTGTCGGGTCAATGAAGATTGTTGTTTATCGTCTTGACCAGGCGAAGTCAGCCGGCGGCAGAATAACTTTGTGGATAAATCGTCGGCCTGGCAATTTGCGCGATTGGACTGGATCAGACTTTAAGAGTTCCCCGCAGGACGCCCGGTTCTGGGCGGGCTGGCTGCGAGCGTGTCGCGTTGCCTTTATATGGGGGCATCGCGATGAGTGAGGTTTCGGTCGCTTCGGCGCTAAGACATTGATTTATCGGTCCGGGGATTTTGGCTTAGCAGGGCTGCCGTTTTCCGTTATGGAGAAGTAGTTGGCGCTTGGGGATATCTGATTGTCCCGGTTTTGCTGCCTTTCCTTTTTCAGCACCAAGAGTTTCAGGCGCTTGGCGCACGTCGAAAAGGGGCTGTTGATAAGAATGTGAGTAACCCTGTCGGAACGGGGTCGGATTTACCGATTTTCCTGCGACGGAGTGCTTTTTACGCGCTGTGGATAAGAAGGGATATCCATTCCCAGTTCCAACGGATTTCTGCTGTGCCTCGCGGTTTGGAATTCGACGTGCCGTCATCCTAGATCCAGGAGATTGCCTGCTCCTGCCACTGTTATCTTCGCGTCGCCCTGCGAAGATAGTTACTCACGAATATCTCCGCACTATCGGTCCGTCGATTTTCTTTCGAGGACAGCCTCGCTTTTGTCCAAAATTCCTCAATTTTTAGGCAAGGGGTAGGGTAGGGTGGAATAAATCGTTTTTTTTCATATTTCTTACCTTTTCTCCATCGGCTGTTCCCTCGGATCCGGACGGGCGGGGAAGGAGTGCATTTGGCGATCGTCAGAGGAACACTTCCGGCATAAGGAGGATTCCTTGGGTTTTTGGCCGGCCTTGTTTGCATGTTTCACGTGGAACATACGCAGGTTTCTCTGCGCTTGCAGGCGCCAGGCTGTAGTGCTGGCTGTTTCACGTGGAACATGTACTGCGCTAGTACACATCTTTGCTGTCGGTGCATGCGTAGCCGTTAGTCGTCGCAGGACTTTGCTCCCGCAATAGCTTCCGACTGGCGCCGAAACAAGGATCGCGGTTGGTGGCATCCCTGCGTTTGCATGGCGTGGCCACCAGCTTGAGCGCTTGTTCTGACAGGGGGGAAGCATGGTCAAGAGAGACTAAGTCTTGCGTCTTGGCAGGGCAGGGGTACGGCCTAAAAATTATTGTCTTGCCGCCTGTGTTCCACGTGAAACATTCGCAGCGTGCGCAGTAGATCATCGCGACTAACAGCGGGTCTGATTGTCAGCGGCCCCAAGTGTTCCACGTGAAACACCGTAGTCCATAGAGTTCCATTCGACGTAATGGCAAACACCAGAAGACGCCGTTCTGGATTGAGTGGTACGTGGCGGAATTTCCGGTCGCCGCTTCTTTGGCCCTATTCCCTATGAGAGGACTATTCCGAAGATGATCTTGGCGCTGGTAGCTGGTTGAGTAGGAGGCAACCAGGTCGTTTCAATACATGGAACTGAAGATTGCATCGATCGCGGCCACGTAGTTCCGGTGACCCTAAGGTACGCTTCGAGCTATTCATATCCGCAGCATGATTCACGTGGAACATGCTGGTTTGAAGTAGCGAGGTTGGCGGTGTGCTGTCCCTTCGGCTCTGTGTTTCACGTGAAACATAGACGACGAAACACCGGCAGATGCCGATAGATTGGCCGCTCCATGGGCTTTACCTTTCGGCCGGGCGTCACCTTTGTGGCCTCTTCGCCTCGAATGCGCTTCGCGAACATGTTTCACGTGAAACATGCAACCCCTGCCTCTATAATGAGCGCCGAACGCTCTCTTTCTCCTCCCCCCATCATGGACTATCCCCGCGAATTCGATGTCATTGTCGTCGGTGGCGGCCACGCCGGCACCGAAGCGGCTTTGGCTGCGGCCCGTACTGGCGCCCAGACGCTGCTGCTTACGCACAACATCGAAACCCTAGGCCAAATGTCTTGCAATCCCTCAATAGGTGGGATCGGCAAGGGCCATCTTGTCAAAGAAGTCGACGCGCTTGGCGGCGCCATGGCGTTGGCGACGGACGAGGCGGGCATTCAATTCCGGATTCTCAACGGTTCCAAGGGACCCGCCGTACGCGCGACCCGCGCACAGGCAGACCGTGTGCTGTACCGGAAGGCGATTCGTGGCCGTCTGGAAAACCAGCCTAACCTCTGGCTGTTCCAGCAGGCTGTGGAAGATCTGATGGTGGAGGGAGACCGCGTGGTTGGCGCCGTCACCCAGGTTGGCCTGAAGTTCAGGGCCAAGACCGTGGTGCTGACCGCCGGCACGTTTCTCAATGGCTTGATTCACGTCGGACTGCAGAACTATTCCGGCGGCCGTGCCGGTGACCCGCCTGCAATTTCGCTGGGGCAACGCCTGAAGGAACTCCAGCTTCCGCAGGGGCGCCTGAAGACCGGCACGCCGCCACGCATCGACGGCCGGACCATCAACTACGGCATTCTGGAAGAGCAACCGGGCGACCTGGACCCGGTTCCCGTGTTTTCGTACATGGGCAACGCGGCCATGCATCCGCGTCAACTGCCTTGCTGGATTACCCACACCAATGCCCGCACGCATGACATCATCCGCGCCGGGCTGGACCGGTCGCCGATGTACAGCGGCGTCATCGAAGGGGTGGGGCCGCGGTACTGCCCGTCGATTGAAGACAAGATTCACCGCTTTGCGGACAAGCAATCGCATCAGGTCTTTCTTGAACCGGAAGGTCTGGACACTCACGAGGTCTACCCGAATGGGGTGTCGACCAGCCTGCCGTTCGATGTGCAGCTGGACCTGATCCATTCCTTGCCTGGTCTGGAAAACGCGCACATCATGCGCCCCGGTTACGCCATCGAGTACGACTACTTTGATCCACGTGGATTGAAGAGCACCCTCGAGACCAAAGCCATCGGCGGCTTGTACTTTGCCGGACAGATCAACGGCACCACCGGGTACGAAGAAGCTGCGGCCCAAGGGCTGCTGGCGGGCGTGAACGCCGCGCTGCAATCGCTCGACCGTGAGCAATGGACGCCGCGCCGGGATGAAGCGTACCTGGGCGTGTTGGTGGACGACCTGGTTACGCGCGGCGTGACCGAGCCCTACCGCATGTTCACTTCGCGTGCGGAATATCGTTTGAGCCTGCGCGAAGACAATGCGGATCTTCGCCTGACCGAAATCGGGCGCCGGCTCGGAATTGTCGACAATATGCGGTGGGATGCTTTCAACCGGAAGCGCGACGCTGTCGCCGCCGAAGTCGAGCGCCTGAAGTCGTCGTGGGTGAATCCGCGGCTGTTGCCCGTTGAGGTGGCCGAACCCCTGTTGGGCAAGGCAATTGAGCGTGAGTACTCACTTGCAGATCTGCTGAAGCGGCCGAATGTTTCATATGAAGCCCTCATGGCTGCTCGCAATACCGACGGTTCGTTGTTGGCCGGGCCGGGCGTGGCGGAAGACGAGGTCCTGGCCGAGCAGGTCGAGATCCAGGTCAAGTACGCGGGCTACATTGCCCGCCAGCAGGACGAAGTGCAGAAGCACATTGCCCACGAACAGCAGCCTATCCCCGCGGATGTCGACTACGACGCCGTGACCAGCCTGTCCTTCGAGGTGCGCCAGAAGCTCAAGACGCACCGCCCGGAAACCATCGGCCAGGCCGCACGGATCTCCGGCGTTACGCCGGCAGCCATTTCGCTCCTGCTTATCCACCTGAAGCGCCTGCACTACGGCTCGCGCAAGCAAGCGGCATGAGCGCGCCCGCCAAAGAGGCCGGCATGGACATGGCCGGCCGACTCACACGCGCATGCGAACAGCTGGGCCTTGCGGCCGACGCCGCCGCGATCGCCAAGCTCGTGAATTATCTGGCGCAGATGCAGCGCTGGAACCGCACGTACAACCTCACCGCCATTCGCGATCCCCAACAGATGCTGGTGCAGCACCTGTTCGACAGCATGGCGGCGGTAAAGCCCTTCAGCGAGGCGCTGCCGGCGGCTGATGCCGAGGCCAAGGTCTACGACGTCGGATCGGGTGGAGGCTTGCCTGGCGTCGTCCTGGCGATCCTGCGGCCCCAATGGTCCGTGACGTGCATCGACGCCGTTGAAAAGAAGACCGCATTCGTGCGGCAGATGAGCGGTGCGCTGGGCCTGCCCAACCTGCAGGCGCGCCACGCCCGCATCGAAACGCTGGACCCCGCCGACTGCAACATTGTCACGTCGCGAGCTTTTGCATCATTAGATGATTTTGCGCAACTCGCGGGTCGCCACGTAGCCAAGAATGGTACCCTCGTCGCCATGAAGGGCAAGGTCCCCGAAGAAGAAATCCAGGCGCTGCACGCGCGCGGGGAATGGCAAGTCGACCATATTCAGCCGCTCCAGGTCCCGGAGCTGCAAGCAGAACGCTGCCTGATCTGGATGCGCCGCAGTCAAGGAACCCTATGAAGAACATACCCCCCAGCACGTCCGCCCGCGTATTCTGCATTGCCAATCAAAAGGGCGGCGTGGGCAAGACTACGACCGCCATCAATCTGGCGGCCGGTCTTGCCACGCATAAGCAACGCGTGCTGCTGGTGGACCTGGACCCGCAAGGCAACGCAACGATGGGCAGCGGCATCGACAAGAATTCGCTGGAGTCGAATCTGTACCAGGTGCTTATCGGCGAATCTTCCATCGAACAGGCTCGCGTGAAGTCCGAATCCGGTGGCTATGACGTTCTGCCCGCCAATCGTGAATTGTCCGGCGCCGAAATCGACCTGGTGCAGATGGAAGAGCGCGAGCGCCAACTGAAGACCGCCATCGACACCGTTGCCTCGCAGTACGATTTCGTCCTGATTGATTGCCCGCCCACGTTGTCGCTGTTGACGCTCAATGGCCTGGCTGCGGCCCATGGCGTGATCATCCCGATGCAGTGCGAATACTTCGCGCTCGAAGGTCTGTCGGATCTCGTCAACACCATCAAGCGCGTCCATCGCAACATCAACGACGACCTGCGGGTCATCGGATTGTTGCGCGTGATGTTCGATCCGCGCATGACGCTGCAACAGCAGGTGTCCGCGCAGCTCGAAGCGCACTTCGGCGACAAGGTCTTCAAGACCGTCGTGCCGCGCAACGTGCGCCTGGCGGAAGCACCCAGTTACGGTATGCCGGGTGTGGTGTATGACAGAGGGTCACGCGGCGCGCAGGCGTACATCTCGTTTGGCGCGGAAATGATCGAGCGCGTCAGAAAGGACTTGAACTAGCCGTATCAAATGTCCGACGCCGCGCTCTTTTTCCCCACACGAACGCCCGCCCGCACGCCGCCCGCCGACGTGCGCGATGCGCTGCGCGTCCGTCTGGAAGAGGCTGCGCTCAACGCCACGGCGGTGGGTGCGCAGGTGCTCTACGATGGCTGGCTGGTGCGTTTCGCGCACTCGCCGGCCAAGCGCGTCCGCAGCGTCAATGTGCTGGGGTTATCCACACGTCCGTTGGACGAGCGGCTGGCGTATTGTTCATCGTTGTATGCGCGCCATGGCCTGCCCATGGTGTTGCGCATCACCTCCATCGGCCCCGATTTTTCGCTCGACGCCGAACTGGAGTCCCGCGGTTATATCTACACCGGTGAGACCCGAGTCATGAGTACGCCGCTCGCCCCCCGGACAAGCGCCAGGGGCGATCTGCTCTTCAGGATCGTCGACGCCGAACGCTTCGCGGCGGCGGTGGGAGCCATGCGCGGTTTCTCCGCCGCGCAGATCGGGGAACATCAGGCCCGTTTGCAGGGACTGGCTGTGGATAAGCAGCCGGTGCTCGCATTCGACGCGGCCGGGCAATGCGTTGCCGCGGGCCTGGCCGTCCGCGACGGCGATCTGCTCGGCCTGTTCGACATCATCACGGATCCCGGTCAACGGCGCAAAGGCTACGCCGCTGTCCTGGTGGAGCATTTGCTGGCCGAAGGCGCCGCCCGCGGCGCCGGCACGGCCTACCTGCAGGTCGAGCCCGAAAACATTGCCGCGCGCGCGCTGTATGGCCGCTACGGTTTCAAAGACTGTTACGCGTATTGGTACCGCCTGCCCGCCGAGCAGACGGACGCCTGAGCTGCCGCTCGGGATACAAAGACAGAAGGAAAGAGGATTTAATTATGGCCACCAAGAAACCCAAGGGATTGGGTCGCGGACTGGACGCCTTGCTGGGCGCGGACGCGCCTGCCATCGACAACATCGGCAAGGCCGCGGCCAAGCCCGAGGGTCCGCCGTCCACTCTGCCCATCTCGAAAATGCGCGCCGGCAAGTATCAGCCGCGCACGCGCATGGACGAGGGCGCCTTGGGCGAGCTGGCCGAATCCATACGCACGCAGGGCATCATGCAGCCCATTCTCGTGCGCGCCCTTGGCGAGGCCGCGCCCGGCCATTACGAGATCATTGCGGGCGAACGGCGTTTCCGCGCCGCCCAGTTGGCGGGCCTGAAAGAAGTGCCCGTGCTGGTGCGCGAAGTGGCCGACGAAAACGCCGCAGTGATGGCGTTGATCGAAAACATCCAGCGCGAAGACCTGAATCCCCTTGAAGAGGCGCACGGCGTGCGCCGCCTGCTCGATGAGTTCGGCCTGACGCACGAACAGGCCGCACAGGCAATCGGCCGCTCGCGCTCGGCCACCAGCAACCTGCTGCGCCTTCTGAACCTGGCCGCTCCGGTGCAGACCATGCTGCTGGCGGGCGACGTCGACATGGGTCACGCGCGCGCGCTGCTGGCCGTCGATGCCGCAACCCAGATCCAGCTGGCCAACCAGATCATCGCGCGCCGCCTGTCGGTGCGCGAGGCCGAAAAGCTCGTGGCCAAGACCGCCAAGGAGGCCGAAGCGTCGGCGTCCCCCAAGAAAAAGGCCAATGGCGTCTCGCGCGACCTGACCCGCCTTGAGGAAGCCCTGTCCGATCATCTGGGCACGCGCGTCGCCCTGAAGGTCGGCGCCAAGGAAAAAGGCCAGATCGTCATCGACTTCCACGGCTGGGAGCACCTGAATTCGCTGCTCGAACGCCAAGGCCTGTCCGGAGCGGTGGATGCCTGAGATGGCGCTGCCTGTCATCGCGGTGCTGGCCACGGGCGGCACGATCGCGGGCGCCCAGGCCGACGCGACATCGGCGGGCTATAAGTCTGGTTCGTTCTCCGTGAACGACCTGCTGGCTGCCGTGCCGCAACTGGCGGGCATCGCCGAGATCCGGGCCGAACAGGTCGCGAATGTCGGCAGCCAGAACATGACGCACGATGTGTGGCGCGCGCTGGCGCAGCGCGTAGATACGCTATGCCAGGACGCCTCCGTGGCCGGCATCGTCATCACGCACGGCACCGACACGCTGGAAGAAACCGCCTATTTCCTGAGCCTGGTTATCCGCCACGACAAGCCGGTCGTGCTGGTCGGCGCCATGCGGCCCGCGACGGCGCTCGGCGCGGAAGGCCCGGCCAATCTGTACAACGCCGTGGCGCTGGCGCGCCATCCCGACGCCCGCGGCCGCGGGCCCCTCGTCGTCATGAACGAAGACGTGCATTACGCGCGCGAGATCCAGAAGATCGCCAGCGCCGGCCTGTGCGCTTTTGCTTCGCCCAATCGCGGCCGGGCGGGCGTCATGCACGGCGGCGCGCCATGCTTCTATTCGCGCAACGCTACCACGCATACATCGCAAAGCGAGTTTTCACTCGCATTATTGGAAAAGGCTGGCTGGCCCCGTGTCGATATCGTCTACGCCTACGCCAACCTGCAGGCCGACCTGATCGACTTCCTGGCGGGCGCTGCGGATGGCATCGTGTTGGCCGGCGTGGGCGATGGCAACGCCACGGACCTGGCCATCGAAGCCTTGCGCCGCGCGTCCGATGACGGCGTGGCCGTGGTGCGGTCCAGCCGCACGGGCAGCGGTTTCGTCGCGCGCGACGTAGAGGTCGACGACGCCAGCCTGGGGTTCGTCGCCGCGCGCGACCTCAACCCTCAGAAGGCGCGCGTCTTGCTGATGCTTGCGCTGTCGGTCACCCGTGATCCGGCTGCGCTGCAGCAGATCTTCGATCGCTATTGAATGGCCGGACGCGACGGCCCAGCCGTTGCGCCGCCTTGCTGCGCCAGTCCAAGGTTGGCTCTCAGCATGTCGTACACCTGCCGCGTCAGCGGATTGATCAGGTCGCGCCTTATCCACAGGAAGTAGGTCACGTCGGGCAACGGCGGCAGGCCGTCCTTTTCTCCCAGCACGCGCATTTCCGGGCCCAGCAGCTCCACGCTGCGCGCGGTCACGCCCAGGCCCGCGCGCAGCGCGGCCTTGATCCCCACCAGGTTCGGCGCCACGTAATTAGTGTGCCAGCGCACTTGCGCCTGCTCCAGCGCATTGAGCGCCAGGCGGCGGAAGATGCTGGGGTCATCCGCCAGCACCAGCGGAACCGGGGCATGTGGATCGTGCACGTAATCGGCGCTGGCCAGCCATACCGTGGGCGAGGTGCGCAGCGCCACGCCTTCGAAGTCCTGGTCGAAGCGGGTCGAGATGGTCAGGTCGATTTCCCCCGCGCGCAGCGCATCCATCAGGAAGGGACTGCGGTCCACGCGGATCTCCAGCTTTACCCGCGGCGCCACCCGCGCGATATGAGTGAGGAGGGTGGGCAAAATGGTGTCTGCCACGTCCAGCGGCGCGCCCAGGCGCAGATCGCCCTCCAGCGGACCGTCCTGCAGCGCGCGCAGCGCTTCGTCGTTGATGGCCAGCATGTGCCGGGCGTACTCGACCAGGCGCCTGCCGTGCGATGACAGGTGCTTGTTGCGCCCCTGCTTTTCGAACAGCGGCAGGCCGATCATCGACTCCAGCCGCTGCATCTGCTGGGTGATGGCCGACTGCGTCTTGTGGAGCCGGTTGGCGGCTTCAGAGAATGTTTCATGCTGGGCGATCGCCGTCAGCGTGCGCAGCAGATCCAGATCGAGATTACGCATTCAGGCTCGCAAAAGAGAATGAAGAGCAGATTGGGGATAACCCAATGTATTAGCAATGCTAATGAAATCTTAAATCAAATTAAATTGTTGGGTGGGAATGCTGCGGATACAGTAAGTGCAATAACTCGTGAAACAAGAGGGAAAGCCAAAGTGACCTCCGCACATCCTCATCAAGCCGGCATAGACAGTGCCGTCGGAAATATTAAAAAAACTGTAGGAAATAAGGGGCTGAACCGGGACAGCCTTCAATCCGTTCTGGATGAACTCATCGGCCTGGCGGGCAACACCGCGTGGTGGGGCGCTGATCGCTACCCGGCGCCGGAGGGAGACGAGCGTCAGGCGCGCTACCTCATTGCCGAGGACGCCGACCAGAGCTATGCGCTCTATCTGAACGTGATGCGGCCCGGCAAGAAGATCGTGCCGCACAACCACACCACCTGGGCCTGTATCGCCGCCGTCGAGGGCGTCGAATACAACTACGTTTATGACCGCACCGACGACGGCTCCGTGCCGGGCGTGGGCACCCTGGAAAAGACCGGCACCGTCGTGGTGGGGCCCGGCGCCGGTATCGCCCTGATGCCGGACGACATCCACGCCGTGGAAATCCAGGGCGACAGCGTCATACGCCATCTCCACATGTACGGCCGCGCGCTGGAAACGCTGAATGAGCGCCTGGGGTTCGACCTGGACGCGGGCACCTGCAAGATCATGCCGATCGGCGTCCAGACGCGTCGCTGACCATGAGCAAGCCCTATCGCGCCGCGACGCGCCTGCTGCGCGCAGGCCGTCCCCATCAAGGCTGGGTCAATACGCCCGTCACGCGTGCCAGCACCTATGTGTTTGAAAGCGTGCAGTCGTGGCGCGATACGCGGGCCCGCCGCGAGCAAGAGCGCCTGCCGTCCTATGGCGCACGCGGCACCGACAGCACCCATGCGCTAGAAGATGCGCTGATCGAACTGGAGCAGGGCTACCGCGCCAAGCTCTATCCCACCGGCCAGGCGGCGATCGCCACCGTGCTGCTCGCCTATCTTCGTGCGGGCGACCATGTGCTGATTACCGACGCCGTGTACGAACCCGTGCGCAGGTTCTGCGCGGAACATCTTGCGCGCCTGGGCATCGAGCATACGTACTACGCGCCGGACGGCAACGGTATCGAAGCCATGATCCGGCCCAACACCCGCATGATCTATGCCGAGTCGCCGGGTTCGCTGACGTACGAAATGCCGGACCTCTCCAGGTTATCCACAGCTGCGCGAAAACACGGTTGCTGGCTGGCTGTGGATAACACGTGGGCATCGGGATTGCTGCACCAGCCGCTCACGCTCGGCGCTGATATTTCCATCCTGGCGGCCACCAAATACCTGGGCGGCCATGCCGACGCCATGATGGGCGCCGTCGTCGCTAACCAGCGCGCCTGGCAGGCCCTGGAGCGGGCCACCATCGACTTTGGCCAGACGGTCGGCGCCGATGACGCCTTCCTGGTGCTGCGCGGCATGCGCACGCTGCCGCTGCGCATGGCGCAGCACGCCGGCAACGCCATGCAGGTCGCCAATTGGCTGCTTGCGCGGCCCGAGATCTCCCGCGTGCTTTATCCGGCCTTGCCCGGCGATCCGTCGCACGCGATCTGGCGACGCGACTTCACTGGCGCGAACGGTCTGCTGACGGTTGAGCTGGCCGACACCTATACCGAATCCGACGCCGAGCGACTGATCGACAGCCTGCAGCTTTTTGGCATTGGCGCTTCGTGGGGCGGCTTCGAAAGCCTGGTGATTCCGGTGCAGCTGCGCACTTCGCGCGCGCTGTCCGGCAACCTCCCGCGTGGCCCGATGCTGCGCCTGCATGTCGGCCTGGAAGACCCCCAGGACCTCATCGCCGATCTCGAGCGCGGCCTGAACGCGCTCATCCAACCTCTCCGCACCCTTCGAATTTCATAATGCAGCCCAACACCGAACTTTTCTTCGCCGACATCGACGCCCATACGCTCAAGCAATGGCTGCACGACGGCCGCGAGATCGCGCTGCTGGATGTGCGCGAGCACGGGCAGTACGGCGAGTCCCATCTGTTCTACGCCGCACCCGTGCCGTACAGCCGGCTAGAGGCGGACATCGTGCGGCTGGCGCCGCGCCGCAGCGTGCGGGTGGTGGTCTACGACAACGGAGGCGCCGACGACACGGCCGCGCGGGCGGCAAACGCGCTGATTGCGCTTGGTTATACGCAGGTGCATCGCCTGGCAGACGGCATCGCGCAATGGCAGCAGCAGGGCTACGCCGTTTTTGCAGGCGTCAACGTCCCGAGCAAAACGTTCGGCGAATTGGCCGAAGAAGTTTTCCACACCCCGCGCATCGGCGCGCGCGAACTGGCCGAACGCCAACGGCGCGGCGACGACCTGATCGTCCTAGATGGCCGGCCCTACGCGGAATACCAGAAGATGAGCATTCCGGGCGGCATCTGTTGCCCCAACGGGGAACTGGCGCTGCGGGCCCACACGCTGGCAGCCAGTCCGGATACGACCATCGTGGTCAATTGCGCCGGCCGCACGCGCAGCATCATCGGCGCGCAGACGCTGATCAACCTGGGCGTGCCTAATCCCGTCTACGCACTCGAGAACGGCACGCAGGGCTGGTATCTGGAAGACCTGCAGCTGGAGCACGGCGCGCGTCGCCGCTACCGCGACGATGTGGCGGAACAGGACCTGCCGGTCCTGGCGCAACGGTCCGCGCGGCTGGCTGAACGCCACGGCGTGCCCACTGCCACCGCCGCCCAGGTCCAGGCCTGGCTCGATGACCCGGAACGCACCACGTTCCTGTGCGACGTGCGCAGTGCCGAAGAATACGCGCAAGGATCTCTCCCGGGGGCGCAGCACGCGCCCGGCGGCCAGCTGGTCCAGGCCACCGACCAATACCTGGCCGTGCGCGGCGCCCGTATCGTGGTGTTCGATGCCGAAGGCGTGCGCGCGCCCGTCGTCGCCAGCTGGCTCAGGCAGATGGGGTGGGACGCCTGCACGCTGCAGGAAGGCACCTACGCCGCGCTGTCCAATGCCTCGCCCGCGGTGGCCGCGCCCGCCGTCTCAGTGTTGTCAGACGCCGCGCTCGCCCTGGCGCTGGCGCAGGGCGCGCAAGCGGTCGATATTCGTCCCAGCATGCGCTATCGCGCCAGCCATCTGACGGGCGCGCGCTGGTCCATTCGTCCGCGCCTGGGCAGCCTGGCGCTGGATGGCGCGCGGCCTGTGGTCCTGCTGGCCGAAGACGCCGCAGTGGCAGCCTGGGCGGCGGCGGAACTGCGGGCGCTGGGCATCCCGGACGTCAAGGTGAACACGGGCACGCCGGAAAGCTGGGCCGCGCACGGACTTGCGCTGGAGTCCACACCCGCCCAGCCGGCCGACCGCGATTGCATCGACTACCTGTTCTTCGTACACGACCGGCATGACGGCAACAAGGCCGCGGCACGGCAATACCTGGCTTGGGAGACCAACCTGGTCAAGCAGATCGACGAGCGGGAACGCGCGGCCTACCGCTTTCCGCCTCAGTGACCAGCCGCCGCGGCTCCGCCCGCGGCGCGACAGACGCTTCAACCTGATCAATACGCCCCGGCGGCCCCGCCGGCGGGGTGCGGACGGTTCATGGCGAACCGAAATGCGAAGGACGGCCGAGCATCCGGCCGCCAACACAAGGGGAAATACAGATGAAGCAACATGCATTGCACGCTTGCAGGACCGCCGCCGCGATGGCAGCCCTGTTGCTGGGTACCGCCGTTCATGCCCAGGCGCCCGCGCCGTTGGCCGACTTTCCGAAGCAGGCCATTACCGTGGTCTCGCCGTTTCCGCCCGGAGGCGGGAATGACGGCGTGGCGCGACTGATCGCCCAGGAACTAGGATCCATCACGGGGCAGAGCGTCGTCGTGGAGAACCGGTCGGGCGCGGGGGGCAACGTCGGCACGGCCCAGGTCTCGCGCGCCAAGCCGGATGGCTACACGCTCGTCATGTCCCAGACCAGCGTCATGGCCGTCAATCCGCGCCTGTACAAGAACGTGGGGTTTGATCCGCTGAAGGACTTCGTGCCGATATCGCAGATCACGTCCGCGCCGCTGGTGCTGGTGGCGCGCGCCGAAAGCCCGTACAAGACGCTGGCCGACTACCTGGCCGCCGCGCGCAAGCAGCCGGGCGTCATCACCTATGCGACGCCGGGCAACGGCACCATGAGTCATCTGATGGGCGCGCTCGTGTCCCAGAAGGCCGACGTCAAGCTGGTCCATGTGCCGTATCGCGGCGCGGCCCCGGCCATCACGGACCTGATGGGCGGCACGGTGGACATGCTCATTACGTCGCCTGCGTCGGCCGAGCCGATGGTGGCGGCTGGAAAGCTGCGCATACTGGCGATGAGCCATGGAGACGGCGTCGGCCTCTTCAAGCAGGCGCCCACGCTGCAGCAGGCCGGCCTGGCGGGCATCACCGCAGACGATTGGTATGGCCTGTTCGCGCCGGCTGGCACGCCGCCCGAGCGCGTCGCGTATCTGGCGCAAGCCGTGGACAAGGCCATGAAGTCGCCCGCCGTGATCGCCAAGATCAATAGCGGCGGCAGCCAGCCCGTGGGCAGCGCGCCGGCCGAGTTCAAGACCCGCCTGCAGAAGGACACGGCGTATTGGGCCGAGATGGTGAAGACGGCAGGCGTGTCGTTGGATTGAGCTGATCGGGACTCGTGCCGGGGCTATACCGCCAGCGTATTGCCCACGGCCGATTCAAGCGCGGAAAATGCGGGCGAATTGCGCGCGTTGCCGTTGGTGACCAGGTGGTCGATCTGGTCCGCGGTGCAGTACGAAACGCGGCTGCACAGGCCGATCTTGCTGAAGTCGGCAAGCAGCACCAGCTGCTTGGCGTTCGCCGTCATGGCGCGGGCGACTTCGGCTTCGCGCAGATCGTAGTTGGTTGCGCCGCATTCGATGTCCACGCCCACTGGCGACAACAGCGCAAGATCGGCCCGATAGCGGTGAATCTCGGCGATCGTGATATCGCCCGACGTGGCGCATACCGGGCCGCCGACGGCGCCTCCCAGCATGATCAGCTGGTTGGCGCCGTTGCCCGCCGCGCCCACTTTCAACGCGACATCGAATGAATTGGTGATGATGGTCAGGCCCGACAGCTTGGCCAGTTCGTCGGCCAGCACGCTGGTGGTGCTGCCCGCGTCCAGGAATAGGGTCTGGCCGCTGGAAATCAGGCCCGCGGCGGCCCGCGCAATGGCGCGCTTGTACTTCACGCGCGTATGCACGCGCTCCGCGATGGGCGGTTCGCTATGCACGGGCACGGCGCCGCCGTGCACGCGGCGCAACTCCCCCAATGCCTCCAGTTCCAGCAGGTCCCGCCTGACGGTCTCCCGGGAAACCCCAAGTTCGCCGACGATGCGGTCGGTCGATACCTGCTGCAATGAAGACAGCAGGGCGCGGATCCTCTGATACCGCTCTTCTTGCCACATATCCGTTGCTTCCTAGTCCTGAACCACGCGTCGCCGCGTGGCGCCGGCGATCAGCGCCCGCATCGCCAGCAATGAGCCTCCAACGACCAGCATGATAAGGGTTGAATACGCCGCCGCCTGGGAAACGAAGCCGGCCTCGTCCAGCCGCAGCACCGACACCGGCGCCACGCTGACAGAAGGCGTGACCAGGAAGATCACGGCGGACAGGGTCACCATCGACCGCATGAACAGGAAGAAGAAGACGCCCAGCACCGTCGGCGCAATCAACGGGAGCACCGCGTCGCGCAGCACGTGCAGGGTGCCTCCGCCTATGCTGCTTACGGCTTCCTCCAGGGCCTGCGGCACGGCCCGCATGCCGGTCATCATCGTCAGGAATCCCTGGGTGTGATAGTGATAGAAGTTGCACAAGGCGATCAGCGCCGCGCTGCCATACAACGCATAGAGCGGCGTGCCCGGCGCATTGAATGCAAAGATGTACGCCAGGCCCAGCACCAGGCCCGGTACGCCGACAGGCAGGACTGACACCATGTAAACCAGCTTGGCCCACGCGCGCGGAATCCGGCACACGCCAAACGACAGGAAGAACAGTAGCAGCACACCGCCGCCGGCTGCCGCAAGCGACAGGTACAACGATGTCCAAAGGGGCGCATAGCCGCCGCTGACCGTGATGTCGTAGTGCTTCAGCGTCCACTCCATGCGGTAGGGCCAGAGCCGCATGAAGCTGGCGAAGACCACGGTGCCCACCGTGACGATGATCGTGCCCGCGACCAGCAGCACGCCCGCGCCGAAGGCGGCGTCGCGTCCGCGCGATGGGCGCGGCGCGACCCGCAGGCTGCCGGCCGATGCCGACCCGAACTGGCGTTGCGATGCCACGCGCTCGATCTGCACCGAGATCAGCGAGGGCAGCAGCAGCAGGATGCCCACGACCGACCCCATGCCGAAATTCATCTGGCCCGACACCTGGCTGTAGATCTCGGTGGCCAGCACGCGGTAGTTCCCGCCGATCACCGCCGCATTGCCGAAGTCGGTAATCGTGATGACGAAGACGACAAATGCCGCGCTGAGCAAGCCGAACCTGCAGTTGGGCAGGGTGATGTCGAAGAACTGCCGCGCGCCCGATGCGCCCATGACTTCCGCCGCGTCGTAATAGCGGGCGTCCATGTTGCGCAGCGCCGCCTGCAGGATCAGCACGGCCTGGGGCAGGGCGTAGAACACGTTGGAGATCAGCAGGCCCCAGAAGCCATAGATGTCGATCTCCCAGCCGGTCCATCGGTGCACGAGGCCGTTGCGTCCCAGGATGAAGATAAGGCCCAGCCCCTGCACCAGCGACGGCGCCAGCAGCGGCAGCACCAGCGCCAGCTGCACGATGGCCTTGCCGCGCATGCAGCTGCGGTCCAGGCCGTATGCGATCGCGAAACCCAGCACGATGCTTGCCACGGTAGTGGCTGCGCTCATCGCCAGGCTGTTCAGCGTGGCGGTGAGGATGCCGCGCGTGGCGAAGACTTCGGCATAGTTTCCCAGTCCGATGGAGCCGTCTCTTTCGACCAGGCTGCGCCATGCCACGGTGGCCAGGGGATACAGGAAAAACAGCGCCAGGCCTGCCAGCGGAACCGCGACGCAGGTCCACAGCAGCACCCGGTCGGCCGACCAGGGCGCCCGGCCGGCCGGCGCTGCCAGCGTAGCGCTTGCGTGCGCGCTGTTCACGCAATGCCTCCCGCGTGCGCCGTCATGTGCTCACCCAGGCGCACAGGCCGGGCTCTGCGGCCAGGCGCACGGGGGCGCCGCGCGACAACCCGGCCGCGCCGTGCTGCTCCACCGTCAACTCACGTCCCATCCACGCCACCCGCAGGCGTGTGAGATTGCCCATGAAGATCAGATCCCGCACGCGGCCAGGGCCCTGCGCGTCAGCCGCGACGCGCAGGTTTTCCGGACGCAGGCAGGCCTCGTAGCGCTCGCTCGCGCCGTCGGGACGCGACGCCAGCAGCTCGGGCATGGCCTCGCGCACCCAGTCGGTGGGCAGCAGATTGCTCAGCCCCACGAAACTGGCCACGAAGCGGGTGCGCGGCCGCAGGTAGAGGTCGGAGGGGGACCCCATCTGTTCGATCCGGCCGTCGTTCATGCAAACGATCTTGTCCGCCAGCGTCAGCGCTTCTTCCTGATCATGCGTCACCATGATCGTGGGAATCTGCAGCCGGCGCTGCACCTCGTGTATTTCGGCCCGCATGTCGGTGCGCACGCGTGCGTCCAGCGCCGACAAGGGTTCATCCAGCAGAATCAGCGCAGGATCCACCGCGAGCGCGCGCGCCAGGGCAACGCGTTGCTGCTGTCCCCCGGAAAGCTGGTGCGGATAGCGTTCGGCGTAGTCCGGCAGCTTGATCAGCGCCAGCAGTTCCCGGACCCGCGCTGCGATGCGTTCCCGCGTTTCGCCGCGGATGCGCAGTCCGTAGCCCACGTTCTCCGCCACAGTCATGTTGGGAAACAGCGAATACGACTGGAACACGATGCCGAAGCCGCGCTTGCGCGCGGGCACCGAGCTCAAGTCCTGGCCGCCCAGCGTGATCGTGCCGCTGTCGGACGGCAGCAGGCCCGCGACGATGCGCAGCAGCGTCGTCTTGCCGCAGCCGCTGGGTCCAAGCAGGCAAACGAACTCGTGCTCCCCGACCGACAGGTCGATGTCGTCCAGCGCCAGGGAGCCGTCGAAGGCCTTCCGTATCCCACGCAGTTCCAGATACATGGCGTCTCCAGGATGACCAGCGGCCGGCCGCTGGCCGATCAGCGCTTGATGGTGTTCTGCCAGGTCTTGATCGTCGCGTCGCGTTCCGCGGCGGACTTCTGGAAGTCGACGGGGTACAGCACGGAGGTCAGGTCTTTGGGAAGTCCCGCCGCCTCGGCCGCCTTGTTGGGGGCGGCGCCGGGCAGGGTGACCAGTTCCTTGTATTTGCTGTACAGCCCGCCGGCCTGCGCCGACAGGGTCCAGTCCAGGAAGCGCTTGGCGTCCTCGGGATTCTTGGCCGTCTTCATCAGGCCCGACGCTTCCAGTTCGTATCCCACCCATTTGGTTGGGATGACCATCTTGACGGGGTAGCCTTCCTCGATGGACTGCATCGCTGGAAAGGCGAAGGACACGCCGATGGCGTATTCGCCGGCCCGCGCCATCTTGCAGGGGCGCGAACCCGATGGCGTGTACTGCGCCACGTTCTTGTCCAGGTCCTTCAGCAAGGCCCAGCCCTTCTCCTGGCCCATGCCCTGCAGCAGCGCGACGATCTGCAGATAGCCGGTGCCGGAAGCGGCGGGGCTCGGGATGACGATCTCGCCTTTGTATTCGGGCTTGGTCAGGTCTTCCCAGGAGGTGGGCATCGGCAGGTTCTTGGACTTGAGCCTGTCGGTATTCACACAGAACGCCGCTACGTAGCCGGTGGCCGCAAACCATTTGTCGTCGGCGCCCCGATACTGCGAGGGCAGGGTGTCCATGCCCTTGGCCTTGTATGGGGCAAGCAGGTTCTGCAGGCGCGGGTCCAGCATGTTGCTGACCGCGAAGCCCCAGATGAGGTCCTGCTGTGGATTGCCGGCTTCGGCGATGAGGCGCGCGCCGAGATCGCCCGTCGACAGCCGCAGCACGTTGACCTTGAGGTCGGGCATGGCTGCGTTGGCGGCCTTCAGGTACGCGGCGATCTCGTCTTCCTCCAGCGCGGTGTAGACGGTGATCGCGCCGGCGTGGGCCTGCGCGCAACCTAGGGAAATTACTGCAACCACAAAACTGAGCTTCTTCATACATTGCATGATGGGACTCCGGTGGGGAATACACGGCAACGGTGGCAAGCTGCGTATGCGGACGGCGACCAGCCAGAACTCGGGACGTGGTTGCAGTTTTGAGCATATTTGCAAATTTGTGGCAACGTGTCTAGACTGGGAAAACCTGCACGCAGGAGTTTGACTGGCGTAGTCGCACCCCCCTTCGCCACTCTGGAAGCGCACCAATGCCATCTTCATCCGCCTTGTCCGTGCAGCAGCTGGCTGCCTTTGCCGCCTTCGCCCAAACCTTGGCGGACAGCGTCCGCCCCTTGTCCCGCAAGTGGTTTCGGCATCCGCTAGACGTGGACACCAAGGCGGACGAAAGCCCGGTCACCCAAGCGGACAGGCAGGTTGAATCGGCCTTGCGCGACGCCATTGCCCGGCATCATCCGCAACACGGGATCTTCGGCGAAGAGTTCGGCGCTTCCCATTCGGGCGCCGAATTCGTATGGTCGCTCGATCCCATCGACGGCACGCGTGCGTTCATCTCCGGCAATCCGCTGTGGGGCACGCTGCTTGCGCTGCTGCACCGGGGCAAGCCCGTGCTGGGCGTCATCGACATCCCCATGCTGGATGAACGCTGGATCGGCGCGGCGGGTTCTCCCGCGCGGCTCAACGGCCAGGAATGCCGCGTCAGCACCTGTTCCGAATTGCGCAACGCTATCCTCTATGCCACCTCGCCGGACATCTTCGAAGGCGCGGAACTGGCCGCGTTCGACGCGTTGACGGGGGCGGCGCGCATGCGCCGCTTCGGCGGCGACTGCTATAGCTACGGACTGCTGGCCAGCGGCCACGTCGATCTCGTCGTCGAGGCCGGCCTTCAACCGTACGACTATCTGGCCCTGCAGCCCGTGATCGAGGGCGCTGGCGGCGTCATAACCGATTGGTCGGGGCAGCCGCTCAGTCTCGAATCCCAGGGCCGCGTGGTCGCGGCCGCCACGCCGCAGCTGCATCGCCAGGCGATGCGGGTGCTGGGGGCGGCCATGACCTGATTTGCGCGCCGCCCGCCCGCAGTTTCACGCAACGCTTCAGCCACAAGGTGAACAAGCATGCATGCACTAGGGGTAGCAACGGTGGAAGACGCAGAGCGCCTGGTGCAGTCCAGTCCGCTCTCGCACATCAAGGTGGGCCTGTCCGACGTGGACGGGCTGATGCTGGGCAAGTATCTGCGGCGCGACAAATTCCTGGGCGCACTGCGTTCGGGGCTGGCGTTTTGCGATGTGGTGTTCGGGTGGGACATCGACGACCAGCTCTACGACAACACCAAGTACACCGGGTGGCACACCGCCTACCCCGACGCCAAGCTCAGGATCGTGCCGCAGAGTGCGCGCCGGCTCCCCCTGGAGCAGGGCCCGGGGGGCGAAGACATGCTGCTGTTCCTGGCGGAGTTCGAAGGCGACGCCGGGGCGATCTGTCCGCGCCGGCTGTTGCACCGCGTAATCGACCGCGCGGCAGGCATGGGTTACGACGCCTACGCCGCGCTGGAATACGAGTTCTTCATGTTTCGCGAGACGCCGCATTCCGTGCGCGCCAAGAACTACCGCAACATGGAGAACTGGACGCCCGGCAATTTCGGCTATTCCATGCTGCGAAGCACGGTGGAGGGCGACTTCTACCGCAAGCTCCTGGAAATGTGCGAACGCATGGACATGCCTATCGAGGGCCTGCACACCGAGACGGGGCCTGGCGTGCTTGAAGCGGCGATTGCCGTGGACGCGGCGGCCGCGGCAGGCGACAAGGCATTCCTGTTCAAGACTTTCACCAAGGCGCTAGCGCAGCAGAACGGCCTGATGGCGACGTTCATGGCGAAGTGGTCGCACGACCATCCTGGACAAAGCGGCCACATCCATTTGTCGCTACGCGACCGCAAGACGGGCCGCTCGGCCTTTTACGACGAATCGCAGCCGCACGGGATCAGCGGCACGCAGGCGTCCTTCATGGCTGGCGTGCAGCGCTACCTGCCCGAATTCATGGCGCTGTACGCGCAGACCATCAACAGTTATTCGCGTCTGGTGCCCGGTTACTGGGCGCCGCTGGACGCCACGTGGGGCATGGAAAACCGCACGACGGCGCTGCGGCTCATTCCGGGCAGCGACAAATCCCAGCGCGTCGAAGTACGCATCGGGTCGGCCGACGCCAATCCCTATCTTGCGCTGTCCGCGGCGCTGGCTTCCGGGTTGTACGGCATCGAGCAGGGCTTGGCGCCGGAACCGATGGTGCAGGGAAACGCCTACACCCAACAGTTCCCCGCGCACCTGCGCCTGCCCGCCACCCTGTGGGAAGCGGCGCAGCGCCTGCGCGGATCCGAGGCCGCGCGCCTCTTGTTCGGCGACGCGTTCGTCGAGCACTACGCCGCGACACGCGAATGGGAAGAGCGGCAGTTCCGGCGTCACGTGACCGACTGGGAATTGGCGCGCTACTTTGAAATCATCTGACCTCCCTCCAATCCGCTTGTCCGGGTCCCGCCATGACCGATGAACTCATCACCATCAGCCCCATCGACGGACGTGAAGTCGCGCGCCGCGCCTATGCCAGCGAAGCGCAGGTTGCCCATGCGCTGGCCAGCGCGCAGGCCGCGCAAGGGGCCTGGCACGCCATGGGCATAGAGGCCCGCGGGCGCGTCGTGTCCGATGCCGTCGACCGCTTCGTCGCGGCCAAGGACGAAATCGCGCGCGCGATCACGATCCAGATGGGACGGCCCCTGCGATACACGCCATCCGAGGTGGCGGGCTTCGAGGCCCGCGCCCGCCACATGATCGCGATAGCGCCAGAGGCCCTGGCCCCCATCCCCGCGCCCGCGCAGCCGGGGTACACGCGCTTCATCAGCCGCGAGCCCATCGGCGTCGCGCTGACCATTGCGCCGTGGAATTACCCCTTGCTGACTGCCGTGAACAGCATCGTGCCGGCGTTGATGGCCGGCAACTCGGTCATCCTCAAGCATTCGGACCAGACGCCCTTGTGCGCGGAACTCATCGGCCGCGCCTTTCGCGACGCCGGTGCGCCGGCGGGCGTATTCCAGTTCCTGCACGCCAGCCACGACATCGCGCAGCGGCTGGTCCGCGCGCCAGAGATCGGCTACGTATCCTTCACCGGATCGGTGCGGGGCGGCCGGTCCGTTGAGGAAGGCGCGGCCGGACGTTTCATCGGCGTGGGCCTGGAACTTGGCGGGAACGACCCAGCCTACGTGCGGGCCGACGCCAGGCTGGACCATGCGGTCGAAACCCTCGTTGACGGCGCCTTCTTCAACTCAGGCCAGTCCTGCTGCGGCATACAGCGGATCTACGTTGCCCGCGCACGCTACGACGAGTTCATCGAACGCGCCGTGGCGCTCACCAATCAGTACGTGCTGGGAAACCCGCTGGACGCCGAGACGACCCTCGGTCCGGTCGTGCGGACCCGCGCGGCCGCCGAAATCCGCGATGTCATACAAGAGGCGATCGCCGCCGGCGCCAGAAATATGATTGATTCATCACATTTTAAAAATGCGAGTGAAGACTCGCCTTACGTCGCGCCGGCGTTGCTGACCCAAGTTGACCACCGCATGCGCATCATGAACGACGAATGCTTTGGGCCTGTTGTCGGCATCATGCCGGTGGAGACCGACGAACAAGCCGTCGCGTTGATGAATGACAGCCCCTACGGCCTGACCGCCGCCGTGTTTACGCAAGATGAGGACGCCGCGCTGCATATCGGCCGGCAGGTCCGGACTGGAACATTCTTCATGAACCGCTGCGACTACCTGGATCCGGCGCTCGCCTGGACGGGCGTCAAGAATTCGGGCCGGGGCGTATCGCTATCGGCCGTCGGCTTCGAGCCGCTCACGCAGGCCAAATCCTTCCATCTGCGCAGCGTCTGACACGACGCCCCGGGGAATCGAACCATGACTGTGCCCTCCGTAAACTGGAATTACCCGACCGCCGTCAAGACCGGCCCCGGCCGCGTGCGCGAGCTGGCGCAGTGGTGCCTCGAACTGGGCATGGCGCGCCCCTTGCTGGTCACGGATCCCGGACTGGCCGCGCTGCCAATGATCGCCAACGCGGTGGTCGCCTGCCGCGAAGCTGGCCTTGAGTGCGCCGTGTTCCACGAAATCAAGGGCAATCCGACGGGACGCAATGTCGACGACGGCGTCGCGGCGTTCAAGCTAGGCAATCACGACGGCGTGATCGCGTTCGGCGGCGGTTCTGCGCTGGATGCCGCGAAGGCCATTGCCCTGATGGCGGGCCAGAGTCGTCCCCTGTGGGACTTCGAAGACATCGGCGACAACTATCTGCGCGTAAACGTGGCCGGCATGGCGCCCGTTGTGGCTGTGCCGACGACAGCGGGCACAGGATCCGAAGTGGGCCGCGCATCCGTCATCACCGACGAGGCCGCGCAGGTCAAGCGCATCATCTTCCATGCGCGCATGCTGCCCTCCATCGTGATCCTGGACGCCGAACTCACTGTTGGCTTGCCGCCCAGGATTACGGCGGCTACCGGCATGGATGCGCTGTCGCACAACCTGGAGGCCTACTGCTCGCCGTTCTTCCATCCCATGGCGGCCGGTATCGCTCTCGAAGGTATGCGCATGGTCAAGGAATATCTGCCGCAGGCGGTGGCGGACGGCGCCGACCTGCAGGCGCGCCAGCAGATGCTGGTGGCTTCCAGCATGGGCGCCACTGCGTTCCAGCGCGGCCTGGGCGCCATGCATGCGCTGGCGCACCCGCTAGGCGCGCTGTACGACGCACATCACGGCCTGCTCAACGCCATCCTGATGCCCTATGTGCTGAAGGCCAACCAGCAGGCGGTAGCGCCGCGCCTTGAATCGCTGGCGCGCTACCTGGGGCTGCCGCAAGCAGGGCCGGGCGCCGTTCTCGATTGGGTGCTGGGTCTGCGCGAAGCCGTAGGCATCCCGCACACCCTCGCGGATATCGGCCTGGACGAGGCCGAAGCGGACCGGGTAGGGCGCATGGCCAGCGAGGATCCCTCGGCCGGCACCAACCCCGTAAATTTCTCCGCAGAAAAATATTCTCAGCTTTTCCGTGCAGCAATTCGCGGAAACCTGTAAGCTTCGCCCCCTCTGCGCGGAAACGCGGCGGTGGCAGAACAGAAATTTTGAATTTTTCGTCCGAATGGTTTGACAGCGGATTTGAAAGTGTTCATAATCTCAAGTTCTCCGCTGGAGGGGTGCCCGAGTGGTTAAAGGGGGCAGACTGTAAATCTGTTGGCCTTGCGCCTACGTTGGTTCGAATCCAACCTCCTCCACCAGAGACCCATACCTAAATCCAGGCGCGGTTTGCCTGGATTTGCAATGTAAGGCCTAGGGAACTGGGCGGCCTTCGCAAAGAAGGCTGTAAGGTTTCCTCGGCCTTAGATTTGAAGGGTTTGGGAAAGAGAAGGTGAAAGGGTTTGCCGCGGGTGTAGCTCAATGGTAGAGCAGAAGCCTTCCAAGCTTACGACGAGGGTTCGATTCCCTTCACCCGCTCCAAGATTGATATCTGTACAAGTTGCCCATGTGGCTCAGTGGTAGAGCACTCCCTTGGTAAGGGAGAGGTCGCGCGTTCGATCCGCGCCATGGGCACCACAAATTTCCAAGTTCTTTTCTTCAGTCAGAAGCGCAATCCAGGTCAGGAGTCAG
>NZ_AGUF01000002.1 GCF_000236785.1 Achromobacter arsenitoxydans SY8 | reverse complement strand
CCATGGCAAAAGGCAAGTTTGAACGTACCAAGCCGCACGTGAACGTGGGTACGATTGGTCACGTTGACCACGGCAAAACGACGTTGACGGCGGCCATCACGACCGTTCTGTCGAACAAGTTCGGCGGCGAAGCCAAGGGCTACGACCAGATCGACGCGACTCCTGAAGAAAAGGCTCGCGGCATCACGATCAACACGGCCCACGTCGAGTACGAAACGGAATCGCGCCACTACGCGCACGTTGACTGCCCGGGCCACGCTGACTACGTCAAGAACATGATCACGGGCGCTGCCCAGATGGACGGCGCGATCCTGGTCGTGTCGGCCGCTGACGGTCCGATGCCGCAAACGCGTGAACACATCCTGCTGAGCCGCCAGGTTGGCGTGCCGTACATCATCGTCTTCCTGAACAAGGCCGACATGGTTGACGACGCCGAGCTGCTCGAGCTGGTGGAAATGGAAGTTCGCGAACTGCTGTCCAAGTACGACTTCCCGGGCGACGACACCCCGATCGTCAAGGGTTCGGCCAAGCTGGCGCTGGAAGGCGACAAGGGCGAACTGGGCGAGCAAGCCATCATGGCGCTGGCCGCCGCGCTGGATTCGTACATCCCGACGCCTGAGCGTGCCGTTGACGGCGCGTTCCTGATGCCGGTTGAAGACGTGTTCTCGATCTCGGGTCGCGGCACCGTGGTGACCGGCCGTATCGAACGCGGCATCATCAAGGTCGGCGAAGAAATCGAAATCGTCGGTCTGGTGCCGACGGTCAAGACGACCTGCACCGGCGTGGAAATGTTCCGCAAGCTGCTGGACCAAGGTCAAGCCGGCGACAACGTGGGCATCCTGCTGCGCGGCACCAAGCGTGAAGACGTCCAGCGCGGCC
>NZ_AGUF01000003.1 GCF_000236785.1 Achromobacter arsenitoxydans SY8 | reverse complement strand
ATCTCTATCCTTTAACTTTCAAGGAAACTTGATTTCTGCCAGGGCCGTCCGACTGGACGGACCTGGCAAGGGTTATTTACTTGGCCCGAGCGGCGATGACTTCGTCAGCGACGTTCTTGGGGGCCTCGGAGTAATGCTTGAATTCCATCGTGTACGTGGCACGGCCTTGCGTCAGCGAACGCAGGTTCGTGGCGTAACCGAACATCTCGGCCAGGGGAACTTCAGCCTTGATGGTCTTGCCGCCGCCAACCATGTCGTCCATGCCTTGAACCATGCCGCGACGCGAGGACAGATCGCCCATCACGGTACCAGCGTAGTCTTCCGGCGTTTCGACTTCAACGGCCATCATCGGTTCCAGCAGCACGGGGCTAGCCTTGCGCATGCCTTCCTTGAATGCCATCGAGCCGGCCATCTTGAACGCGTTTTCGTTCGAGTCCACGTCGTGGTACGAACCGAAGAACAGCGTGACCTTGACGTCCACGACCGGGTAGCCGGCCAGGATGCCCGAAGGCAGCGTTTCCTGGATGCCCTTGTCCACCGCGGGGATGAATTCGCGAGGAACCACACCGCCCTTGATGGCGTCCACGAATTCGTAGCCGCCGCCAGGAGCCAGGGGCTCGACCTTCAGCACCACGTGACCGTACTGACCACGACCGCCCGACTGCTTGACGAACTTGCCTTCGACTTCTTCGCAGGTCTTGCGGATGGTTTCGCGGTAGGCCACTTGCGGCTTGCCGACGTTGGCTTCCACGCCGAATTCGCGCTTCATGCGGTCGACCAGAATTTCCAGGTGCAGCTCGCCCATACCGGAAATGATGGTTTGGCCGGATTCTTCGTCGCTGCGCACGCGGAACGACGGATCTTCCTGAGCCAGACGCGACAGCGCCAGACCCATCTTTTCCTGGTCAGCCTTGGACTTGGGTTCCACGGCCTGCGAGATCACGGGCTCGGGGAATTCCATGCGTTCCAGCAGGATGTGCGAATCGACGTCGCAAAGCGTTTCGCCGGTGGTCACGTCCTTCAGGCCAACCACGGCGGCGATGTCGCCGGCCAACACTTCCTTGATTTCTTCGCGGTTGTTCGCGTGCATCTGCAGAATGCGGCCGATACGTTCCTTCTTGCCCTTGATGGGGTTGTAGACCGTATCGCCGGACTTCAGGACGCCCGAGTACACACGCACGAAGGTCAATTGACCCACGAACGGATCGCTCATCAGCTTGAATGCCAGAGCCGAGAACTTTTCGGCGTCGTCGGCATTGCGCTTGATGGCGTTGCCATCGTCGTCCTGGCCGTCGACCGGGGGGATGTCCACGGGCGAAGGCAGGTAGTCGATGACCGCGTCCAGCATGCGCTGCACGCCCTTGTTCTTGAAGGCAGTGCCGCACAGCATCGGCTGGATTTCGCCAGCGATGGTGCGTTGACGGATGGCCAGGTTGATTTCGGCTTCTTCCAAGGAACCCGTTTCCAGGTACTTGTTCATCAGCTCTTCCGACGACTCGGCGGCGGCTTCAACCAGCTTCTCGCGCCATTCGGCAGCGGTGCCTTCCAGTTCGGCCGGGATGTCCTTGTAGTCGAACTTGGTGCCTTGGCTGGCTTCGTCCCAGATGATCGCCTTCATCTTGACCAGGTCGATCACGCCTTGGAACGTGTCTTCGGCCCCGATGGGGATGACGATCGGCACGGGATTGGCGCGCAGGCGGTTCTTCAGCTGGTCATAGACCTTGAAGAAGTTCGCGCCAGTGCGGTCCATCTTGTTGACGAAGGCCAGACGCGGCACGCCGTACTTGTTGGCTTGGCGCCACACGGTTTCGGACTGGGGCTGAACACCGCCCACCGCGCAGTAGACCATGCAAGCACCGTCCAGGACGCGCATGGAACGTTCCACCTCGATGGTGAAGTCCACGTGTCCCGGGGTGTCGATGATGTTGATGCGGTGCTCGGGGTAATTGCCGGCCATGCCACGCCAAAACGCCGTCGTAGCAGCCGACGTAATGGTGATGCCACGCTCTTGCTCTTGCTCCATCCAGTCCATGGTGGCTGCGCCATCATGCACTTCGCCAATCTTGTGATTGACGCCGGTGTAGAACAGGATACGTTCGGTCGTGGTGGTTTTCCCTGCATCGATGTGCGCAGAGATACCAATGTTGCGATAGCGCTCGATCGGGGTTTTGCGGGCCATGGTGGATTAGTCCTTAAATTACCAGCGGAAATGGCTGAAGGCCTTGTTGGCCTCTGCCATCTTGTGCGTGTCTTCGCGCTTCTTCATCGCGGCGCCACGACCTTCGGAGGCGTCGATCAGTTCGCCAGCAAGGCGCAGATCCATCGACTTTTCGCCACGCTTCTTGGCGGCTTCACGGAGCCAACGCATAGCCAGGGCCAGGCGGCGCACGGGGCGCACTTCAACCGGCACTTGGTAGTTGGCACCGCCAACGCGGCGGCTCTTCACTTCGACGATCGGCTTGATGTTGTTGATCGCCAGGCTGAAAACTTCGATCGGCTCTTTGCCGGTCTTGGTTTGCACTTGCTCGAGGGCACCGTAGACGATGCGCTCGGCGACGGCCTTCTTGCCGTCCAGCATGACGACGTTCATGAACTTGGCGAGCTCGACGCTGCCGAACTTGGGATCGGGCAGAATCTCGCGCTTGGGTACTTCGCGACGACGGGGCATTGTTGCTTCCTTGTGTCTGTTCAGTTGAACCGTGTTTCATTACACGGCCATGGCCGCCCATTGGGACGACCCCTTACGTGCCGCGCACCTTCCCATCATCTGGATGGCGCGGTCGCACTTCCCTGGTGACGGAACTCCGCCACGCGGGGGTACTGCTGACTCGTAATTAGGCCTTCTTCGGGCGCTTGGCGCCGTACTTCGAGCGGGCTTGCTTACGATCCTTAACGCCTTGCAGGTCGAGGGAACCGCGCACGATGTGATAACGCACACCGGGCAAGTCCTTCACACGACCGCCACGCACCAGAACCACCGAGTGCTCTTGCAGGTTGTGGCCTTCACCGCCGATGTACGAAATGACTTCGTAACCGTTGGTCAGACGCACTTTGGCAACCTTACGCAGAGCGGAGTTCGGCTTCTTGGGGGTGGTGGTGTACACGCGAGTGCACACGCCGCGGCGTTGCGGGCAGTTTTCGAGCGCGGGGCTCTTGCTTTTGATGATGCTGACTTCGCGCGGCTTGCGCACGAGTTGGCTAATGGTAGGCATGACCTTTGAAATCCCTTTTACGTACCACTGGTAAGTACTTACGTACTCGTCTCCTGAAGCGGGTGAGCTTTTCGGAGAAGGCAGTTCGCGCAAAACCGCCTCAAACGTTCAAATACGTAAAAGAGCGGGCTTGCCAACAAACCATGACAAACGCACAAAACCGGATGCAGCCAGACGAACAGTTGCTACTGATGTGCCCGAAAACAAAAGGCTCGTGACGCACCTTGGTTTCCTGACCCTGAACTGTCTGAATGAGCGTGCAGATTTTGCGCGCGAAATAAAGCAGTAAGCCCTTTAGCATAACTGAGATCAAGGCTTGCTGTCAAAGTATTTTGTAAGTGCTGCTGAGCGGCACGTTGCCGTCAGAAGACGGGCAGTTGCGGGCGGCTGGCGAAAATTGGGGCCACGTAACTGACGACTTGCAGATAAGCCGTGAGGCTGTAGCGGGAGGCCTTCTACGGGCAATCCCTGCCTGTGCGGGCGGAGCTCAGTGTACTGTTTTCGGAGCCGTTACCGGTCCGTAAACAGGTAACCGCTGCCGTACACCGTGCGGATCGGCAGGATAAGGCCCGCCTGTTCCGCCTTGCGGCGCAAGCGGCTGACGATGACGTCGATGCTGCGCGCGCTGCTGGAACGGATGGCGGCCCCGTCGACCTGCAGTTCGTTGCCCAGCGCCTCTCGGCCCACCGCCCTGCCCGCCACATCCAATAGCGCGCGCACAACGAGGCGTTCATTGGCCGATAGCGACAGGGTCGTGCCCGACGGCGCCAAGAGGGTCCATCCCTGGTCACGCAATTCCCACTTGCCCACGGCAGGCTCTTCCGTCGGGGGCAGATTCACCTCGGTGGGCAGCCGACGCGCCAGCGACAACAGGAGGCATACGAGTTCCCGGGGATCCTGGGGATCCGGCAGGCACGCGTCCGCCCCGCTCTGCAGACACCGCAAGCGGGCGTCCACGGACATGCCGTGGCCGATCACCACAATGCCGAGCGGCGCCGAACTATGCAGCCGCGCGACCAACGCATAGCCGATTTCGCCCGCGGCCCCGACATCGAGGACGACGGCGTCGTGGTGGCTACTGTTGAGCAATCCGAACAATTCAAGCGAAGTCGAGCAGCCGCGAGCCGATATTCCGGCCTGCAGCAGCGCGGACACCGCCGTGCTTCGAACGGCTTCGTCCGGGGACATCATTAGTATGCGCAATTGATTCATATCTCTTCCGGTCTGCGATCCGCCCCTTGCACTGCCTGCTGTTATTCGCGGCTCGTGTAATGGTTGAGACAGTTTGGCGCGCTGTAATGCAACAACTCCAGTCAAGATTCGTCAACTTTGCAATGTTTGACAGTTCTTGCCATAACGTAGCCGGCGAGGGGGTCTACCGAGTTATCATTCGATTACACATACTCCCCACCCTATTGCAATAGGACGCCACAGAGCGCGCCTGCGCTGCAAATCCTCGCGAGAACTCGTCTGATGAAAATCGCGTCGCTGGAAGACGACCTGGACCAGGCTCGGCGCATCCAGCAAGTTCTGACAACCGCCGGTTACGCTTGCACCAGCTATCACCAGAGCCGGGACCTTCTGGCCGCATTGCGCAACGAATCCTTCGATCTGGTCCTGCTCGACTGGCACTTGCCCGATATCGACGGCGACGACGTAGTCCGCTGGTTGCGCACCAATATCGGCCCTCGCATTCCCGTCATCTTCCTGACCAACCGGTCCAGCGAAGACGATCTTGTGCAAGGTCTGCGCGCCGGAGCGGATGACTACATCGTCAAGCCGATGCGTCCCCTGGAACTCCTCGCGCGCGTGGCGGCCCTGCTGCGGCGCAGCCAGATCGCCGAACCTGGCGACGACGTCTTTGACGTCGCGCGCTATCGCATCGAACCCACTGCGCGCGCCATCATGCTGGACGGCGTCGCGATGCCGCTGGCGCCCAAGGAGTTCGAACTGGCGCTGCTGTTTTTCCGCAACCTTGGCCGGTTGATGTCGCGTGACGTGCTGGCCGAGTGCGTGTGGAACCGGGAGATTCCTGCCACGTCGCGCACGCTGGACACGCACCTGTCGAACATCCGGCAAAAGCTCCAGCTGCGTCCCCAGCACGGCGTACGCCTGACCTCGTCCTATGCGCTTGGCTACCGGCTTGAACTGGTCAGCCCATCCGAAGACACGCAGAGCAGTCCGCAATAGCGCTGCGGCCCGCCCCCCCTGGAGAATTGATCACCATGAGCCGCAGCCGCGCGCTTTCTTTGTTTGTCCTGCTGTCCTGCGTCACCCTTGGCTCCCCCGCGCTCGGCCAGCCGGCCGGCGCCCTGGGCGAGGACTTCATCCATCGGGTCCGTCCGGGTGAGACCCTGATCGAACTGGCCAACCGCTATACGCGCAACCAGTCGAACTGGACCCGGCTGCAGGCGTTGAATAGCGTGACGGCGCCCGAGGCCATGCCCATCGGCCTGGAACTGCATATCCCCCTGTCCATGATTCCCGTGCGCGAGGCGCAGGCCACGGTCGTGCACGTCAGCGGCCAGGCCGCGCTCGATGGCAAGGCGCCGCAACCCGGGACTCTGGTGTCCGAAGGCAGCACCCTCGAGACCGCCCCCAACGGCTTTGTCACGTTGGAACTGGCCGACGGCTCCAAGCTCACCCTGCCGTCCAACGGCGCCGTGGAACTGACCCGGCTGCGCCAGTTCGAAGGCACTGCGCTGACCGATTCGATTGTCAACGTCCGCCGGGGCGGTGTGGAGTCGACCGTCGCCCCCTCAGGCAGTGGCGTCGGCCGTTTCGAGATCCGCACACCAGTCGCCGTCACGGGTGTGCGCGGCACCCGATTCCGGGTGCAGAGCGGGGATCATGGCGTCCACAGCGAAGTGCTGGAAGGCAGCGTGCGACTGCAGCCGCATGCGCCCGGCGCGACGCCGCCGGCCAAGCCCGTTGCGGTGAACGGGGGCTACGGCGCAGCCGTCGGGGCCGACGGTTCCGTCTCGGGGGTCCGAGCGCTCCTGGCGGCGCCGCAACTGGGTGACCCGGTTCGTGTCGGCGGCGCCTGGACCAGCGCATTCGCCCCAGTGCCGGGCGCGCAGAGCTATCTGGTGCGCGTCTCGCGCGATGCGGATGGCGCCCTGCCGGTCTCGTCGGCCAGTTTCCCCGGCAACGACATCCGCTTCAGCGCCCCCGGCCCCGGCACTTTCTACGTATCGGTGCGCGCCGTGGACAACCTGGGTTTGAACGGCCAGGATTCTGTCCAAACATTCGAAGGCGCCAACATGCTGCTGACGTCGTTCGGACTGAGCGTGGGCAGCGGCACGGGCGGACTCGTGACCCTGACCGCGTACTAGAACCCGTTCCATGGCCGATCCCGCCGACTCCCAGGAACGGCCCTCTCGCTCCGGCCTGTGGCTGACGCTGGCCCTGGCGGCGCTGGCCGCGGTCCTTGGGGCGTTCAACGGGCTGGGACGGCTGGACCAGGTCATTTATGATCGCGCCGTCATGATGACCGGGCGCGCGGCCGACCCGGAGATCCTGGTTGTGGCCATCGACGACGCCAGCATCGAGGCGTTGGGACGCTGGCCCTGGCGGCGCGCCATCCACGCCGCGTTGATCGACCGGCTGAACGGAGCCCGCGCCGTCGGCCTGGACCTGATCTTCGCGGAACCCGACACCATCAAGGCTGGCGATGACGCGATCCTCGCCAACAGCCTGCGGCGCAACGGCCGCACGGTGCTGCCGGTGGTGCTGGACCGCATCAGGAAACCGGGCGCCATCGGCTTGCCCATCGCCGAACTGGCGCAGGCCGCGGCTTCGACAGGGTTCATCAATGCTGTGATCGATTCCGACGGCGTAGTGCGCAAAGCCGCGCTGTCTGTGCAATTCGCCGGTGACCGCCGCAACCACCTGGCCATCTCGATGCTGGAAGTCGGCGGCGAATCCGACCATGCGCAGCGCCTGCTGAAGCGCGCCGATGCCGAAGGCCGGATTCTGATTCCCTATGCCGGCCCCCCAGCCCACATGCGCACAGTGTCTTACCTGTCCGTGCTGCGCGGCGACCTGCCCCCGGAAGAACTGCGAGGCAAGTATGTCCTGGTTGGCGCCTGGGCCACTGGCATGGGCGACGACTATCCGACGCCGGTGTCGCACGATGTCAGCGGCATATCGGGCGTGGAGATAATCGCCAACATCCTGCAGGCGGCACGCTCCGACATCGCCTACCAGCGGCCAGCGGCCTGGTGGAACGCGCTGTTTGCTGCCCTGCCCGTCCTGCTGGCCTGCCTGGCCCTGTGGCGCCTGTCTCCGAAGCAGGCATTGCTGGTCAGCCTCGCCCTGCTGGCCGGTATCCCGCTGGCCGCGTGGCTGCTGCTGGCGCACGCCAGCCTGTGGTTTGCGCCGACGGCGGCCCTGGCCGGCGTTGCGTTGTGCTATCCCCTATGGAGTTGGCGCAGCCAGGAAGCCGCGTTGCGCTACATGGACAATGAGCTGCGCCGCCTGCAACGTGAATACCCGCCCGTGCTCAACGAGGCCCGGGTGCCGCTAGCCAATCCGAACGCGTCCCTGGAAAGCCGGATCGGCGAACTGCGGCGCGCGCTCGCGCGCGTGCGCAACCTGCGCCGATTCCTTGCCGACGGTCTCGATGGCATGCCGGACGCAACGCTGGTTTTCGATCAGGACGGCCGCATGCGATTCCGCAACCAGGCCGCCATCATGTACTTCCAGCGGCTTGGCATCCGGCCTCCGCGCGTAGGCCGCCCCGCAGCCCATCTGCTCGAAAGAACCCTGTCGGACGAGGCCACCCGGCAGCGCGTAGCGGACGCGTTGAGCGGCCGCAGCCCGACCGACGCCGCATCGCCCTGGAGCGCCGACCTGGAGGTGCGTGATCACGCGGGACGCGACCTGATCCTGAAATGCGCCCCGATCCACACCGCCGAAGGCCACTTCGCGGGCAACGTGGTCACGCTGACCGATATTTCGGGCATCCGCCAGGCAGAGCGCCAGCGCGAAGAGACACTGCGCTTCATTTCCCACGACATGCGCGCTCCGCAAAGTTCCATCCTGGCCCTGGTAGAGATGGCGCAGGAGGGGTCCGCCGCGCCGCAGGCCCGGGAAGACACACTCAAGCGCATTGCCATGCTGGCCAATCGCACATTGCGCCTGGTCGACGACTTCGTGCATCTGACGCGCGCCGAGTCCATGGTGATAAGCGCCGTGGATCTGGACCTGGGCAGCCTGCTGCAGGACGCCATAGATGATCTGTGGCCGTCCGCCAATAAGCGCGGCATCCTGCTCGAAGCGCAGGCGCCCGTGCCGGTTGCGTATGCCCGAGGCGATCAGACGCTGCTGATGCGAGCCCTGTGTAACCTCATCGACAATGCGATCAAGTACAGCCCGTCGGACACTCGCATTGAATGCGGCATTGAGGAGGAACCCGGCCATTGGCGGGTGGCGATTCGCGACCAGGGCCAAGGCATCGCGCAGCAGGATCTGGCCCGCTTGTTCGAGCCCTTCTCGCGAGTAGGCGTCGAGTCGCGCGACGATGTCGGCGGCGCGGGATTGGGATTGGCGTTCGTGCGCACGGTGGCGGAGCGCCTTGGCGGCTCCGTCGAGGTCCGGAGCGAACCGGGCTCCGGCTCGACATTTACGCTGCGCCTGCCGAAAGCGTGACTTCGCCAGCGCGTCGCCGGCAATGCCGGACGCTCGCCGCCCTCGGGCGCCGGGGCAAGCGTGCCGCAGTGCGCGCCTACTTGAACGTGTGCGAAATGACGGCTGGCCTGCCCGCCTTGACGTCCAACGTCATGCGCAGCGGCGGCAGATCGGCGTTACGCACGACGACCTGATACTTGCCCGGAAGCAATTTCAGCTCTTTCACGGGCGGACTGACGCCGCGCGCCGCGCCATTGATCCACACCTCACCCCAAGGCAGGATGTCCAGGCGCACACTGACCGGCACGGGCTTGGGTTTGGACGCCTCATCGACGGCGACCGGGGCTGGCGGCGATTCTTGCTCCGCGAGCGCCGGAGGCGGCGCCGCCGGCGTCGCAACGGGTTCGGCGGGAGACGCCGGCGCCGTTGGCGCCGAACTGGAGCCGCCCTGGATCAGCGACGGGAGGTCGCCAGGAACCTGGGCGGCGGGCGCCGGCGGCATCGTGGGCGGAGGTGCCGTGGGCGCCGTCGCCGGCGGCGGCAGCGGATGCACGACCGGCGGGTTGGGTTGTACGAGTTCCGAGCGGGTAATCAGGGCATTGGGGGTGCCCATGCCGAATTGGAACCACGCGTACACGCCTGCGCCGACGAGCGCCACAAGCAGCAGCAGCGCCAGCAGGGGCCGGCGCCGGCGGGCGGGCTCGTGCCGCGCAGGCATGCCTGCGGCCGGCGCGAAGCGAGCCGTATCGGCGGCGTCCTCGGCGGCCGGCTCCGGTTCGGCGTAAGCAGCCACGCCCAGCAGGCCCGCCAGAGCGGCAAGCGTCTGCGGCCTGTCCTGCGGATCCATCGACAGACCCGAGTCGATAACGCCTAAAAAGTCCTGGCCATACTTGGCAAGCCCCAGCGACGTCAGGGGCTCATAATCGTCGTGGGCCCGGCGCTCTGGAGCCGGTGGCGGCCGGTTGCCGGTGACGAGCACATACGCCACCGCGCACAAGGAGTAGATATCGCTCCAGGGGCCTCGCGGCCAGTCCATCGAATCGGTGTACAGCTCGAAGGGCGCGAAGCCGGCGGCTGGCGTCCTGCTGGCGCGCCGCGACCGCGCAACCACCAGTTCGGGCAACAGGTGGGCGCGGGCGCCCTCGTCCATGCCGACGGTATCCAGGGAGATATCGCCGCAAATCTCACCCTGCGCATGCAATGCGACCAGGGACGGCAGAAGGTCGGACAGCAGCCGCTTGATGCGCGATTCAGGAACGCCGCCGGCCGCGCTGGCGGCGATGGCGCTCAAAGGGCGCAATGCCAGCGGCGCGGCGCCGGAAAAGGGGCCACGCGGCGTCAACAGGCCGGCGGAAGAAGACATGATCGAAGCTGCGCCTGGGCGCCAAAACGGGTTGATGGGTGATTTAGGCGGAATATTATCCAATCCGCACCGTTAGGACATTGCCGAAAATGTCCGAGCGCATCAGGCTGTGGCACGATAGCGTACCGTCTCATCACTCTACATCTTTGGAAGCCATGAAAATTCGCATCCTGAGCAGTCTGCTCGGCTTTTCGGTCCTTCTGGCTGGCTGCGCCGGAATCTCCTCGCCGCAGCCCGAAAGTCCGCCCACCGCCGAGGCATTGAGCCAACTGCAACAGGTGCGAGACCAATACGGCGCCGGCCGTTATGGCGAAGTCATCCGCAACGTCGCCACGTCCGATACCTTGGCAACCTCTTCCAAGGCGGTGCGCATCGAAGCCTACAAGCTTCAGGCTTTCAGCTACTGCGTCAGCCGCTACACGCAGCTCTGCGAAGACAGCTTCTCCCGCATCCTGGCCCTGGATCCCGCTTTCGAGCTTGCCGCAAACGAAGCCGGCCATCCGGTCTGGGGGCCCGCCTTCCAACGCGCCCGCGCGCAGGCCGCAAAGTAGTCCTCCTGCACCCTTGCTTGCGCAGGCGTCGCGCGCACAAAAAAAGGCCGCTGATTTGCATCAGCGGCCTTTTGTTTTCCAGGCTGTCCCGCGACCGGGCGGGGCAACCTGCAAGGGGCGCTCCGCTTATTCGGCGGAATCCTCGGTGCCGGTGTCGGAAGCCGGGGCTTCCGCGTCCGAGCCCACCGTGACCGGCGAGTCTTCGAACGGGTTGGCCAGCTGGCGAGCGGCTTCGCGTTCCGCGGCCTCCAGCTCTTCCTTGTCGCGACGCGCGTGGTGGTAAGCCAGGCCGGTACCCGCCGGGATGAGGCGGCCGACGATGACGTTTTCCTTCAAGCCGCGCAGGTCGTCGCGCTTGCCCATGATGGCGGCTTCGGTCAGGACACGGGTGGTTTCCTGGAACGAAGCGGCCGAAATGAACGAGTCGGTCGACAGCGAAGCCTTCGTGATACCGAGCAGCACGTTGTCGTACGTGGCCGGGCGCAGATCAGCAGCGGTGACGCGGTCGTTCTCGTTCAGCAGCTCGGAGCGCTCGACTTGCTCGCCCGGGATGAACTCGGTATCGCCCGCATCGACGATGTTCACACGGCGCAGCATCTGACGAACAATCACTTCGATGTGCTTGTCGTTGATCTTCACGCCCTGCAGACGGTAAACGTCCTGCACTTCGTCGACGATGTACGTCGCCAGCTTCTCGATGCCCTGCAGGCGCAGGATGTCGTGGGGATCGGCCGGGCCGTCCACGATCATTTCGCCCTTGTTCACCACTTGGCCGTCGTGCACCAGAACCTGCTTTTCCTTCGGAATCAGGAACTCGTGGCTCACGCCTTCCAGGTCGGTGATGACCAGGCGCTGCTTGCCCTTCGTGTCCTTGCCGAACGAAACCGTGCCGGTGACGTCGGCGAGCATGCCGGCGTCCTTCGGCGAGCGGGCTTCGAACAGTTCAGCCACACGCGGCAGACCGCCGGTAATGTCGCGGGTCTTTTGCGATTCTTGCGGAATACGCGCCAGAACTTCACCCACGGCAACCTGCTGACCGTCGCGCACCGTGATCAGCGCGCCAACCGGGAACGAGATGTTCACCGAGTGATCGGTGCCGGCGATCTTGACGTCTTCGCCGTTTTCGTTGACCAGCTTGATCTGCGGACGCATGACGATCTTGCCGCCACGGGTCTTCGGCGTGATGACGACGAGCGTCGACAGGCCGGTGACTTCGTCCACCTGCTTGGCAACGGTCACGCCTTCTTCGATGTTCTCGAAGCGGACGGCGCCGCCGTACTCCGACACGATAGGACGGGTCAGCGGATCCCACGTCGCCAGACGCGCGCCAGCCTTCACGGCTTCGCCATCGCCCACCAGCACGGTCGCGCCGTACGGGATCTTGTGGCGTTCGCGTTCGCGGCCGTTGTCGTCGAAGATCGCCAGTTCGCCGGAGCGCGAGATCGCCACACGTTCGCCCTTGGCGTTCGTGACGTAGCGCATCGTGCTGGCGAAGCCGACCGTACCGGTGGACTTGGTTTCCACCGCGCTGGCCAGGGCCGAACGCGACGCCGCGCCACCGATGTGGAACGTACGCATCGTCAGCTGCGTGCCCGGTTCACCGATGGATTGGGCAGCGATGACGCCGACAGCCTCGCCCTGGTTGACCGAGGTGCCGCGGCCAAGGTCGCGGCCGTAGCAGTGGGCGCACAGGCCATGACGCGTTTCGCAGGTCAGCGGGGTGCGGACCTTGACTTCGTCCACGCCGATGCGGTCGATGGTGTCGACCAGGTCTTCGTCCAGCAGGGTGCCGGCAACGATGGCCGTTTCCTGCGTGTCAGGATTGACGATGTCCACGGCGGCCACGCGGCCCAGGATACGGTCGCGCAACGGTTCGATGACTTCACCGCCTTCGACCAGGGCCTTCATGTTGTAGCCCTGCGAAGTGCCGCAGTCGTCTTCCGTGATGACCAGATCCTGCGTCACGTCGACCAGACGGCGGGTCAGGTAACCCGAGTTCGCGGTCTTCAGTGCCGTATCGGCCAGACCCTTACGCGCGCCGTGAGTGGAGATGAAGTACTGGAGTACGTTCAGGCCTTCACGGAAGTTCGCGGTAATGGGCGTTTCGATAATGGAACCGTCCGGCTTGGCCATCAGGCCGCGCATACCGGCCAGCTGGCGGATCTGGGCGGCCGAACCGCGGGCGCCCGAGTCAGCCATCATGTAGATGGAGTTGAACGACTCCTGGCGCACTTCCTCGCCGTGACGGTTGGTCACGGGCTCGGTGGCCAGTTGTTCCATCATCGCCTTGCCGACCTTGTCGCCGGCCTTGCCCCAGATGTCCACAACGTTGTTGTAGCGCTCTTGGGACGTGACCAGACCCGACGAGTACTGCTTGTCGATTTCCTTCACTTCGCGGCTGGCTTCGGCCAGGATGCCTTCCTTGGCGGTCGGGATCAGCATGTCGCCCATGGCGATCGAGATACCGCCGCGCGTCGCCAGGCGGAAGCCCGACTGCATCAGCTTGTCGGCGAAGATCACCGTGTCGCGCAGGCCGCAACGGCGGAACGACTGGTTGATCAGACGCGAGATTTCCTTCTTCTTCAGCGCCTTGTTCAGGACGGTGAAGGGCAGGCCCTTCGGCAGGATCTCGGACAGCAGCGCGCGGCCGACCGTCGTTTCATGACGGCGGATCACGGGCTGCCATTCGCCGTTCTCGTCGCGCTCGTGTTCCTTCAGACGCACGGTGACGCGGCTTTGCAGCTCGACTTCGCCGTTGTCGTAGGCACGTTGCACTTCGGCGACGTCGGTGAAGAAGATGCCTTCGCCGCGGCCGTTGATGCGCTCGCGCGTCGTGTAGTACAGACCCAGCACGATGTCCTGGGACGGCACGATCGACGGTTCACCGTTAGCCGGGAACAGCACGTTGTTCGACGCCAGCATCAGCGTGCGCGCTTCGAGCTGGGCTTCCAGCGACAGCGGCACGTGGACGGCCATCTGGTCGCCGTCGAAGTCGGCGTTGAACGCCGCGCAAACCAGCGGGTGCAGCTGGATCGCCTTGCCTTCGATCAGGACCGGCTCGAACGCCTGGATGCCCAAACGGTGCAGCGTGGGCGCACGGTTCAGCATGACCGGATGTTCGCGGATGACTTCTTCCAGGATGTCCCAGACCACCGGTTCCTGGCTTTCGACCAGCTTCTTGGCAGCCTTGATGGTCGTGGCCAGGCCCATCATCTCCAGACGATTGAAGATGAACGGCTTGAACAGTTCCAGGGCCATCAGCTTGGGCAGGCCGCACTGGTGCAGCTTGAGCTGCGGACCCACCACGATGACCGAACGGCCCGAGTAGTCGACGCGCTTGCCCAGCAGGTTCTGACGGAAACGACCGCTCTTGCCCTTGATCATGTCGGCCAGCGACTTGAGCTGGCGCTTGTTGGCGCCCGTCATGGCCTTGCCGCGACGACCGTTATCCAGCAGCGAGTCGACGGCTTCCTGCAGCATCCGCTTTTCGTTGCGCAGGATGATTTCCGGCGCCTTGAGCTCCAGCAGGCGCTTCAAGCGGTTGTTGCGGTTGATGACGCGGCGGTACAGGTCGTTCAGGTCGGAGGTCGCGAAGCGGCCGCCGTCCAGCGGCACCAGCGGACGCAGGTCCGGCGGCAGCACGGGCAGCACTTCCATGACCATCCACTCGGCCTTGATGCCCGACTTCTGGAAGCCTTCCAGCACCTTCAGGCGCTTGGAGATCTTCTTGATCTTGGCTTCCGAGCTGGTGGCCTTCAGTTCGCCGCGCAACGTTTCCACTTCGCGGTCGATGTCGATGGTGCGCAGCAGTTCGCGCACGGCTTCCGCGCCCATCAGGGCACGGAAGTCGTCGCCGTACTCTTCGGTCTTGGCGAGGAAATCGTCATCCGACATGATCTGGCCGCGCTTGAGCGGCGTCATGCCGGGTTCGATCACGCACCAGGCTTCGAAGTACAGGACGCGTTCGATGTCGCGCAGGGTCATGTCGAGCACCATGCCCAGACGCGACGGCAGGCTCTTCAGGAACCAGATGTGCGCGACAGGGCTGGCCAGTTCGATGTGGCCCATGCGTTCACGGCGAACCTTGGCAACGGTAACTTCGACGCCGCACTTCTCGCAGATCACGCCACGATGCTTCAGGCGCTTGTACTTGCCGCAAAGGCATTCGTAGTCTTTGATCGGGCCAAAGATCTTGGAGCAGAACAGGCCGTCGCGCTCAGGCTTGAACGTGCGGTAGTTGATGGTCTCGGGCTTGCGAACTTCGCCGTAAGACCACGAACGGATCTTCTCGGGCGAGGCGATGCCGATCTTGATGGCATCGAATTGCTCGTCTTGCGAGACTTGCTTAAAGAGGTCGAGTAGCGCTTTCATTAGTTACGCTCCAAATCCATGTCCAGGGCCAACGAGCGGATTTCCTTGACCAGCACGTTGAACGATTCCGGCATGCCGGCGTCGATGACGTGGTCGCCCTTGACGATGTTTTCGTATACCTTGGTACGGCCGTTGATGTCGTCCGACTTCACCGTCAGCATTTCCTGCAGGGTGTAGGCGGCGCCGTATGCTTCCAGCGCCCACACTTCCATTTCCCCGAAACGCTGACCGCCGAACTGCGCCTTGCCGCCCAGCGGCTGCTGGGTCACCAGCGAGTACGGGCCGGTGGAACGCGCGTGCATCTTGTCGTCGACCAAGTGGTGCAGCTTCAGGTAGTGCATGTAGCCGACGGTCACGGGGCGTTCGAATTGCTCGCCCGTGCGGCCGTCGAACAGCCACGCCTGCGTACGCGAAGGCGTCAACGCCATGCGCTTGGCGACGTCGTCCGGATAGGCCAGTTCCAGCATCGTGGTGATTTCCTCTTCGGTCGCGCCGTCGAAGACGGGCGTCGCGAACGGCACGCCGTTCTTGAGGTTCTGGGCCATTTCCATGACTTCGTCGTCGGTCAGCTCGTCGATGCGCGCGCCGGTGCCGGTCGTGTTGTAGACCTTGTCCAGGTACGCACGGACGTTCTTGACCTGCGCCGTACGCTCATCGCGCAGCATGTCGGCGATGCGGTGGCCCACGCCCTTGGCGGCCCAGCCCAGATGGACTTCCAGCACCTGGCCGACGTTCATCCGCGAGGGCACGCCCAGCGGGTTCAGAACGATGTCGGCCGGCGTGCCGTCAGCCATGTGCGGCATGTCTTCCACCGGGGTGATACGCGAGACCACGCCCTTGTTGCCATGACGGCCTGCCATCTTGTCGCCAGGCTGCAGACGACGCTTCACGGCCAGGTAGACCTTGATCATCTTCAGCACGCCCGGGGGCAGCTCGTCGCCCTGCGTCAGCTTCTTGCGCTTCTCTTCGAAGGCCAGATCGAACTGATGACGCTTCTGCTCGAGCGATTCCTTGGCCTGTTCCAGCACGACGGCGTGCGGCTCGTCGGCCAGGCGAATGTCGAACCACTGCCAGCGGTCCAGATCGGCCAGGTAAGCCTTGGTGATCGTGGCGCCCTTGGCCAGCTTGCGCGGGCCGCCGTTGACGGTCTTGTTGACCAGCATCTTTTCGATACGGTCGAACTGGTCGTTTTCAACGATGCGCAGCTGGTCGTTCAGGTCCTGGCGGTAGCGGCGCAGTTCATCGTCGATGATGGACTGGGCGCGCTTGTCGCGCACGATGCCTTCACGCGTGAACACCTGCACGTCGATCACGGTGCCTGTCATGCCCGAGGGCACGCGCAGCGAGGTGTCCTTAACGTCGGACGCCTTTTCACCGAAGATGGCGCGCAGCAGCTTTTCTTCCGGCGTCAGCTGGGTTTCGCCCTTCGGCGTGACCTTGCCGACCAGCACGTCGTCGGCGCTGACTTCTGCACCGATGTACGTGATGCCGGAATCGTCCAGGCGGTTCAACTGCGTTTCAGCCAGGTTGCTGATGTCGCGGGTGATTTCTTCCGGACCGAGCTTCGTGTCGCGAGCGACAACCGTCAGTTCCTCGATGTGCACCGAGGTGTAGCGGTCATCCGCCACGACCTTTTCGGAGATCAGGATCGAGTCTTCGAAGTTGTAGCCGTTCCAGGGCATGAACGCGATCAGCATGTTCTGACCCAGGGCGAGTTCGCCCAGGTCGGTCGATGCGCCGTCGGCCAGCACGTCGCCCTTGGCGACCTTGTCGCCACGCTTGACGATGGGACGCTGGTTGATGTTCGTGTTCTGGTTGGAACGCGTGTACTTGATCAGGTTGTAGATGTCGACGCCGACTTCGCCGGCGACGTTTTCTTCGTCGTTCACGCGGATCACGACACGCTCGGCGTCGACGTGGTCGACCAGGCCGCCACGCAGGGCCTGCACGGTCGTGCCCGAGTCAACGGCCACGGTGCGCTCGATGCCCGTACCCACGACCGGCTTTTCCGGACGCAGGCAAGGCACGGCCTGACGCTGCATGTTGGCGCCCATCAGTGCACGGTTCGCGTCGTCGTGTTCCAGGAACGGAATCAGCGAGGCGGCAACCGACACGATCTGCGACGGGGCAACGTCCATGTAGTGCACGTTGGCCGGAGCGGTCAGCATCGTTTCGCCAGCTTCACGGCAAGCGACCAGGTCGTCCACGAAGCGGCCTTCTTCGTCCAGCGCGGCGTTAGCCTGAGCGATGACGTAGTGGCTTTCTTCGATGGCCGACAGGTAGTCGATCTGCTCGCTGACGCGGCCGTCGATGATCTTGCGGTAAGGCGTTTCCAGGAAGCCGTACTCGTTCAGGCGAGCGTACAGCGCCATGGAGTTGATCAGGCCGATGTTCGGGCCTTCAGGCGTTTCGATCGGGCAGACACGGCCGTAGTGGGTCGGGTGCACGTCGCGGACTTCAAAGCCGGCGCGCTCGCGGGTCAGACCGCCCGGGCCCAGGGCGGAAACGCGACGCTTGTGCGTGATTTCCGACAGGGGGTTGGTCTGGTCCATGAACTGCGACAGCTGGCTCGAACCGAAGAACTCCTTGATGGCGGCCGAGATCGGCTTGGAGTTGATCAGGTCGTGCGGCATCAGGTTTTCCGTCTCGGCCTGGCCCAGACGTTCCTTGACGGCGCGTTCGACGCGCACGAGGCCGGCGCGGAACTGGTTCTCGGCCAGTTCGCCCACGCAACGCACGCGGCGGTTGCCCAGGTGGTCGATGTCGTCGATCTGGCCACGGCCGTTACGCAACTCGACCAGCACCTTGATGGTTTCAAGGATGTCTTCGTTGGTCAGCGTCATCGGGCCGGTGATGTCTTCACCACGGCCCAGGCGGCTGTTGACCTTCATGCGGCCAACACGCGACAGATCGTACGTTTCTTCGCTGTAGAACAGACGCTGGAACAGCGCTTCCACCGCTTCTTCGGTGGGCGGTTCGCCAGGACGCATCATGCGGTAGATGGCAACGCGCGCGGCCATCTGGTCGGCGGTTTCATCGGTGCGCAGGGTCTGCGAAATGTACGGGCCGCGGTCCAGGTCGTTCGTGTAGAGGGCCTGGATGTCGTGCACGTTGGCGGCGCGCAGGGCGCCGAGCACGCTTTCCGTGATCTCGTCGTTGGCGTTGGCGATGACTTCGCCGGTATCTTCGTCAACGATGTTCTTGGCCAGCACACGGCCGTACAAGAAGTCTTCGGGCACGGAGATGCGCTGGATGCCGCCGGCAGCCAGGTCGCGCAGATGCTTCGCATTGATGCGCTTGTCTTTTTCGACGATCACCTTGCCCGAACGGTCGGCGATGTCGAAACGGGCCATTTCGCCCTTCCAACGTTCCGGCACGAATTCCATCATCGCGCCTTCGCTCTTCAGTTCGAAGTTATCGAAGTCGAAGAAGTTGGCCAGGATGGATTCCGGCGTCATGCCGATAGCCTTGCACAGGATCGTGACCGGCATCTTGCGGCGACGGTCGACGCGGAAGAACAGGACGTCCTTCGGGTCGAATTCGAAGTCCAGCCACGAGCCGCGGTAAGGAATCACGCGGGCCGAGAACAGGAGCTTGCCGGAGCTGTGCGTCTTGCCGCGGTCGTGTTCGAAGAACACGCCCGGGGAGCGGTGCAGCTGGGAAACGATGACACGCTCGGTGCCGTTGATGACGAAGGAACCCGTGCCCGTCATGAGCGGAATTTCGCCCATGTAGACTTCCTGTTCCTTCACTTCCTTCACGGTGGGCTTGCTGACTTCGCGGTCAAGCAGCACAAGGCGGACCTTGGCTCGCAGGGGCGAGGCATAGGTCAGGCCACGTTGCTGACATTCCTTGACATCGAACACCGGTTCGCCGAGCACATAGCTCACGAACTCCAAGCGCGCCATACCGTTGTGACTAACGATCGGGAAAATCGACGAGAACGCCGCCTGCAAACCGTCGGCTACGCGATCGGACGGGGCGGTATCCGCCTGCAGGAAAGTTAGGTAGGATTGAAGCTGTGTCGCCAAAAGGAAAGGAACGTTTTGAACGTCTTCACGCTTGGCGAAGCTTTTGCGGATGCGCTTTTTTTCGGTGTACGAGTAAGGCATGAGCACTCCGACTCGAGGTTGCATGGGCCGTCAACCACGGCCCCAGGTGATACGACTCCAGGAAACCCCACTGAATGGGCATGACCCCAGTAGGGGTTTCCTGGAAACGCAAAAGCCCGGGGACTGCAAACTGTGCTGTCCCCGGGCAGTTGACGCAGGTCTTACTTGACTTCGACCTTGGCGCCAGCTTCTTCCAGCTTCTTCTTGGCGGCTTCGGCGTCAGCCTTGGCCACAGCTTCCTTGACGGGCTTCGGAGCGCCGTCGACCAGGTCCTTGGCTTCCTTCAGACCCAGACCGGTCAGCTCGCGCACGGCCTTGATGACGCTGACCTTGTTCGCGCCGGCTTCTTGCAGGACGACGGTGAACTCGGTTTGCTCTTCAGCAGCGGCGGCAGCGCCACCAGCGGCGGGAGCAGCGACAGCGACGGCAGCGGCAGCAGCCGACACGCCGAACTTCTCTTCCATTTCCTTGATCAGCTCGGACAGCTCGAGCACGGTCATGCCAGCGATGGCGTCAAGGATTTCAGCTTTGTTAAGTGCCATTTTTCAGAACTCCAAATATTTTGGTAATGCCAGGGTTTGGGTGTCGCTTCGTCGTTCAGCGAATTCCGGACAGCAGGGCGATTAGGCCGCTGCCTTTTGGTCGCGCACAGCCGCGAGGCCACGGGCGAACTTGGTCGGAACTTCGTTGAGCGTACGCACGAATTGCGCGATGGGGGCTTGCATGGTGCCAAGCAGCTTCGACAGCAACTCTTCGCGCGAGGGCATGGTGGCCAAAGCCTTCACGCCTTCTTGGTTCAGCAAGTTGTTGGGCAGTGCGCCCGCCTTGATGACCAGCTTTTCGTTGCTTTTCGCGAAACCAGCAATGACCTTGGCCGCCGAAACCGGATCAGCGCTGATGCCATAGATCAGCGGACCGGTCAGTTGCTCGGCCAACGGCTCGAAAGCCGTGCCGGCAACAGCACGACGGGCCAGCGAGTTCTTCAGAACACGCAGATACACGCCCGATTCACGCGCAGTTTTGCGCAGTACGGTGACAGAGGCGACGTCCAGACCACGGTACTCAGCGATAACAATCGATTGGGCCTTGGCGACTTCCGCCGAGACTTCCTCGATCACCACCGCTTTCTCTTGACGATTGAGACTCACGGTTTGAACACTCCATCAAAAGACGCCTGGGGCCTGAGCCTTGCGCGTCAACCGAATGCGGCGCCTGGTCGAGTTCTTCGTGTAAAGAAATCTTCCTGGGGACGCCGTCTACGCTGGATCCGGACTGTGTGAGCTCCGGGATTAAGCGGGGCAGCGGCGATGCTGCTTTCCTTGCGGAAGGGAGATTCCTTCCACTACCCTGCTCCAGCGGTCTTTGACAGCAACATCCGGAGGAATCCGGATGCAGCCCAAAGTACGTTTACAGCTGTTGGCTTAGTTGGTAGCCGACAGCGAGGCAATTTCCACGCGCGCACCGCCGCCCATCGTGGACGAAACGGCGAGCTTGCGCAGGTAAATGCCCTTGGCAGCTGCGGGACGAGCCTTTTGCAGGGCGTCGACCAGAGCGGCCAGGTTGGTTTGCAGCTGTTCCACGCCGAACGACGCACGGCCGATCGTTGCGTGGATGATGCCGGCCTTGTCGGTACGGTACTGAACCTGACCGGCCTTGGCGTTCTTGACAGCGGTGGCGACGTCGGGCGTCACGGTGCCGACCTTCGGGTTCGGCATCAGGCCACGCGGACCCAGGATCTGACCCAGGGCGCCAACGACACGCATCGTGTCGGGCGAGGCGATGACGACGTCAAAGTCCATTTGACCGGCCTTGATGCTGTCGGCCAGATCGTCCAGACCGACGATGTCGGCGCCGGCGGCCTTGGCGGCCTCAGCCTTGTCGCCTTGGGCGAACACGGCCACGCGGACCGACTTGCCGGTGCCGGCGGGCAGCACGACCGAACCGCGAACCAGTTGGTCCGACTTCTTCGGGTCGATGCCGAGCTGCACAGCCACGTCAATCGACTCATTGAACTTGGCGACGGCGGTTTCCTTGACCAGGGTCAGGGCTTCAGCGACCGGGTACAGCTTGGTGCGGTCGATCTTTTGCGCAATAGCGGCTGCGCGCTTGGACAACTTTGCCATGATTAGATCCCCTCAACCGTGATGCCCATGCTGCGGGCGCTGCCAGCGATCGTGCGCACAGCGGCGTCCAGATCAGCGGCGGTCAGATCGGGGCCCTTGGCCTTGGCGATTTCTTCAGCTTGCGCGCGGGTCAGCGTGCCGACCTTGTCGGTGTGCGGCTTGGACGAACCCTTTTGCACGCCGGCAGCCTTCTTGATGAGGACCGTCGCGGGCGGGGTCTTCATGATGAAGGTGAAGCTCTTGTCCGCGAAAGCGGTGATCACCACGGGGATCGGCAGACCCGGCTCCATGCCTTGGGTCTTGGCGTTGAACGCCTTGCAGAATTCCATGATGTTCAGGCCACGTTGACCCAGTGCCGGGCCAATCGGGGGGGAGGGGTTAGCCTTACCAGCCGGTACTTGCAGCTTGATAAAGCCGACGATCTTCTTCGCCATGCTTTGCTCCTTGCGGGTTATATCGCCCTGGCCTGTGTGGACAGAGCTCCCCGGGGGTTAAATTCAGGTCTTTTCGACCTGGCTGAAATCGAGTTCGACAGGCGTGGCGCGACCAAAAATGGTGACAGACACGCGCACCTTGCTCTTTTCGTAATTGACTTCTTCGACGTTGCCGTTGAAGTCTGCAAACGGACCTTCCTTGACCCGAACCATCTCGCCCACTTCGAACAGGATCTTGGGGCGGGGTTTCTCGACGCCCTCTTCCATCTGGGAGAGGATCTTCTCGACTTCCTTTTCGGAAATCGGGGTCGGACGATTGCCCGAGCCACCCAAAAAGCCGGTGACACGGTTGGTGTTCTTGACCAGATGCCACGTTTCGTCGGTCAGATCCATTTCAACAAGGACGTAACCGGGAAAAATGCGGCGCTCGGTGATCGACTTCTGGCCACCCTTGACCTCGACGACTTCCTCGGAGGGCACAAGAATGCGGCCGAAAGACGTTTGCAGGCCCGCGCGCTCGATGCGCTCGTTCAGGGCCTTGTGCACGCTTTTTTCCATGCCGGAATACACATGGACGACATACCAACGCTTACTCATTTGCCGTCCTTATTTCCAGCCCAACAGCAGGCCGTAGAGAATCCATTCGATGCCCTTGTCGAGCACCCACATGAAAATGCCCATGACCGCCACGAACGCAAAAACGATGCCCGTCATCTGGGTCGTTTCCTTGCGGGTGGGCCACGAGACACGCTTGACTTCGTTGTAGGACTCGCTGGCAAAGCTAAGAGTGCGGCGGCCGGGTTCGCTGAACCAGGCGATCACAGCTGCGATCACGAGGCCGCCGACGAAAACGCCGACACGTGCAGGCATCGGCTGTGCGCTGAGCACGGAAAACCCGACGATGCCAGCAATAACGACGAGAACCGCCAGCCCGAGCTTGACCCGGTCGGCGGTACTGGTTACGGTTTCAACGCTGGTATTAGACATATTGCGACGCGAGCCGCCGTGAATGCGTAACTCGCGATGATCTCCCGCGGGTTTATCCTGGCGGTGGCAGGGGCAGTAGGAATCGAACCTACAACCTTCGGTTTTGGAGACCGACGCTCTGCCAATTGAGCTATGCCCCTAAACACTTCAACACTACAGTTGCTGCAGAGCCGTTAGCGCAGATGCTGATCCTGCGTTGGCCTTGCACTTTCCACTACTGCTTTGCACCTGTTCCGCGTGCATCGGCTTGCGGAACCATACATAGTACTACTTTTACAGCAAAGATGGATAGGGGGACGAAAAGCCCACCCTACCCATCCGGATATTGCTTACTTCAGGATCTTGGCGACGACGCCGGCGCCGACGGTACGACCGCCTTCACGGATGGCGAAACGCAGACCTTCTTCCATGGCGATCGGAGCCAGCAGCTTGACGGTCATGGCAACGTTGTCGCCCGGCAGGACCATTTCCTTGTCGGCCGGCAGTTCGATCGTGCCCGTCACGTCCGTCGTGCGGAAGTAGAACTGGGGACGATAACCTTGGAAGAACGGGGTGTGACGGCCGCCTTCTTCCTTGGACAGGATGTAGACCTCGGACGTGAAGTCCGTGTGCGGGGTGATCGAGCCCGGCTTGGCCAGAACTT
>NZ_AGUF01000005.1 GCF_000236785.1 Achromobacter arsenitoxydans SY8 | reverse complement strand
CGCTCTTCTTCAAGACGCGCCTTTTCCTTGGCGGCCTCGGCGGCCTGGCGCGCCTGTTCTTCCTGCTCGCGCTTCTTCTTGGCTTCCTGGATGGCGATCTCGGGATCGACTTCCTCGGTCTTGGGCTGAACCTGCGGTTCGGGCTCGGGTGGGGGAGGAGGCGGCGGAGGCGGCTCGGGCGTCTTTTCGGGCTCGGGCTCGGGTTGGGGCTGCGGCTTGGCCTGCGGCTTGGGAGGTTCGGGCTGGGGCGTGGGCGGGGGCGAGACGGGCGAATTGCCGTCCGCCCAGAGTTCCACCTGGACGGGGCCAGGGTTCTCGGTGCGCCAGTTCACGCCAAAGATCAGGGCGACCAGCAGCAGCAGGTGCACCGCCACGGCCAGAATCAGCGAATTCCGGTTGTCGTTGTTGGGCGGGGTGGCCGGCGGGCCGCTGCGGTGTCGAATTATGGGTGGCGTCATGTGCGGTGCATGCCGGCCGGGCCGGCGGAAGGCGGCGCGTTAGCGTTTCTTGGCGGGTGCGGGCTGGTTGCCGCCGGCGGATTGGTCCACCAGCAGGCCCAGGCGGGTGATGCCGTTGGTGCGCAGCTCGTCCATGACCTTCACGACCGTCTCGTAGGGCACCTTGCCGTCGGCGGCGATGACCACCGGCGTTTCCGCGGTAATGCGCGAGCGCACTTGCGCCACCAGTTCGGTGCGCGCGATGTCCTGCATGGTTGCGCCGGGTTCGCGCATCCGCAGCGCGATCTTGCCGTCTTCCGAAATCTGGACTTCCAGGGGCTTGACGGGGACGTCGGAGGCGGCGCCAACCGACGGCAGCTGGATCAGGCCCGGTGTGATGAGGGGTGCGGTCACCATGAAGATGACCAGCAGCACCAGCATCACGTCGATGTACGGCACCACGTTGATGTCGGCCTTCATGCGGCGGCCGGACCTGCCGCGTGAGCTTACCGAGGGCATTAGCGCACCTGCCGTTGCAGAATGTTCAGGAACTCATCGACGAAACTGTCAAAGCGGATCGAGATACGGTCGATGTCGTTCGTGAAGCGGTTGTAGGCGACCACGGCCGGGATGGCGGCGAACAGGCCGATGGCCGTGGCGATCAGGGCTTCGGCGATGCCGGGGGCCACCGAGGCCAGCGTGGCCTGCTGCATGTTCGACAGGCCGATGAACGCGTGCATGATCCCCCAGACCGTGCCCAGCAGGCCGATATAGGGGGACACAGAACCGGCGGACGCCAGGAAGTTCAGGTGCGATTCCAGCGCATCCATTTCGCGCTGGTAGGCGGCGCGCATGGCGCGGCGCGGGCCGTCCAGCAAGGCCGTAGCGTCGCCGCCGGCATTGCCGCGGCGGGCCTTCAGGAATTCGGTCATGCCGGCATCGAAGATGCGGGCGAGGGCGCCCTGTTCGTCGCGGCGCGAGGCCACGGCCTGCTGCAGCATGGACAGGTCGCCGCCCGACCAGAAGTCGTCTTCGAAGCGGCGCGTCTGGTCATGGGCGCGCTTGATCGCCATCCGCTTGGCGAAGATGTAGGTCCAGGACATGATCGAGATGCCCAACAGCATCAGCATGATCAGCTGGACCGGCACGCTGGCGTGCGAAATCAGCGAAAGCAACGACATGTCGTTGGTGACTTGCATGGTTATTCCTGAATGAATTCCAGTTTTGCGCGGATGTCGGCCGGCAACTCCGCCGGCCGCATGTGGATGGCATCGACGCAACAGACTTGGATGTTGCCTTCGGCAAGCAGTTCCCCGTTGCGCTCCGCGCGCTGCGCGAAGTGTATCGAAGCGCGGCCCAGTTTGGTGACTCGGCTGCGTATGGTAAGCAAATCGTCCAGCCTGGCCGGTTTGCGGTAGGACATGTCCAGCGCGCGGACAACGAAAAGGCGCTGTTCGCTGGCGGCCAGTCCGGACTGGTTGACTCCCAGATCGCGCAGCCACTCGGTGCGGGCGCGCTCCAGGAATTTCAAATAGTTGGCGTAGAAAACCACCCCGCCCGCATCCGTGTCTTCGTAGTAGACACGGACTTGGAGGGTGGACTCGGGGGACTTCGGATCGGTCACGATACGGATAAAGGAATAGTGCGGGTCGGGACGCGGGAAGTCCGTAGTTGCTATAGGGTTTACAGGGTGTCGAGTTTCGTCAGCACCGCTTCAAGCGCGGACTCTACCGGAATCTTGGCCGCTTCGGTTTCCCGACGGGCCTGCAATTCCACCACACCGTCGTTCAGGCCGCGTTCTCCAACTGTTACACGCAGCGGCGCGCCGATCAATTCCCACTCGGCGAACATGACGCCGGGACGGGCATCGCGGTCGTCCAGCATGACGTCCACGCCGCGCGCCAGCAGGGATTCATAGAGTTTCTGGGCGGTGTCACGCACCGTTTCACTTTTGCCCCAGCCCACCGGGCAGATCACGACCTCGAACGGCGCGATCGCGCGGGGCCAGATGATGCCGCGCGCGTCGTGGTTCTGTTCGATGGCGGCGCCCACGATGCGGGTCACGCCAATGCCGTAGCAACCCATCTCCAGGACGGCGGGCTTGCCCGTTTCGTCCAGGAACGTGGCCTTCAGGGCTTCCGAGTACTTCTTGCCCAGGTAGAACACGTGGCCCACTTCAATGCCGCGCTGGATGGACAGCGTGCCCTTGCCGTCCGGCGAGGGATCGCCCGCGACGACGTTGCGCAGGTCGGCCACGAGCTCGGGCTCGGGCAGGTCACGGCCCCAGTTCACGCCGCGGGTGTGGAAATCTTCGCGGTTGGCGCCGCAGACAAAGTCGGCCATGTTGGCGACCGTGCGGTCTGCGATCACGTGGACGGGCTTGGCCGTCTTGACCGGGCCCAGGTAGCCGGGCTTGCAGCCGAAGTGTTCGACGATCTCGGTTTCCGTGGCGAAACGGAAGCCGGCAAGGCCGGGCAGCTTGCCGGCCTTGATCTCGTTCAGTTCGTGGTCGCCGCGCAGGAGCAGCAGCCAGATGTCGACCTTGCCCTTTTCGCCGTCGGTGGCCAGGACGATGGACTTGATCGTGCTTTCCAGGGGAATGCCCAGCAGCTTGGCCACATCCTCGCACTTGGCGGCGCCCGGCGTCGCCACGTCTTCCATGGCCTGGGCGGCCGCGGCGCGGGTCGGGTACAGGCAGGCGGCTTCGGCCAGCTCGATGTTGGCGGCGTAGTCCGATTCCGCGTTGTAGACCAGCAGGTCTTCACCCGTGTCGGCGATGACCTGGAATTCGTGGCTGCGCGTGCCGCCGATGGAACCCGTGTCGGCCGCCACTGCGCGGAACTCCAGGCCAAGGCGGCCGAAGATGCGCATGTAGGCGTCGAACATGATGTCGTAGCTGCGCTGGGCGCCGGCTTCGTCGCGGTCGAAGGAGTAGGCGTCCTTCATGGTGAATTCGCGGCCGCGCATCAGCCCGAAGCGGGGGCGGCGCTCGTCCCGGAACTTGGTCTGAATGTGATAGAAGTTCAGCGGCAGCTGGCGGTAGCTGTGGATCTCGTTGCGGGCGATATCCGTGATGACTTCCTCGGACGTGGGCTGCAGCACGAAATCGCGCTGGTGCCGGTCCTTGATGCGCAGCAGTTCCGCGCCGTACTGCTCCCAGCGGCCCGACTCCTGCCAGAGCTCGGCGGGCTGGACCACCGGCATCAGCAGCTCAATGGCGCCCGCGGCGTTCATTTCGTCCCGGACGATGGCCTCGACCTTGCGGATGATCTTCAGGCCCAGGGGCATGTAGGTGTAGATGCCGCCCGCAAGCTTGCGGATCATCCCGGCGCGGGTCATCAGCTGGTGGCTGGCGACCTCGGCTTCGGACGGGGCTTCTTTGAGGGTATTGATATGGTAGTTGGATGCGCGCATGTTTAAAGGTGGCAGCAGATACGTATAATCGACTGTAATTGTATTGAATTCGGTGGGGGTGGCCCATGCTTGACCGCGAAGGCTACCGCCCCAATGTCGGCATCATTCTCGTCAACACTAGAAACGAGGTCTTTTGGGGCAAGCGTATCAGGGAACATGCATGGCAGTTCCCCCAGGGCGGCATCAAGTATGGCGAAAGCCCGGTGCAGGCCATGTATCGCGAACTCCATGAAGAGGTGGGCCTGAAGCCCGAGCATGTCCGTATTTTGGGGCGTACACGCGATTGGTTACGTTATAACGTGCCCGATCACTTTGTCCGGCGTGAGTGGCGCGGCCACTATAAAGGACAAAAACAGATTTGGTTCTTGTTGCGCCTGGTGGGACGTGACAGTGATGTTTGCTTGCGCGCGACGCAGCATCCGGAATTCGACGCCTGGCGCTGGAGCCAGTACTGGGTTCCGCTGGATGCCGTCATCGAGTTCAAGCGAGACGTCTATACCCAGGCGTTGAACGAGTTGTCGGCTATCCTCTTTCGGCGTCATCACGAAACCCGCTACCTGCGTCAGCGTGTGCATGGTCAGCGGGCAGCAGAGAATTTGCCCGAAGGAACGGACGGTCATGCGCATATTGCTGGTTGAAGACGAACGGGACATGGCGTCCTGGCTGATGCGCGCGCTCGCCCAGAGTGGATTCGTGCCCGACCACGCGGCGGACGCCCGCACGGCCGAAGCTTTCATGGCGGGCACGGAATACGACGCCATCGTCATGGACCTGCGCCTGCCCGACAAGCACGGGCTGGTCGTCCTGCGCGAAATGCGCAACCGCGACGACCGCACGCCCGTCCTGCTGCTGACCGCCCAGGGCGCGCTGCAGGACCGGGTGCGCGGGCTGAACCTGGGGGCGGACGATTTCCTGACCAAGCCCTTCGCGCTTGAAGAGCTCGAGGCGCGCCTGACCGCGCTGGTGCGCCGCAGCCGCGGCCGCCAGCATCCGCGCCTGCAGTGCGGCTCCCTGTCCTACGACAGCGAAAGCCGCGCCTTCACGCTGGACGGCTCGCTGCTGTTCCTGACGCCGCGCGAACACGCGGCCCTGGCGGCGCTGCTGACCCGCAGCGGCTATCCCGTGGACAAGTCGCAATTGTTCGGCAAGGTCTTCACGCATGACAGCGAGGCCAACCCCGACGCCATCGAGGTCGTGCTGCACCGCCTGCGCAAGAAGCTGGCCGGCAGCGACGTGCGCATCGTCACCGTGCGCGGGCTGGGCTACATGCTGGAAAGCGTCGCCAGCGAGTCCGCGGAATCCTAAGTGAGCCTGCGGATACCGGGACTGCCGCGTGTCGGCATCCGCGCGCTGCTGATCATCCTGCTGCTGCCCGGCGTGGTGGTGCTGCTGGTCATCGACAGCCTGAACGACTACCGCACCCTGGCGGAGATCACCAACGAAGCCTACGACAGCGCGCTGGTGGAGCCCGCCCGCGTGCTGGAAAGCAGCCTGGAATTCACCCCGGAAGGCAATCTGCAGGTGGCCACGCCCCTGTACGCGCAGGTCATGCTGGAGTCCCGCGCTGGCCTGCGCAAGTATTTCCGCATCGAGGAAATCGACCCGCCCCTGCCGGATGGCGCACCCGTGCCCGCGGGGCAAGGCAAGACGCTCCTGGGCATGCCGGAAATGCCCAGGCCTCCCTCCTGGCCCCGCTCCAATGGCCAGCCCATCTTCTACGACAGCGTGTACCGCAATGATCCGGTGCGAGTCGTATCCGTCGTGCGCGATCTCTATTACCAGGGCCAGCACCGCCAGGTGCTCGTAGTGGTGGCCGAAAGCACCGGCAAGCGCATCGAAGCCGAGAACAACGCGCGGCGCCAGGAAATCCTGCGCGATGCGCGCATGCTGGCGCTGGTCGTGGTGCTGGTCTGGTGGGGCGTGTCATGGGCGCTGAAGCCGCTCAGGCGGCTGCAGGCCGACATCCGCGGACGCCGGCCCGACGACCTGACGCCGCTGGACGCCTCGCGCGTGCCCAGCGAAGTCGCGCCGCTGGTCGAAGCCGTCAATCACCACATCGCCCGCTACCGGCGGGTGCTGGACGAGCAATCGCACTTCCTGGCGGACGCCTCCCATCAGTTGCGCACGCCGCTGGCCATCATGCTGACCCAGGCGCAGTACACCCTGCGCGAACGCGATCCCGCCCGCGCCCGCGAGGGGCTGCGAGCCATCGTGGACCAATTGGGGCGCACGCGCCGGCTGACCGAACAGCTGCTCTCGCTGGCCCACGCGAACCAGGCCGATCCGCTTCCGCGCCAACTGCTGGACATGAACGCAGTCTCGCGCGAGGTCGTGCTGCAGTACCTGCCGCTGGCCCACGAAAAGCAGCAGGACCTGGGGTGGGTGCAGGCGGATTCCGAAGCGGGCCAGGAAACGTCCGTGCCGGTCTCGGGCAACGAAGCCGAACTGCACGAGGCGCTATCGAACCTGGTGCACAACGCGATCCACTACGCGCCCGTCGGCGCGCGCATCACGGTGTCCGTCTGCCGGGTGGAAAACCGTGTCGAGGTCGCCGTGTCCGACAACGGGCCGGGCCTGGACCCCGTCCTGCGCGTGCGCGCCTTCACGCGCTTCGAGCGCGTGGGCACGGACAAGCCGGTTGCCTCCTCGGGTTCAGGCTTGGGGCTGGGCATTGCGCGGGCTTATGCCAGGCGCAACGACGGCGACATCGAACTGCGCGACGGCGAGGCCAATGGCCAGGGCGGCGTCGGCCTGGCTTCCGTGCTGTGGCTGCCGCTCGCGCCCACAGTCTCGCAGTATCCCCGCCCGGCCGACGTCGAGCTCAAGGGCGACCAATAGTCCGCCCGCTTTCATTCCGCATTCCACAATTTCGCGCCTGTTGCCGCTGCCGATCAGGGATAACCCCCGGATTCAGGAACGCGACAGCGCGCAGAAAGCGGATTAGCAGCTTCCTTCCGTAATCTGCCCTCCGGCCTGTCGTCAAGGGCCGGGCGGCGCTCGTTCCGGGCGGCGCATCAAGGGCCGGCACGGTCCCGCACCAGGAAGGAGGATGGAAGTGCAAAAAACAATCAACAGAAAGGACTATTACGGCGGCGCCCTGATGGTCCTGATCGGGTTGGGGGCGATCTACGGCGGCACCGACTATCACATCGGCACCCTCAGCCACATGGGCCCGGGCTTCTTTCCCGCGGCGCTAGGAGGACTGCTGGCGCTGACCGGCGTGCTGATCGCCATGTCTGCGCGCTCGGCCGAACCCGCGGCCCCCGCGCCGGCCGAAGGTCACCCGACCGGCATGCCCGACATCCGCGGCAGCGTCTGCATCCTGCTTGGGATCCTGGCCTTCCTGCTGCTGGGCCATTACGGCGGCCTGCTGCCCGCCACGTTCGCCATCGTCTTCATCTCGGCGCTGGGCGACCGCAAAAACACGATCAAGCAGGCAATCCTGCTGTCGATCGCCATGTCCGCGATCGCGGTCGTTGTCTTCTGGTGGGCGCTGCAGTTGCAGCTTCCGCTGTTTCGCTGGGGTTGATGCGCCATGATTTCTCAAGCTCTGGTAGACCTCTGGTACGGCTTCGGCGTCGCGTTCCAGTGGCACAACCTGATGTGGTCGTTCTTCGGCGTGCTGGTGGGCAACCTCATCGGCGTGCTGCCCGGGATGGGCGCGCTGTCGGCCATTTCGATCCTGCTGCCGCTGACCTATGTCATGCAGCCGGTGCCCGCCATCCTGATGCTGGCCGGCATCTTCTATGGCTCGCAGTACGGCGGCGCCATCGGCGCGATTCTGCTCAACCTGCCTTCGCATCCCCCGCACGCGGTCACGTGCCTGGACGGCTATCCATTGACCAAGCAGGGCAAGGGAGGGACGGCGCTGGGCATTACGATGATCTGCTCGTTCTTCGCGGCCTCGGTCGGCATCATCGTCATGATCTTCGCTTCGCCCCTGCTGGTCGAAGTGGCGTTCAAGTTCGGCCCGACCGAGATCTTCTCGATCATGCTGCTGGGTCTGCTCGCGGGCGCCACGATGTCGCGCGGGTCGCCGCTCAAGGGTGTGGCCATGACCTTGTTCGGCCTGATGTGCGGCGTGGTGGGCACTGACGTGAATACGGGCACCATCCGCTTCTCGTTCGGCCTGCTGGACCTGTCCGACGGCCTGGAACTCGTGGCAATCTCGATGGGCCTGTTTGGCGTGGCCGACTTCCTGATGAGCGTGAACCGCATGACCATCATCGGCAGCGGCGCCAAGCTGAGCCTGCGCGACATGCGGCCCAGCAAGCAGGAATTGAAGACCGCGTTCTGGCCCATGGTGCGCGGCACCGCCGTCGGCACGCTGTTCGGCGCCATGCCCGGCACCGGTCCCACGATCACGACGTTCGTGGCCTACGCGCTCGAACGCAAGATATCCAAGACGCCTGAAAAGTTCGGCACCGGCATGATCGCCGGCGTGGCGTCGCCGGAAGCCTCTTCGCACTCCAAGACGCAGGTCGACTTCATTCCGACGATGAGCCTGGGCATCCCCGGCGATGCCGTGATGGCGCTGATCCTGGGCGCGCTGCTGATCCAGGGCATCCAGCCGGGCCCGCAGCTGATCACTGAGCATCCAGACATCTTCTGGGGGCTGATCGCCAGTTTCTGGGTGGGCAACGTGCTGCTGATGGTGCTGAACGTGCCGTTGATCGGCGTGTGGGTCAAGCTGCTGCAGGTGCCGTACCGCTACCTGTTCCCGTCCGCGCTGTTCTTCATCGCGGTGGGCGTGTTCAGCACGCAGAACAGTCTCTTCCAGATCTGGGAAGTGCTGGCCTTCGGCGTCATCGGCGCGATCCTCATGACGCTGGAATTCTCGGTGGCGCCCATCCTGCTGGGCTTCGTGCTCGGGCCCATGGTCGAAGAGAACTTCCGCCGCGCGCTGCTGTTGTCGCGCGGCGACCTGGGGGTGTTCATCGAGCGTCCAATCAGCGCCTGGTTCATCGGCGCCAGCGCCTTGCTGATCGCACTGCAGGTCTGGGCCTTCCTGCGCCGCAACAAGGGCAAGAACAAGCCCCAGGTGCCGCAGACGGCCTGATCAGGCTTCCGCGTATAGCGCCAATCGCGGCCCGGCTTCATGCCGGGCCGTTTGATTTGTGCCGCCTCATCCCTCATGCTTGTGGTTTTCGTTGCTCGCACGCGCTGCCACCATGCATATTCTCTTTGCCTGCCCCCATCACGATCCCGACGCCTGGGTGCCTCGCCTTGAGGCCGCCATGCCCGGTTGCCGCATTTCGGTCTGGGATCCGAAAGGTCCCGCCTCGGGCGCCGACGTCGCCCTGGTGTGGCGTCCGCCCGCGGAACTCTTCACGCATGAAACCAGCCTGCAGACCCTGTTCAACCTGGGCGCGGGCGTCGACGCCTTGCTGAAGATGCCCGAGATCCCGGCGCACGTGCGCATCGTCCGCCTGGAAGACGCCGGCATGTCGGTGCAGATGGCCGAGTACGCGCTGTACGCCCTGCTGCGCGTCTCGCGCGATTTCGAAGCCTTCGACCACGCCCAGGCGCGCCAGCACTGGGATACCCGCGAAGGCACGCGGCAGGCGGACTGGCCTGTCGGCGTGCTCGGCCTGGGACAAGTGGGGGCGCGCGTCGCCCGCACCCTGGCCGAATTCGGCTATCCGGTTGCGGGATGGTCGCGTTCGCCGCGCGAGATTCCCGGCGTGGAGTCCTTCGCAGGCGAAGCGGCCTTGCCAGCCTTCCTGGCGCGCACGCGCTTCCTCGTGAACGTGTTGCCGCTGACGCCGGACACGCAAGGCATTCTCAACCGCGAAACCCTGTCGCGGCTCCTGCCCGATGCGCACCTGGTCAATGTGGGCCGCGGCGAGCACCTGGTCGAAGACGATCTGGTGCAGATGCTCGAAGAAGGCGAGATCGCGGGCGCCACGCTGGATGTCTTCCAGACCGAGCCGTTGCCCAAGGACCATCCGTTCTGGCGCGATCCGCGCGTCCACGTCACGCCGCACATCGCGGCGCGCACGCTGCGCGACGAAAGCATCGAACAGATCGCGGGCAAGGTCGCGCAGCTGCTGCGCGGCGAACCCATCACCGGCGTGGTGGAGCGCACGCGCGGCTATTGAGCCGCCGGCGCCGTCGCCGTCGCCTTCTCCAGCCGCTGGTACATCGTCGGCAGGCGCTGGGACAGGAAGTCCAGCAGCGTGCGCACGGCGGGCATCATGCCCCGCCGCGACGGATAGATGCAATGCACGATGCCCTCCGGCGACTGCCATTGCGGCAGCACCGGCACGAGCTGACCGCGGCGCAATTCCTCCTGCGTCGCGATCGACGGCAGCAGGGCGATGCCGCGGCCGCGCACGGCCGCTTCGGTCAGCACGATGAAGTCGTTGCATGACAGCTGCGGCTTGAGTTCGATGTGCACTTCTTCACCCTTGTCGTTGCGCAGCGGCCAGCGCACCTCGTTCTGCGGGTCGCTGAAGCTGAGCGTGGTGTGCGAGGCCAGATCCTGCGGCGTGTCCGGCGCGCCGTGGCGCTGCAGGTATCCTGGGCTGGCTACCAGCGTGCCGCGCGCGGTGCCCAGGTGCCGCACAACCAGTTCCGCGTCCGTGTCCAGCTTGGTGCGCACTCGCAGCGCCAGGTCCACGCCCTCGCGAATCAGGTCCACCCGCCGGTTCGTCACCAGCAATTGCACTGAAACGGCGGGCCACGCGTCCAGGAATTCCGGCAGCAGCGGGGCCAGCACGTCCTGCGCGATGGAAACCGGGCAACTGACGATCACCGGGCCCGTGGGTTCGGACTGCAATTGCCGCATGGCGTCGTCCGCAGCGCGCGCAGAGGCCGCCATCTCCCGGCAGTAGTGCAGGTAGCGCTCGCCCGCCGAGGTCAGGCGCAGCCGGCGCGTGGTGCGCTGCAAGAGCCGCACGCCCAGGCTTTCCTCCAGATGCGAAATCCGCCGGGACAGGCGGGATTTCGGGATGTCCAGCGCTCTTGCCGCCGCGCTGAAGCCGCCTTGTTCGACGACTTGGGAGAAATAGTAGAGGTCGTTGAGATCTTGCATGATTGTTCTATGTTTGGAACGTACAGTTCATCATACCCGTATTTATGTATCTAATTAACCCGTCTACAGTGACGCCATGCATTCGGCATCTGCCAACGCCGCCGCGGCGGCAAGCCTGGCCCGGCAATCCTGCGGGGCGCGGCGCTGGCAGGGCCTGACAGCTCGATCGGCTCGGGCAATCACTGGAGATTTTGCAATGAAGACCCTCGTTATCCTTTCCTCGATTCTCGGCGACCGTTCCAACAGCAAGCAATTGGCGGACCACCTGATTGCGCGCGTCAAGGAATCCAATCCGGCCGCCGCCATCAAGGTCCGCGACATCGGCGCGCAGCCCATCCCCTACTTCGACGGCAACACCGCGGGCGCTTTGTTCACCCCGCCCGAAGCGCGCACCATTGAGCAGCAGCGCATTGTCGAGCTGAGCGACACCCTGGTGGCCGAACTGATGGAAGCGGACCGCATCGTCTTCGCCGTGCCCGTGTACAACTTCAACCTGCCCGCGCAGTTCAAGAGCTATCTCGACCACCTGGCCCGTGCAGGGGTCACTTTCCGTTATACGTCGGAAGGCGTGCCCGAGGGCCTCGTCAAGGACAAGCAAGTGTTCGTCCTGACGGCTCGCGGCGGCAAGGCCGAAGGCACGCCTTCGGATACGCTGACGCCCTACCTGCGCCAGATGCTGGCCTTCCTGGGCATGACCGACGTGACCTTCGTCGCCGCTGAAGGCATGGCCATGGGTGAAGTGGCCGCGCTCGAAGGCCTGGCCCAGGCCCGCCAACGCATCGACGCGCTGCTGCCGGTCGCCGGACCAGCCAGCCTTGCGGCGTAAGCCATCCGGACGACGCGCAGACAAAGAAAAAGGCGAGCCGCAAGGCTCGCCTTTTTTTCATTCTGTCGGACGGCGTCAGTCGCGCAGGCGCTTGATCAGGCTGGACGTGTCCCAGCGTCCGCCGCCCAGTTTCTGGACGTCTCCATAAAACTGGTCCACCAGGGCGGTCAAGGGCAGGCGGGCGCCGTTGTTGCGCGCCTCGGCCAGCACCAGGCCCAGGTCTTTGCGCATCCAGTCGACCGCGAAACCGAATTCGAACTTGTCGTCGACCATGGTGCCGCCGCGGTTCTCCATCTGCCAGCTTTGCGCCGCACCCTTGCTGATCACGTCGAGCACCAGCTTCATGTCCAGATCGGCCGCCTGGCCGAACGCGATGGCTTCGGACAAGCCCTGGACGATGCCGGCGATGCAGATCTGGTTGACCATCTTGGCCAGTTGGCCGGCGCCCGGGGGACCCACCAGCGTGACCGCGCGGCCGAAGCATTGCGCGACCGGCTTGATGGCGTCGAACACCGCCTGTTCGCCGCCGCACATGATGGTCAGCACGCCATTGACGGCGCCCGCCTGGCCGCCCGACACGGGCGCGTCCACGAAATTCAGGCCGAGGTCCTTGGCTTGCGCATGGAGTTCGCGCGCCACGTCCGCGGAAGCGGTCGTGTGGTCGACAAACACGGCGCCCGGCGCCATGCCAGCAAACGCGCCGTCCGGTCCCAGCACGACGCTGCGCAGATCGTCGTCGTTGCCGACGCAGGCAAAGACGATCTGGGCGCCGGCAACGGCTTCGCGAGGAGTGGCTGCGTTGCGGCCGCCGAACTCGGCGACCCAGGCCAGGGCCTTGGCCGGTGTCCGGTTATAGACCGTCACGTCGTGGCCGGCGCGCGCGAGATGGCCGGCCATGGGCAGGCCCATCACGCCCAATCCGAGGAAAGCGACTTTCTGGGCCACGACTGCGTCGTAGCTCTTGGTACCGATCGTTGCCATGCAATGGACTCCGCTCTAGAAAGGTAAGGTCTGGCTCAAGGACACAACCTTAACGCAATCAAAAGCCCGCGGCGAGTCCATCTCGCCGGCTGTCGCTGGCGCTCACGTAGCCGTCAACGGCCGGGTCTCCGAGGCGCCAGATGAACTGGCCCGATCCAAAGTCCATGTAGGGGTCGTCCAGACCCTGCAGCACATGGCCGCGGTCGCGCAGTCCTTGCGCCAGCGACGGGGCGACAGACGCCTCCAGGTCGACCTCCAGCCCCTGGTTCCACTTCCAGCGGGGCGCGTCGCACGCGGCCTGCGGCTGCTGGCCATAATCCAGCATGCGCACCAGCGTCTGCACCTGGCCCTGCGGCTGCATATTGCCGCCCATGACGCCGAAGCTCATGACGGGAGCCCCGTCGCGCATCAGGAAGCCGGGAATGATGGTGTGGAAGGGCCGCTTGCCGCCCGCGACCACATTGGGGTGGTCGGGATTCGTGCTAAAGCAGTGCCCGCGGTTCTGCAGGCTGACGCCAGTGCCGGGCACCACGACGCCGGAGCCGAAGCCCATGTAGTTGGACTGGATGAAGCTGACCATCATCCCGTTTTTATCCGCGGCGGTCAGGTAGACCGTGCCGCCCTGCGGCGCATGGCCGGACGCAAAAGCCTGGGCCTTGCGCGGGTCGATCAGCCGCGCGCGTTCGGCCAGGTAGTCGGCCCTGAGCATGTGCTCGGGCGGCATCCGCATGTGGCGCGCGTCGGCCACGTGCGCGTAGACGTCGGCAAACGCCAGCTTCATCGCCTCGATCAGCAGGTGCTGCGTATCGGGATGGTCGACCGGCCGGGCAGCCAGGTCGAAATTCTGCAGGATGCCCAGCGCGATCAGGGCCGCGATGCCCTGGCCATTGGGGGGAATCTGGTGCAGCGTATGCCCGCGGTACGACTGCCCGATGGGCGTGACCCATTCCGGCGCGTAGTCCCGCAAGTCCGCCAGCGTCAGGGCCGCGTCGTGCGCCTGGGCGTGCGCCACCAGCTTGTGCGCCGTCTCGCCTTCGTAGAAGTCCCGTCCGCCGCTGGCCGCAATGCGCTTCAGTGTGGCTGCAGCGCCCTGCAGGACAAAATGCTCGCCGATGTGCGGGGCGCGGCCGCGCGGCAGGAAGTGCTGCGCGAACCCGGGCAAGGGCTGCAGGATGTCGGCTTGCGCTGCCCATTTTTCATGGACCATCGGCGATATCGCATAGCCGCGTTCCGCGTATTCGATCGCGGGAGCCAGGATGTCGGCAAAGGACAGGCGGCCCAGCTTTTCATGCAGGGCGGCCCAGCCGGCAACGCAGCCGGGGACGGTCACGCTGTCCCATCCACGCGTGGGAATCGCGCCCTGGTGTTTGCGCCGGAAGTAATCCACATTCCAGGCGGCGGGCGCCGTGCCCGACGCATTCAGGCCATGCAGCTTCGAGCCGTCCCACACGATGGCGAAGCAATCAGAGCCCAGGCCGTTACTGACGGGCTCGGTAAGAGTCAGCGTGGACGCCGCGGCGATGGCCGCGTCGACCGCGTTGCCGCCCTGGGCCAGAATCCGCAGCCCCGCCTGGGCAGCCAGCGGCTGAGACGTGGCGACCACATTGCGGGCAAAGACGGGCGTGCGGGTGGTGGGGTAGGGATTCTTCCAGTCGAAATTCATGTCGAATCATCGCGTGGGGTAAACCCGTAGCTTAACGTAGATGATTCCAGTCATGTACGATTGGTTTCTCGGTGTAATTAATTGTATTCATTGCACCCCTCAATCCATTGCCCGCGAGCAAAGAAAAACCCCGGGACAAAGCCCGGGGTTTTTGCGGCGTAACCTCCGCCTTGCGGCGGCGCGGCGCCTTTAGTCTTCTTCGACGAAGGTCTCTTCGCGCTTCTTGCGGATGGCGGGCAGCGCCACCAGGATCACCAGGAAGACGGCGATCGCCAGCAGGGTAGCCGACAGCGGACGCGTGACGAAGGTGGAGAAGTCGCCGCGCGACAGCAGCAGGGCACGGCGGAAGTTTTCTTCCATCATGGGACCCAGCACCAGACCCAGCAGCAGCGGGGCGCCTTCGCACTTCAGCTTGGACCACACGTAGCCGACGACACCGAACATGGCGGTCATGAAGATGTCGAACGGGTTGTAGTTAAGCGAATACACACCGATCGTGCAGAACACCAGAATCGCGGGGAACAGGATGCGGTAGGGCACCTTCAGCAGCTTGACCCACAGGCCGATCAGCGGCAGGTTCAGCACCACCAGCATCAGGTTGCCGATCCACATCGAGGCGATCAGGCCCCAGAACAGCTCCGGGTGGCTCGTCATGACTTGCGGGCCGGGCTGGATGTTGTGGATCGTCATCGCGCCGACCATCAGCGCCATCACGGCATTGCCGGGAATACCCAGCGTCAGCAGCGGGATGAACGAAGTCTGGGCTGCAGCGTTGTTCGCCGATTCCGGGCCCGCCAGGCCGGCCGGGTGGCCCTTGCCGAAGCGTTCCGGATTCTTCGAGATCTTCTTTTCCAGCGTGTACGACGCGAACGACGACAGCACCGCGCCGCCGCCCGGCAGGATGCCCAGGGCCGAACCCAGCGCCGTGCCACGCAGCACGGCGGGAGCGGCTTCCTTGAACTCTTGCTTGTTCGGGTACAGCGTGCCGATCTTGTCGGTGATGTCGACGCGGTTTTCCTTCTGCTCGAGGTTGGTCATGATTTCGGCGAAGCCGAACACGCCCATGGCCACGATAGCGAAGTCGATGCCGTCTTGCAGTTCCGGCACGCCGAAGTCGAAGCGGGCGACACCAGAATTGACGTCGGTGCCGACCATGCCCAGCAGCAGGCCCAGGATGATCATCGAGATCGCCTTGGGCAGCGAGCCCGAAGCCAGCACCACGGCGCCAACCAGGCCCAGGCACATCAGCGAGAAGTACTCGGCGGGGCCGAACTTGAAGGCGACTTCAGCCAGCGGAGGCGCGAAAGCGGCCAGCAGCAGCGTAGCGACGCAACCGGCGAAGAACGAGCCCAGCGCGGCGATTGCCAGCGCGGCGCCAGCCCGGCCGTTGCGGGCCATCTGGTGACCGTCCAGCACGGTCACCACCGCGGACGTTTCTCCTGGCAGCGCCACAAGAATCGCCGTCGTGGAGCCGCCATATTGGGCGCCGTAGTAAATGCCTGCCAGCATGATCAGGCCGGCCACCGGGGGCAGCACGTACGTGATCGGAAGCAGCATTGCGATGGTCGGCACGGGGCCGATACCCGGCAGCACGCCGATCAGCGTACCCAGGATGCAGCCCAGCAGTGCGTACACCAGGTTCTCGGGCGTGAACGCCACCGTGAAACCCATCAACAGGTTGTCAAACAATTCCATGGCCGATTGCTCCTCAGTTCATGCCCAGAAACGACGGCCACAGCGGGAAAATCAGCCCCAGCCCCTTGATGAATGCCAGGTACGTGAACACCACCAGGAAGATGCCGTTGGCGACGGCGACCTTCAGGTTGAATTCATGGCTGGCAAGGCTGCTGATGACGACCAGCATGAACACCGAGATGTAGACGCCCAACAGCTTGAGAACCAGGCCATAGAGCACAACCGAGCCCACCACCAGGAAGACGATGCGCCAGTCGAACCTGTCGACGTGAGTTTCGTGCGCTTTCTTGGACAGCGATCCAAGCAACACGATGGCGCCCAGCAACGCGAGAACGATGCCTAGCCAGAAAGGAAAATACCCTGGGCCCATTCGGGCAGCAGTACCCATTTGGTAGCTGCTGGCCTGCCAGGCGAATCCCAGTCCGAGGGCGATGAACATCACCCCCGACCAGAAGTCCTGTCGATTGCGTAGCTGCATGATTGGTTGGCTCCTGTTTACAGCATGTAGATAAAAGAGGTTTGTAGCCGGATGGAACCCGCCGAAAGGCGAGTGACAGGCACAAAAAAGGCACTTCGGGGTGCCATTAGTTATTCTGAAAGCGACGGCGTGGATTCTTGAAAGGCCGAATGGTAATGGACGCCTGCCACGCTGCAAACCCTGTAAGCTCTGTGAAAGCCTGGGGTTTTCCCTAGAATTGGGGAACTCCCGATCCCGATTTGTAACGGGGCGGGAAGATTGAGGGCTTTTTGAAAGCTAAGTGAAAGTTTATAGAAAGAAAGGCGAAAGCCGGATCAGCCGGATGAGGCAGTTTCGGCGGATGGGACTTTTCAGGGGGGCTAAGAGCCGGTAATCTTCGCGCCGCCAAATCCCACCCATATTTCCTACTGAATATTGCCGGGTTTCTCACCTTGCGTGAAGAGGCCCGGTCCAACCCAGGATGGTTTACGATAGCGCCCATGCTGCAAGATCTAGACCAACTCGCTGCCCGAATCGGGCAACTGGTGCAACGCACCCGCCAACTCCACGCCGAGCGTGACGCGTTGCGTCAGCGCCTGAATGACTTCGAAGCTGAGCAACGTGTGCTCAAGCAGCGCGCCGCAGACCGAGAGGCCGAGGTCGTCACGCTGCAAAGCAAGCTTCAGGATCATGATGGCGCGGTCAGCGCCATGCTTCAGCAGGCCCAGCAAGCCGAAGCCGAATTGCGCGAGCAGCTCGCACGCGAGACCGCCGAGCGCCAGGCGCTTGAATCGCGGTTCTCCGCCAGGGAAACCGAGCTGCAAGGCAGCCTGCAAACCCGCGACACCGAACTACAGCGCTTGCGCGTGGCCGCCGCTTCGGCCCGCGAGCGCATTGACGCCGTGCTTGCCCGCCTGCCGGGGGCACCGTCCGGAGATCAACACTGATGGAACGTGTAGACGTATCGATCCTCGGCCGCGACTATTCGCTGGCGTGCTCGACCGAAGAAAAGCCCACGCTGCTGGCCGCCGTGCGCCACGTGGATCAGCTCATGCTGCGCATCCAGGGCACGGGCAAGGTCTCCAGCAATGAACGCATCGCCGTGATGGCCGCGCTGCAGATCGCCGGCGAGCTGCTCGCCATGAAAGCCCCCGATGGTCCATTGGGCGGTTTGGCGGTCGGCGACTTCAAGCGTAGAATTGAGGACATGAACGCAGTACTCGATGACGCCTTGTCGGGTCAGGAAAAACTGCTCTAACGTTCATAAGCAGTAATCAAGTATTTTCAGTTTGTCCCTGCCGTGTTCGTGACTAGGCCATACATTCTCTGAACCTATGTCTTTTTGGCATATTGGTTGCGGGAGTGCAGAGCTGGAGTGATTGTCTCTCGCAGACGAACCCGATGCTCTACGGAACGCGACCACCTTGAACCTCAGGGTTCGAGATGCCGGCCTTGACGGCACAGGCGGGGCATCTATCCCAGCGGGCCTGCCAAAAGAGCAGGTCCGCACCGGGCGCCTCGGCAACTCCTCTCCGTCCTCCCTCCTAGGACCAGTCCATGTTCAAACACTCAGTCTTTTCGCTGACCAAGCTTGGTGCAGCGTGCGCAGCCGTGGCCGCCATCGCCGCTGCTCAGCCCGTTTACGCGCAGTCCCAGGCGCCGGCCTCGGCGCCCGCGACCGAGCCGGCCGCGAACCGCTCCCCGGAGCTGACCCTGCAAGCCATGGCCTCTTCCGAAGTCAAGCAGGACACGGTGCGCATTTCTCTGTCGGCGGAAGTCGACGCGCCGGATCAGCCGGCCGCTGGCCAGAAGCTGACGGCCGCGCTCGAAGACGTCGTCAAACGCGCGCGCGGCACCAAAGACGTCGAAGTGCGCACCAGCGGCTTCAACGTCTGGCCCAACATGAACAACAAGGGAAAGATATCTTCCTGGCGCGGCCAGGGCGAAATCGTGCTTGAATCAAAGGACTTCGCGGCCGCGGCCGCGCTGGCTTCCAAGCTGTCCGACAAGACCGCGATTTCCAACATCAGCTTCTCGCTGTCGCCGGCCGCGCGTGAGGCCGAGGAACGCAAGCTGCTGAAAGAAGCCGCGCAGGCCTTCAAGGATCGCGCATTGGCCGCCGCCAATGCCTTCGGCTTTTCGGGCTACCGCCTTTCCAAACTGGAACTCGGCGGCGCCGGGGGGCCGACGCCGATGCCGCGCATGATGGGCGCAGCCATGGCCAAGGACGCCTCCAGCTTCAGCGCCGCCAACGTTCCCCTGGAAGCAGGGAACGTGACGGTCAGCGTCGCGGTCAACGGGACGATCGTTTTGCAGTAAGGCTGAACATGATGGCGCCGAGCGCCACCATCGGCAGGGACAGCCACTGTCCCATGCTCAGTCCGCCCGCGAGCAGCCCCAGGAAGTTGTCAGGCTCGCGGGTGAATTCCACCAGGAAGCGGAACGTTCCATAGCCCATCAGGAACAGCCCGCTAACCTGGCCCAGCGGGCGCGGCTTGCTGGAAAACCACCACAGCAGCGCAAACAGCACGATGCCTTCCAGGCCCAGCTCATAAAGCTGCGAAGGATGGCGCGCCAGCCCGTCGCCGCTGTCGGGAAACACCATGGCCCACGGCACGTCCGTCGGCCGGCCCCACAGTTCCCCATTGATGAAGTTGCCCAGGCGGCCAAATCCCAGCCCCAGGGGGATCAGCGGCGCAATGAAGTCGCTGACCGCAAAGAACGGCAGACCCTTCTTGCGCGCGAATAGCAGCATCACCAGGATCACGCCGATCAGCCCGCCGTGAAACGACATGCCGCCTTGCCAGAGGTACAGCACTTCAAGCGGGTTCGCCAGGTAGTAGGCCGGCTTGTAGAACAGCACATAGCCCAGCCGGCCCCCCAGCACCACGCCCAGCACGCTATAGAAGATCAGGTCTTCCAGATCGCGCACATTGAGCGATGTCGTATGGCCGCTCTTGATGCGGCTGCGGCCCAGCAGATACACCAGCGCGAAGCCCGCCAAGTACATCAGTCCGTACCAGTGGATGGCCAGCGGTCCGATCTGCAGGGCGATGGGGTCGAATTTTGGATATTGCAGCATGTTCTGCCCGACACAATAAAGTTGAATGATAATAACCGGCGAGCACTGCAGATTCGCATGCAAGCGAGCCAGCTTCCCCCGGGGGCGTCCGCCATGTCCGCGCCCCGATGGCCGACAGGAGACACAGACCATGCCGCACAACGAACGTTCCCGTCATATCACCCAAGGCGTCGCGCGCGCGCCCAACCGCGCCATGTATTACGCGCTGGGCTACAAAGAAGCCGACTTCGACAACCCAATGATCGGCGTGGCCAATGGCCACTCCACGATCACGCCCTGTAATAGCGGCCTGCAGAAGCTGGCCGACGCAGCCATCGACGCCATACGCGCCTCCAGCGCCAATCCCCAGGTGTTCGGCACGCCCACCATCTCCGATGGCATGTCTATGGGCACCGAAGGCATGAAGTACTCGCTCGTGTCGCGCGAAGTCATCGCGGACTGCATCGAAACCGCCGCGCAAGGCCAGTGGATGGATGGCGTCGTCGTTATCGGCGGCTGCGACAAGAACATGCCTGGCGGCATGATCGCCCTGGCGCGGACCAACGTCCCGGGCATCTATGTGTACGGCGGTACCATCAAGCCGGGCCGCTACAAGGGCAACGATCTCACCATCGTGTCCGTGTTCGAGGCCGTGGGCGAATACACAATGGGGCGCATGCCCGAGGCCGACTTCAAGCAGATCGAAAAGTGCGCGATACCGGGTTCGGGTTCCTGTGGCGGCATGTACACCGCCAACACCATGAGCTCCGCCTTCGAAGCCATGGGCATGAGCCTGCCGTACTCCAGCACGATGGCCAACGAAGATGAGGAAAAAGTCACGTCGGCCGCGGAATCGGCCCGGGTGCTGGTGGACGCGGTAAGACGCAATCTGCGTCCGCGCGACATCATCACGCGCGAGTCCATAGAAAATGCGGTGTCCGTCATCATGGCCACCGGTGGGTCCACCAACGCGGTGCTGCACTTCCTGGCCATCGCGCACGCCGCCGAAGTGCCCTGGACCATCGACGACTTCGAACGCATCCGCAAGCGCGTGCCGGTGCTGTGCGACCTGAAGCCGTCGGGCAAGTACGTTGCCACCGACCTGCATCGCGCGGGCGGCATACCGCAAGTCATGAAGCTGCTGCTCAACGCCGGCCTGCTGCATGGCGACTGCATCACCATTACGGGCAAGACCATCGCTGAAACCCTGGCCGACGTGCCTGATGCACCGCGCTCGGACCAGGACGTCATCATGCCCATAACCGGAGCGCTCTATCCCCAGGGGCACCTCGCGATCCTGAAGGGCAACCTGTCGCCCGAAGGTTGCGTCGCCAAGATCACCGGCCTGAAGAATCCTGTCATCACGGGGCCCGCGCGCGTATTCGATTCCGAGGACGACGCCATGACGGCCATCATGGCCCAGCAGATTCGCGACGGCGACGTGGTGGTCATCCGCTATGAAGGTCCCAAGGGCGGACCCGGAATGCGCGAGATGCTCGCGCCCACGTCCGCGCTGGTGGGGCAGGGGCTGGGTGAAACGGTGGGGCTGATCACCGACGGCCGCTTCTCGGGCGGCACCTGGGGAATGGTGGTGGGCCATGTCGCGCCGGAAGCCTTTGTCGGCGGCCCCATTGCGCTGATTCAAGAGGGCGATTCGGTTACCATCGATGCCCACAAGCTGCTGCTGCAGCTCAACATCAGCGACGAAGACATGGCGGCTCGTCGCCAGGCCTGGGTCCAGCCCAAGCCGCGTTATACACGCGGTGTGCTTGCCAAGTTCGGCAAGCTCGCCAGCACCGCGAGCCGTGGGGCAGTAACCGATGCATTTGAAGATTAGTCTGTTGATGGCCGTTGCTGGCGTCCTGGGCGCTGGTGCGGCCTACGCGCAAACCACTGGCCTGGACCTGGCCAAGAACAAGGCCTGCATGGCCTGTCATCAGGTGGAATCCAAACGGGTCGGGCCGCCTTTGAAGAGTGTGGCGGAACGGTATGCGGGGCAGGGCGACGCCATGGTGGATTACCTTGCGGGCAAGATACGCGGCGGCGGGCGTGGCGCTTGGGGCGCAGTGCCCATGCCTGCCCAGACCCACGTCACCCCCGAAGACGCCCGCGCCCTGTCCGAATGGATCTTGTCGCTCGCGCCGCCAAAGCAGTAGCCTTAATTCATGCCCCGGCATTTGCCCGGGGGCGCCGGCCGCGCGCAGAGCGGCCGTCTATCAGGAAGGAATCGTCATGGCAGAACAACCATCTCCGAGCAATGAAGTCGCCGTCTTGGGCGGCGGTTGCTTCTGGTGCGTCGAAGCAGTATTTGCCGATCTGCGCGGCGTCAAGAGCGTGTTGCCCGGCTACAGCGGCGGCCATGTGGACAACCCCAGCTACGAGCAGGTTTGCGGCAAGGACACGGGCCACATCGAAGTCGCGCGCATCGAATTCGACCCGGCTGAACTCTCGTTCAGCGATCTGCTGCGCGTGTTCTTCGCTACCCACGATCCCACTACGCCGGGCCGCCAGGGCAACGATATCGGCCCGCAGTATGAATCGGCGATTTTCTGGCAGAACGAATCGCAGCGCCAGCAGGCGGAAGCGGTCATTGCCGAAGTCGAGTCCCAGCAGGTCTATGATGCGCCTATCGTCACCAAGCTGCTTGAACCCGCACGGTTCTGGCAAGCCGAGGACTATCACAGCAACTACTTTGCTTTGCATCCGGAGCAAGGTTATTGCCAGTTCGTGATTGCACCCAAGGTGGCCAAGTTCCGCAAGCAGTTCCAAGACCGTCTTAAGCGCTAAGCCGGCCCATTCCGGGCGGCACAAAAAAAGCCCCACCTGTTTAGGTGGGGCTTTAAAGCCGGCGCCGCTGCAGCAGCAACGCGCGCTGGGGGGGAAGTCCGTTATTCCACGGTCTTCAGCACACCGCGACGCATCTGGTCCAATTCGATAGATTCGAACAGCGCCTTGAAGTTGCCTTCGCCGAAACCATCATTGCCCTTGCGCTGGATGATTTCAAAAAAGATCGGACCGATCTGGTTCTCGGTGAAAATCTGCAGCAGCAGGCCGCCGCCGGGTGCGCCGTCCAGCAGGATGCGATTCTTCTGCAGGCGCGCTACGTCTTCGCCGTGATTCGGCAGTCGGCGGTCCAGCAGTTCATAGTAGGTTTCCGGCGTATCCAGGAACACCACGCCCGTCTCGCGCAACGCTTCGATCGTGGCGTAGATGTCTTTCGTCGCCATGGCGATGTGCTGAATTCCTTCGCCGCGGTAAAGGTCCAGATACTCCTGGATCTGGCCCTTCTCCTCGGTGCCTTCCTCATTGATAGGAATGCGGATATTGCCGCAAGGCGACGTCATCGCCTTGGACTTCACGCCGGTGACCTTGCCTTCGATGTCGAAGTAGCGGACTTCCCGGAAGTTGAACAGCCGTTCATAGAACTCCGACCATTCCGCCATGCGGCCCTTGTGCACGTTGTGCGTAAGGTGGTCCACCACGGTCAGCCCGGCGCCGCGCCATTCCACATCGGTCTGTGCATTGGCCGGATCCATCGGTATGAAATCCACGTCGTAGATGCTGATGTCGCCGATGCCGCCATGGCCTTCCTTGCCTGCCCAGCGGTCGACCAGGTAAATCAGCGAATCTCCGATGCCCTTGATCGCCGGGATATTCAGCTCCATCGGACCGCTGTGGGAATCGAAACCCCATGCGCCCAGTTCCAGCGCGCGCTTGTAGGCGGCGTTGGCGTCCTGCACGCGGAAACCAATCGCACAGATCGACGGGCCATGCAGGCGCGCAAAGCGCTGGGCGAAGGAGTCGGGTTCGGCGTTGATCAGGAAATTCACGCCGCCCTGGCGGTACAGGGTGACGTCCTTGTGGCGGTGCTTGGCGATGGCCTTGAAGCCCAACAGCTCAAACACCTTGCGCAGCGCGGCGGGGTCCGGCGCGGCATATTCAATGAACTCGAACCCGGCGGTGCCCATCGGGTTGTCCCAGGGTTGGAATGCGCTGCTCATAAGTCTGCTCCCTTGCATCGTTTTAGAGGACGACTTGTTCTTCAAGTCTAGACGGAGATTGTAGGTAGGAAGGTCGGGCAGACAATTGCAAACATGGCGCAAAACGGCTTGCATTGAGCAATAATATTGCCGTGAACCAAATATATGGGGTTGAAAATGTCTGCAATTGAGCTGGACAGGACAGATCTAAGGATTTTGGCTGAGCTGCAGCGCGACGGGCGCCTGAGCAACCAGGAACTGGCCGACCGCGTATCCCTGTCGCCCAGCCCCTGCCTGCGCCGCGTACGCCGTCTGGAAGAGCAGGGCTTCATCAAGAAATATGTCGCGCTCATCGACGCCGGCAAGGTTGGGCTGGGCCTGCTCGCCTACGTGAACATCCGCCTGAACAAGCACAGCGGATCCAGTCACGCGCCCATGAGCGACTTCGCGCGCGATGTACAACTGTGGCCTGAGGTCGTCGAGTGCTATGCCATGTCCGGCGACATGGACTACCTGCTTCGTATACAGGTGGCGGACCTGGCGCATTTCTCCCGGTTCGCGATGGACACGCTGATGCGCCATCCGGCCGTGGTGGACATGAGGTCCTTCTTCGCCCTGCAGCAGATCAAGGAGACGACAGAACTGCGGCTGTGACCGCCTCCACGCTTGGCTGCCTATATATAGAGGTATAGAGGGAGAGAGAAGGAAGGAATGGGAGTGCTGCGGGAGCGCTGCCTATATATACAGAGGGCGGAGGGCGAAGGTGGGCACAGTCGGAAGGGTTGGCGACGGGAGGGAGCAAGAGGGAGCAATGAAGGTTTTTCGGCGTTGAAAATGAAGATTGACGCGCAGTAACCGGGGGGGGGGCGTCCCCGAAAAAATTCATATTTCTGCAAAAAGGGTGTCATGCCGGCGACACGCGCGAAATTTCTGTGCTATAGTCTCGCTCCTTCGCAGTTCAAGCAGTTCTGAACCGCGAAGCCAAGCAGGTGCAACAGGTTGATCGGGTTTCCCGCACAGCCTGCCGCTAAAGCGATCAGAAATGAAAGCGGCGCGGTTATTGCAGAGGTTGGGGCAAATTAGGCAGAAGCCAGTTGCACAATCCGCAAAAATTGTGCTATAGTCTTGGGCTTGGTTGGTGATGACGATTTCGGGTTTTCCCGAAGTAAATTTTCCAGCCACCTGTGCGGTAACCAACGCCTGATTTCAGGTTCGCTTGCGGGATGAGCGGGTTGCAAGATGGGATGCAAATCAGGCAGAAACCGGTTGCATAATCTGCAAAAGTTGTGTTATAGTAGAGGGCTTGGCGGTTGCCGAAAAATTAGGGTTTACCCTGAAGTTTCGATAGCTGCTAAGCAGTTGAGAAATCAGCTGCAGCAGTAAGTGGTGCCGAAAGGCGCTTC
>NZ_AGUF01000006.1 GCF_000236785.1 Achromobacter arsenitoxydans SY8 | reverse complement strand
TGAGCCGGCAACCGTCGGCGCCTGTCGCGACGGCACCCGCACCGGTTGCCGCGCCGCCCCGATCGTTGCGCCGGCGCCGATCCCTGCACCTGCTCCGGTCCCGGCCGCCGCGCCGGCCGCAGAACCTGCGGCCGCGGAAGCGCCCAAGAAAGCGTCATGGCTGTCGCGCCTGAAGCAGGGCCTGTCTCGCACGGGGCAGAGCATTGGCGGCATTTTCGTCGGCGTCAAGGTCGACGAAAACCTGTTCGAGGAACTCGAATCGGCCCTCATTATGGCCGATGCGGGCCTGGAGGCCACCGAGAAGCTGCTGACCGCGCTGCGTGCGCGCGTCAAGAAAGAACGCATCGAAGACCCGGCCAAGGTCAAGGCGGCGCTGCGGCAGTTGCTGGCCGATCACCTGCGTCCGCTGGAGCGGGCGTTCGACCTGAAGCGCACCCAACCCCTGGTCGTCATGATCGCGGGCGTGAACGGCGCCGGCAAGACCACGTCGATCGGCAAGCTGGCGCACACGTTCCAGCGCCAGGGCGCCAGCGTGCTGCTGGCGGCGGGCGACACGTTCCGCGCGGCCGCGCGCGAACAGCTGGTGCAATGGGGCAGCCGCAACAACGTCAGCGTGATCTCGCAGGACGGCGGCGACCCGGCCGCGGTGGCGTTCGATGCCGTCAATGCCGGCCGCGCGCGCGGCATGGGCGTGGTGATGGTGGACACCGCCGGCCGCCTGCCCACGCAGTTGCACCTGATGGAAGAACTGAAGAAGATCCGCCGCGTCATCGGCAAGGCGGATGCGGCCGCGCCGCACGAGGTGCTTCTGGTGGTGGACGGCAACACCGGCCAGAACGCGCTGGCGCAGATTCGCGCCTTCGATGCGGCCATCAATCTGACTGGCCTGGTCGTGACCAAGCTGGACGGCACCGCCAAGGGCGGCACGTTGGCCGCCGTGGCCGCGGGCAGCCAGGGCGTGCGCCCGATCCCCGTGTACTGGATCGGCGTGGGTGAAAGCCTTGAAGACCTGCAGCCCTTCGTGGCGGACGAATTCGCGGCGGCCTTGCTGGCCGACTGATACTCCTGACGGGGCTGCCTGCATCGGCAGAAAAGGCGGGACGGCGTGCAAGCGCCGTCCCGTATTCATTTCCGCCGCCGATTGACCGATCGGCCGCATGCGCGGCCGATCGGGTGGCAGCGCCTATTCCACCTGACCCATCGCGGGATCGCTGATCAGGTCCTTGCCCGTTTCCATGCGGCCGGCAAAGCGGCGCTGGAACGCGGCGTAGCCTTCGCACGCCACGGCGAAGTCGTACCACTGCCCGCTGTTGCTGACCGGCCAGCTCAGCTCGCCCGTCTGCCCGGGTTCGACCGTCACGGTCCACGGGCCTTCGCTTAGGTACGCCATTGCCTTGACGGTGTACGCGCACGCCTTGTCGCCGCCGTTGTGCAGCTTGACCTGGACCTGCGGATCGTCGCAAGGCACGTAGCAGACCTGGATTTCCGGCGCGGCGCCGGCGGCCTGCAGCAGGTCGCCCGCAAACGCGCGGTGAAAGCCGTTGGGGCCCAGCACCCACAGGTCGTATTTGCCGGCGTCGGCCGACACGTCCCACGCGTCATCGAGCGTCTTGCCGGCCTCGACCACGTAGCGGCGCGGAATGCGGTCCAGGTGCAGCTTGTCGTACACATGGAAGACCGCGGCGGCCTGTGCGCCGCTGGCGTTGGCGAACAGCAGCCTGACCCGGTTTTCGCGCGCTTCCTCGCGCGCGCTGGCGTGCAGCTCGTAGGGCAGCGCGCGCGACGGCCGCGTGCCTTGCGCCTGCGCAGCCAGGGTCTGCTGCGCGGGTATCGCGATGGCCGGCTGCGCCTCCTGCCAGCTCGTCAGACCGTCGGCGTCGTTTTTGGTGGTGCGTCCGGACAGCGTGGGCAACGGGTCGCTGCTGGGCGACACGAAGTTCAGCGTGGACGTGAGGTCGCCGGCCACGGCGCGCCGGAAGGCGCTGATGTTGGGCTCGGCGACGCCGAAGCGTTGTTCCAGGAATCGCAGCGCAGAGGTGTGGTCGAACACTTGCGAATTGACCCAGCCGCCGCGGCTCCAGGGCGAGATCACCCACATGGGCACGCGCATGCCGGGACCGAACGGCTTGCCGTCCGCGGTCAACTGCTTGGCCGTGGCGGGCGGGTAGGTGTAGTACTCGAACGCCATCTCGGCGTCCGTCAGCGTGGATTTGCCGGCCAGGGTGCCATCGTCGTTGCGCGACGGCGCGCTGGGCGTGGGCATGTGGTCGAAGAAGCCGTCGTTTTCGTCGTAGGTGACCAGGAACACGGTCTTGCTCCAGACCTCCGGCGACTGCGTCAGCGCGTCCAGCGCGGCCTGGATGTACCAGGCGCCCTTCGCGGGGCTTGAAGGGCCGGGGTGCTCGCTGTAGGCGGCGGGCGGGATGATCCAGGACACTTCGGGCAGCGTGCCGTTCACCACGTCGTCGCGCAGGCTCTGCAGCAGGCCGCCGTCCGGCATGGTGTTGCCGAACCCCTTGGCGTAGGCGCTGTACTGGTCGTCGATGGCCGGGTTGTACGCGGGCCCCGCCTGGTTGGTGACCCGCCGGTCCGCGGGCATTTTCTCGATCTCGGCGCGCCAGTGCCGAAAGCTCATCATTTCATTGCAGCCGAAGTTGTCGGGGACGTTCTGGTAGACCTTCCACGATACGCCGGCCTGCTGCAGGCGGTCGGCATAGGTCGTCCAGGTCCAGCCTTCAGTGGACGGCCCCACGGCGGCGCCGCCGTTCATTTCGTTCATCACGACCGACACGCCGTCGCCCGACGGGCCGTTGGTGCCGGTCCAGAAGAACAGGCGGTTGGGTATCGTGCCCGCGTGCATGGCGCAGTGATAGTTGTCGCACAGCGTGAACGCATCGGCCAGCGCGCGATGGAACGGGATTTCCGCGGTCTCGTAGTAGCCCATCGACAGCGGCTGCTTGACGCTGGGCCACCGGTTCATGCGGCCGTGGTCCCATGCGGCCTGGCAATCGGGCCAGGAGTGCGGCGTGCTGCCCGCGCGCTGCGCATTGCCGAGCCTGGCGTCCAGGTGATACGGCAGTTCCGGCGAGCCGTCGCTGCGCGTCTGGTGGAACACGGACTTGCCGTTGGCCAGCGGAATCGGGAAGCGGTCGCCGAAGCCGCGCACGCCTGGAAACGTGCCGAAGTAGCCGTCGAAAGAACGGTTCTCCAGCATCAGCATCACGACGTGCTTGACGTCCTGGATGGTGCCGGTGGGGCTGTCGGCCTCGATCGCGAGGGCGCGGCGGATGCTGGGCGGGAACATCGACAGGGCGCTCATGGCCGCCGTGGTGCCCAACGTGGTCTTGAAGAACTTTCTCTTGGATGCGTCGATCGTCATTGGCTGGTCAGTCGTTGGTTGCGGGGAAGGGCCGGAGTGCCGGGGCTCATGGCGCGCAGTGGACCGCGCAGGCCGGGGGCGCGGGCGTCGTGGGCGGTGGAGTCGGCGCCGGTTCGTCCGTGTCGTCGTCGCCGCCGCAGGCGGAAAGCGACAAGGCCAGCGATAGCGTGCAAAAGGCCAGAAGGCCTCGTCTTGCAAGGACCAGCAAGGGGGAAGTGGTTTCCATGAGTCTGTGTGCGTGGATGGGCTGACGGCCCGCGCAGGCCGTTGCGCCGTCGCACAGGACGAGTGTCGGGCGGATGCTGCGGGCCACGAAATCGCCGGGTGTCGAGATTCCGGCGACAGCCAATGAGTATTGGCGCGCTGGATGTCGAACAATTGACAACGGCCTGACGGATGACTGTCAGGCCGTTCTTTTTTGAAACGTCTTGCTAGATGCGTGTCGAGGTGAAAACGAATTCAACGACGGACTTCTGCATGCGGTAAACGCGCGCGCTACCTCCAGAACGGCTTGCTGCCGGCCAGGTCGTCGAATGCCCGCTGCGCATCCACCGCCAGTTCATCGAGGCGCGCGCTTATCCAGCCCAGCGCAAACCAGGCCTGCGGATGCGTGGCCGTACACGACTCGTAGTAGTCCTTGGCGACGGCCAGGTCGTTGATTTCGCCCAGGATGTCCTGCACCTTCGACAGCAGTTTGCGATAGCCGCGCAGCTTGCTGGCGGGCAGCAGCGATTCCGCGAACGACAGGCCGTAGCGCAGGCGCTTGCCGCGCTTGCGCAGTTCATGCCGGGTGGGGATGTCCAGCGAAGTGAAGTGCGTGCCCTGGTCCGCCACCTTGCCATGCCAGCGGTGCAGCCGGCGCGCCAGCAGCTTGTGCAGGCGTTGGGGATCGGGCTGGGGCGCCAGCATCGGGATGATGGTGGGCTTGACGATGGGACCGGCCACGCCGCCTTCAAGGCGGATGGCGGGCTCGGGCGCGGCATCGCTGGGCGTGCCGTTGGCGATCGTCTGCGGCTCTGCGCCGGGTTGAACGGGCGGAACGTCCAGCGTCCACTCCAGCAGGTCCAGCAGCCAGGCCTGGAAGGCCTTGCCCCCGGCGATGGTCTGGGCGTCCTGTTCGGGCGGCGCGGCTTCCATCGGGATGACCGGCATGCCAGCGCGGATCAGCTTGGGCGCCACGGTTTCGTTCAGCACGTCCTGGTCGCGATTGGCGCCGAATGCGGCGAAGTGCGTGCGCACGCCCTGCAGCAGCGTATCCGGAACCGGGGCGATCCAGCCGTCGAACAGTTTCCAGGCGGACCGCAGCCGGCGCACGCCCACGCGCAACTGATGCACATGTTCAGAGTTGCCGGCGCGATAGACGCCCTCGGTGTCGACTTCGGCCAGCACTGCGGCGTTGCGGCAGATCTGGTCCAGGCATTCGGCCGCGATGACGCCCATGGCCTGCGATGGCGTCATGTCGTCGCGCAGTTTGACGGACGAGGCGCCGCGGGGCGCCCAGAACTGGGCGATAGCTTGCGCGCGCCGCGTTTCCAGATCGTCGCCGGGGGCGGCATCCACTTCCGTCAGGCGCTGCGCAAGCTGGGCCAGCGCGTCGCCGCGCTCGGACTTGCTGCGCGGGTCCAGGACCAGCGCATGGCGCTGCTGCCAGCCGCGGGCGGTGGCGAAGATGGCGGCGGGACGGCCCGAGACCAGTTCGAATTCCAGTTCGGAGATGGGCAGTTCCAGCGCGCCCGCGCGCAGGATGCCGGTGTCGTAGGCCAGTTCGATGGTGCCATGGCGCGTGCGGACTTTGCGCAGCAGGCGCTGCACGTCGGTTTCGTAGCGCAGGCCCAGTTCGCCCTTGATGGCCGCCAGCGCGGCTTCGACTTCGGTGCCCGCGTACACGGACAGGTCCAGCACCGGACCCGGCCGCGGGTGGTTCATTTCGATGCGGGAGATGGCGTCCGCGCCGGGCATCTTGAGCGTTTGCACCCAGTCGGGGCCTTCCTGGCGCAACCGGATGGCGATGCGAGCGCGCGCGAGTTCGCGCTCGGGCGTGTCGAAGTACATCGCGTGCAGGCGGATGCGCGTGGCTTCGCGTTGTTTGACCTCTTTGAGGACGGCCTGGCGCGAAGCCGTGGGCACGTGCAGTTTCAGTTCCTGTTCCGACATGGCGGCGAGCGTCCCACGGCAAAAGGCGAGATGTTAATCAAGCGGGCCCGGTGATTTGATGACCGGTCATATTTATTTCACATGGAGCATAGACGTGTGTGCGCTGCGTCAACAAGCGCTGCGATGCACGCCTGGGAATCCGACTGGTACCGGGTCAATTACCTAGTTTCAGTGATGTGCAACGATGCGAACCTATTTTCTAATTGTAAGTTCCGCGCCATCCCTCTTTCGCCTGCCGTTTGCCATTACCGGCGGCCGCCTATGTCCAGCCGGCGCTTTACCGTCCAGAAGAGCCCAATGAACCGTATCTATCGCATTGTCTTCAACCGCAGCGCAGGCGTGTGGCAGGTCGCAGGCGAGCATGCCCGCGGGCATGGCAAGAGCCGGGGCCGCAGCCGGGCGCTGGGGGCGATGGTCGCGCTGGCCGCCGCCTGCGGGTCGCCGATGGCCTGGGGGCAGTCGACTGTCATCGTCTCGGGCGATGTCTTGCCCCTCAATGCGGCGGGGTGGAATGCCTCCGTGGACCTGATGCTCGGCAACACCGGCGCCGGCGAAATTACCGTTCTAAACGGAGGCCGGCTTTACAGCGCAGCGGTCGGGATCGGCACCGGACCAGGCGGGGTCGGCAGGGCCACGGTGACCGGCTCGACGTCTTCCTGGTCGGTGTACAGGGACCTGTCCATCGGCGCGGGAGGCATCGGAACGCTGAATCTCGTCGATGGCGGGTCGCTGGTTGTCGTTGGCGGCGGGATCGTCTCCCTTGCCCCGGTCGCGGGCGGGACCGGCACGATCAACATCGGCGCGGCGCCCGGGGCCGCGCCCGCCCTGGCGGGCACGCTGTCCGCGGACGAGCTCCGCTTCGGTGCGGGCATGGGCACGCTCAATTTCAACACCAGTTCCTCGACCACCTTCAGCACGCGCCTGGCAAGCGGCGCACCCGGCGCGGGCGCCATTAATCACTATGCCGGCACCACGTTCCTGACGGGCGACAGCGCCGGCTTCCAGGGCGTCGTAAACGTCCGTGGCGGGCAATTGCGCATCCTCGACAATCTGGGTTCGGCCGAGGCGAGAATCGACGGCGGCGCGGCGGCGGGCAACACGGCCGGGGTCCTCGTGGCCGGCGCCGACGCCGAATGGACGATTGCGGACAACCTTTTCGTTGGCGGCACGGGCCAGGGATGGCTGACCATTCAAAACGGCGGCCTGGTTTCCAACCGTTTCGGCTCGGTCAACGCCACGCAGAACGGCGCGGCGCAAGTGACGGTTTCCGCATCCTCCTGGAACAACAGCCTGGCGTTGCTGGTCGGCGCGGACGGTGGCGGCGGCACGGTGTCGGTTCAGAACCAGGGCCAGCTGACCAGCGTCGATGGCTACGTGGGCCGCAATGCCGGCGCCGACGGATCCGTCACGGTGCGGGGGGCGGGATCGGCCTGGACCAATAGCGGCTTCCTGCGCGTGGGCGACATGGGCGGGAAGGGACTGCTGAGCATCCAGAACGGCGGCGTCGTTTCAAACACTGACAGCATCGTCGGCAGCATGGACGGCAGCGTTGGCAATGTGGAGGTCAGGGGAGCGGGGGCCGTCTGGAACAACCTGGGTTCGATGACCTTGGGGTATGGACTCGGCGTGAATGCCGGCACCTTAACGGTCGCGGACGGGGGCGAAGTCAACGTCGGCGCGAGCGGAACCGGGGCCATCGCCTTGGCGCCCAGCGCTTTCCTGTTCTACCGCCCGTCCGGCACGATCAACATCGGCGGGCAGGCTGGCCAGGCTGCGGCCGGCGCCGGCGCGATCAATGCTTCCGCGATTCAGTTCGGCGCGGGCGACGCCACCGTGAACTTCAATCACACCGATGCCGGTTACCGCTTTACCGCCGCGCTGGACAGCGGAACCAATAGCGGCGCCTCGCATCGCGTCAACCAGATCGCCGGCACCACGGTGCTGGCCGGCGCCAACGGCGGCTTCAAGGGCAAGACGACCGTATCCGGCGGGAAACTGGTGGTGCTGGGCACGCTGGGCGGGTCGGCCGAGGTGACCGGCGGGGTGCTGCAATATGGCGACGGCGCGACGGGGGCTGCCAACAGCCTGTTTGGGAACCTGAGCGTAACGGGCGCGGGCAGCACGCTGGCGGTGCAGCGGCCAGCCACATTGGCGGTAGCGGGCGGCATCAGCCTGTCGGGCGGCTCCGTCCTGGACATCGCGTCGGGCGGGACCGGTCCCTCGGTCGTTGCCGATAGGGTGACGCTGGGCAATGGTGCGGAGTTCAGGCTGAGCGGCATCTCGGACAAGACCGGGCTCGATGCGGTGCTGATCGACACGGCCAGGGGCATTAGCGGCGACTTCAGCGCGGTGACGGTGGGCGGCTTCGCCGGAGAGGTCGATTATCTGACCGTCCACACGGGCAAGTCGGCGGATGGCCTGCAATACCGCGCCACCTACGACTTGAGCTGGACCGCTGCCAACAACCTGGCCCACGGCGCCTTCACGCTGACCAACGCCTCGGATCGCTTCGATCTGGGCGTGGCGCTGTCAGACCAGGCGGCCAATCCCGCAACGGGCTGGAACGGCAAGACCCTGACCAAGGCTGGGGCCGGCACGCTGGTGCTGAGCGGCGACAACCGCTACACCGGCGGCACGGTGATCGCCGGCGGCGTTGTGGAGGTCTCGCGCGACGCGAATCTGGGCGACGCGGCGGGTGGGCTGAGCTTCCAGGGCGGCGCGCTGACAGCGACGGCCTCCTTCGATACGGCGCGCGCCATCACGCTGGCCCAGGACGGCCGCTTCGATGTGGCGGCGGGCGCCACGCTGGGACTTGCCGGCACGGTGTCGGGCGGTGCCGACCTGATCATGCGCGGCGCGGGGACGCTGCGGCTGGACAATGCGGGCAACGCCTACGGCAATACCTGGATCCAGGCCGGCACGCTGGTCGGCTCTGCAAGTTCGATCCGGGGGAATGTCGTCAACGACGGCGCGCTGGTGTTCGAGCAGGCCGCCGACGGCGCCTTCGACGGCGCCATTTCCGGTGGC
>NZ_AGUF01000007.1 GCF_000236785.1 Achromobacter arsenitoxydans SY8 | reverse complement strand
CACGAGACGGCTTGTCCGCCTTGCCGCCCTTACCGCTCTTGCCGGCTGCGCCGGCCTTCTTGGGCGGGGTGCCTTTAGCGGCCACCTGCTTGCCGCTCTTGGGCGGCGCCGCCTTCTTGCCGGAAGAGGATTTGGGCGGCGCCTTCTTGGCGGAGGGCGCGGCCTGCTTGGCGGAAGCGCTCTTGCCGGAACCGGCCTTGGGCGCCGGGGCTTTCTTTGCTTGTTGCGCCTTGCAGGCCGCCGATTTGGCGTTGGTCTTGCAAGGATCGGAAGTCTTGGCTGCTTGTGCCGCAGGGGGCAGGAGCGCGCATACCGCCAGCGCGGCAGGCGCTATGGCTTTCGCAATTGCACGTTTCCAGGAAAAGGCCATGGTTGAGCAGGCTTGTCGGTCTGTGAACAAATATTTCTTAAGCCGGCGTATTCGTCGGATCAGGAAAAGTCCAGATGAATTATGGGCTTACGCGTCGAATTTAAACAGCAATTTCAAGTTGCGCGCAAGACGATTCGCTATCAAAACCCAAAAATATAAAAGTGACGGATTGACTAGCAGCAATTAGTCACAAGTCGGGGTCCCGAGAAGCTAACCGCACGGCGCGCAAGAGCGTAGCCCGGATTTACCCTCATCTGGCTGAACGTGCTGAATTTGGGGGGAGTTGCTGTGGGGGAGTTGCGGCGGGGGGAGCAGAGGCCGATGTGGCCTCGCCGGGTGGAATCGAACCACCAATTGACCCTTAGGAGGGGCCGGTTATATCCATTTAACTACGGCGAGACAGTTGAAGCCGGGACAAGACCCGCTGGGTGCAACGGCGCTTGAACGCGCCGCCGCTAACAAATAAAGCCTTGATAATGCGGCGAACTTTGCGAGCCAGAGTTTATCACTGCCGGGGGCGGGGTTCGGAGCAGGACGCAAGTCTATCAGCAGCCGGAGCAAGCCCCAAATCGGGGCGTTTCCGGACCCGGGCGTAGAGCCAGAAGCGCTTGCGCCGACGGGGGTATTCCCGGGCCCGCGTGCGGACTTGTATATGATGTCCAGGTCCGGCCGCCGCGCCGGGCCGCCCCGAGGAGGGGGCGCAAACCCAAAAACAACCAGACACGGGTTTCATGTCTAGCCAAACCGATACGATTTCCGCACGCACCATTGCCCTGGGCACTCTGGTCGTGCTGCTTGCCATGGGCGTGCGCGCCACTTTCGGGCTGTTCATGCAGCCGATGGGCCTGGCCCACGGCTGGGGCCGCGAAGTGTTCTCCATGGCCTTCGCCATCCAGAACCTGGTGTGGGGCATCGCCTGCATCTTCATGGGCATACTGGCCGACCGCTACGGCTCGGGGCGCACCATTGCGCTGGGCGCGGTGCTCTACATGCTGGGCCTGATCGGCACGCGGTTCGCTACCGACGAAGCCACGCTGTACCTGACCGCCGGCGTGCTGGTGGGGCTGGGCCAGGCGGGCACCACCTTTCCGGTGATCCTGCCCGTGGTGGCGCGGTCGGTCCCGCCGGCCTACCGCAGCACGGCGATGGGCATCGCCAGCGCGGGCGGCTCGCTGGGCCAGTTCGCCGTCGTGCCCACGGGCCAGTTGCTGATCAGCGGCCTGGATTGGTCCGGCGCGCTGTGGGTGCTGTCCCTCTTCGTGGCCTGCGGCGCGCCGCTGGCGTACTTTCTGCGCGGTCGGCCACAGGCGCACACGGGCCCGCAGCAGTCGCTGGCAACGGCCGTCAAGCAGGCCGTGCGCCATCCCTCGTTTCATTTCCTGTTCTGGAGCTACTTTGTCTGCGGCTTCCATACGGCATTCATCACGCTGCACTTGCCGGCCTATGTCAGCGACGGCGGGCTGACGGCCGGGCAGGGTGCCACCGCGATCGCGCTGATCGGCCTGTTCAATGTCCTGGGTTCGTTCTACGCCGGAAAGCTGGGCGGCACATACAGCAAGAAGCGCCTGCTTGCGATCGTGTATTTCATGCGGGCCTTCGGCATCCTGCTGCTGCTCTTCATGCCCCTGTCGCCGTGGGTGCTGTACGGCTTCGCGGCCTGGATGGGCTTGTTCTGGCTGGGCACCGTGCCGCTGACGCAGGGGCTGATCGGGCAGATCTACGGCCTGCGCTACGCTGCCACCCTGTCGGGCATCGTGTTCCTGGGGCACCAGATCGGCAGCTTCATCGGCGTGTGGCTCGGCGGCTACGCCTATGCCAAGACCGGCAGCTACGATCTGGTCTGGTGGCTGGGCGTCGTGCTGGCCGTCGTCGCGGCGCTGCTGTGTTTGCCGGTGCGAGAGCAGCCGGTTGCGCAACCGGCTGCGGCCTGACTCGGCGAGGAACCGGAAATGTCGCTACCCGCCCCGCCTGCACGGCGCCGCCAGACCGCCTGGCGGCTGTTGGGCGCCGTCGCTCTGGCAGCCGTGCTGGGGCTGGCGTTCTGGGGTTATCTGTCGCCCGAGATGAGCATTCACTGGGAAAATCTTGCCGCGCTGTGCGGGTTTTAGGCGGGATTTCAGACGGCCCCTATATCGCGGCGCGAGCCTCGCAGGTAAACAGTACGAAGCGGATGCCTTTGTCCGCCGTATGTACTTGCGAGGTTTCGATACGCTGTATGGCTAAGCTCATCCGCAATGACCGGTCCACGCTGTCCACCGACATCACTATGGTGGAAGGTAATGTTCTCCTTATAAAAGTCGTGGGACTGGGATTCAATAAGAAGCACCTGATACTGAAATCCAGCGCGCCTGAACTGTTGTCGGTTCATGCGGACAGGCCCGATGACAGGAAGCTGGAGCAATCCGTCAAATTGACGGTCGTGGCCAAGGGCTTGCGCCGGGAAAGAGGGGTCGACGTCATCGCGTATGTCAATGACGGTCGGACCAGCTTGGCCGATACAGGCACGCCCAGGATCCGAGTCAAGATTCTTCCGTATTTGCAGTTGCCAGCCCAGGATTCCGAATTGGGGATATTGACCAGGATGCTGATTCTGGAAGCCGCGGGTCCGGAGCATCCGAAGTACGGGGGCGCCGCCGAAGCGCGCCAATCCATGCAATGGATGATTCGCTTGTTGCGGAACCGCCTGGAGGCGGGACCTCACCATTTTTCGAAAAGCCCGAGCGAGGTCGCGAGGCAGTCGGTTAAGACGATGACGGAAGTGCTCAAGATACCGGGTCAAGTGGAAGCGTTCGCTCAGTATCCCAACCTGCCCGACAAGAAAAAGGCGCTCATCACAAGGACCGTGGACCTTGCCAATGATGCGACGCAGAGCCGCTTCCGGGCATACCGCGAATTGCTGGAAAACGCCATCCTGGTGGCAGGAAGCCCTCCGGTCGCGGACCCTTGCCCGACCAAGCTTTACGGATGGAGAACACAGGGCGCGTCCAGTCCCGGAAGGAATTTCCTGTATTTCCGAAGTCTGGGAGGTCAGGATTTCTATACCTTGACGCCGGAATTCCGGGCCGATGTTCTGAAAATTCGATGATGGGAGGCTGGCATGAAAGCATTGCTCGCCGTTTTCGTTCTTGCGTTTCCCTTGTTTGCCCGCGGGGGCGGCTTGCCGGATGAGCCATTCCGTTCGCCGCCGGACGAACGCTTTCTGGTATCGGCCAGCCCGTATTACCAGCAGCCCGAGCGGGCGATCAAGAATCGCGTCGCATACTTCAAGAAGCAGGATAAGGCCAACCACTTTTGCCTCATCGGATACAAGTGGCGGGACGGCAATACGCAGGTGTGGCTGCACTGGCTGGAAGATGGCAGCCTGGTCCAGTGGGACGGCAGCCTGGACCGGGAAATCCGTGAGGCCAGCCTGATGGATGCCAGCGATGGCGTGCGCCTGGCAGAGATCGCCACTGACGGCGAGGATCCAGGCCTGGGCGGCGCGCGTGTAACCAGCGTCCGCGCTTGGCATCAATTGGCCGACGACTGCGAGCAGCACGGCCAGAAGTACGTCATTGCGCCCTTTGTCCCGGATGGCAAATAGGCGCGCAGGCGCCGCACGCGCGGTCCGGCTCGGGGTATCCTACGGCGGAGTTTCTCCGTCGTTTTTTATGGGCGCCCATGCAGGACGCATCGCTTTCCTATCCCGAACTATCGCTGCCCGACATCGCCGGCATGCCTGCCTCCGACACGCTGGTGCTGACGGTGAACAATCGCCTGTCGCGGCGGCTCACGCTTGAACTGGCCGGGCTGTTGCGCCAGGAGCGCCAGGTCAGTGAACTGCCGCGCATCCTGCCCCTGTCGGCCTGGCTGGCCGAGTCCGCCAACGAACTCGCTTTCGAGACCGACGACGATGTGCCTGCCTACCGGCTGGACAGCTTCGCGACGCAGCTTGTGTGGACGGAAGCGATCCGGGCCGAAGAGGCCGAGCGCGTGCTGCTGGACGCGAGCCAGGCGGCGCGGTTGGCGATGGATGCCGATTTGCTGATGGACGAATGGGCCCTGCAGGTGCCGTCGGGCGCCGACACCGATGAGTACCGCGGATTCGCCAGGTGGCGGGCGCGCTATCGCCAGGTGCTGGCCGGTATCGATGCCGAAGACGCGAACCAGGGCTATGCGCGCGTGCTGCGCGCGCTGGAAGAGGGCCGGCTGGCGACGCCGCGGCAATTGGTGCTGGCGGGCTTTACCGACATATCGCCGCGCTTTCAGCGGCTGCTGCAGGCCTTTGAAGCGCAGGGAACGGACGTGGCGCAATGGCGCGACGCCCAGCGCGTGCAGGCCGAGGCCCGCCGCTACGAGGCGGCCGACCAGGGCGCGGAATGGCGTGCTGCGGCCACGTGGGCTGCGAGCCAGCTGAAGGCGCATCCCGATGGCCGCTACGCCATCGTTTCGCCCCAACTGGAAGCGGAATCTCCGTTTGCGCGCCGCGTGCTGAGCCATGCCTTGGCGGGCCGCGACGGCGAGCCTGCCTTTGCGTTCAACGTCGCCGTCGGACGTCCGCTGGACGAATGGCCCATGGCCCGCGCCGCGCTGGCGTGGCTGCGCGCGCTGGCCGAATGCGCGCCGGACAAGGGATGCGGCGTGGACGTGCTGGGTGCGGCCTTGCTGGCGGGTCATTGCGCCAGCGACGTGCGCGACCGTGCGCGCCTGGCCGCCATCGACGCGCGCTGGCGGCGCCAGGGGCAACTGCATGTCGGCCCGGCGGAACTGCGCAGACTGCTGGCCGACATTCCCGCGCTGGCGCAGGCCTGGAACCAGGCCATGCAAATCTGGACGCAAGGCGGCCGCCAGGCCACCTGCGATGTCTGGATGCTGCGGATGAAGGCCGCGCTGACGGCATTGGGTTTTCCCGGCGAAGCCGCGCTGGACAGCGTGGGCTACCAGGTCATGGGCGCGCTGGGCGATGCGCTGGGCAGTTTTTCGGCGTTGGCGCCCGCTGCCGGCCGCCTGGGCGGCGTGGCCGCCGTGAGCCTGCTGGAAAGCGTGGCGCGCTCATCCTCGTTCCAGCCGCAGCGCGATCCGCTGGCGCGCCTGGACGTGCTGGGCCTGCTGGAAGCGGAAGGGGGCTATTGGGATGGCGTCTGGATGCTGGGCCTGACCGACGACGTGCTGCCCGCATCGCCCAAGCCCAATCCGCTGCTGCCGCTGGCCGTGCTGCGCCAGGCGCGCGCGCCGCGCGCCACGCCCGAACGCGAACGCGAGTGGGCCGAAGGCATGTATGCCGCGCTGTGCCGCTGCGCGCCGCAGCTTATCGTCAGCCATGCCCACATGGACGGCGAGCGCGAGCTGCGCCCGTCGCCGCTGATTGCGGCGCTGGCCCTGTCCGACTGGACGCCGGACCAGGCCCTCGCGCATCGCGCATTGCCCCAGGAATCGCTGGACGACTCGCGGGGACCGCCGTTGGCCGCGGGCAACCGGGGCGGCGGCGGCCTGGACGTGCTGGACACGCAGGCGCGCAATCCCCTGTGGGCCTTCGTGCGTCACCGGCTGGGCGGCCGTGAACTGGCGCCCTACGCCGACGCCGCCACGGTGAACGTGCGTGGGCAGTTCCTGCACAAGGCGCTGGAATTGGCGTGGGGCATGATGCCCGACCAGGAAACGCTGCACGAACTGCTGGCCGACGGGCGGCTGGCCGCGCTGCTGGCACAGGCGGTGGCGCAGGCCGCGGACGAAGAACTCAAGGAATACGCGCCGGCGCTGCGCGCGCTGGAATGCCAGCGCGCGCAGGCCGTGCTGGCGTCCTGGCTCGACCTGGAGGCGCAGCGTCTGCCGTTCGCGGTGGCGCAAGTGGAAAAAAACCATCAATGGCAACGCGGCGCGCTCAGCCTGAAGCTGCGGCTGGACCGCATCGACAGCCTGCCCGACGGCCGCAGCGTCATCGTGGACTACAAGACCGGCGTGGCCGCCGCCAAGCCGGAGCCGGACTGGTCGCGCTCGCGTCCCGTGAACGTGCAACTGCCGTTCTACGCGTCCGTGCTGGCCGACGCTGCCGGCGGCGAAGCCGCAGGCCTGGTGCTGGCGCAGATCCATGCGCGGCAGGTCGCCGCGCAAGGCCTGGCCGACGAAGACCTGGGCATTCCTGGCGTGACGCTGGCCAGCGAAAGCAAGTACTTTGACGGCCTGTCCTGGCCCGAGATCCGCCAGCGCTGGCGCGTCGCGATCGAGGCGCTGGCCGATGAATATGTCGCGGGTTATGCGGCCAATGTCGCCTACCGGCGCGACGACCTGAAATACTGCGATGCACTGCCGTTCCTGCGTTTGCATCTGGACGACGAGGACGCATAAGCCATGGCTGCTCAAGAACGTTTGCCGCAAGACCATGCCGCCCGTGCCGCCGCGCTGGACCCGGCCCGCTCATTCCTGGTTCAGGCTCCCGCCGGATCGGGCAAGACCGAGCTGCTGACCGACCGCATCCTGGCCCTCTTGGCCACCGTTAACCGCCCCGAAGAAATCGTCGCCATCACCTTCACGCGCAAGGCTGCATCCGAAATGCACGCGCGCGTGCTGAGCAAGTTGCGGCGCGGGCTGGACGCGCCGCCCGAGGCCGCCCATGAACGCCGCAGCTGGGACCTGGCCCGCGCGGCGCTGGCGCGCAACGCGGAGCAGGGCTGGCACCTGCTGGACCATCCGGCGCGCCTGGCCATCCGTACCATTGATTCCTTTTGCGCCGGCCTGGTGCGCAGCATGCCCTGGCTGTCGGAGCTGGGCGGCATGCCCGACATCACTGACGACGCCCGCAGTCACTACGAAGCCGCGGCCCGCGCCACGCTGGACCTGGCCGACGACTACGAGGCCGTGCGCATCCTGCTCAAGCACCTGGACGTAGACGTGCAGGCGGCCAAGGACGCCATCGCCGACATGCTGGGCCAGCGCGACCAGTGGCTGCCGCTGCTGCGCCACGGTTCCGACCGCGAGGCCCTTGAGGCCACGCTGGCCGAGGCCATCGGCGAAGACCTGGATGCCCTGAGCGCCGCCATGCCCTACGGCTGGGCCGAGGCGCTCTGCGGTCCGGCACGGCTGGCCGCGGCCAACCTGCAGGACGGCGACGAGGACAACAAGCTCGTGGCGCTGCTGGACTGGACCGAGGAACTGCAGCCCGACGCCGAACTGCTGGACGCCTGGCGCGCGGTGGCGCATCTGCTGCTGACCGGCACGGGGTCGTTGCGCAAGACCGTCAACAAGAACCTGGGGTTCCCGGCCAAGTGCGCCCACAAGGAACCGTTCGTGGCCTGGCTCGAGGGCGCGGACGGACAGGCTGCGTGGGTGCGGCGCCTGCACGCCGTGCGCGACATCCCGGCCCCGCATTTCACGGATGCGCAATGGGAAGTGCTGGGCGCGCAGCTCATGACGCTTGCGCTCGCGGTTGCCCAGCTGCGCCTGCGCTTTGCCGACAAGGGCGAGGTGGACTTCATCGAGATCGCGCAGCGCGCGGCGGCCGCGCTGGGCAGCAGCGATGATCCCGGCGAACTGCTGCTCAAGCTGGACGCCTCCATCCGGCATCTGCTCATCGACGAGTTCCAGGACACCAGCCAGACGCAGCTGGACCTGTTGCGCACGCTGACCTCCGGCTGGCAGTCGGGCGATGGCCGCAGCCTGTTCCTGGTGGGCGACCCCATGCAGTCGATCTACCGCTTCCGCAAGGCCGAAGTGGGCCTGTTCCTGGAAGTGGCCGATATCGGCGTGGGCGAAGTCAAACCCGATTTCCTGAATCTGACGGACAACTTCCGTTCGCAAGCCGGCATCGTGGACTGGGTGAATCAGTCGTTCGTGGACTTGCTGCCCCGGCGCAGCGACGCCGCGGCCGGCGCGATCGCCTACAGCCCGTCCACGGCTTTCCACGACGCCTTGCCCGACCCCGCGGTGCGCTTTCATCCGGCATGGTCGCGCGAAGGCGCGGCGCCCGCCGAAGAGCAGGCCGAAGATATCGCGGTGGACCTGGTGCGGCAGGCGCTGATCGACCACAAGGGCGCGAAGCACCCGGTGGCGGTATTGGTGCGCGCACGCAGCCATCTGGGCAACCTGACCCGCCGGTTGGCGCAGGAAGGCATACGCTGCCGCGCCGTGGATCTGGTGCCGCTTGCCTTGCGTCCGGTGGTGGCCGATCTTGTGCAACTGGTGCGCGCGCTGTCGCACCCGGCAGACCGCCTGGCCTGGCTGTCTGTGTTGCGCGCGCCGTACTGCGGCCTGACGCTGGAATCGCTGCAGCGGCTGTTCGGCGATGATCACATCACGCCCGCGCCTGTCCTGCTGGAGCGGGCCTTGCGCATGGCGCCGCAACCCGCCGATACCGCGCCGGCCGCCAGCGCCGGCCCGCAGGGATCGCTGTTCGACGCGCCCGCGCCGGAACCCGAATCGCCCTCGGCGCAAGCGCTGCTCGGCGCCGATGAATACGCACGGCTGCGCCAGGTGGCGGCGATCCTGCTGGACAAACGCAACGCGTCGGGCGCGATGCCGTTCGCGGCCTGGGTCGAGTCGCTCTGGCGCCGTCTTGGCGGACCGGGCCTGTACGCCGGCCTGTCGGTCGCCAACGACGCGGAAAGCCTGTTCCAGCTGGTCGAGCGCCTGGCGCCGCACGGCAACATCGACGTGGCCGCGCTGGATTCGGGCATCGCCCGCCTGTTCGCCGCGCCGGACGCCGCGGACGAAGCCGAAGGCGCGGTCGAGATCATGACCATGCACAAGTCCAAGGGCCTGCAATTCGAAACGGTGATCCTGTACGGCCTGCACCGGGCGCCTCGCGGCGACCAGGCGCCGCTGGTGCGCTTCGAGCAAAGCGGGGGGCGCGTGCTATTCGGCCCCGTCAAGCCGCGCGCCGAAACCGAGGCCGACCCGGTCTCGCGCTATCTGGGCGCCCGCGAGGCGCGCCGCGCCTCCTACGAAATCGACCGCCTGCTCTACGTAGCCGCCACGCGCGCCCGCAAGCGTCTGCACCTGGTGGGCCACGTGACCATCGACGAGACCACCGGCCAAGCCAAGACCCCGTCCGCAGCCAGCCTGCTGGGCCGCCTGTGGCCCTGCCTGTCCGCCCCTCAGCCCCCGTCACCGCAGGGCGAAGCCGCCCCGCAGTCCGAGGACGCGCCGGAGTGGCAAGGCGAACCCCTGCGCCGTGTGGATAGCGCCGGCCTTGCGCAATTGCAGCGCCAGGCCGACGTCACGGTCAGCCCTGGCTTCGCAACGGCGACGCGGGGCGCCTGGGGCGAAGCGGCCGAACATCCCGCCTGGCAACTGGAAGCCGGCTACGACGCCGCCATCGGCACGCTGGCGCATGCGTGGCTGGAGCGCATCGGGCGAGACGGCGTGCAGGCATGGCCCGCGGACACGCTGGCCCAACGCCTGCCCGCAATGCGCCGCCAACTGACGCGCGCGGGCATCCCGGCAAGCCAGGCCGACGCCGCATCCGAAGCCGTCCTGGAAACGCTGCAGGCAACCCTCGCCGACGACCGCGGCCTCTGGCTGCTATCCCAATCCGGCGCACGCCGCGAATGGCCCCTCATCGACGCGGCAGGAAAGGTCTCGGTCATCGACCTGGCGCTCAGCACCGAAGACGGCTGGCTAATCGTCGACTACAAAACCGGCCGCCCCCACCCCGGCGAATCCCCCACCGCCTTCGCCACCCGCATGCGCCAACGCCACGGCGAACAACTTCAACGCTACTGCACCCAGGTAACCTCCCTAGACGGCCGCCACGCCCGCGCCGCCCTATACTTCCCCCGCGCAAAAGCATGGATAGACCTGACCCCATGAAAAAAAAGGCGTAGTCCAAAGCGCGGCAAAGCGAAGCGAGCCGAAGGGGCCAGCGAAGCGAAGCCCCATCGCAAAACTCGGCCAGCCGCCACACATAGCGAGGCAAAGCGAAGCGAGCCGAAGGGGCCAGCGAAGCGAGACCCCACCAAAAAAGCACCGACCGCGGCAACTCCAAGAGCGGCAAAGCGAAGCGAGCCGAAGGGGCCAGCGAAGCGAAGCCCCCACCCCTCCCCCTCGGGGGGAGGGCCGGGGAGGGGGCCCACATATTGCCCCTCGGGGCCCGCCAGCCGAGAGGCTAGCGAGCAAGCGCAGCGCAGCTCTGCTAGAATCTCGGCTGGCGGGCCCCTTCGCATGGTTCGACGGTGAACCTGGTCAGGTCGGGAACGAAGCAGCCATAGTCGTTTAGGGTCAGTGCCGGAGTAAGGCTCGCCAACCGGATTCTTCAAGCAGGTAGCGTTTGCTACACGGCTTCCAGGGGGACGGGGTTATTTTCCAAGGATTCAATCCACGGGAATAAGCCCGTCCCCTTTGCATTTCACCCGCAGCGTGATCGGATCAGATAATCGGATCAAACAATCGGGTTCAACAATCAGGCTCTACAATCCAGCCATGACTTATCTGGTATTGGCCCGCAAGTGGCGGCCGCGATCGTTCGATACCCTGGTGGGACAGGATCACGTGGTGCGCGCGCTCACGCATGCGCTCGACACGCAACGCCTGCATCACGCCTGGCTGTTCACCGGAACCCGGGGCGTCGGCAAGACCACGCTCTCGCGGATCCTGGCCAAGTCGCTCAATTGCGAAACCGGCATCACCTCCAAGCCCTGTGGCGTCTGCCGCGCGTGCACCGAGATTGATTCCGGACGCTTTGTCGACTACCTCGAGCTGGACGCGGCGTCGAACCGCGGCGTCGAGGAAATGACCCAGCTCCTCGAGCAGGCCGTCTACGCGCCGGGCGCGGGACGCTTCAAGGTCTACATGATCGACGAAGTCCACATGCTCACCGGGCATGCGTTCAACGCCATGCTCAAGACGCTGGAAGAGCCGCCGCCGCACGTCAAGTTCATCCTGGCCACCACCGATCCCCAGAAGATCCCGGTGACGGTCCTGTCGCGCTGCCTGCAGTTCAACCTGAAGCAGATGCCCGCCGACTCCATCGTCGGCCACCTGCAGGCCGTGCTGGGGCAGGAAGACGTCGGGTTTGAAGTCCCGGCCTTGCGCCTCATCGGGCAGGCGGCTTCCGGCTCGATGCGCGACGCCCTGTCGCTGACCGATCAAGCCATCGCCTACAGCGCGGGCAACCTGACCGAGGACGCCGTGCGCGGCATGCTCGGCACCATTGATCAGCGCCATCTCGTCCGCCTGCTGGACGCGCTGTCGTCCGGCGACGCCAAGGGCGTACTGGCGGTGGCCGATGAGCTAGCGATCCGCGGGCTGTCCTATGCCGGCGCGCTGGCCGACCTGGCTGTGCTGCTGTCGCGCGTGGCCATCGAGCAGCGCGTGACCGGCGTCACCGCGGCCGAAGACCCGCTGGCAGGCGACATCGCCCGCCTTGCGCAGGTCCTGCACCCGGACGCGGTGCAATTGTTCTACTCCGTCGCCGTGCACAGCCGCGGCGAACTGACCCTGGCGCCCGACGAATACGCAGGCTTCATCATGGCCTGCCTGCGCATGCTGGCGCTCAATGGCGACGCCGGTCCGCAGACCGCGCTGGAAGCGCCGGCGGCGCCCGCCCGCCAGACGGCGGAACCGGCGGCGGCAGTCGCCGCGCCGGTCGCCGTCGCATCGGCCGCCCCTGCGCCGACCGTCGCCGCACCGGCCCCGGCGCCTGCCGAACCCACGCCCGCGGAATCCGCACCTGCGGCATCCGAAAGCCCCGCACCCGCCGCACCGGTTGTGGCGGAGCAAGCGGCCGAACCCGTTGAACCCCCGCCAGCACAGGCCGCTACGACGCCGCAGCAGGAGCCCGCGGCCGCTCCCGCGCCGCAAGCCGCCGGCGACGGCGGCGTGCCGCCCTGGGAAGACCTGCCGCCCGACGCCAACGACGCGGCCGTCAACCCGGCATCCGGCAAGGCGCAAGGCTCGGCCGCGCTGGCGGTGACGCCGCCCGCGGCGGCGGCCGTGGCGCCCGCCCTGGCGCCGGACGACGGGGACGGCCCGCCCGCCTGGGTCGACGAAGAAATTCCCTACGAGGCCGAAGGCGGCTTCGTGCCGGAAAGCGGCTTCACGTCGGATCCCGACGACGATTTCGAAACCCTGGCCACCACGCCGTCGGCGGCGCCCCAGCCGGCTCCGGCCCGGCGCGAAGGCCCGGCGCCCGCGCGCAAGCGTTCGTCGCGCGCCCGTCTGGCCGACATGACCTCGGTCTTGTGGCCTGAGCTGGCCGCGCGCCTGCCGGTGACCGGCCTGGCCGCGGAACTGGCGCGCCAGAGCGAATGGGCCGGCGTGCAGGGCGATGCGATCATCCTGCGCGTGGCGGTCAAGACGCTGGCCGAAAGCGAAAGCCGCGTGCGCCTGCAAACCGTGTTGTGCGAACATTTCGGGCAGGGCATCCGCCTGGATGTACAGGTCGGCATCACCGGAGACGCCACGGCGCATGCCGTGGCGCAGGCCGAAAGCGCGGCGCGCCAGTTGGCGGCCGAAAACGCGGTGGCCGTCGATCCCTTTGTGCAGGCTCTCGTGGCGGACTTTGGAGGCCAGGTCGTGCCCGGCTCCATCCGCCACGTCGATTCCCCCGCCGCCGCCTGAGGCGCCGGCGATCCCTTATTTCCCTCGTTCAAGGAAGCTCCATCATGATGAAAGGACAACTGGCCGGCCTGATGCGCCAGGCGCAGCAGATGCAGGAAAACATGAAGAAGGCGCAAGACGCGCTGGCCGAAATCCAGGTCGAAGGCGCCTCCGGCGGCGGCCTGGTCAAGGTCACCATGTCCTGCCGCCACGACGTCAAGCGCGTTGTGATCGACCCGTCGCTGCTGGGCGACGACAAGGACATGCTCGAAGACCTGGTGGCCGCGGCGTTCAACGACGCGCTGCGCAAGGCCGAAGCCACCTCCCAGGAAAAGATGGCGTCCGTGACCGCCGGCATGCCGCTGCCCCCGGGCATGAAGCTGCCGTTCTGATCTTTATTTGCAGCAGCCTGCGATGGATCCCTTACTGCCCGAACCCGAGCCGCTGGTCTCGCTGATCGAGGCCCTGCGGCGGCTGCCCGGCGTGGGCGTGCGCTCGGCCCGGCGCATGGCCTACCACCTGCTGCAGCATGATCCGCAAGGCGCGGACATGCTCGGGCGGGCGCTCGAGAGCGCCGTGCGGGAACTGAAGCATTGCGCGCGCTGCAACAGCTTCTCCGAAGACGAAGTCTGCGCCACCTGTTCCAATCCCAAGCGGGATCCCTCGCTGCTGTGCATTGTGGAAACGCCGGCCGACCAGAACATGATCGAGTCCAGCCACGGTTACCGTGGCCTGTACTACGTGCTGATGGGCCGCGTGGCGCCGCTGGAAGGCATCGGCCCGCGCGAGCTGGACTTCGACCGCGTGATCAAGCGCGCGACCGATGGCGTGGTGCAGGAGGTCATCCTGGCCACCAATTTCACCGCGGAAGGCGAAACCACCGCCCACTTCCTGGGCGAGGCGCTGGGCGAGCGCGGTCTGCGGGTCACGCGCCTGGCGCGCGGCGTGCCGGCCGGCAGCGAACTGGAATACGTAGACGCGGGCACCATCGCCTGGGCCCTGATGGAGCGCAAGACCACCTGACGCTCGCGGCCCCATAACGTCCTGCCGGCAACGTATCGGCAAGGCAAAAAATGTGAGGAAGACAAGCCATGTCAGCGCTGACCGGACTGAAGGTCCTGGAACTCGGCACGCTTATCGCCGGCCCGTTCGCCGCGCGCATCTTCGGCGAATTCGGCGCCGACGTCATCAAGGTGGAAACGCCGCACGGGCCTGACGGCACGGGCGGCGGCGACCCCATCCGCAGTTGGCGCCACCTGCACGAGGGCAACTCCCTGTGGTGGACGGTGCAGGCGCGCAACAAGCAATCCATCGCACTGAATCTGAAGGATCCGCGGGCGCAGGAGATCGCCCGCAAGCTGGCGCTGGACGCCGACGTCGTGGTGGAAAACTACCGCCCCGGGGTCCTTGAGAAATGGGGCTTGGGCTACGAGCAGCTGCGCGCCATCAATCCCGCGCTCATCATGGTGCGCCTGTCCGGCTATGGTCAGACCGGCCCCATGAAGGACCAGCCGGGCTTTGGCGCCATCGGCGAGTCCATGGGCGGCCTGCGCTATGTGTCGGGCCATCCCGACCGGCCGCCGTTGCGGGTAGGCATTTCGATCGGCGATTCCATTGCGGCGCTGCACGGCGTGATCGGCGCGATGATGGCGCTGCGCCACCGCGACGCCACGGGCGGCCGCTGGAACGGCGAGTCCGGTGAAGCGTGCCGGGCGGGGCAGGGCCAGATGGTAGACGTGGCGCTCTACGAAGCCGTGTTCAACATGATGGAAAGCCTGGTCCCGGAATATGATGTGGCCGGCGTGGTGCGCGAACGCACCGGCGGCGCGCTGCCCGGCATCGTGCCGTCCAATACCTACACTACGAACGACGGGCAGAACATCGTCATCGCAGGCAATGGCGACGCGATCTTCCACCGCCTGATGCGGGCCATCGGCCGCGACGACCTGGCCGAAGACCCGGACCTGGTGCGCAACGACGGCCGCGCCCGGCGGGTGGCCGAGATCGACGGCGCCATCCAGCAATGGTGCGACGGGCGCGGCATTGAGGCCGCACTGGACGCGCTCAAGCGCGCCGACGTGCCCGTGGGCAAGATCTACAGCGTGGCCGACATGTTCAGCGATCCGCAGTTCCTGGCGCGCCGCATGATCGAGCAGCATCGGCTGGCGGACGGCAGTCCGGTCAAGCTGCCCGCTGTCGTTCCCAAACTGTCGGAGACCCCAGGCCAGACGCGCTGGGTGGGCCCGAAATTAGGGGAACATACCGAGGAAGTCCTGAAATCGCTGGGGTATGATTCCTCGGCTATCGACGAGCTGGCGAAGACCGGCGCTATCGGCAAGCCTTACAACTAGGAGACAAACCAATGTCAGTCACCCGCCGTGAACTGCTCAAGATGGCCGGCGCCGCCGGCGTCATGGGCATGGCCCCCGCCATCGTGCGCGCACAGAAGCTCGAAAAGTCCAAGGTCCAGATCGCAGTCGGCGGCAAGCCGCTGATCTACTACCTCCCGCTGACCATCGCGGAAGTGCGCGGCTACTTCAAGGACGAAGGGCTGGATGTCAGCATCGCCGACTTCGCGGGCGGCTCCAAGGCCTTGCAGGCCGTGGTTGGCGGCAGCGCCGACGTCGTGTCGGGCGCCTTCGAACACACGCTGTCCATGCACTCCAAGGGCCAGGCCTATCGCGCCTTCGTGCTGCAGGGCCGCGCGCCGATGATCGGCGTGGGCGTGTCCAAGAAGAACCTGCCCGGCTACAAGGGCCCGGTTGACCTGAAGGGCAAGAAGATCGGCGTGACCGCGCCCGGCTCGTCCACCAACATGGTGGTCAGCTTCTTCCTGGCCAAGCACGGCCTGAAGGCGTCCGACGTTTCCTTCATCGGCGTGGGCGCGGGTGCGGGCGCGGTGACCGCGTTGCGCAGCGGCCAGATCGACGCCATCTCCAATACCGACCCCGTGGTCTCGATGCTGGAGATGCCCGGCGAAATCCAGATCATCGTCGACACGCGCACGCTCAAGGACACGAAGGACATCTTTGGCGGCAACATGCCGGCCGGCTGCCTGTACGCGCCGCAGACGTTCATCGACGCCAATCCGAACACCGCGCAGGCGTTGACCAACGCGATAGTCCGCGCCGACAAGTGGATCCAGAAGGCCGGCCCGGAAGAGATCGCCAAGGTGGTGCCCGAGACCTATCTGCTGGGCGATCCGGCCGTGTACAAGGCCGCGCTCGCCAAGAGCATGGAAGGCCTGTCGCCCGACGGCATGATTCCGGAAGACGGCGCCGCGACCGCGCTCAAGGCGCTGGCCGCCTACCAGGCTGACTTCAACAGCGCCAAGGTAGATCCGTCCAAGGTCTGGACCAATGAGTTTGCCCGCCGCGCCAACGAGAAGTATGCCAATGGCTGAGGCTGCGCTGTCGCTGGAAAACATAAGTTGCACCTTTGTCTCGCGTGACGACCGTTCGCAGCGCTACACCGCCGTCAGCGACACGACCCTGGCCATCGCGCCAGGGGAGTTCGTGTCGGTGGTGGGCCCGACCGGTTGCGGCAAGTCCACGCTGCTCAACGTCAGCGCGGGCCTGCTCGCGCCGTCCTCGGGCCAGGTGAAGGTATTCGGCAAGCCCCTGGCCGGCATCAACGAACGCGCGGGCTACATGTTCCAGGGCGAGGCGCTGCTGCCCTGGCGCAACGCGCTCGACAACGTGGTCGCCGGCCTGGAGTTCGCCGGCGTGCCCCGCGCCGAAGCGCTGGACCGGGGCCGTGAATGGATGCGCCGCGTCGGGCTGGGGGGCTTCGAGGGGCGCTATCCGCACCAGATGTCCGGCGGCATGCGTAAGCGCGCCATGCTGGCCCAGACCCTGATCCGCGACCCCGACATCATCCTGATGGATGAACCCTTCTCGGCGCTGGACATCCAGACGCGCCAGCTCATGGAAAACGAGGTCCTGGACCTGTGGATGGCCAAGCGCAAGGCCGTCCTCTTCATCACGCACGACCTGGACGAAGCCATCGCCATGAGCGATCGCGTGATCGTGCTGTCGGCCGGCCCGGGCACCCATCCCATCGGAGAGTTCACCATCGACCTGCCGCGTCCGCGCGACGTGGCGGAAGTGCGTATCGACCCGCGCTTCGTCGAACTGCACGCGGCCATCTGGGGCGTGCTGCGCGAAGAAGTGCTCAAGGGCTATGCCCAACAGAAGCGAGTCTGATTCATGGCCAAGCTGATCAAACCCGGTTCCTCCAGCCTGCGCTTCTGGCAATTGCTGCTGCTTGTCGTCATCCTGGCCGTCTGGCATTTCGCGTCGCGCGATCCCAAGGTGGCCTTTTTCTTCGGCGAACCGCTGAAGGTGTGGGGCCGCATCTGGGCCTGGTTCGTCACCAATGCCGACATCTACGGGCATCTTGCCGTCACGCTGACGGAAACCGTGCTGGCGTTCTTTATCGGCACCATCGCCGGCCTGGGCTTCGGCCTGTGGCTGGGGCTGTCGCCGCGCGCCAGCGCGATCCTGGACCCCTACATCAAGGCGGCCAACTCGATGCCGCGCGTCATCCTGGCGCCCATCTTCGGCATGTGGTTCGGCCTGGGCATCTGGTCCAAGGTGGCGCTGGCGGTGACGCTGGTGTTCTTCATCGTGTTCTTCAACGTCTATCAGGGCGTGCGTGAAGTCAGTCCGACGCTGCTGGACAACGCCCGCATGCTGGGCGCGCGCAAGCGCCAGCTGCTGCGCCACGTCTACCTGCCGTCGGCCACCAGCTGGGTATTCTCCAGCCTGCACACATCCGTAGGCCTGGCCTTCGTGGGTGCGGTCGTGGGCGAGTACCTGGGTTCTGCAAGCGGGGTGGGCTACCTGATCCTGCAGGCCGAGGGCACGTTCGATGTGAACACCGTGTTCGCGGGCATCATCGTGCTGACGGCCTTCGCGCTGATTCTGGACACGATCGTCGGCGTGGGTGAAAAACGCCTGATGAAGTGGCAGCCCCGTTCGGGCGAGACCGAAAAGCTCTAACCGGCCGCCAGCGGCAAAGCGGGCGTCAGGTCCGCAGCGCCTGCTGGCTGCGCAGCCAGGCGGTCAGACTGTCGAAGGCGTCGCAGGCGCCTTGCAGGGCCTGGGGTTCGCGGCCCTGGGCGCCGGCTTCACTGTCCAGATGCAGCAGGAATTCCTTCCATAGCGGTCCCACCTGTTCGCCGTAGCCGCGCAGGTAGCGCAGCGGCAGGGCGGGTGCGACGTCCTCCAGGCGCTTGGCCAGAAAGCGTCCCCCCAACTGCGAACCCTCGACCACATAAGCCACACCCAGCGCATAGGCGTCGGGCGCGTCCAGCGCGGGCGTGTCGCGGCAGCGCGGCGCGTCGGCGCCGGCTTCGGCTTCGGCCAGGTCCTGGCGCAGCCAGGCGCTTTTGCCGCCGCGTTCCTGCGCCCGCAGGCTGGCGGGCCAGTCCAGTTGCCAGAGCCGTCTTTCCAGCGGCTCCAGCCACCCCAGCAGGGCGCACAGGTAGTTCAGGTAACGGTCGCGGTCGACGTGGCCTTCGGCCAGCGCCAGCCCGCGGTCCAGCGTTTCGTGACGTTCTCGCGTGCCGTCGCGCAGCACCTGGTGCACCGGAGAAATCATGGGAGCAGCTCGCCTGTGGTTAGATGCGTGGGCAGGTAAAGCGACCAGCAGCGGTCCTGGCGTTCCATGCGCCAGCCCGCGGCGGCCGCTAGCAGTTCAACTTCCCGCGGGGTAATGACCGGCGGCTGTGCGGCGCTATCCGCGGCGTACTGGGGAAGGCGGGCGCGCCAGACGCCCGGCTCGGAAGCGTCCAGTTCCAGTTCCGCGTCCGCCGCCAGTTCGGAAATCAGGCTCAGCAGCCAGGCCAGCGCCAGATAGCGCGAGCTGAAGCGCGGCAACTCGGCGGGGGCGATTTGCTCGGGCCAGCGGATGGTGCGCCGGGACAGCAGCAGTTGCGAAAACACCAGCTTGCGGCATTCCTGCAGCAGATCTGCGGCGGCCGCGACGGCGCCGTCGTCGCTCAGCCACTGCTCCAGTCCGCGCACGGTGCCCACGCCTTCCTCCAGCATGGCCGATACGTCGTCCGACAGCCGCTGGCAGCGCTGCTGCAAGGCGTCCGCCGGCGCGCCTTCGGGCGCCTGGCGCAGCATCGCGGCGGCCAGCGAGGCGTTGGACAACGGCCCCAGGACATCATGGCGCAGGACGGGAAACACCTGGCCCAGGATCTTGAACTGCACGCCCTTGACGGCCAGGGTGTTTGGTAAATCGGGAAACATCATCGGCGTGGCGGTCAGGCGGCCTGGCGCAGGATGGCCACGAGCGCGTCGGGATCCGCGGGCTTTTCGATCCAGCCGGTGAACAGGTTGGCGGAGCCGTCGCGCCGGTCCTGCCGCGCCAGTCCGCTCAATGCGTAGATGCGGGGAGGGTTCGGGTGGTCGAGCAGGCGTTTCGCCAACTGGTAGCCGTCCATGTCGGGCAGCAGGATATCCAGCAGTACGGCATCCGGCGCGAATTCGGTCGCCAGTTCAAGGGCTTCAGCGGCATTGGCGGCGCAGCGCGTTTCAAGGTTGGAAAGCGCCAGGAATTCGGCCAGCAGTTCCGATCCCATTTCGTTGTCGTCAACCAGCAGAACCCGCAACGGGCGCACTTCGTCCAAGTTATATCTCCCAGCTTCAAGAGGATTGAGTTTCATGCATGGCGCGCGGCAGCGTCACCGTGAAAATGACCAGGCCATCGCGGCATTCGACCGAGATCCGGCCGCCGTGGTCGCGCACGACCTGTTCCGCGATGTACAGACCCAGCCCCAGCCCGCTCCGGTTGCGCGAGTGGCCAACCGATTCGGGCTTGAAAGGCGAAAACAGATGCGCGAGCAGGTCCGGGGCTATTGGCTCTCCGTGGTTGGTAACGGTAAGCTCGATGACGTCGCCGGCCTGCTCGGCCTTCACCAGGATAGGCTGGCGCGGGGCGCCGTGCTGGCGCGCGTTGCTCATCAGGTTGGTGACCACCTGCGCGATGCGGTCGGTGTCGGCCATGAGCGTCAGGCCGGCAGGCACCTCGGGTTCGATGCGCAGCCCCGGATAGGCCTGGCGCTTTTCTTCGATCAGGCTGGCCAGCAGCGCGGAAAGGTCGCACAAGCGCTTTTCGATGCCCAGTCCCAGGCCGCCCTGCAGGCGCGACAGGTCCAGCACCTGGGAGATCAGGCGCTGCATCCGGCCGCTGGAATAGCGGATGCGCTCGCCCATGCGCGCGCCGGAATCGGTGCGGGACAGCAGGGTGGCCGCCATGGAGATGGATTGCAGCGGATCGCGCAGGTCGTGGCCCAGCATTGCCAGCAATGCGGTGCGGGCGCGGTCGACGTCGGCGGTGCGGCTGGTGGCGATGTGGGACAGTTCGTCGCGCAGATTGTCGGCGGCGTCGAGTTCGGCCGGCAGCCAGGGCGAGCAGATGCCTCGCACGACTTCCCGCCAGGCCTCGAACGAGCCGCGCGGCGTCAGCCGCGGGCCCAGGCTGCCCACCGCGTATTGCTTTTCCGGTTTGCCACCCCAGACGACCGTTTCGATCTGCTCCTTGCGCAGCCAGATCAGCCAGCCATTGTTCATGGGGTCGAACTTGCAGGCGAGCAGGCCGGCGTAGGGCACCAGGTCTGTCTGCAATCCGGGGTAGTCGTGCGCGATGTCGGTCGTGTGAACCAGGCGCTGCCCGCTCTGGTCCAGCGCGCACAGGATGCCGGCCAGCTCGCCGCGCGGCGCGATTCCGCCGAACACGGTCACGCTGTTGCCCCACAGGCAAAGCGCGGCGTCGCTGGGAATTAGCGACGCCGGGGTAGGGTCGCCGCCCGAAAGCGCCTGGTGCACGTTTTCGAAGGCGGACGCGCGCTCGGCCAGCTGGCTTACCAGCGCGGCGCTCTGGCGGGCCTGCTCGGCGCGCTCGCTGCTTTCCAGGTTGGTCAGCGCCGCGGACACCACCTGGGCCAGCGCCTCGCAGGCCAGGCGGACGGGGTAGGGGATGGGCCGCGGCGTATGGTGATGGCAGGCGATCATGCCCCACAGCCTGCCGCCGATCACCAGCGACAGGCTCATGGATGCGCGCACGCCCATGTTCGCCATGTATTCAAGGTGGATGGGCGACACGCTGCGCAAGACGCAGAAGCTCATGTCCAGCGGGCGCGGCTCCGGCGACGGGGCACCCAGCACGCGCACCGGCTGATAGGCCGCGTCGGCGATCTGGCGCAGCGTGTTAACCGTGTAGAGCCGGCGGGCCTGCGCGGGAATGTCGCCTGCGGGGTAGCGGCGGCCCACCCAGTCGTCCAGGTCGCCACGGCGCTGTTCGGCCACGATCTCGCCGCTGTCGTCCGGGTGGAAGCGGTAGGCCATCACCCGGTCGAAGCCGGTGGCCCGCTGCACTTCCCGCACCATGCTGTCCAGCAGGCCCTGGATATCGCGCTGCCGGCGAACCCGTTCGATGCTGCGATAGATGGCTTCGGGAGCGGCGATGCCCGCGCCTTCGGCCCGCAGTTCCAGTTCCACGATGGTAAGGCCGTCCGTATTGCGATGGCCGACGACGTCGTAGGCGTCGGAGCCCAGCGCCAAGGTGACGGGATCGAAAATGGGGTCGGGGTTTCCCAGCCAGGCGGAAAGGCATTGCGCCAGTTCGGCGGGTAGCGAACCGGGCGGGCAGGGCTGGTCCAGCGTCAGGCAGGCGTCCAGCGTCTGCGCCGCGTTTTCGCTGGCATAGCGCAATGTTCCATCCCCGTCGAACGCAAGCAGCACTCCGAGCGGCTGAATGGCGCCCGGGATGTGGATGGGTTCGCTGTCGCAGTTCGCGAGAGTGAATGGGGGGTAGGATTGGGTCGGCGCATTCATTCGTGTGGGGTACCGTAGACGCGCGGCTGTCCTGTCATTATGTCAAATATATTGTGAGAATGTGTGCATTTGCTGCCCCATCCACCCTTCTGGAGTTCCCATGGCCCGGTTGCCCTACGCTGATCTGACTCATCCCGAAGCACGCCCCCTGGTCGACCGCATCGTCGCCGAACGCGGCAGCGTGCTGCACCTGTACCAGATGCTGCTCCACAGCCCCGCCGTGGCGGGGGGCTGGCTCAATTACCTGACATCCATCCGCCAGCTGAGCACCCTGCCGGGCGACCTGCGGGAACTGGTGATCATGCGCGTGGCCGCGATCAACGGCGCGCCCTATGAAGCCGACCAGCACGCCCCGATCGCATTGAAAGAGGGCGTGTCGCAGGCGCAGCTGGATGCGCTGGACGCCTGGGAAAATTCGGCCCTGTTCAGCGAGCGTGAAAAGGCGGTGCTGGCCTATACGGACGCCATGACGCGTCACGTCCAGGTGCCCGAGGCGGTGTTTCAGGCGGCCAGGACGGCGATGGGATCGGAAAAGCTGCTGGTGGAACTGACCGCGACGGTCGCGGCCTACAACATGGTGTCGCGGTTCCTGGAAGCCCTGCAGGTGCACTCCCACGATCACCGGTAACCGCGGCATGCGCGCCGGGCGCGCGCATGCCGGCGGTACGGACTTAGCCGCGCTGGGCGTCGATCAGGGCGTCCAGCTTGATGGCGTCGGCCACGAACAGGCGGATGCCTTCCGACAGTTTTTCGGTGGCCATCGCGTCCTCGTTCAGCAGGGTGCGGAACGTGACCTCGCCGGCGCCGATACGCGCGATGTCGCCCCCGGTATCGGTGGCGCGCAACTGGGCCGGCGCGTCGCCCTCGGTGGCGGCCAGCTTGTTCAGCAGGTCCGGGCTGATCGTCAGCAGATCGCAGCCGGACAGGGCCAGTATCTGGCCGACATTGCGGAAGCTGGCGCCCATGATCTCGGTGGAAATCCCGAAGTGCTTGTAATAGCGGTAGATGCCGGTCACGGACTGCACGCCGGGGTCGCGGGCGCCCGCATTGTCCGCCTCTACCCACGAGGCGCCGGCCGATTTCTTGTACCAGTCGTAGATGCGGCCGACAAAGGGCGAGATCAGCTGCACATGCGCGTCGGCGCAGGCCACGGCCTGCGGCAGCGAGAACAGCAGGGTCAGGTTGCAGCGGATGCCTTCGGACTGCAGGGCGCGGGCGGCCTGGATGCCTTCCCAGGTGGACGCGATCTTGATCAGCACGCGCTCGCGCGGGATGCCGGCGGCCTCGTACAGGGCGATCAGGCCGCGGGCGCGCTCGATGGTCGCGCGGGTGTCGAACGACAGGCGGGCGTCCACCTCGGTGGACACGCGGCCAGGCACGATGTCCAGGATGGCGCGGCCGAAGGCGACCAGCAGGCGGTCCATGAGCTCGGGGGTGGACGCGCCGCGGTGCTCGCGGGCGGTCTTTTCCAGCAGCGGGCGGTAGGCGTCCTGCTGCACGGCCTTAAGAATAAGGGACGGGTTAGTGGTGGCGTCCGTGGGACGCAACGCCTTCATTGCTTCGAAATCGCCGGTGTCGGCGACGACGGTGGTGTGGTCACGCAGGGCGTCAAGTTGGCTGGACATGGACGTATACGGCTCGCAGCTTGCTAGGGTTGAAGGTGCCCCTAGCGTATCACCGACGCCGCCGCGCCGCCGTCCGCCGCAAGACCGAGCCGGGGTCGGCGCAACGACCCGGCAATGACGCGGCGCGACCGGCGAAAACACCGGTTTCGGCCTTATTTGGCGCGGTTCGCCGGGAAATACGGCCGGTCAAGGTATAATCCGAAGGTTTGATTATCGATTCTAAAACCGGGGTTTACTGTGCTGCCGCAACTCTTTCCCGAGGGGATCAACCGCTTCCCTCCTGCAATTCTGGCTCTGGCGGACGGTACCATTTTTCGAGGCGTGTCGATCGGTGCGCCTGGCCATACCGTTGCCGAAGTGGTGTTCAACACCGCGATGACCGGGTACCAGGAAATTCTCACCGATCCCAGCTATAGCGGTCAGATCGTCACGCTGACCTATCCGCACATTGGCAACACCGGCGTCAACGCCGAAGACGTGGAAGCCAATCGCGTCTATGCCGCCGGCCTGGTGGTCCGCGACTGTCCCGCCCGCGTGTCGAACTTCCGTTCCACGCAATCCCTGCCCGAGTACCTGTCCGAGCAGGGCATCGTCGCCATTTCCGGCATCGACACCCGCAAGCTCACGCGCATCCTGCGCGAAAAGGGCGCCCAGGGCGCATGCATCTTCGTGGGTTCCGACGCCGAGCGCGCCGTTGAACTGGCCCGCGGCTTTCCCGGCATGGCCGGCCAGGATCTGGCCAAGGTCGTGTCCATCAAGGAAAGCACCGGCTGGACCGAAGGCACCTGGCAGCTCGGCGAAGGCTTTACGTCGCCCGAGCAGTCCAAATTCCACGTGGTCGCCTACGACTACGGCGTGAAGAGCAACATCCTGCGCCTCCTGGCCGACCGCGGCTGCCGCATCACGCTGGTGCCGGCCCAGACCACCGCCGAAGACGTCTTCAAGCTCAATCCCGACGGCGTGTTCCTGTCCAACGGCCCCGGCGACCCCGAGCCCTGCGACTACGCCATCGAGGCCACGCGCGCCTTGCTGGACAAGAAGCTGCCGGTGTTCGGCATCTGCCTGGGCCACCAGATCATGGGCCTGGCGGTGGGCGGCAAGACCGTCAAGATGAAGACGGGCCATCACGGCGCCAACCATCCCGTGCAGGACCTCCAGTCCAAGCGCGTGTTCATCACCAGCCAGAACCACGGATTCGCGGTCGACGCCGCCAGCCTGCCTGCCAACACGCGCGTGACGCACGTCTCGCTGTTCGACGGCACGCTGCAGGGCTTCGAGCTCACCGACCGCCCGGCCTTCTGCTTCCAGGGCCACCCTGAAGCCAGCCCGGGTCCGCACGACATCCTGGAGCTGTTCGACAAGTTCATCAGCCTGATGTCCGGCCAAAAGTAAAGATTGCATCATGCCCAAGCGTACAGACCTAAAAAGCATTCTCATCATCGGCGCCGGCCCCATCATCATCGGGCAGGCCTGCGAATTCGACTATTCCGGCGCGCAGGCGTGCAAGGCGCTCAAGGCCGAGGGCTATCGCACCATCCTGGTGAACAGCAACCCGGCCACGATCATGACGGACCCGGAAACGGCCGACGTCACCTACATCGAGCCCATCACCTGGCAAGCCGTCGAAAAGATCATCGAACGCGAAAAGCCCGATGCGCTGCTGCCCACCATGGGCGGCCAGACCGCGCTGAATTGCGCACTGGACCTGGCCCATCACGGCGTGCTCAAGAAGCACAACGTTGAACTGATCGGCGCCAACGAGCACGCCATCGAAAAGGCCGAAGACCGTCAGAAGTTCAAGCAGGCCATGACCGACATCGGCCTGGAATCGGCCAAGTCGGGCGTCGCCCACAGCATGGACGAAGCCTGGGAAGTGCAGCGCCGCATCGCGGCTGAAGTCGGCACCTCGGGCTTCCCCGCCGTGATCCGCCCCAGCTTCACCATGGGCGGTTCGGGCGGCGGCATCGCCTACAACGCCGAAGAATTCGAAACCATCTGCCGCCGCGGCCTGGAAGCCTCGCCCACCAGCGAACTCCTGATCGAAGAGTCGCTGCTGGGCTGGAAGGAATTCGAAATGGAAGTGGTCCGCGACAAGGCGGACAACTGCATCATCGTGTGCTCCATCGAAAACCTGGACCCGATGGGCGTGCACACGGGCGACTCCATCACCGTGGCGCCGGCGCAAACGCTGACCGACAAGGAATACCAGATCATGCGTAATGCGTCGATCGCGGTGTTGCGCGAAATCGGCGTGGATACGGGCGGCTCGAACGTGCAGTTCGCCGTCAATCCCAAGAACGGCCGCATGATCGTCATCGAGATGAACCCGCGCGTGTCGCGTTCGTCGGCGCTGGCGTCCAAGGCCACCGGCTTCCCCATCGCCAAGGTCGCCGCGCGCCTGGCCGTGGGCTACACGCTGGACGAGCTCAAGAACGAAATCACCGGCGGCGCTACGCCCGCCTCGTTCGAACCCTCGATCGACTACGTCGTCACCAAGGTGCCGCGTTTCGCATTCGAAAAATTCCCCACCGCCGACGCGCGCCTGACCACCCAGATGAAGTCCGTCGGTGAAGTCATGGCCATCGGCCGCACCTTCCAGGAATCCTTCCAGAAGGCGCTGCGCGGCCTGGAAGTCGGCGTCGACGGCCTGAACCAGAAGACCACCGACCGCGAAAAGCTGCAGGTCGAGCTGGGCGAGCCCGGCCCGGAACGCATCTGGTACGTGGGCGACGCCTTCGCGCAAGGCTTCTCGCTGGACGAAGTGCACAACATTACGCACATCGACCCGTGGTTCCTGTCGCAGATCAAGGAAATCGTCGACATCGAACTCGCGCTGGAACAAAAGACGCTGGCCGACCTGGACTACGCCACGCTGTGGGAACTCAAGCGCCGCGGTTTCTCCGACCGCCGCCTGGCCTTCCTGCTGGATTCCTCGGAATCCGAAGTGCGCAAGCTGCGTCACCAGCTGAACGTGCGTCCGGTCTACAAGCGCGTCGACACCTGCGCCGCCGAATTCGCCACCCGCACCGCCTACATGTACTCCACGTACGAGGAAGAGTGCGAAGCCGCGCCCACCGACCGCAAGAAGATCGTGGTGCTGGGCGGCGGTCCGAACCGCATCGGCCAGGGCATTGAATTCGACTACTGCTGCGTGCATGCCGCGCTGGCGCTGCGCGATGACGGGTACGAGACCATCATGGTCAACTGCAACCCGGAAACCGTGTCCACCGACTACGACACGTCCGACCGCCTGTACTTCGAGCCGCTGACGCTCGAAGACGTGCTGGAAATCGTGCACAAGGAAAATCCGGTCGGCATGATCGTCCAGTACGGCGGCCAGACGCCACTGAAGCTGGCGCGCGCCCTGGAGGCAAACGGCGTGCCCATCATCGGCACCAGCCCCGAATCCATCGACGTCGCCGAAGACCGCGAGCGCTTCCAGAAGCTGCTCAACAAGCTCGGCCTGCGCCAGCCGCCCAACCGCACCGCGCGCACCGAAGGCGAGGCCCTGGCCCACGCCGCCGAGATCGGCTATCCGCTGGTCGTGCGCCCCAGCTACGTGCTGGGCGGCCGCGCCATGGAAATCGTGCACGAGCAGCAAGACCTCGAGCGCTACATGCGCGAGGCCGTGAAGGTCAGCAATGACTCGCCCGTGCTGCTGGACCGCTTCCTGAACAACGCCACCGAAGTCGACGTGGACTGCCTGGCCGACGGCGAAACCGTCTTCATCGGCGGTGTCATGGAACACATCGAGCAGGCCGGCGTGCACTCGGGCGACTCGGCTTGCAGCCTGCCGCCGTACTCGCTGTCGGCGGAAGTCATCGCCGAGATCAAGCGCCAGACCACGATGATGGCCAAGGCCCTGAACGTCAGCGGCCTGATGAACGTGCAGTTCGCCATCCAGGGCGGCGACGTCTACGTGCTGGAAGTGAACCCGCGCGCATCGCGCACGGTGCCCTACGTGTCCAAGGCCACCGGCCTGCAACTGGCCAAGATCGCCGCGCGCGCCATGGCCGGCCAGACCCTGGCCGCGCAAGGCATCACGAAGGAAGTCGTGCCGCCTTACTTCTCGGTCAAGGAAGCCGTGTTCCCGTTCGTGAAGTTCCCGGGCGTGGACACCATCCTGGGTCCGGAAATGAAGTCGACCGGCGAAGTGATGGGCGTGGGCATGAGCTTCGGTGAAGCCTTCGTCAAGTCGCAGCTCGCCGCCAGCGTGCGCCTGCCGGAATCCGGCACGGTGTTCATCAGCGTGAAGAACCAGGACAAGCCCCGCGCCGTCGAAGTGGCGCGCGGCCTGCACACGTTGGGCTTCAAGCTGGTCGCCACGCGCGGCACGGCTGCCGAGATCGAAGCCGCCGGCATTCCGGTGCAAGTGGTGAACAAGGTCAACGAAGGCCGCCCGCACATCGTCGACATGGTCAAGAACGGCGAGATCTCGCTGGTCATCAACACCGTCGAAGAGCGCCGCAACGCCATCGCCGACTCGCGCACCATCCGCACCCAGGCGCTGGCCGCCCGCGTGACCTTCTTCACGACCATCGCCGGCGCCCGCGCCGCGGTTGAAGGCATGCAGTATCTGCGCCAGGGGCTGGGCCTGCAGGTCTACCCGCTGCAAGAGCTTCACGCCTCCCTGCAGAAGTAAGCCGGCAGTACACAATTAGGGCACGCGAAAGCGTGCCCTAATTTTTTGCAACGCGACAACAGGCGGGTCAGCACACATGGACAGAGTCTTCATCACCGGCGCCAGCAGCGGCCTGGGCCGCGCCCTGGCGCAGCAGTACGCGGCGCGGGGCGCCACGCTGGGCCTGCTGGGCCGCCGCGAGGACGCGCTGCGCGAATTGGCCGGCAGCCTGCCAGGCGCGCACCGCTGTTACGCCGTGGATGTGCGGGACCGCCCGGCGCTGCATGCGGCGGCGCAGGACTTCATCGCGTTCTGCCAGGGGCGCGTGGATGTGGTCGTCGCCAGTGCCGGCATCAGCGCGGGCACACTGACCGACCATGGCGAGGACTACGACGTCTTCAAGGCCATCGTCGACACCAATCTGCTGGCCACGGTCGCCACGTTCGAGCCGTTCATCGCTTCCATGCGCGCCGCAGGTTCGGGGCGTCTGGTGGGCATCGCCAGCGTGGCCGGCGTGCGGGGATTGCCGGGGGCGGGTGCCTACAGCGCGTCCAAGTCGGCGGTGGTGACCTACTGCGAGAGCCTGCGGCTGGAACTGGCCGCGCAAGGCATCCAGGTCGTGACGATTGCGCCCGGCTACATCAAGACCGCCATGACGGCCCATAACCCGTATTCGATGCCGTTCCTGATGGAAGCGGACGCATTCGCCAAGCGCGCGCAGGCGGCGATCAGCCGGGGCGCGAGCTACACGGTGATCCCGTGGCAGATGGGCGTGGTGGCCAAGCTGATGCGGCTGCTGCCCAATGCGGTCTACGACAGGCTGGCTCGCAACGCCCCGCGCAAACCGCGCAAGGCGGTCTGAGACGCGGCGCCACATCTTTTCAAGGCACGACGTCGTCCCCGACCTCCGCGGTCACATGGCCCACGTCGCCCCAATCCAGCACTACCCATTTGCGCCCCTGCACACCGACGCGGTTGATGCTGACATTGAGCAGCGCCGCGTCGCGCGGCGCGTTCAGCGGGACGCCCGATGCATGGCGCCAGATGATGTCCAGCACGCCGCCGTGCGTGAACATCAGGATGCGCTCGCCTTCATGGCGGCTGGCGATGTCGTCCACCGTCGAGATGACGCGGGACTGGAACTGGCCCAGGGCTTCGCCGCCGTCCAGCGGCCGCAGCGGATCGCGGCTCTTCCAGGCGGCCGCGGCCTCGGGCGCCTGCACGTCGATGCGGTCGTGGTCCAGGCCTTCCAGCACGCCGAAGCCGCGCTCGCGGATGCCGGGTTCTACGCGCACGCGCAGGCCCAGTTGCTCGGACACCGGCACGGCGGTGGCGTGCGCACGTTGCAGGTCGCTGCTGTAGATGGCGTGGATGGGCGTATGCCGGGCCTCTTCGCGCATGCGGGCGGCCAGCAGGCTGGCCTGGTTGACGCCGAACTCGTTCAGGGGGATGTCTTGCCAGCCTTGCAGGCGCCGCTGGCGGTTCCAGTCGGTTTCGCCGTGGCGGATGAACCAGATTTCAGTCATTACGGTTTTAAAGCGGGGATTGAGGCTTAGGCCTGGGCCGGCGCGATGGTCGTGCGCGGCTTCCAGATAGCTTGAATGATCGAGCTTAACGCGACCAGCGCGGGCTCGCTAGCGCGTTCGTACGGCAGGATGAACCCCAGCATGGCGTCGACCCGCGCCTGGCCCCAGACGATGAAGTCATTGGACGCCGCGCCCGCCAGGGCGGTTTCCTCCCGAAGCAGGGCGCAGCCGGCCCCGGCGCGGACCAGCGCTTCCAGATTGGCCTGGTCGTCATTCTGCATCACCACACGCGGGGAAAGCCCGTGCCGTTCGAACATGTCGCGCAAGAGCAGATGCGTATGGCTGCCGGACGGGCCGTCCAGCCATGGCAGTTGCGCCACTTCGCGCCAGCCGCCGCGCTTGAGCACCGCCGCGTGTTCGCCGGGCATGGCGATGCGGTAGCGCACGCTGCGCAGCGGCAGCCACAGCACACCGCGCGGCGCGTTGGCGGCGATGGTCAGCGCGGCCGGCAGGCGGCCCGTGCTGACCTGCTCGGCCAGCGCCGCGGCGGGCTGGGTCTGGGTCTTGAGCTCCACCAGGGGCAGGCGCTGGGTGACGGCGGACGCCAGTTCCCCCAGCCTGAGGAAATCGGGTTTCTCGCTGGGCACGCCCAGCTCCACCACGCCGTGCAGGCTGCCCTGAAGCTGCTGCGCTTCCGACTTGAACTGCGCGCCCAGCACCAGCAGCGACTCCGCCGTGGGCAGCAGCACTTCGCCCGCCTTGGCCAGGGCCAGGCGGCCGCCACTGCGATCGAACAGCGCCACGCCCAGGCTTTGCTCCAGCGCCTTGATCTGCGCCGTCACGGCAGGCTGGGTCAGCGACAGCGCTTCGGCCGCCTTCGTCAGATTGCCCAGCCGGGCAACCGTGACGAAAGCGCGGATCTGGTAGATTTCCATGGCCGCCAGTGTAGGTCAGGCCGCCAGCAGCCGCACCTGCGTGGGTTCCAGTCCCACCGACACGGGCGCGCCCACCGGGAACGGCGACAACCCAGCCAGATGCGACTGGTCCGCCGTCAGACGCTGTTCCCCCACCTGCACCTGGTAGCGGGTGAACTCTCCCAGGAATTCGCTGCTTTCCACGATGCCCGGCAGCCACACGTAGCGCGCATCGCCCAGGCCGTCCGCCATCTCGATCTGCACGGTGTGGGGGCGAAAGCTCGCGGCCAGACGCGTGGCGGCGGGGGCCTCGCCCGCCAGCGGCAGATGCAGATCGCCCACGCCCTCAACCGCCAGCACCACGCTGCTGCTGGTGCGTTCGCGCACGTTGCCTTCCAGCACGTTCATCGTGCCCACGAAGTTGGCGACGAAGCGGTTCACGGGATAGTCGAACAGCGTGCTGGGCGCGCCGATCTGCTGGACCACGCCGTGGTCCAGCACCGCCATCCGGTCGGCCGTGGTCATGGCCTCTTCCTGGTCATGCGTGACGAAAATCGTGGTGATGCCCAGGCGGCGCTGCAGGCTCAGCAGGTCTTGGCGCATCTGCACGCGCAGCTTCTTGTCCAGGTTGGACAGCGGTTCGTCCAGCAACAGCACCTGCGGCTCGATGACGATGGTGCGTGCCAGCGCAACGCGCTGCTGCTGGCCGCCCGAAAGCTGGTTGGGACGCCGCTTGGCGTACTGGGACAGTCCCACCAGGTCCAGCGCGGCTTCCACCCTGGTCCGGATCTCGGTCCGCGGCAGCTTGCGCTCGACCAGCCCGAAGGCCACGTTGTCCCACACGGTCATGTGCGGCCACAGCGCGTAGTTCTGGAACACCATGCCGATGTTGCGGTTCCAGGGCGGGGTGCCGCTGATGTCCTTGCCGTCCACCAGTAGTTGGCCCGCGTTATGCCGGTTGAAGCCGGCGATCAGCCGCAGCAGGGTGGACTTGCCCGATCCGGACGGTCCGAGCAGGGCGAAGAATTCGCCGGGCTCGATGCTGATGCTGACGTCCTTGAGGACCTCGGTCTTGCCGTAGGACAGCTGGATGTTGCGGCATTCGACGCTGACTTTCTTCATGCGGATTCCCCTTCATTGCGTGCGGGCCGCTGGCGATTTGACGCGCGCTCCACAAGCAGGTGCGATACATACGTGCCGATGGCCACGGCGACCACGGCCAGGACGCCGAGCGCCGCGCCGGGCCCCCGGCCCGCGGCGCTCTGCATATACAGATAGATGCCGTAGCTCATGGGCGCCTGGCTGTCCTTGGTGACCAGCATGATGGTGGCCGACAGCTCCACGGCGGCCGTCACGAAGCTGGTCACGAAGCCCGCCAGCATGCCGCCGGCCATCAGCGGCACGACCACCCGGCGTATCGTGCTCAGGCGCGTGGCGCCGAGCGACTGCGCCGCTTCCTCGAGCGAGACGTGGATCTGCTGCAGCGCCGCTACGCAGGAGCGCAACGCATAGGGCAGGCGGCGCACCGAATACGCCAGCATGATGATGATCCAGGACGACGTCAGCAGGGTGCCGGTGCCTGGCAGCTCAATGCCGCGGAACGTGCGCAGAAAGCCGATGGCCAGCACGATGCCCGGTATCGCCAGGGCGGCGGACGCCATGAAGTCTAGCCATTGCCGCGCGGGCAACCGGGTGCGCAGCATCAGGTAGGCGATGGCGGTGCCCAGGATCACGTCGATGCCGGCAGCCAGGCCGCAATAGAGCAGGGTGTTGGCGATCATGCCCTGCGACTCGGAGAACACGGCCGCATAGTGCGCCAGCGTGTACCCGTCCGGCAGCGGCGCGTAGCTCCAGACGCTGGCCAGCGACAGCAACAGCACGCCGATGTGCGGCGACAGCACCAGCAGCAGCACCAGGATGATCCAGCCGTAGGCCAGCACGCTCTCCAGCGGCCCCAGCTTGCGCTTCTGGATCGAGTTGCCGCCCTTTTGCAGGGTGGAGTAGTCGCGTCCCTTGAGCACCCGCGCGGACAGCCACAGCGCCAGGATCGAGAACCCGACCATGATGACGCTGATGACATAGCCCAGCGGGTCCTCCAGGCCTACCTGCGTGATGCGCAGATAGGCCTGCGGCGCCAGCATGTTGGTCGTGCCCAGCACCAGCGGCGTGCCCAGGTCGTCGAACACCTTCACGAACACCAGCGAGGCGCCGGCCACATAGCCGGGCAGGGCCAGCGGAAAGATCACGCGGCGGAACAGGCGGAATCCGCGCGAGCCCAGGTTGAAGGCGGCTTCCTCCATGGCGCCGTCGATATTGCGCAGCGCCACCACCAGATTCATCAGAATGAACGGAAAGTAGTGGATCGCCTCCACGAAAATCACGCCGTTCAGCCCTTCCATAAAGGGGATCGTGAAGCCGAGCCAGTCGTTGAGCAGCAGGTTGACGCTGCCTGAACGGCCGAAGATCAGCTGCATGGCCACCGCGCCCACGAAGGGCGGCATGATCAGTGGCAGCACGCCCAGGGTCTGGATCAGAAGCGCGCCTCGGAAGTCGAAGCGCACCGTGAAGTACGCCAGCGGCACCGCGATCAGCGACGCCAGCAGCGCCGACCAGCCCGCCACGTACAGGCTGTTGAAGAACGCTTCCCGCATCAGCGGCTGGTTGAAGAACGCGCCGAAGTGGCCCGTCGTGAAACTGCCGTCGGCATTCACAAACGCGCTGTGGAACACCGTGCCCACGGGCACGGCCAAAAAGAGCATCAAAAAGCCGAAAACCAGCAGCGCCACCAATACGGGGCCGGCGGGCAGGCGTGAATGGCCCGAATAATTCATCGAGATTCCCGAAATCGTTGCCAGGGGACAGCCGCCGGCCGCGGCGCGCAGGCTTTCAGGGCCCGCGCGCCGCGGTCAGCGTGGCCGGCAGGTCAGAGCGCGGCGGCTTGCCTTGCCAGCTTGACGGCTTCTTCGTAGTTGGCGCGGGCGCTGCCGTTCCACTCGCCTTCCAGCTTGGTGATTTGCTGGTTCACGGCGGCGTCCTTTTTGTTGCCGGCGAAGATCGCCAGGAAGGCGGGGTCAGCCGCCTTCTTGCTGTCGATCAGCGGCGCCCAGGTCAGCTTGCGCGCCTGATCCAGCAGTTCCGCGGCCTTGCCGCTCTTGGCTTTGTCGCCCAGCTTGGCCTCGGCGTCGTAGATCGCCTTGGTGGCCGCCTGCAACTCCTTCAGCCGGAACGTGACGGTCTGGTCGTACAGCGACTGCACGACGTAATAGCGCGACTGGGACAGGTCGGCATCGAAATGGACCTTGCTGCGCTTGGCGATCTCGGCCGGATCGGGATAGCCCGGCGGGATCTTGCCGGCCAGCGCGGAGTAGGGCAGCACCGGCAGGCGCGAGATCTTCGGCTCCAGCAGCAGTTCCTGGCCCGCCTGGCTCAGCGTGAAGGCGATGAACTTCTTGCCTTCCTCGGTGTTCTTGGCGCCTTCGATCAGCGCGATGTTGGCCGGGACGATGGCGGTCTCGGACGGGTAGACGAACTCGACCGGGAACTTGGAGTACTTGCTGGACAGCCCGAAGAAGTCGATGACCGGGCCGGCGCCGAACTGGCCGTTGTTCACGCCGTCGGGCACGCCGAACGACCGCTCGGTGACGGCGCTGCTGTTGCCCGACATGCGCAGCAACGTGCGCCAGCCTTCATCCCAGCCCTCGCCCTGCAGGATGGTTTCCACGGTCAGGTGCATCGTGCCCGAGCGCGACGGCGACGTGATGCCGACGTGGCCGAACCAGGCCGGCGACAGCAGGTCCTTCCATTCGACAGGCGCGGGGATCTTGTGGGCCGCGATGTAGCGCGTGTTGTAGATGATGCCGTAGCCCGCCAGCGCCTGGCCCAGGTACATGCCGCCGGGATCATTGATGGGGTAGCTGCCGATCTTGTCCGGCACGTCCTTGTTCGCAATATCGGCGGACTTGGCCAGCAGCTTGTCGCGGCCCAGCACCTCGAAGGCGTCCGGCGCGCTGGCCCAGAACACCTCCGGCCGCTGGCCCGCGGGGGTCTCGCGCACGAACGCAATGCCGGATACGGTGTTCTTGTTCAGGATTTCCAGCGTGATGCCGGGGTTGGCCTTCTCGAACGCCGTCTTGTAGGCCTGGGTCAGGTCCTTGGGAAACGATGTGATTACCGTGACGGTGCCGGCCAGGGCCGGCGCCGCGCAGACGGCCAGCAGCGCCCCTGCAAGGGCTGTGCGCATTGCATGCATGGTTTGTCTCCGTGGTTTTTGGATTTGTCAGGAGACATTACCGGCGGGTCCGGCGGGCGTCCAATCAGAAATTTTGATGCGCGCCATCATCCGGGGCGCCTCGAATCGAGGCGCCCGCGCTTCAAGCGGTGGCCGAGACGCCGCCGCCCTGCGCCGCGCGCGCCTGCTGCGCCATGACCTGCGCGATCTGGCCCTGGATCTGCACCGCCTGGGCATTCAGCGCCATCACCTGCTGCGCTTTCATCTCGGCCGACATGCCGCTCGCCTTGACCTTGGCGATCTGATCCATGATCCGCTTGAGCTGCTTTTGCAGTTCCTTGATCTGGCGGGTGTATTCGTCGTCGTTGTCGGTTTCTTCGGTGGCCTGCGAGGTGGACACTTTCATGCCGGCGGGATTGTTGACGCGGACCTTGCCTTCCGCCGTCACCGAAACCGCATCCTGGCCCGAGGCGTTCTTGGCTTCCTTGTTGGCCTGGATCTTTTCGGCCCACATGTCGGCAAGGCTGCCGATGCGGGAGGTGCCGCTTATGGAATTGATTGCCATGATTGCTCCTGCTGCCTGGAGGATTTCGGGGTTTCCACTAATACGGCAAGCGCAGGGCGAAACTTAAACATTGCCGCCTGTTCATGGCCCCCTTTACACTGGCGCCCGCTCGCAGTCTGAATCCATTATTCGAATCTCCTCCGGGGAATCCATGTCCAACTCCTACTTTCCGCGCTGGCGCCTGGCGGACGACGCCGAGCCTGGCGTCATCATCGCGCCCGATGAACGGCTGTCCTGGCCCAAGAACGTGGCAATGGGCGCCCAGCACGTGGTCGCGATGTTCGGCTCGACGGTCCTGGCGCCGCTGCTCATGGGCTTTGACCCGAACGTCGCCATCCTGATGTCGGGTATCGGCACCCTGATCTTCTTCCTGTTCGTCGGCGGCCGGGTGCCCAGCTACCTGGGTTCCAGCTTCGCCTTCATCGGTGGGGTGATCGCGGTTACCGGCTACGCCGGCGCCGGGCCCAATGCCAATATCGGCGTGGCGCTGGGCGCCATCATCGCCTGCGGCCTGGCTTACACGCTGATCGGCGTGATCGTCTGGATCGTCAACGCGCGCGCCGGGGGCGGGGCCAACTGGATCGACACGCTCATGCCGCCGGTCGTTACCGGCGCCGTGGTGGCCGTGATCGGGCTGAACCTCGCGCCCATCGCCGCCAAGGGCGCCATGGGTTCGTCCGGTTTCGACAGCGTGATGGCGATCGTCACCATCGTGTGCGTGGGCGGTATCGCCGTCTATACGCGCGGCATGGTGCAGCGCCTGCTGATCCTGGTCGGCTTGATCCTGGCCTGCGTGGTGTACGCGGTCTTGGCCAACGGACTGGGCCTGGGCAAGCCCATCGACTTCACTGCGGTGTCGGCCGCCGCGTGGATCGGCCTGCCGCATTTCGCCGCGCCGGTCTTCAAGGCGGAGGCCATGGGCCTGATCGTGCCGGTCGCCATCATCCTGGTCGCCGAGAACCTGGGCCACGTGAAGGCCGTCAGCGCCATGACCGGCCAGGACCTGGACCGCTACCTGGGCCGCGCCTTCGTCGGCGACGGCGTCGCGACCATGGTGTCGGGCGCCGTGGGCGGAACCGGCGTCACGACCTACGCCGAGAACATCGGCGTCATGGCGGTCACCCGCATCTACTCGACGCTGGTCTTCGTCATCGCCGCCCTGATTGCCATTGTCCTGGGCTTCTCCCCCAAGTTTGGCGCCCTGATCCAGACCATCCCCGCGCCGGTCCTGGGCGGCATGTCCGTGGTGGTGTTCGGCCTGATCGCCATCGCGGGCGCGCGCATCTGGGTGGTCAACCAGGTGGACTTCAGCGACAACCGCAACCTGATCGTGGCGGCCGTGACGCTGGTGCTGGGCGCCGGCGACTTCACCGTCAAGCTGGGCAACTTCACGCTGGGCGGCATCGGCACCGCCACGTTCGGCGCCATCATCCTGTACGCCCTGCTGCGCCGCAGGAAATAACGGCTGGACCCTTCCGGGATGCGCTGCGCGTCACGCGCATCCCGGAATGGGCGAAATCCCCGTTTCTAGCGGGTTACAGCGGCGAAATGCGCCGAAAAGGCCGTTTTCTCCGATGGCTTGCAATTCCCGCGGACTTTGACCACAATATGACTTTGATTGCCCCGGTTCCGACCCGAGCCGGGGTTTTGTTTTGGTCGTCCGCGCCGCTTGCCCTCTGATTCAAGCATTGAACGGCAAGCGCGCCCGTCTTGCGACCTTCACCGAGAACGCTCCTTCGGGGCGTTTTTCTACTTTTGTTTGGGAAACGACATGTCTGCCATTCCTTTGACCGTGCGCGGGGCCGAGCGCTTGCAAGAAGAGCTCCAGCGGCTGAAAACCGTGGAACGTCCTGCCGTGATTAACGCCATCGCTGAGGCTCGCGCGCAGGGTGATCTGTCGGAAAACGCCGAATACGATGCTGCTCGCGAGCGCCAGGGCTTTATCGAGGGCCGGATTGCCGAGCTTGAAGGCACGCTTTCCAATGCCCACATCATCGACCCGTCCTCCCTCGAGGCCGAAGGGCGCGCCGTGTTTGGCGCCACCGTCGACATCGAAGACCTGGATTCGGGCGATCGCGTGACCTACCAAATCGTCGGCGACGTTGAAGCCGATATCAAGTCGAACCTGATTTCCGTGTCCAGCCCCGTGGCTCGCGCGCTGATCGGCAAAAGTGAAGGCGATGTCGTCGAGGTCATGGCCCCGGCTGGCGTTCGCGAATATGAAGTCCTGGGCGTGCGTTACATCTGACGCAATCGCCTTTAGCAGTAAAAAAGTCAAAACACCGTAGTCCGAACCCAGCGTTCGTCGGAATTCCGCGGTAAATTGCGGGTCGCTATGGTGGACCGGGCGCGTAAAGCGCCCGTTTTTGTGCCTGGTCTTACCTTTTGGTTGCCTTGCGGCTGGTGCCGCTGCGAGCCCCGGCCCGCAGGCTGAGGGCGCTGCCGGCGCGGCGGGGAATGCCATGGCCGCCCGAGGCTGCGCGCTTGCTGGTGGGACGCATCGGCTTGCCGTTCTTATTGAGCTCGTCCTGGGGCACGTAGCGCTTCTTGGCCGGCTTGGGCTCTTCGGCCTCACTGCGGCGCGGGCGCTTGGCCACGGATTTGCCTTCGGCGGCCAGCTTCTTGGGCGTGTAGGGCTCGGAAGCGCGGCGCTTTGCCGGACGCTCGGGCTCCATGGCGGCCACGGCGGCGGGCTTGATGTTGCCGGCCAGGGGGCGGAAAAGAATCAGGGTCTTGCCCAGATGGTGCACGGGAGCGCAGGATAGCGTGTCGCAGATGGTCGACAGCATTGCGTCGCGGGCTTCGCGGTCGTCGCCGCCGGCGCGCACCTTGATGAGGCCGTGCGAAGACAGCGCCAGGTCGATTTCCTTGAGCACGGCTTCGGTCAGGCCGTTGTCGCCGATCAGGACGACAGGGCGCAGAGGGTGAGCGGCGGACCGAAGGTCGCTGCGCTCACGAGAGGTAAGTTCTAATATAGGCATGCGTGGAATTGTACGGTAATGGCCAAGAATAAATTCTCCAAAGACTGGATTCACCAGCACATCAATGATCCCTATGTGAAGCTGGCGCAACAGAAGGGCTATCGCGCCCGCGCCGCTTTCAAGCTGATCGAGATCCTGGACACCGAAAAGCTGATGCGCCGGGGCGACCTGGTCATTGACCTGGGCTCGGCGCCCGGAAGCTGGTCGCAGGTCGCCCGCGAGCGCCTGGCGGGGCCGGGCGGTATCGTGGACGGCCGCATCATTGCGCTGGACCTGCTCCCCATGGAGCCGGTGGCCGGGGTCGAATTCATCCAGGGCGACTTCCGCGAAGATGAAGTTTTGAAACAATTGGAAGAAATGGTCGGATCTCGCGCCGTGGACCTTGTTATTTCCGACATGGCCCCCAACTTGTCAGGCGTGGGTATTGCCGATGCCGCGCGCATCCAGCATGTCTGCGAATTGGCAATGGAATTTTCCTGCGCCCACCTCAAGCCCAACGGGGCGCTGATCGTCAAGGCATTCCACGGCACTGGCTTTTCGCAGATCGTCGAATCCTTCAAGCGGCGCTTCAAGCGGGTGGTCGAACGCAAGCCGAAGGCATCCAGGGATAAATCCTCTGAAACCTTTCTGGTGGCGCGCGATCTGAAGTAACCCCCCGTCCAGGGCATGTCGCCCTGGGCCCGGAAAAAAACCACCGGCCTGCCGAGACAACGACCAGAAAACTCAAGAATCAAATGTAATTAAATGGGCCCCCGGACTGCCAGGACGCAACTCGGTCCGACAGGGTAGAATGGGCTATTGACATACTTGTGACTGTGCCATACGCGGGTGCGCAGTCGCCGGTCGGAATCGAAAGCAGGAGATCGACCTTGAATAATTCATTTTCCAAAGTCGCTGTCTGGATGGTGATAGCCCTTGTGCTGTTCACCGTCTTCAAGCAGTTCGACGGACGTGCTCAGACCCAGGACGGCGTGACCTACACGCAGTTCATGGACGATGCCAAGGCGGGACGTATCCGCAAGGTCGACGTTCAAGGCGACGTGCTGTACGTCACCCCTGACGCAGGCCGCGCCTACACGCTGACCTCTCCTGGCGACCTCTGGATGGTCTCCGACCTGCTCAAGTACGGCGTGCAGGTTTCGGGCAAGCCGCGCGAAGAGCAGTCGCTGCTCATGAGCATCTTCGTGTCGTGGTTCCCCATGCTGCTGCTGATCGGCGTGTGGGTGTTCTTCATGCGCCAGATGCAGGGCGGCGGCAGGGGCGGCGCCTTCAGTTTCGGCAAATCCCGCGCCCGGATGCTCGACGAGAACACCAACCAGATCACTTTCGCCGACGTCGCGGGCTGCGATGAAGCCAAGGAAGACGTCCAGGAGCTGGTCGATTTCCTGCGCGATCCCAGCAAGTTCCAGAAGCTGGGCGGCCGCATTCCGCGCGGCGTGCTGATGGTCGGTTCGCCCGGCACCGGCAAGACGCTGCTGGCCAAGGCCATCGCCGGCGAAGCCAAGGTTCCCTTCTTCAGCATCTCGGGTTCGGACTTCGTTGAAATGTTCGTCGGTGTGGGCGCTGCCCGCGTCCGCGACATGTTCGAAAACGCCAAGAAGCACGCTCCCTGCATCATCTTCATCGACGAAATCGACGCAGTCGGCCGCCAGCGCGGCGCCGGCCTGGGCGGCGGCAACGACGAACGCGAGCAGACGCTGAACCAGATGCTGGTGGAAATGGACGGCTTCGAGTCCGGCCAGGGTGTGATCGTCATCGCCGCGACCAACCGTCCCGACGTGCTCGATCCGGCGCTGCTGCGTCCGGGCCGCTTCGACCGCCAGGTCGTGGTGCCGCTGCCCGATATCCGCGGCCGCGAGCAGATCCTGAAGGTCCACATGCGCAAGGTTCCGCTGTCGCCCAACGTCGACGCGACCGTCCTGGCGCGCGGCTGCCCCGGCTTCTCGGGCGCCGACCTGGCCAACCTGGTCAACGAAGCCGCGCTGTTCGCCGCGCGCCGCAATGGCCGCACGGTGGATATGTCCGACTTCGAAAAGGCCAAGGACAAGATCATCATGGGCGCCGAGCGCCGCTCCATCGTCATGCCCGAAGAGGAACGCAAGAACACCGCGTACCATGAATCCGGCCACGCGATCGTTGCGCGCCTGCTGCCCAAGACCGACCCGGTCCACAAGGTCACGATCATCCCGCGCGGCCGTGCGCTGGGCGTGACGATGCAGTTGCCCGAAACCGACCGCTACAGCATGGACAAGGGCCGTCTGCTGTCCACGATCGCCGTGCTGTTCGGCGGCCGCATCGCCGAAGAGCTGTTCATGGACCAGATGACGACTGGCGCGTCGAATGACTTTGAACGCGCCACCGCCATCGCCCGCGACATCGTCACGCGCTACGGCATGACCGACGAACTGGGTCCCATGGTCTACGCCGAAAACGAAGGCGAAGTCTTCCTGGGCCGCAGCGTCACCAAGACGACCCACATGTCCGAAGCCACCATGCAGAAGGTGGACACCGAGATCCGCCGCATCATCGACGAGCAGTACGGCGTTGCGCGCAAGATCCTGGAAGACAACCGCGACAAGGTCGAAGTGATGACTGCCGCGCTGCTCGAATGGGAAACCATCGACTCCGACCAGATCAACGACATCATCGAGGGCCGCCCCCCGCGTCCCCCCAAGACGCCGCAAGGCCCGTCGGATACGTCCGACACGCCGCCGACCACTGGCCTGGCTGCAGGCGGCAATACGGCAGCTGCGGTCTGAGGTTGCCAGTTCTGGTTTATGGCAATTAACTTTCATTGCGGGCGCTTCGAGTTGGATCTCGAGCGCCCGCTTGTCATGGGCATCGTCAACGTCACGCCGGATTCCTTTTCCGACGGCGGCCAGCACGACGATACCGATTCCGCGGTGGCGCATGCGCGTCAATTGATCGAAGAAGGCGCCCAGATCCTGGACCTGGGCGGCGAATCCACGCGGCCCGGGGCCGATCCCGTCTCCGTCGCGGACGAACTGGCCCGGCTGCTGCCGGTGGTGGAAGCGCTGCGGGACTGCGGCGTACCGCTGTCCATCGACACCTTCAAGCCGGAAGTCATGCGCGCCACGCTGGACGCCGGCGCGGACATGATCAACGACATATATGGCTTCAGGCAGCCGGGTGCGATCGAGGCGGTGTCTCAGTCGCGCTGCGGCCTGTGCGTGATGCATATGAAGGGCGAGCCTCGCACCATGCAGGCCGCCCCGCCCGAGTACACCGACCTGATCGGTGAAATCGGCCTGTTTCTGGGGGCGCGCGCGCAAAAGCTGCGCGCGGCCTGGATAGATCCTCGCCGCATCGTGCTTGACCCAGGCTTTGGCTTTGGCAAGACTGGCGACCAGAACTTTCAACTGCTGCGCCGGCTGTCCAGCCTGCGCAGCACCGGTTATCCATTGCTGATCGGCCTGTCGCGCAAAACCATGATCGGCCAGGCCACCGGCCGGCCCGTGGGCGACCGGCTGCCCGGCAGCATTGCCGCTGCCCTTGCCTGCGTAGCGCGTGGCGCCTCCATCGTGCGCGTGCACGATGTTGCCGCCACGGTGGATGCGCTTAAGGTATGGCATGCGGCTGAACAAGGAGCAATCAGTTCATGATTCGACGCAAATATTTCGGCACCGACGGCGTCCGCGGTGAAGTGGGCGGTCCGGTGATCAATGCCGAGTTCGCCCTGCGCCTGGGTTACGCGGCTGGCCGCGTGCTGGCGCGCGAGCACGCCGTGCGCGGCGGCAGCCGCCCGCAGGTGGTTATCGGCAAGGACACCCGGATCTCGGGCTATATGCTGGAATCTGCGCTGGAAGCGGGCCTGTCCGCCGCCGGCATCGACGTGTTGCTGGCCGGTCCGATCCCGACTCCCGCCGTGGCCTACCTGACCCGCGCACTGCGCCTGGTGGCCGGCATTGTGATCAGCGCGTCGCACAACCCCTACCAGGACAACGGCATCAAGTTCTTCTCGGCGCAGGGCATGAAGCTGGCCGACGAGATCGAGGCCGACATCGAGGCCGCGCTGGACGAGCCCCTGGGTTGCGTCAGCTCGGAAGGGCTGGGCAGGGCGCGCCGCATGGGCGACGCCCAGGGCCGCTACATCGAATTCTGCAAGAGCACGTTCCCGAACGACCTGGACCTGAACGGCATGAAGATCGTGGTGGACGCCGCCCACGGCGCCGCCTACAACATCGCCCCGCACGTGTTCCGCGAACTGGGCGCCGACGTCCACGCGATCGGCGTGCACCCGGACGGCTTCAATATCAACAAGGGCGTGGGCGCACTGCATCCCGAACTGCTGGCCAAGGAAGTGAAGGCCCGCGGCGCGCAGCTGGGCATTGCGCTGGACGGCGATGCCGACCGCCTGCAGATGGTGGACGGCGAAGGCCGCATCTACAACGGCGACGAACTCATGTACGCCATCGTGCGCGAGCGCATGCAGCGTGGCAAGGTCGAAGGGGTGGTGGGCACGCTCATGACCAACTTCGGCTTCGAACGCGAAATGAAGCGCCTGGGCGTGGGCTTCGACCGCGCTAACGTGGGCGACCGCTACGTGCTGGAGCAGATGCAGTCCCGCGGCTGGCTGTACGGCGGCGAGAGCTCGGGCCATCTGCTGTGCCTGGACTGCCATTCCACCGGCGATGGCATCGTTGCCGCGTTGCAGGTCCTGACGGCGCTGCGCCGCAATGCCGCGTCGCTGGCCGACTGGGTGCGCGACCTGCGCATGTATCCGCAGAAGATGATCAACGTGCCGCTGACCCCAGGTCAGGACTGGAAGACGCACGCCGGCCTGACGGCGGCCCGCAAGGCCGTTGAAGCCGACCTGGACGGCAGGGGCCGGATTCTTATCCGGGCATCGGGCACCGAGCCCAAGCTGCGTCTCATGGTGGAAGCCGAAGATGAAGCCCTGGCAACAGTTTCCGCGGAAAAGCTTGCAGCAAGCCTAGGGTAAACCCTGAATTCGTTTTAATATAAAGGCCACGCGTCGACAAACGATGCGTGGCCTTTGTACATCTGGGTCCTGCATTCATTTGTCATATTTTGTCGTGATTCACCAAAAGTGGATTGGTTGGCCCCGAACTAAACTTCATAGTCACGTAACATATTGGTCAAGTCATTGACATACAGGGCGTCCACACTGGCTGGACTCTCTAGGAGCTTCGCGCAATGCTGGAACTAGCACGCATCAATCCGACCCGTAATGCCGCTGAACCCTGGACGGGCACTGCCCCGAAGGTCCTGGCGGTCGGCCTGGCGCGCACGGCAGAGGAAATCGAGCAGATACAACGTCTGCGCTACGACGTCTTCACCGAGGACATGGGCGCGGTATTTCCCGATGCCCACGATGGCATCGAACAGGATCGCTTCGACCCCTATTGCGAACACCTCATGGTTCGCGAGCTCGACACCGACCGCGTGGTCGGCACCTACCGCATCCTGACGCCGGAAAAGGCGCGCGAGGCGGGCGGCTACTACTCGCAATCCGAATTCGACCTGTCCGGCCTGGGCGCCATCCGCGACGAAATCGTTGAAGTCGGCCGCTCCTGCACACACGCCGACTACCGCGGCGGCGCGGTCATCATGCTGCTGTGGTCGGGCCTGGCCGAATACCTGCGCCGCGGCGGATATGAGTACGTCCTGGGCTGCGCCAGCGTCAGCCTGCGCGACGACGGCGTGACCGCCGCCGAAGTGTGGCGCACCGTCGCCAAGCACATGCCGCAGGGCGACGATCCCCGGGTCGTGCCGCTGCACCGCTATCCGGTTGAAAAGCTCAACAGCACGCTGCCGGCACGGGTTCCGCCGCTGATCAAGGGCTATCTGAAGCTGGGCGCCAAGGTCTGTGGCGAACCCGCATGGGACCCGGATTTCAATGCTGCCGACTTTCCGGTGCTGCTGAAGATGGGGCGCATGGACGAGCGCTACCGCCGCCATTTCGGCCTGGACCAGCCGGCCGTGGCCAACAGCCAGCGCTGACTGCCATGCGCCGCCTGCTCCGCCGGATGACCATCAGATTGATACGGCGGGCGACCCGGCCGCTGCGCATGGAGCTCCGCCAACTGGAGCGCGAAACCGACCTGTCGCCGTTCTAGGCGCCAGGCCGGCGGCCAGGAAGGGCGGCGTCGCCGCCCTCTGGCTCTGTCAGAACTCCAGCAGTTCGAACGAAAACCCCACCTTGTTCCATTCGGCTTCTTCCGCGCGCAGCGTGAAGTCGCTGAGCGGGTGCTGCGCCAGCCATTTGCGGTCGACGCGCACCACGATGGAGTTGTCGCGCACCGATGCCGTCAGCGGCAGCGGTTCGATCTCGCCGCGGCGGCGGAACAGCAGCGCCGCCAGGCGCAGGCTGAGTATGGCCTTCCATTGCGGGCGGCTGCGCACCAGCGGCTCGAGCTTGCTCAGTTTGCCTTGGTGCCCCAGCGCCAGCAGCGCCAGCAGTTGCTGGTCTGCGCGCGAGAAACCCGGCATGTCCGCGTTTTCCAGCACGTACGCGGTGTGCTTGTGATACGCGTTGTGCGCGATGGACAGGCCCACTTCGTGCAGGTCCGCCGCCCAGCCCAGGGCGGGGCGCAATTCGGCGCGCTCCTGGCCTTCCGGGAACATGGAGTCGAACAGGCTCAGCGCGGCGTGGCGCACGCGGCGCGCCTGGTTGGCGTCGACGTGGTAGCGCTTCATGAACTGGCGCACCGATTCATCGCGCTTGTCGTGCTCGTCGTCGCGGCCCAGCAGGTCGTACAGCACACCCAGCCGCAGGGCGCCGTCGCCCGTGTGCATGACGTCGATGCCCAGTTCGTCGAAGAGCGCGCTCATGATGGCCAGGCCGCCGGGCAGCACGTCGGCGCGCTCGATCTTGATGCCGGGCAATTCGGACGGGATGACCCGGCCCGAACGCACGATCCGGTCTTTCAGCTTGGTCAGTCCGACGCGCGTGATGCCGCGGTCGGAATACCCGCCTTCGGTCAGGATGGCGAACAGCGCCTTGGCAGTGCCCGAGGAGCCGTAGGCTTCTTTCCAGCCCATCTTGCGGTATTGCTTGGCGATGACTTCGATTTCGCGGCGGGCGGCCAGTTCGGCCTGCTTCATCTGGTGGGCATCGACGACGCCGTCCGAGAAGAACTGGCGGCTGTAGCTGACGCACCCCATGTATAGCGATGACATCAGGCCGGGCTCGTGGCCCTTGCCGATGATGACCTCGGTGGACCCGCCGCCGATGTCGATGACCAGCCGCTTGTTGGGGGAGGGGGGCAGGGTGTGCACCACGCCCGAGAAAATCAGCCGGGCTTCTTCGCGGCCGGCGATGACTTCGATGGGAAAGCCCAGCGCCGCCTCCGCCCGGGGCAGGAAGTCGCGGGTGTTGCGCGCGACGCGGAATGTGTTGGTGGCGACTGCCCGGACCCGGTTGGGGTGGAAACTGCGCAGGCGCTCGCCGAATCGTTCCAGTACGGCGATGGCGCGGTCGATGGCGTCGTCGCCAAGCCGTTTTTCTGCGTCCAGGCCGGCGGCGAGCCGGACGGTTTCCTTGAGGCGGTCGATCTGGTAGATCTGGGGCGTACCGTCCTGTTGAACGATGCGCCCGATGGAGAGGCGAAAGCTGTTGGACCCGAGGTCCACCGCGGCCAGAAGTTGATCCATGCGGCTCGTAATATTGGCTGTGAGGTGGAACGATTATAGAGACCCCATGTGACAACGCCTTCCGCTACGGGTTTTTGCTTACGGAACAGGCGCTTGGAAGCGCCGATAGCATGCTCCATGTGTCCCGTATTTGACGTACCCTAGTGAATGGACGCTGTCATAGAACCGTCACTATTTTGCAGTAAAACTTCACGCTCTCCTTTCGTATGGAATTCGGTATGCCCACACGCCCGCCTGGCGAGCCTCTGCTCATGAATCGCGAATTGTCGCTGCTCAAATTCAACGAACGCGTGCTGGCGATGGCGGAAAATCCGAAGACACCGCTCCTGGAAAGGCTGCGCTACGTTTGCATCGTCAGTTCCAATCTGGACGAGTTCTTCGAGATCCGGATTTCCAGTTTGAAAGAGCAGCAGCGCCAGTCTCCCAATCTGGTCGGATCCGACGGCATGACGCCGGACCAGGCGTTCGATTGCGTGCAGCAGGCGGTGCATGAACTGGTGGGGCGCCAGTACAACTTGCTCAATGACGAGATCCTGCCGGCCATGCATGCCGAGGGCATCTCGCTGCATCACGCGTCCGAATGGAATCCGCAGCAGCAGGAGTGGGCGCGCGACGTGTTCCACCGCGATGTCATGCCGCTCCTGACCCCGATCGGGCTGGATCCGGCACACCCGTTCCCGCGGGTCTACAACAAGAGCCTGAATTTCATCGTGTCGCTGTCCGGCGCCGACGCCTTTGGCCGCCAGGCGTCGATCGCCATCGTCCAGGCGCCGCGCGCCTTGCCGCGCCTGATCAAGATGCCGCAGGAACTCTCCGGCCAGCCGGACGGCTACATCCTGCTTACGTCACTGCTGCGGGCCTTCGTGGGCGAACTGTTCCCGGGCCTGGAAATGCTGGGCTGCTACCAGTGGCGGGTCACGCGCAACAGCGACCTGTTCGTGGACGAGGAAGAAGTCACCAACCTGCGCCATGCGCTGCAGGGCGAGCTTTCCCAGCGTAATTTCGGCGCGGCCGTCCGCCTTGAAATCGACAAGCTGACCCCGCCCGAACTCGAAACCTTCCTGCAGCGGGAATTCTCCCTCAAGCCCGACGACACCTACCGGGTGCCCGGGCCGGTCAACCTGTCGCGCCTGATGCAGCTGTGCAACACGGCCCGGCCGGACCTGCTGTTTCCCGACTACCGCGCGCCGGTGCCGGCGCCGTTCGACCGCGTGGGCGACAAGCCCGCCGAGCTGTTCGAGGCTGTCGCCGAGCGCGACTGCCTGCTGCATCATCCCTATCAGTCGTTCCAGCCCGTCATCGACTTCCTGACTGCGGCCGCCCTGGATCCCGACGTGATGGCCATCAAGCAGACCATCTACCGCACGGGCGAAGATTCCGAGCTGATGAAGATCCTGCTGGCGGCGGCGCGCGCCGGCAAGGAAGTGACGGTAGTGGTGGAGCTGATGGCGCGCTTTGACGAGCAGACCAACATCAACTGGGCCTCCAAGCTTGAAGAGGTGGGGGCGCATGTCGTTTATGGCGTGGTGGCGCACAAGACGCACGCCAAGATGGCCGTGGTGCTGCGCCGGGAAAAGGGGCGCCTGCGCCGCTACGCCCACCTGGGCACCGGCAACTATCACCCACGCACGGCGCGCCTGTACACCGATTTCGGGCTGCTGACCGCCGATCCGAAGCTGTGCGAGGACATGGACAAGGTGTTCGCGCAGTTGACCGGGCTGGGCGCCCGCCGGGCCCTCAAGTCGCTGATGCAGTCCCCCTTTACCCTGCACGAGGGCATGGTGTCGCTGATCCGCGCCGAGGCGCGCGCGGCCAAGGCGGGCAAGCGCTCGCGCATCATGGCCAAGATGAATTCGCTGCTGGAAGAGCAGATCATCGAGGAACTCTACAAGGCCAGCCAGGCGGGCGTGAAGATCGACCTGATCGTGCGCGGCGTCTGCGCGCTGCGCGCCGGCGTCCCCGGACTGTCCGAAAACATCCGCGTGCGCTCCATCGTCGGCCGCTTCCTGGAGCACTCCCGCGTCTTCTATTTCTATGCGGAAGGCGAGGAGACCGTGTACCTGTCGTCCGCCGACTGGATGGACCGCAATTTCTTCCGCCGCGTCGAAATCGCCTTCCCCATCTACGACAAGACGCTCAAAAAGCGCGTCATCGACGAGGCCTTCACCTACGCCCTGCGCGACAACCAGCTTGCCTGGCAGCAACAGCCGGACGGCGACTACGCCCGCGTCAAGAGCCGCCGCGAGCCCTTCAACCTGCATCAGTTCCTGATGCAGAAGCTGGGCGTGTAACGCCCAGGCAGAGGCTAGATCCGCCCCCAAATATTCGCCTCCTGCAACGGAGGCGAATCGCATTCAGGGCGAGAATAATCGCGCCAAAATTATCCGTCCCCGCTAACCCGCCACCGGCAAACGACAGCCTTCGAGGCACTCCCTCCCAAGCCAGACCGCGCGGATCCGGCTCCGCCGGTCCGTCACCGGCGCCCCCCTGGGGGTGAAGCGCGCAGCACTTCGGGGGGGATATGCCCTAGGAATATGACTGTCACTATCCTGTCACGTTGGGCTTCTAAGATGCGAGGGTCGCTGAAAGACAGGCAGTAACCAAAGCCTGCCAAAGACTCCTCTAACGAGCACAGAAGGAACCCAGATGTTCAAACGTGTCTTCAAGCAAGTTTCCCTGGGCGTCGCGCTGAGCGCCGCCGTGTTTGCCGTCCAGGCCGCCGATGTTACCGGCGCCGGTGCGTCGTTCCCGTACCCGATCTACGCCAAGTGGGCGTCCGACTACAAGGCCGCGACCAACAGCGCGGTGAACTACCAGTCCATCGGTTCGGGCGGCGGCCAGCAGCAGATCATCGCCAAGACGGTCGACTTCGGCGCCTCGGATGACCCGATGAAGGCAGCCGACCTGGAAAAGCACGGCCTCCTGCAGTTCCCCGCCGTGATCGGCGGCACCGTGGCCGTGGTGAATATCGACGGCGTCGAGCCGGGCAAGCTGAAGCTGTCGGGCAAGGTCCTGGCCGACATCTTCCTGGGCAAGATCAAGAAGTGGGACGACGCCGCCATCAAGGCGCTGAACCCCGACGTCAAGCTGCCGGCCGCCGACATCATCGTCGTGCACCGCTCGGACGGCTCGGGCACCACCTTCGGCTGGACGAACTACCTGTCCAAGGTGTCGCCTGACTGGAAGTCGCAAGTCGGTGAAGGCAAGGCCGTCAAGTGGCCCACCGGCCAGGGCGGCAAGGGCAACGAAGGCGTCGCCGCCTACGTCGGCCAGCTGAAGAACTCGATCGGCTACGTCGAATACGCCTACGCCAAGCAGAACAAGCTGGCCTGGACGCAACTGCAGAACAAGGACGGCAAGTTCGTCCAGCCCGAGCAGAAGGCATTCGCCGCCGCGGCAGCCAACGCCGACTGGAAGAGCGCGCCGGGCATGGGCGTGGTCCTGACCGACGAGCCGGGCGCCGATTCGTGGCCCGTCACCGCCGCCACCTTCATCCTGATCCACAAGTCGCAAGACAAGCCGGTTCAGGGCAAGGCGGTCCTGGACTTCTTCGACTGGACGTTCAAGAACGGCGCCAAGTCGGCTGAAGCCATGGACTACGTGCCGCTGCCGGAAGCTGTGACCAAGGAAATCCGCGCCGCTTGGGGCGAAGTGAAGTCCGCAGACGGCAAGGCTGTCTGGAAGTAAAGCGGGATCGTGCGGCCCCCGACGCCCAGTGGCGGACGGGGCCGCCGCCTGCATCATGACCTACCTGTTGTTCCCCCAGGTTTCCTAAGGAAAGTCCATCCATGAGCGCGGTAATGGATAATAGTGTGCCGCTTCCGCCCAGCGTGGCGGATTCCGTGACTACCGGCACGCCTTCGCCTATGAAGCAAAACAAAAACGCGCTGATGGATGCGCTGTTCAAGAATCTGACCCGCACGTTCGCCTTCCTGGTGTTCATACTGCTGGCGGCAATCCTTGTCTCCCTGATCTACGGCAGCCGCGAATCGCTGGCCAAATATGGCCTGTCGTTCCTGTGGCTCAACGATTGGGATCCCGTCAATTCCAATTACGGCGCCGTGGTGCCGATCATCGGCACGCTGCTGACTTCGGCTATCGCCCTGATCATCGCCGTCCCGGTGTCCTTCGGGATCGCCATCTTCCTGACCGAACTGTCGCCGACCTGGCTGCGCCGCCCGCTGGGCACCGCCGTCGAAATGCTGGCGGCCATTCCGTCCATCATCTACGGCATGTGGGGCCTGTTCGTCTTCGTGCCGGTGTTCCAGCAGTACGTGCAGCCCTTCCTGATCGCCACGCTGGGCAGCGTGCCCATCATTGGCGGACTGTTCGCGGGGCCGCCATTCGGCATCGGCATCTTCACCGCCGGCCTGATCCTGTCGATCATGATCATCCCGTTCATCGCGGCCGTGATGCGCGACGTGTTCGAGCTGGTGCCCGCGATGCTGAAGGAATCGGCTTACGGCCTCGGCAGCACCACCTGGGAAGTGATGTGGCGCGTGGTGCTGCCCTTTACCAAGTCGGGCGTCATCGGCGGCATCATGCTCGGCCTGGGCCGCGCCCTGGGCGAGACCATGGCCGTGACTTTCGTGATCGGCAACGCGTTCAAGTGGTCCGGCTCGCTGTTTTCCCCGGGCAACTCGATCGCCTCGGCGCTCGCCAACGAATTCAATGAGGCAGGCGGCATACAGAAGGCCGCGCTGCTGGAGCTGGGTCTGATCCTGTTCCTCATCACGACGATTGTGCTGGCCCTGGCCAAGGCGCTGCTGGTTCGCCTGTCCGCGGGTGAAGGCAAGAAAACCTGACGCGCCCGGAGCACAAGGAAAAGACCATGGCTGAATCCGTACTCAACATGCAGAACGGCATCTATCGCCGGCGCCGCGCGGTCAACCGCGTCATGCTCGCCATTTCGATGGGAACGCTGGCGTTCGGCCTGTTCTGGCTGTTCTGGATCATTCTGACGCTGCTGATGAAGGGTGCGCCGGCGCTGTCGTACACGCTCTTCACCGAAATCACGCCGCCGCCGGGACAGGGCGGGGGCCTGATCAACGCCATCGTCGGCAGTGTGATGATGGCGGGCGTGGGCACGCTTATCGGCACGCCGGTCGGCATCCTGGCCGGCACCTACCTGGCCGAATACGGCCACCGCGGCTGGCTGGCGCCGGCTACGCGCTTCCTGAACGACGTGCTGCTCTCGGCGCCGTCCATCATCATCGGTCTGTTCATCTACGCCGTGTACGTGGCGCAGGTCGGGCATTACTCCGGCTGGGCCGGCGCGGTCGCGCTGTCCATCCTGGTGATTCCGGTGGTGGTGCGCACCACCGACAACATGCTGATGCTGGTGCCCAACAGCCTGCGCGAGGCCGCGGCCGCGCTGGGCTGCCCGAAATGGCGCATGATCACCCTGGTGTGCTATCGCGCCGCCAAGTCCGGCATCATCACCGGCGTGCTGCTGGCGATCGCCCGGATTTCTGGCGAAACCGCGCCGCTGCTGTTCACAGCGCTGTCCAACCAGTTCATGTCCTGGAACATGAACGCGCCGATGGCCAACCTGCCGGTCGTCATCTACCAATACGCCGCCAGCCCCTTCAAGGACTGGAACAACCTGGCCTGGGCCGGCGCCACGCTGATTACGTTGCTGGTGCTGGGCATCAACATCATTGCCCGCAACATGTTCCGCAAGTAAAGAAAAGATCGCTTTGCCGGCGCGCTGGTCGCGCCGGAGCCAAGGGAAACCCAATGGAAAACACCGCTACCGCCGTCAAGAACAAGATCGAGGTCAAGAACCTGAACTTCTACTACGGCAAGTTCCACGCGATCCGCAACGTGAACATGTCGATCCAGGAGAAGAAGGTCACCGCCTTCATCGGCCCGTCGGGCTGCGGCAAGTCGACGCTGCTGCGCACGTTCAACCGCATGTTCGAGCTGTACCCCGGCCAGCGCGCCGAGGGCGAAATCATCCTGGACGGCGAGAACCTGCTGACGGCCAAGACCGACATCTCCCTGATCCGCGCCAAGATCGGCATGGTCTTCCAGAAGCCCACGCCGTTCCCCATGAGCATCTACGACAACATCGCCTTCGGCGTGCGCCTGTTCGAGCGCCTGTCCAAAGGCGAGATGGACGAGCGCGTGGAATGGGCCCTGAGCAAGGCGGCGCTGTGGAACGAAGTGAAGGACAAGCTGCACCAGAACGGCAACAGCCTGTCCGGCGGCCAGCAACAGCGCCTGTGCATCGCCCGCGGCGTCGCGATCAAGCCGGAAGTGCTGCTGCTGGATGAACCGTGCTCGGCGCTGGACCCGATTTCCACGGCCAAGATCGAAGAGCTGATCGCCGAACTGAAGAACGACTACACCGTCGTCATCGTGACGCACAACATGCAACAGGCGGCGCGCTGCTCGGACTTCACGGCGTACATGTATCTGGGTGAACTGATGGAATTCGGCCAGACCGACCAGATCTTCGTGAAGCCCTCGCGCAAGGAAACGGAAGACTACATCACGGGCCGCTTCGGCTGATCCCTAAACAATCTTTCGCGGCTTTCGCCCGGATTCTGGTATAGTTCCCACCCTTCGGGGCGTAGCGCAGCCTGGTAGCGCATCTGCTTTGGGAGCAGAGGGTCGTGAGTTCGAATCCCACCGCCCCGACCAATAAGTCAAAGGCCGTTAGTGATACTGATCACTAACGGCCTTTTCAATTTGTGCGCAATGCGGGGCGGATGAGCGGCTGTTGGAGCGGAGTATTAGGAAGAACGTTGAGTGCTTGAAGAGCTATTTGCAGACGCAGGAAGTGCATCGCGAATGCTTGCCAGAAGCGCGCCGCCCTGGCCAATCCATCCAAAGGCCGTTAGTGACCATGTTCACTAACGGCCTTTGTGTTTTTTGGAGCTGCCGGTGGCGGGCTCCGTGGATTTCGTACTAATCACGGGGAGCAGGTGGGCCCTTCTTCGAACTTCATTGATAGTCAGCCATTTGTCAGAACGGCTTTACAAAACACTATATGGTTTGGCTTCTGCATGAGACGCGCCATGCGTGTGGATCATGGGTGCGCAACGATGAACGGAGAAAGTGATGGAGCTTCTTGGCGTGCAATGGTCTTTACGTACGGCCTCCGAGTTTTGGTCTGTGCTTGCAATCAACCTAGTTGTTGCGGTCATTATTTTCGGGGGGCATCAGATACTCAGAAAAATTCAGGGCAAGAACTGGACGAGACAGCTCAATCCCATCGTTTTCACGCTGCTGCTTACCGTGTCGATTGTCGTCGGGGATTGGGTGGATGAATGAATTTTTTGTTAAAGGAAGAATAACGAGAGAACTGACGTTACGAGCCTGTGAGGAGGTGGGGGCGGTAACGGTCCAATAGGCGCCGGCAGCGGCGCGGTGACGGTTGCAGCGACCTATATGGGCACGGCCATCGGCAGCGGCACAGGTTCGGGGCTGTCCAACAAACCTGGTGGACAGAGCTTTATCGGTATCTGATTCTGTGCAGGAGCAATGATGGGAAAACGGTCGGTACTGTCAAAGTTGTGGCTTAGTTTTATCTTCGCATTGGGCCTTTGCGGCAGCTCATTTGCAGACGAATTCTTGACCCAGCAACAGTTGTCTAGCCCCGAGGCTGTTGCCAAATGGCTTCAGGACAATCCGGAAGGGAGAGACAGAAAAGTTGCCGAATTTTTCTTTCAAGAGGGCACGAGATACAAGCAGCGCAAATACTGGTCCGCCGCTGCTAAGTCGTTTGGTGAAAGTGCCATTCGCTATCCTGGCCCGCATGTCTTGGATGAATATGTCACGTCTAACTTAAAGATGTTGGGGGAAATTCGGGGGCAGCGTGGGGGCACACAGCTTGGGGTCAATGGCGACATGAACAACGCGATGGGACAGTATCAATCCGCACTGGCTGCAGACGAGATACTTCACTCCCTGTCGCCGGAAGAAGCAACGCGGGTTAGGAAGAACATCGAGTGCTTGAAGCGCTATTTGCATACGCAGGAAGTGCATCGCGACTGCCAGCCGATGAAGTTCTATGGGCTAACGCCTTGACCTGATACGGCAATCGCGCCGCCCTGGCCAATCCATCCAAAGGCCGTTAGTGACCATGTTCACTAACGGCCTTTGTGTTTTTGGCGTTTTCGGCAACGGGCTGGAGATCAGCCTTCAACGCATCGTTCGTCCCGCTCTCGGTCGGCCCGGCGCTCTGGATCACTGATCCATCCTCGGGGCTTCACCGTCCTCAGTTCTCAGCGCGTCCCCATTTGCCGCACGCGCACTCAATAAATATTTCAAATATGTCGGTCGCGGCTTGCCTTGCCTTACCGTGCGCAGCGCTGGCCTGGAGCAATTGTCCCGATGCTGCCGATCACAAATATGCATGTTCCGAAAGAGCAAACATCGGGATCTCTCGCTTGATGTTTCCCGCTTCTATTTGAACGTTGTTTGGTAAGCGCTATTCGTAATCTTTCTACATACGCGCGGTGTCCGGACATCTACAGTTGCGCCACGGTGAGATCGTGGCCGTCTGCGGAAATTCGATGAAACACGTGATCTTCAGCATTGAAGATCACGCCGGCCTCCAGAGTCCAAAGAAGCGATGAGTATCAGCAGCATTATCCTCCGAGAGGCGGGCCTGCCAGCCGTCCTAAGCGGTGGCCAGATGTCCATGGTCGCGTTCGGTACTGTCATCAGTTATGGCCTGGTATCGGGCAGCGCATTTCCGCTGTTTGCCGCTGGTCTCGCAGCGGTTCCGGCGTATTTGGCCGGGGCGCTAGTGGCGCTAGCGCTGATGGCCTGCTTGAGTCTCCTTGCCGCAAGATATCCCACTCCCGGCGCATTCGGTTCCTATGCAGAATCCCATCTGGGCCCCGCTGCGGGGTTCATGGTGCGCGCCGCATACTTCATTTCATTCGTCCTGATTATCGGGACGGAAGTATCTCTGCTTGCGCCGGTGGTCCGGGCCTGGGCGCCGCAGATCAATGCCGGTCTGATGCTGGCGACGGCGCTCGCAGGCATTGCCGCGGTAAACGTGCTCGGAGCACGATCCTTCGCGCGCTGCGAAGTCGCGCTTTCCGCTGCCAAGATTCTCGCTCTTGTTGCGCTTGTTGGCCTGGCTTTCCACTACGCCGTGTCCGGTGCCCAGATGCCGGCGCGCGCACCGGTTGATCTCTCCTTAGTGATTCAGAACGTGCCGTTCTCAGGCGTCTGGCAGGCATTCCTGCTTGCTGTGCTGGGCTTCGTCGGCATCGAGTCGCTGGCCATCGTGGCAGCCGAAACGAAGGCCACGGCCCAGGCGCTGCGGCGCGGCATGCGCCTTGCCTCGTTGGCAGTCGTGGGTCTGGCGCTTGCAGCGGTCACGGCGTCGGCGGCATTGGTCCACAGCGGCAAGGTATCCCTGTTTCAGCCCCCCTTTGCCACGCTGTTGGAACTGGCCGGCATGCCGTGGCCCAACACCCTGTTCCGGGTGCTGGTGGTGGTCACCGTGTTGTCTGTCTTGAACAGCCAGATGTATTGCGCGTCGCGAATGTTGTTCAGCCTGGCGCGCGCGGGGCAGGCGCCTGGCGTGCTTGGCCGATCCTCCGCCAGCGGTCCTGCGCGGGCCGTTATTGCGACGGCGGGCCTTTCATTAACGGTATTCCTGGTCAACGCGTGGTCCGCCGACGGGTTCCACACCATCGCGACCGCGGTCGCGACGACCGGTCTGCTGGGCGTGTGGTTCGCGATCTTCCTGACCTGCCTGCGCTACTGGCGCGGCCGTTACGTCCCGGCGGCGGACGGTTCCAAACCCAGGCGCTTGGGGGCCCTCACGGCGGGATGTTGCGCGGTCCTCATCGCTGCAATCGCAATGTCCACGATGGCCGTCGACGCATTTTCGTCCACGCTGCGCATCGGACTTCCTTTCCTGTTGCTTCTTTGGCTGGGCTACGTGGTGTTGACCCGGGCTCTCCAGTGGAAGCGGTCCCAACCCAGCGCGCCGGGCTCGCAGACCGCCTGTGCGCCTGTCAACTGACAAGGTGAATCGCATGAGCAAGCTGGGCATATGGGTCGACTACGAACGGAAGATCGTGTGCAACGAACTGCGCCGTCTCGACCTCATTTCCGTCCAAGACTGGGTGTACGACGCGACCCATTGCGCAAAGAAATTCTCCCCGACGAGTCATCTTGGTTATCGCGTCTGGGCTATCCCTTGTCTGCGGTTGATGCGCAAGCATCCGCCGCTGGCAAAAAGGCTTGCTGTGGTCGTTCGGTGGATGGTCGCCGACCTGAAGTACGAACTGGGCGTCAGCAAGCAGCCGCACCTTTTGGGACGCATCGTGCGCCGATGGGTGTTTTGGCCGGGAAACCGGCTGTTGGGCTGCCTTGCGCGTGTGGCGCGTATCCAGGCCGGAGCATCCACCTGTCGAATCCGCAAGCAAGCATCCGACGGAACTTCATCCGCCACTTCAGTTTTTTCCTTTCAACACAATTAGGTTTAAAAGCCATGAAAAAGCTCGTTCTCAACACCCTGATCGCCTCTACCCTGGTGGCCGTTGCCGGCATTGCATCCGCAGATACGGGCAACATTTCGTTCCAAGGCGAGATCACCACGTCGCCTTGCTCGATCGGCGGCGGCCAGCAAGGCTCCGATATGGTCGTCAGCATGGGCAGCATTTCCACCAACTACTTTGCGGCCGTCGGCGACAAGGGGCCGCAAAGCCCGTTCTCCATCGCGCTGCTTAATTGCGACACCGAGATAATGCATACCGCCGCGATCTCCTTCCGCGCCGGGGCTGGCAGTGTCGTCAATACCCGCCTGCTTGGCCTGGAAAACGGAAGCGGCGCGCAAGGCGTTGCCGTGGGCCTGGTCGACGAGCGCGGCAATGAGGTGGTCGTTGGTGGCGCCGGCGTCAGCTACACGTTGGCGGAAGGCACCAACATCATCAACTTCAAGGCGTTCTACGAATCCACGGCGGCGACGGTCACCGCTGGTCCGGCCAATGCCCGTGCGGTGTTCGAAGTTACCTATTCGTAATCTGCGCTAGTTGATGAGCAGCGGGCCGGAAGCGTCCGGCCCGCTGCACTGAACTCTATTCGCAATAACAAAAACATCGGCTCAATGCCCTGGCGGGATTTCCGCTGAACGCGAAGAGGCGGTCGCTGTCCTGGCGCTTTCTGTCAGGAATGTTTGCACTTATATGGCGCCTGCCGAGCTACGCAGGGGCGCTGGATGACTACATGAATATCAACATTGCAAATGCAAGTGTCGCGGCAGTGCTTCTGTCCGCGGCATGTGTTGCGCACGGCCAGACGGCAACCTTGAACATCACGGGGCGTATCACCGCCACGCCATGCTCCATATCGGTGAACGCGGTCGCCATGGGTGATGTGCCGATTTCGGAGTTCACGGCTTCAAGCACCCCGGCCTCGCAATACTGGAAGCCGTTCACGGTGACCCTGAATGCTTGCGACATCACCACGCTGCAGTCGGCGAACCTTAAGTTCAATGGCACCCTCGCGTATGGAAGCAACACTTCTCTTGCGTTGACGGCGGGCGCGGGAACCGCTACGGGATTCGGCGTACAGGTTCGCACGAATGACAGTGTGCATGGTTCGGGAATCACCGTGCGCATGGATGGCGGGGCGTCATATCCCTTCAATGTGAACTCGACGCAGAACACATTCACGTTCACGAGTCTTTATGTCAAGCCTGTAGGCGCCCCGGCGATGCGATCCGGAACGGCCAATGCCACCGCGACGATAACGCTGACGTACTCCTGATTCCCGTTTGCGCCCGTTCTGGCCGGCTTGCCTGGGCGCACGCCTTCTTCACTGCAAACTTTGGCGGGGTCGCTTTACGCGAGCCGCTAGACAGACTCATGAACAAATTCCTCAGAAATCTGCTCCCCGTTATCGCCGCGCTCGGGACGTTGGCGGCCGGTTCCGCGGAGGCGGCCGTGCAACTGTCCAGCACTCGCGTCATCTTCAACGAGAAGGACAAGAACGTATCTGTTTTCGCAAAAAACCATGGCGGTGATCCCTTTGTCGTCCAGGCATGGATCGACGGCGAGTCCGAGGAAATGGAAACGCCGTTCTTCGTGACCCCGCCCTTGAGCCGCTTCGATGGCGGCGCCGAGCGCAGCCTCAGCATCTCTCGCGTCGGCGCGGACCTTCCGGGCGACCGAGAGAGCTATTACTGGCTGAACGTGCTGGAGATTCCGCAAAAGAAGGCGGGCGCCAATGAAAACAGCCTGACGCTTGCCACGCGCACGCGCATCAAGCTCTTCTATCGTCCGGAAGCCATCCGGGAATCGCCGCGCGGCGCGTCATTGATGCAATGGTCGTGGGTGAAAGACGGCTCGGGTTGTCAGCTCGCGGCCAGGAATGCGTCGGTCTTCACCGTCAATTTCTCGGCGATCGAGGTGGCCGGCGAAGGCGGCGGGTTTGGACGCACTGTCGTGGCTAAGCCGCTAGCCACGACCAGGCTGCCGCTTGCCAAATGTCCGAATGGGACCTTGGCCGTGCGGGCGAAAGTCGTCAACGACTACGGTGTGGTGGAAGATTGGCCGGAGGCCTCCGCACAGTTTGAGGCAGAGGCTTCCGACGGGCGCAAACCGTGAAACAGAATCTGATCCGTACTGCCGTTGATGTATCGGCAGTCGCGATCCTGGCCGTAAGCGCCAGCTGCAGCATCGCGGCTGAGACAACCCAGGAAGCGGCCACATTCGACAGCAGCTTTTTGCACCAGAAGGCAGGTTCAACCGGTGTTGACCTGTCTGTGTTCGCATTCTCGAATCGCGTGCTTCCGGGCAGGAAGTCGGTACTTATCAGCTTGAATCGCCAGACCTTCGGTGTGCGTGAAATCGAATTCACCTCCCAAGAGGGCAAGGAAGACGCGCAGCCTTGTTTCACCGTGGCGCTGTTGAAGGAAATGGGAGTCAAGGTCGAGGCCTTTCCCGCGTTGCAGGATCTGGATCCGGCGAACTGCGCCGCCGTGTTGCGGGCTCTGCCGACGGCCGAAGCGCACTATGACCAGGACAAGAACGTACTGAACTTGTCCATTGCGCAGGCCGCTATGGACCGCAAGGCCCGTGGAGCCATTGCCCCCGAACTCTGGGACAACGGCACGACTGCATTCTGGTCCTCGTACCGCGTTTCCCATAACGCGGCCAGGTTCTCTGGTGAAGCGGGCGGCGGGGCCAGCAATTCCACCTTCGCGAGCTTCCGGAATGGATTCAATCTTGGCGCGTGGCGTCTGAGGGCCAATGGCAGCTACTACGGTAGCGCGGCGCGTTCCGAATGGGACCTGAGCGATTTGTACGCCGAGCGCGACATTGCGCGGTGGCGAGGCTGGCTGCGCGTGGGCGATAGCTCGACGCCCGGGAATATTTTCTATGCCTCGCGGTTCCGCGGAGTGCTCCTGCAATCCGACGATGGGATGCTGCCGGACAGCCAGCGCGGTTACGCGCCGGTGGTGCGGGGCGTAGCGCCCTCCAACGCCAAGGTCACCATCCGGCAGAACGGCTATGCGATCTACACGACCTTCGTGCCGGCGGGCCCTTTCGTTATCGACGACTTGTTCTCCACGCCGGGCGCCGGCGATCTCGAAGTGACGATTGAAGAACTGGGCGGCCGCACTACCCGCCTTTCCCAGCCGTTTTCGGCATTGCCCACGATGCTGCGCGAGGGAACGTGGAACTACAGCTTTGCTGTGGGCCAGCATCGCCAAGCCTATGTTGACGATCGTCCCTTGATGGCGCAGCTGACGTTGGCGCATGGCCTGCCGCTGGGCATGACTGCATATGGCGGGCTGACGAGCGCGCAGGGGGGATATCATGCAGGCGCCGCGGGCCTGGCCCTGAATCTCAGGGAACTGGGTGCGGTGTCTGCCGACGTAACGTCCTCGCGCACGCAAGCGGCGGATGGCGGGAAACTGGTGGGCGCCGCGGCGCGGATCCAGTACGCCAAGGCGTTTCCCGAAATGGGAACCGACCTGACGCTGGCTGGATACCGGTACAACTCCGACGGCTACCGGAGCCTGGATGAGGCGGTGCGGGAGCGCAGCGAGATCGGCCGCTTCAGGGGCTACGAGCGGATGCACGAGTACCAGCTGTGGCTATCCCAGCGCATCGGCAAGGCGAGCTCATTGTCGTTCAACTATTACGGCATTACTTATCGGAACGCGCCGCGCAATGCATCCTTTGCGCAGTTTTCCTTTTCCAGCGCGGTTGGGCAAGTGGGTTATGCGCTGAACTATGGCGTCAACACCAGCCCGTGGCAGAAGCGTCAGTCGACAGTCATGCTGACGCTCAGCCTGCCATTGGGCGGCAGGCACAACGCAAGCTACACCATGAGCCGCATCCAGGGCCAGGGGACCGCCCACGACGCCAACTTGAGCGGCGCGTTAACGGACGACTATGCCCTGACCTATGCGGTGCAGGCAGGCGTCGGCGGCGGCTCTCAGGGCGGCGGGCGGGGCTATGCCGCGGTGGGCTACGCGTCACCGGTGGGCCAGGCGAACCTGAGCCACGGCTATAACGCCGGGGCGTCCAACACAAACGTCGATTTCAGCGGCGCGGTGGTGGTCGACAGCAAGGGAGTGCTGTTTGGGCAGAACATCGGCGAAACAGCCGTCATCGTGGAGGCCCCCGGCGCCGCCAACCTGATCGTGGAGGCCTATCCGGGCGTCCGGACGAATAGCGCGGGCAGGGCGCTGGTGCCTTCAGCCACGCCTTACCGGGAAAACCGGATTTCGTTACGCCCCGATTTCGACAATATCGAAGCGATGCTCGGGCGGAACGTGGCGACGGTCGTTCCCACGCGCGGCGCGATCGTGGTCGCGAAATTCGAGACAGAACTGGGCCGGACGATTCTGGTGGTGCTCAAGAGTCCTACGGGCGCCACCATCCCGTTCGGTTCCGCCATCCACGAGGCCGATGGGAAGCAGCGGGGCATTGTTGGTCCCGTCGGCCGCGCCTGGCTGACCGGCCTGCAGGGGGTGAGCCGGTTTACCGTGAAGTGGGGCGGAGCCAGCGAGCAGCATTGTTCATTTGAAATCGACACTTCCGCGCAGGAGACTGGCGCTGATGAGGCGGGCAAGGAGCTGATATGCGCCTGAATGCAATGATTCCGGCTGCGACGCAAGGGGCGGGGCCACGGAGATCCTGCCGCGCGATTGCCGCGCTGTGCTGCGCAATGTTGGGCGTCATGGGCGCCGTTCAGGAGGTGTCGGCGGGGCCGCTGGATGGTCGGGCGGTCAGGTGTTCAGTCAACACCAACGGCGGGCGCGGACCCAGCGGAACATGGTACGACGCATTCACGAGCAATCAGCATTGGCTGCCGATCGGGCGGTCCTCGTGGGCGCCGACCGAGCCGAAAAGCCGTGGCGAAGTGCTGTTTGCAGCACAGACGTCGTTATACAGTTTGGACGGCGGGGCACAAGGGCAGGTCTCGCCGTTGTACAACTGTCCGCCCGGGGTCATGGAGCAATTCCAGGGCAACGGATCGCTGTTGTCCGGGTCCACAGATATCTACAAGACCAATATTCAGGGGATAGGCTATCGCGTCTACTACTACTACATCGACGCTAACGATAATCAGCTTGCGCCCGTAACGTACTCGAATCCTTATGCCTCCGGGGTGTTGGCGTTTCCGTTCGACTCCGACCGGTCGCGGGGCGCCATGGCGCGGATTGAATTCGTCGCCACCGGAGAAGAGATCGTCCCGGGCACATTAAGCACGGTGAATGTCTATGGCTCGACCACGGTGACGGGCGCGGGCGTGACGCTTCCCGCAGGCCTGTACCGGATAGGAGTCCTTGGCAACGTCGCGATTACGCGTCCGACCTGTGCGGTTACGAACACAGCAGCACTAAACCTGACGTTGCCGGATGCCACGATTGCTGCAGTGAAAGGCGGCAACGCCGGGTTCAAGTCCACCACGTTGCAGGTTCGCTGTACCGCCAAGGGAAGCGCCGCGCCCACCATGTCAATCTCCGGCACCACGATAAGCGGCTATCCCGCGACACTATCCAATGTGGACGCGTCCGGCACGCGCGCGACAGGCGTGGGAGTCAAGCTGTGGGTCTATGACGTTACGTCGGGTGTTTTTCGTGTACCCACCATGGGGTTGGCGGAGCGCAACCTGGGATCGGCGGTCGGCGCGCTTCCCACGACTGACTGGACGTATCAGGTCGGCGCCAGCTACCAGCAGGTGAACACCACCCTCACGGCGGGCCCTGTGCGTGCGACGGCGACTTTGACTTTCACCTATAGTTGAACAGAGGTATCCGGACATGCCGACTCCCCCTGAAATTCCTATGCTGCCCGATGACGCCGTCTTGCGCGCAAGGCTCGCCGCCATCATTGCCAACGTGTGCCGGTGCGAGCCCGCCCCGTTGCTCGAGGACCAACCGTTTTACGCAGTGATTACGCAGTTCGATTCCCTGGCCATTCTGGAAATCCTGCTGGAAATCGAAACCGAGTTCCATATCCCGACCGACGAAATGCTGCCCAAGGATCATGCATCGGGCGCGCAGGAGATCACCAGTGCGTTCCCCGGCGATCTATCCGAGTTGATGGCCTACATGCGTATCGTGGCCGGGCGCCTTGCGTTGGGGCCTGAAGAGGGCAGCGTCGCGGCGCGGATGGCGCTTGCGGCTGAGCGCCGCGCCGCGCAGGCCGACGGCAAGGCTGCCCGCGCAGCGGCGCCCACGGTAGCGGCAGACCCGGGCGCGGCGCCGAAGGATTAGCGGGAACGGACCATCATGGAACGCAGGAAAGTCGTGATCACCGCCATCGGCATGGTGACGCCCGTCGGCGGCACGGCCGGCCAGACATTCAGCGCGCTGCTTGCGGGCAACTGCGGCGTGGATCGGCTGGACGGCAGCGGCATTGATCGTCGCGTCGGTTACGTGCGGGAGGACGTCAGCGCCGGATTGCATCCGGCCCAGGTGCGTATGATGGATCGCGTTACGCTGATGGCGCAGCATGCGGCAGGCGAGGCAATGGCGCAGGCCGGTCTTGACGACTCCCAGAAGGTCCGTTGCGGCGTGTTCGTGGGAACGGGCATAGGCGGGGTCTCGACGTTGTGCGAGGCGGTCGAGGCCTATCACGGTGTCGTCCCCAGGCGCACCGTGCTGGTCGTGCCCGCAACCATGCCGAATGCCCCGGCGGCGCACATCGCGCAGCAGCTCAGGACACAGGCGGAAGCGCAGACCTACACAACCGCCTGTTCGGCGGGGGCGGTCGCCATCGGCGAGGCCTTCCGCCGTATTCGAGACGGCTATCTGGACGTGGCGATTGCCGGCGGAACCGAGTCCATGCTGACGCCGATCATCATGGCGGCCTGGGCCCAGTTGCACGTGCTGTGCGCGGATCCCGACAACGCGCATGACGGAAGCTGCCGGCCCTTCAGCCTTCGACGCACCGGATTCGCGCTGGCCGAAGGGGCGGCGATGCTGGTGCTGGAATCGGCCGAACACGCCGCCGCCCGTGGGGCCACGCCCATCGCGGAGATCTGCGGCTACGGCGTCAGCAACGATGGCACGCACCCGCTGCGTCCGGATCCGGACGGGCAGGCGTTGGCGATGTCGCGCTGCCTGGCGGACGGTGGTCTTGCGCTGGATGATGTGGGGTATATCAACGCCCACGCGACGGGGACCCTGGTCGGCGACCGCATCGAGACCGCCGCGATCAGGCGGGTGTTCGGCCCAAGGGCAAGCGACCTGCCGGTCAGCAGCATCAAGGGGGCGATCGGCCATGCGATCGGCGCGGCGGGAGCCATCGAAGCGGCGGTGACCGCCATGGCCGTTTCCCGAGGCGTCGTGCCGCCCACGCTGTTTTTCGAGCCCGGAGACGCGCATTGCGATCTGGACTGCGTGCCGGGATCTGCGCGCGCGCTGCCGGGGTTGAGGCTGGCGCTCAGCAACTCCTTTGGCATGGGCGGCAACAACGCGACGCTCGCTGTCCGCCGGCTGGATTAACCGCAGGAACGAGATTTGCTGCTGGCACAGGCCCGTGTCCGCAGGCAGATCACCATGGCCAAATCCACGCTCGAAGTCCGCACCGGACAATATGCCGGCGAGTTGGCGCGCGATGCCTTCCGGCTGCGCTTCATGCGCCGTTTTTACGATCCCGCCTTCCAGGCCGAAAGCGAAGCGCTGGAACGGCTGGAGGCCATTGCCTGGGACGCCTATGAGCAAGGGCGCAAAGCCCCCCTTACCGAAAAGGCTGGTCCCGGTTATGCCGACCCGGCCTACGATCTGTCGGTGGAGTGGAAGGACGCGCACGACCGCCTTGAACGCGCGGCCCAGATCCAGCGCGAGCCTGGCACGCGAACACGTGTGCTGGTGATCATCGGCTCGGCGCGCAACGACGGCACCTGTCCCGGCGAAATCTCGAAAAGCTGGAGGCTTGCGCACATCGTGCGGGAAGAGATCGAATCCGCCGGGATGCATGCGGACATGCTGGACCTGAGCCGGCTGACTTCCGAGTACCAGTACCTCATCCATCCCTGCAAAGGCTGCGTGTCCACGGCGATGCCGCTTTGCCATTGGCCCTGTAGCTGCTATCCGAATCATTCGCTTGGGCAGGATAACGATGCGATGAACGGCATCTATGAGCAATGGGTGGCGGCGCACGGCGTGGTGCTGGTGGCGCCGACTTACTGGTACCAGTCCCCCAGCCCCTTGAAACTGATGATAGACCGGCTCGTATGCGCCGACGGCGGCAATCCTGATCCCACCACGACCTCGGGCAAGGACCCTCTGAAAGCCAAGCGGCTTGAATTGGACGGATGGCCGTATCCGAAGCACTTGGCCGGGCGGGCGTATGGCTTGGTCGTGCATGGCGACGTGGCCGGCATCGAAGGCCAGCGGCGGGCCCTGAGCGATTGGCTCGATTGGATGGGCCTGGTCGACGCCGGAACCGCATCCCGGTTGGATCGCTACATCGGCTATTACACCCCCTACGCCACCAGCCATGCGGACCTGGACCGGGACAAGGCGGTCCAGGAAGAGGTGCGCAACGTGGCCAGAGCCATGGTGCAGTGCCTGCCGCGGCTGCGTGCGGGCGAGTGGCCCGCAGTGGACCAGGGCTTGCCGTCGCCGCGGCCTAAGTAGTCCGGCGGCGGGTTGTCAGTTCGTGCTGGCGGGCAGCAGCTGCATGCCCGTGCGCCGCACGAATTCCTCGTAGCTGATGGGCGCGCCGGCGCTGGTGTGGGCGCTGTTGGCCTGCCAATGCACCCAGGATCTTCCCGTCGTCGCGTCATAGACCACCTTGAAGATGTGGCTGGGCACCGCCACGCCCGACCCGATCGCCTTGGGCTTGTCGCCATAGTAGGGGCCGGTGAAGACGTACACGTCGCCGGGGGCGCGCATCGCGTACTTCCGGGTGTCCTGCTCGATCTGGCTCCAGGGGCCGGCGTTATGGGTCTGGTCCTGCGGCACCATGTTGGCTAGCGAGAAACTCTGCGCCATGGCCTCGCGGGTCGACATGTCTCCCGCCGGCGCCATGTGTCCGCGCGAATAGCCGGACCCGCGGTAATCCACCAGCTCGGCGCGTTCCGCGCGAGGCACGCGGGCCTCGGCATAGAACTTGTCCGTTCGGGGCATGCCCTGGGCCTGGGTCAGCAACTTCCGGTTCAGCCGCTCCGCCACGAAGACCGGCGTCTTTGTCTGGCCATTGTGCAGAATGGCAAAGGTGGAAAAGCAGAGCTCGCGCAGCGTCTGGCTGGCGGGCACGACGGGCGGGCGCTCCTTCGGGAAAAACTGCGGGCATTCGGCGAACCGGGTGTGCGCCATGCCGCCAGTTGGCGCCGCGGCGGGCGCGAATTGTTCCTCGCTCGGCCACTTAAGGCGCGCCAGGATTTCGTCGGGGGAAAAGTGCGCGCGCCATTGCGGATTCAGCGCGTACGTGGCTGCGCCAAAACTGGCCAGCGACGTAAGGACGAATGTACGCAGGAACCGATAGATGCCGCTGGAGCTTCCTGCCTTGCTCCTGCTTGCCGGGGCTTTCCTTCTGGGGGCTGATTTCTTCGCGCGGGTCATGCTGCCTGTGTGTTGCTGGCCGGCGCCTCTTCGCGCACGGCAACTGGCCGCATTGTAGATGACCAAAAAATGACGCCGGCCCGGCCAGGCCCCCGATGGGCCGTTCCCTGGAAGGCGCGCAACGGGCGGGCGAGGTCAAGGTATTCTTAGGGGCATCCGGAATTCGCCAACAAGACAGCCGCTGATGGCGGCCCACAGGATCGGGGAAACTGAATGAGATTGCCCTTGCTTTTCGCGGCCGCCATCGTGACGGGCTGCGCCGCTCCCGTTTCGGGGGACCTGGTCACCCAGGAGAAGGTGGAAGCCATCAAGATCAACGTCACCACGCTCGACGAGATGATCCGGCAGTTCGGGCCGCCCCGGTCGCAGCACGTCAATGCGCAGGGCCTGCAGACCGCGACCTGGTTTTATTTCAACAACAGCGAATTCGGGGCGATGCAGGATCAGCGCACGCTGACGGTGATCTACAACCGGGACCACACCGTCAAGGAATACATGAATTCGTCCGCCGGCGAAAAAGCCTCCGCCCCCGGGCGTTAGCCGGGGGCGCGAGGCACGCCTGGTCCTTCCTACTGCGCCGTCGACTTTGCGGCATTGGCCCGGATCTGCTCGGACCGTTCACGCTGTTCCTTGCGAATGGGAAGGCAATCGACCAGCAGCACCTCTTCGCCGGTGCGCAGGTCGATGACCTTGGTGGCGCGGTAGAGATTGCTGGGCGGGCCTCGGTCCAGGCAGGCGCGCTTGGCGCCGGAACTTGCCCGGAACAGCTCCGGCACGCCCGGGTAATGAGGATTCGGCACGCTCCATTTGCCGCCCATGTCCTGGGTCTGCACCACATACTGGGCGCAGGCCGCGCCGCTCGATAGCAAGGCGGCAAGCGCGCAAGTGGCGGCTAGGGGGATTCTCATGGCCGGTATCCCGTTGCTGAGTGGCAGGCCAGCGTATCAGCGGGAATGGCGCAAGGGCGTCCGTCGTACGGATGACGGCGGCTAAGTCACAAGCCTTACGCCGATGGCGACGATCAGGCTCGGGCCCGGCAGAAATCCTGGAATGGCGGCGGTGGGCATGCAGGAAAATCAGGAGGGCGGGGCGCTAAGGCTACTGGCCGCGCCTGCCGCGGCCAGGTGTTCCAGCAGCAGGGCCGCGGCGGCGGGCAGGCCGGTTTCGCTGCGCATGCAGATGGCAAAGCGGCGGCGGCTCCAGTCGTCCTTGAGCGGCAGCACCCGCAGGCCGTGCGCCAGAGCGTAGGGCGTGGCGACTTCGATGGGCGCGACGCTGATCGCCAGACCGGCCAGCACCACCCGGAACGCGGAATCGAAGTTGCTGACCGTGACACGATGCCGCAGCGTCCTGCCGCTGTGGCTCGCCGCTGTCTGCAGCATGCGCAGCACTGCGCCGGCCGCGGGCATGCTGACGTGTTCGTAATCCAGCGCTTCTTCGAACCAGACCGCATCGCGCCGCGCCAGCGGATGTCCAGGCGCGGTGACGACGGCCAGGCGGTCGCCGCGGTAGGGGCGGCGGGCCAAGCCATGAAAGTCGGCTGCATCCCAGCAGATGCCCAGGCTGGCGATGCCCTCCTTGACGCCGCGCACCACCTCGTGGCTGACCCTTTCTTCCATGTCGACGCTGATGTTGCGGTGTGGGGCCGCCTGCAGGAACGCCGCAATGTCCTCGGCCAATGATTCGGCCAGCACTGATGCCGTCGCCAGTATCCGCACCTGGCCCTTTACGCCGCTGGCGTACGCGGACATGTCGCGCTCGATGCGTTCCGAACTGGCCAGGATGGCGCGCGCGTGCTCCAGCAGGGTCTCGCCGGCCTCGGTGGGTTCCACGCCGCGGCGCTTGCGCGTGAGCAGCTTGGCGCCGACGGTGTCCTCCAGTTGGGCCAGTCTTTTGCTGATGGCCGACCCCACGATGTTGGCGCGCTGCCCGGCTCGGGCGATGTTGCCGGTTTCGCAGACGGAGATGAACAGCCGCAGGGTGGTGATGTCGAGATCGCGCATGTTGGCGTGCTGGCTCAAGATATTCCAGTTGGGAATTTTAGCGGTTCCAAAATACCGCTTGTGGCGATTTTGAGAATATCTAAAACTGGCAGCTCCCGATCACGTCCGTCCAGTTCGCCATGCCCGCTTTCCCCCTGTCCAATCTTCCCCGTGTCGCCACCGTCCGTGAAGTCGGCCTGCGTGACGGCCTGCAGAGCCTGCCCGTTGTGCTGCCCACGCAGACCAAGCTGGCGTGGATCGACGCGGCTTATGCGGCGGGACAGCGCGAGATCGAGGTTGGCTCTTTCGTGCCTGCCGCCTTGTTGCCGCAGTTGGCGGACACGGGCGATCTGGTTGCCCATGCCCGCCGCCTGCCCGGCCTTTCTGTGTCTGTGCTGGTGCCCAACATGAAGGGTGCCGAACGCGCCCTGGCCAGCGGCGCCGATTTGATGCTGGTGCCGCTGTCGGCCAGCCACGCGCACAGCCTGGCGAATCTGCGCAAGACGCCGCAGGAGGTGGTCGCCATGGTCGGACAGATGCGGGCCGCGCGCGATGCGGCTGGCTCGGCCATGCTGATCGAGGGCGGGGTGGGGACGGCCTTTGGCTGCACCTTGCAGGGCGAGGTCCGGCCGGATGAAGTGCTGCGCCTGATGCAGGCGCTGCTGGACGCAGGCGCGGACCGCGTGAGCCTGGCCGATACCGTGGGCTACGCCGATCCGGCATCGGTGAGCCGCTTGTTCGGGGAGGCGAGGCGCATCGCCGGCGACCGTTTGTGCTGTGCGCATTTCCATGACACGCGCGGCCTGGGGCTGGCCAATGTGCTGGCGGCCCTGGAGACCGGCGTGTCGCGGTTCGACGCCTGTTTGGCCGGCATCGGGGGATGCCCCCATGCGCCGGGCGCCAGCGGCAACGTCAGCACGGAAGACCTGGTGTTCATGCTGGAAAGCATGGGCATCGGCACCGGTATCGACATGGCCAGCCTGCTCGCGCTGCGCGAGGAGGCTGGCCGCTGGCTCCCCGGCCAACCCTTGCATGGCTCGGTATGGCGGGCCGGCCTGCCCAAGACCTTTCATGCGCGCCCAGCTGTCCCGGCCTGAGCGCACACCCCCGATTTTTCAACGAGCATTGCCATGCAGAACACGTCCGACGTTCCCGTTTCTCCGTTCTCCCGCCCGTTGCCGCTGGCCGGCCTGCGCGTGGTGGAATTCACGCACATGGTCATGGGGCCCACTTGCGGCATGGTGCTGGCCGACCTGGGCGCCGAGGTCATCAAGGTCGAGCCGGTGCAGGGCGACCGCACTCGCCACCTGCTAGGCGTGGGGGCGGGCTTTTTCCCGATGTTCAACCGCAACAAGAAGAGCATCGCGCTGGATATACAGAGCCCTGCGGGCGCCGAGGCCGCGCGCAGGCTGGCGGCAAGCGCCGACGTGGTGGCCGAGAATTTCCGGCCGGGCACGATGGCGAAGTACGGGCTGGACTATGCAACCCTGTCCCGCGAGAATCCGCGTCTGATCTACGTCAGCCACAAGGGCTTCCTGCCCGGCCCCTATGCGCTGCGCACGGCGCTGGACGAGGTTGTGCAGATGATGGGCGGATTGGCCTACATGACCGGGCGGCCGGGCGACCCGGTGCGCGCCGGCACCAGCGTGAACGACATCATGGGCGGCATGTTCGGCGCCATCGGCGCGATGGCGGCGCTGATCCAGCGGGGCATCACGGGCCGGGGCCAGGAGGTGCAGTCGGCGCTGTTCGAGAACAATGTGTTCCTGGTGGGACAGCACATGCTGCAGTACGCGATCACCGGCCAGCCGTCGGCGCCAATGCCGGAGCGCGTGTCGGCCTGGGCGCTGTATGACGTGTTCACGGTCAAGGACGGAGAACAGATCTTCCTGGCTGCGGTAAGCGATTCGCAGTGGATCACGTTCTGCGACGCCTTCGGCTACGACGACCTGAAGAACGATCCGGCGCTGGCCACCAACAATGACCGGGTGCGGCAGCGGCCCACGCTGCTGGCCGACCTGCGCCGCCGGCTGGCGGACCACGGCGCGGCCGAGCTCGCCGCGACGTTCGAACGGATCGGCCTGCCGTTCGCGCCGATCGTCAAGCCGGAAGACCTGTACGACGATCCGCATTTGCGCGCCACTGGCGGGTTGGCCGACATCCGCCTGCCCGATGGCGAACGCGCGGGGCAGATGGCGGGCGCGGCGCTGTTTCCGCTGATGATGGACGGCCAGCGGCTGGGCGTCAGGCAGCATCCTCCCGTCCTGGGCGCGGACACCGATGCGCTGCTGCAAGGGCTGGGCTACGACAGCGGACAGATTGCCGCGATGCGCGAACAGGGCGCCGTGGCCTGATCCGGGCAGGACGCCTGCTGGGGCGCCGGCAGGTGGCGTTCGCGGGAAGTACTGAATTCGCTGTACCGCTGTAGATAAACGGCCGCGTCAGTCGGCCGATACAAGAACCACTAGGAGACAGACATGAGCAATCAATGTGGAGGCGGGCGCTGGAGCCGTCGCCAATTCCTGGGCGCAATGGGCGCCGCGGCACTGGGCGCGCCGGGCATGGCTTGGGCGCAGTCAGACCGGCCGGTGAAATTCATCCTGCCCGTGGGGGTGGGATCCGGGGTGGATACGATTACGCGCGCCGCCGGGCCGGCGCTGTCCGCGGCATTGGGACATACCGTGGTGATCGAGAATCAGCCGGGCGCGGGCGGCATCGTCGGCACGTCGGCGCTGGTGCGGTCGGCGCCGGACGGCTACACGCTGAGCATGCTGTCCAACAATCACGTCATTTTTCCCAGCGTGTACAAGAGCCTGCCCTTTGATCCGCTGACAGACATCACGCCGATCAGCATGGTGGGCATGACGCCCTTCCTGTTGGTGGCCAATCCGCAGAAGATACCGGCCAATGACATCAAGGCGCTGACCGCGCTGCTCAAGAGCCAGCCGGGCCGCTACAACTATGCCTCGTCGGGCAACGGCACCATCTTGCATCTGGCCGCTGAAATGTATGTGCAGCAGGCGGGCGTGAAGGCCAGGCACATTCCCTACAAGGGCGTGGGACCGATGATGTCGGACCTGATCGGCGGCCAGGTGGACTTCGGCGTGCTGTCCCTGCCTTCGGTCCTGCCGCAGGTCAAGAGCGGCGCGCTCAAGGCGCTGGGAGCCTGTGGCGGCGAACGCATGGCGGCGCTGCCCGATCTGCCTACCTTGCGCGAGCAGGGGCTGGCGGACTATGAAATCGGAGGCTGGTTTGCGGCGGCCGGGCCGGCGAAACTGCCCGCGTCCGACGTGCGGCGGATCCATGATGCGCTGGGCCGCGCGTTCAATTCGCCCGACGTGAAGCAGGCGATGGCGGCGCAGAACAACCGGATCGTCCTGATGCCGCCCGAGCAGACGGAGGCATACTTCCGTTCCGAAATGGCGAAGTACGCAGTCGTCGTCAAGGGCGCGGGTCTGGAACTGATGTAGTCCCGCGCCGGCGCGCAGCTAGCTGCCGTTCTTTTCCGCCGCCTTCAGCAAGCCGTACAGCTTGTCCTTGAGGTGCAGCTTCTCTTTCTTGAGCACTTCGATGTTGGCGCCCGAGGACGGCACGATGCCGTCCTCCATATTCTTGATCTCCTGATCCAGGTCGTTGTGCCGCTGGAACAGGGCCGAAAAATGGGCATTTTCGGACTTCAGCTGGGTGATGAGTTGGCGGTATTCAGGAAACATAGGGGCCTCTTAAGGAACCGGTTGACGGGACCGATGATGCGCCTGGCAAGACGCTTCCATCAGCGTCTGCTCCATGACACGCCAACCCCTGCGCCTTGTCAACCTTGCCGCCGCGCGCCATTTGCCGCCCGTTGACCGCGCGCAAGCGTGGGTGCGACTGGAGCGATTCTGTCGCGCACGCTCACGTTTCATTACAAGGCCATCTGTCCCCGGCGATACACTCCGCTTCCCTTGGACAGCCATGAAACTGAAATGAACCAGCGCGTGCCCATCTATCGGAAAATCGTCGAACTCTTCAGGCAGGATGGGCGCATCCACCGGGGGACGGGGATGATGAGCGGCGTCATTGCGCTGTTCCTGGCGATCCTGGCGGTGCTGGGCGTCCTGGCCTTTCACTTTCCGGCCTATCTGACTACCCCGGAGCTGCGTGCTTTCTATTCGGTGGATGCGATGCGCACCCTGCTGTTCAGCGCGCTGCTGGTGTCCGGGTCGATCTCGCTGGCCAATACGGTGCTGGGCCGCCAGCGCTGGCTGAACATTTCGGCGTTCTTCCTGGTGTGCTGCGCGGTGGCCGCCGGCGGCAGCCAGGTCGCCGTGACGCCGTCCGCCGCCGGCAGCCATCCCTATCTGGGCCTGGACTGGTTCATCCTGGACCTGCTGGCGTCCAGCACGGTATTCATCATTTTTGAAAAGCTGACGCCGCTGTATCCGGGGCAGCCGGTGTTTCGCGGCGAGTGGCAGGTGGACATGAAGCACTTCCTGTTCAATCACCTGTCGGTGGGCGCCGTGCTGCTGTGCATCAACTTCTTCATCCACCGCCTGTTTTCCTGGGCCGCCTACGAGCCGCTACAGCAGGCGATCCAGTCCATGCCTTACGTGCTGGAACTGTTCGTGGCCGTGCTGGTGGCCGATCTGGCGCAATATGCGGCGCACCGGATTTATCACGAGGTGCCTTTCATGTGGCGTTTCCACGCCGTGCATCACAGCACGCGCACGCTGGACTGGCTGGCGGGATCGCGCCTGCACATTGTCGAGCTGCTGATCACGCGTGTGGCGGTGCTGGGCGTGCTGTTCGTGCTGGGTTTTTCGAAGCCGGTGCTGGACGCCTACATCATCATCGTCGGATTCCAGGCCGTGCTGATTCACTCCAACGTGAAGCTGCCTTGGGGCTGGCTGCGCTACATCATCGTGACGCCCGACTTCCACCACTGGCACCATTCGTCGGACACCGAGGCGATCGACAAGAACTACGCGGCGCATTTCTCGTTTATTGATTATCTGTTCGGCACCGCCGTGCGCGGGGCGGGCAACCGCCTGCCGCAGAATTACGGCATCCTGGACAACGACATGCCCGGGACATTCCTGGCGCAGCAGGCATACCCCTTCGCCCGCAGGAAGTAAAAGACAAACGCCCAAAGACAAAGGCCCAGGCTGCTTGCCTGGGCCTTATCGTTTCCGCAGCCGGGCTGACCGGCCGGGAACCGCCGCATGGGCTTACTTGGCGTTCTTGACCGTCGAATACGACGCCATCAGGTTGCGGTAGTCAGGGATGTGGTTGGCGAACAGGGTGCCCAGGCCCTCCACGTCGTTGCGCCAGTCGCGGTGCAATTCGCACGCCACGCCAAACCACGACATCAGTTGCGCACCGGCCTGCTCCATGCGGCTCCAGGCGGCGTTGCGGGTCACTTCATTGAAGGTGCCCGACGCGTCCGTCACGACGAATACGTCGAAACCTTCTTCCAGGGCGGACAGCGCCGGGAAGGCGACGCAGACTTCGGTGACCACGCCGGCGATGATCAGTTGCTTCTTGCCGGTGGCCTTGACGGCCTTGACGAAGTCTTCGTTGTCCCAGGCATTGATGTTGCCCGGGCGGGCGATGTAGGGCGCCTTGGGAAACTTGTCTTTCAGTTCCTGGACCAGCGGGCCGTTGGGGCCGTCTTCGAAGCTGGTGGTCAGGATGGTGGGCAGCTTGAAGTATTCGGCCAGGTCGGCCAGGGCCAGCACGTTGTTCTTGAACTGGTCGGGCTGGAAGTCGCGCACCAGCGACAGCAGGCCTGCCTGGTGGTCCACCAGCAGAACGGCGGCTTGGGACTTGTCGAGCTTCACGTAGGGCTTGGTCATGGCTGATTCCTTAGGGTTGTGCTGTCCGCCGCGCGGGGTGCGTGGCGTTGAAAAGGACGCTGAGTGCGTAGACAGAATCCTAAATTCAGGAGCATTCGACCGCTAGACTGCCATTTCGCATCTCAGAGTTCTATAAATCGGACAATGACGCGAGGGGTTGTAGAGAGGGGATGCCGTGGCGAGCCTGCGTCTCGGCTTCGCAGCGCGCGTTTTCACGATACTCCGCCGCCATGAAATCCAATAGCTCGCGCACCGCGGGCAACAGGCCGCGGCGCGACGGAAACACGGCATGCACGCTGCCGGGTTCCGGCTGCCAGGGCGCGCCCACTGGCACGAGCAGGCCCGCAGCCAGTTCCTCGCGGATCATCAGCAGGGGCAGGGCGACCACGCCCACGCCCCGCAAGGCGGCCTGTTTCAGCGCCAGCATGTCGTCCGTCACCAGCCGGGGCAGGAAGGGAACGGCAAGGCGCGCATTGTCGGGACCCCATAGGCGCCACTGGCATTCGCGCTGCTCCGTGCCCAGGGCCAGGGTGGGCTGCTGGCCGATCCGGTGCAGGTCGGAAGAATCGGGCAGGGCGCGCGCCAGCGCCGGGCTGGCCACCAGGCTCTGGCAGCTCATGCCCAGGTGCTTCATGACCAAGTCGCTGCTCTCGATCTGGCCGAAGCGCACGCGCACGGCCAGGTCGAAGCCTTCGCGCAGGACGTCCACCGGCCGGCTGAAGCTCTTCAGGTAGACGTTGACCTTGGGGCATTTCTCCATGAAGCGCGCCACCACATCGCCCAGGAAGTAGTAGATCAGCGCGGGGGGCGCGGCGATGCGGATCGTGCCCTGCGGTTCCGCATGGGTGCGGTCGATGACATCCTGCGCGGCCTCGGCGCCCGCCAGCATCGCCAGGCACTGGTCGTAGTATTCCTGGCCCAGCTCGGTCACGGCAAACGTGCGGGTAGAGCGCTGGATCAGTCGCACGCCAAGGCGCTCCTCCAGCAGGGCGATGCGGCGGCTGAGGCGCGACTTGGGGATGTCCAGGGATCTTCCGGCCGGGGCAAACCCGCCGTGCTTGACGACCTGGACGAAGTAATAAAGGTCATTCAGGTCGTGCATGCGTAGTCCTCGTCGTTTCGGGTAGGGGCGTCAGGCCGAGCATATTACGGTCCGGCCCGGCAGCGTGGACAAGAATGCGCCAACGGACGCGGCCGGCTGGGCGCACGGGGGCGGGCACTCAGCGCGCCGGCGTGCCACGCCGACGCAGCGCGCCGACGCTTTTCCCCGTAAAGTCTGTGGATCGAAAAAACGCAAAGGAGCCGTCGTCATGTCATTCGATCCGCTTGCGCTTGCCCGCGAAATCAAGGCGGCGCAGGACCATGCCTTGGCCATCGCGCCGGTTACCGCAAGACATCCCGCCTTCGGCCTGAGCCAGGCCTATGAGGTGGCGGCCCGCGTGCACGAGGCGCGCGTCGCGGAGGGGGCTCGCATGGCCGGCCGCAAGATCGGCTTCACCAATCCGGCCATGTGGGCCGCGCTGGGCGTGGACTTTCCCGTTTGGGGCCGGGTCTACGACAACACCTTGGTTCAGTGCGACGGCGGCGAAGCGCTCTGCCGGCTGGACCGCTATGTCGAACCGCGCATCGAGCCGGAGATCGTGCTGCATTTCCGGGAGGCGCCGCCGCAGACCCGGGACATGGCCAGGATCCTGGACTGCGTGGACTGGATCGCGCATGGATACGAGCTGGTGCAGTCGCACTTTCCCGCCTGGCAGTTCCAGGCGGCCGACACCGTGGCGGACAACGCCTTGCACGGCGCACTGTTCATCGGGGCGCCCGCGGCGCCGGACAGCTTGGGGCCGGACCTTATCGACCGGCTGCGGCGGTTTCGCATCGAGCTGTCCTGCAACGGAGTCCGGCGCGAAACCGGCTGCGGCGAGAACGTGCTGGGGAGCCCGCTGGCGGCGCTGGCGCATCTGCTCGACGTGTTGGCCGACCGCCCGGCCGGCGAGGCGATCCAGGCGGGCGAACTGGTCACCACCGGCACCCTGACCAAGGCCTACCCCGTGCATGCGGGCGAGACCTGGAGCACCGCGCTGGACGGGCTGGAACTGCCGGGGCTGCGGATCGAGTTCGACGCCTAAGGGGGACCTGAGGCGGGGCTTGGCCGTCAGGCGGCCAGGGCCGTTTCGTCCTTCCAGCGCTGTTTGTCGCGCAGGGGCGGAGCGCCGAACAGGCGGCTGTATTCGCGGCTGAACTGCGACGAGCTTTCGTAGCCCACCGCGTGCGCGGCCAGCGCCACGCCCGCATCGTCCGTCAGCATGAGCCGGCGCGCTTCCTGCAGGCGCAGTTGCTTCTGGTATTGCAGCGGGCTCATGGCGGTGGCCTGCTTGAAATGATGGTGCAGCGACGACACGCTCATGTGCACGTCGCGGGCGATTTCCTCTACCCGCAGCGGCTGCGCGTAGTTGTCGCGCAGGATGCGGATCGCCTTGGCCACTCGGTTCAGCTGGCTGTCCTGCAGCACCGTCTGGCGCAGCACGACGCCCTGGCCGTTCATCAGCAGCCGGTACAGGAGCTCGCGCTTGATCATGGGCGCCAGGATGGGGATGTCGCGCGGCGCGTCCAGCAGCCGCAACAGGCGCAGCACCACGTCCAGCAGCGTGCCGCCCAGCGGGTTGACACAGAGTGCGCGCGAGGCTTCGGCCGGCACCAGGGGCGGCAGGTTCTCGTCGCTGATCAGTTCGGTGATTTCCTCGGGGTTCAGGTCCAGCCGCAGGCCCAGGTAGGGCAGGGTGGGGCTGGCCACAGACACCTTGGCCACCACCGGCAGGTCCACCGAGGAGATCAGGTAATGGAAGGGATCGTACTCGTAGGTGTCGTCGCCGATGAACAGGCGTTTGGATCCTTGCGCAATGACCGCCAGCGCGGCCTTTTGCAGGCCGGGCTTGGCGCCGGTGGGCTGGGACAGGCGGTGCAGGTACAGGCCTTCGATAGGCGTGTCCAGGGAGCCTTCCAGGCTCCCGGTCATCCGTTCCAGGGTGAAGAGCAGCTCGGCCCGTGCAAGCTCGCAGGCGGCGTCCTGGTTGGCGGCGGCGTGGCCGTCGGAATGGACTGAGGACAGTGTCATGGGGGACTCCCGGGGGCGGGCCGCCCGCGCGCGGGGACCGGCGGAGCAACGGAGGATTGGGTGCCTGCAAGTGTATTGCGGACGGGCGCTGCGCGTGGGGGGCGGGTCCGAAGTTCTGGACGATTAGGCAGGAATTTCGGAGAAATCGACGCCTGGGCCCGCTGCGGAAGGGCAGGCCGGAGAATCAGGCAAAAAAAGGGCAGGATCAAGCAGCGCCCGCGCCCGCTGCCGGACGCATACTGTGTCCACAGCCGGCAGGCTGTCGCAGCGTAGGCCCATCCCGGGCCCGGCGCGCCCGCCACGCCTCGAAGGAGCGCAAACATGCGATACAAGAAATTCGGCAGCACTGGCCTGTTCGTCTCGGAACTTTGCCTGGGCACCATGACCTTCGGCGGCGAGGGCGAACTCTGGAGCAAGATCGGCAACCTGCAGCAGGAAGACGCCAACCGGCTGGTCGGGCGTGCGCTGGACGCCGGCGTCAATTTCATCGACACGGCGGACGTGTATTCCGAGGGCAGGTCCGAGATCATCACGGGCCAGGCCCTGAAGGACCTGAAGGTTGCGCGCGACGACGTGGTCATCGCCACCAAGGTATTTGGGCAGACCGGCGCGGGCGTGAACGCGCGGGGCAACTCGCGCTTCCACATCATGGACGGCATCAAGAAGAGCCTGGCGCGCCTGCAACTGGACCACATCGACCTCTACCAGATCCACGGCTTCGATCCGGCGACGCCCGTGGAGGAAACCGTGCGGGCGCTGGACAATCTGGTGCAGCACGGGCACGTGCGCTATGTGGGCGTGTCGAACTGGGCGGCCTGGCAGATCATGAAGGCGCTGGGCATTGCCGAACGCCTGGGACTGGCGCGCTTTGAGTCGCTGCAGGCCTATTACACGATCGCGGGCCGGGACCTGGAGCGGGAACTCGTGCCCATGCTGCAGAGCGAAGGCGTCGGGCTGATGGTGTGGAGCCCGCTGGCGGGCGGCCTTCTCAGCGGCAAGTACGGGCGCGACGGCGCGGCCGAGGCCGGCAGCCGCCGGGCGGCGTTCGACTTTCCGCCTGTGGACCGGGACCGCGCCTACGACAGCATCGACGCCTTGAGGCAGGTCGCCGACGCGCGCGGCGTGTCCGTGGCGCAGGTGGCTTTGGCCTGGCTGCTGCACCAGCAGGTGGTGACCAGCGTCATCATCGGCGCCAAGCGCGTGGACCAGCTTGACGACAACCTGGCGGCGACCGGCATCAGGCTGACGCAGGACGAACTGGACGCGCTGGACAAAGTCAGCGCGCTGCCGCCGGAATACCCAGGCTGGATGCATGTGCGCCAGGGCGAGTTCCGGCGCCGGCAGCTGAGCGATGCGGGGGCGGAGTAAGCCGCCTGACCTTCAGAGCGGGACGGCGGTCCAGGATTCCTCGAAGGTGGCCAAGTCCAGCGGCCGCTGATGAGGATCGCCACCCTGGAACAGGCCGACGATGCTCAGATCGTTCATGGCCGCCGTGAAGCCGCCGTACGACGCCTTGCCCCACGCGCGCTCCTGGTGGACGGTCAAGGGGCTGTCCAGCCCGCGCGCCACGTCGACGACCGCCTCGCGCAGCCGGTCCCGCTGGTCTTGCGGCGCATCGCAGGCCAACGCCACCAGGATCTTGCCGCCGAATCGCAGCGGCTTGTCCCGCAGCCCGGTGCCGGGCGTGGTCAGGGCCACAAAGAAGTCCGGCGCCTGATTGTCCCTTTCGCATTGCGTCCACGACGGCGCCCAGGCCTCCGCGCCCAGGAAGGTCCATGGCGCCGTTTCCGGCACGTCGTGCGTCCACTTGCGATGCGAGGCCTCGTTCCATCCCAGCCTGCCGAAACTGGCGCGCTTGCGCGTGACCTTGTCGATCTGGCTGCATCGCACTGCAGCCTTGCCGCGCGCTGAGCCGGCAAAGGGCGCCAGCGCCTGCGCCGCTGTCAGCCAGGCCCCAGTGGTCCAGGGGGAGGGCGCCGAGGGACCCGTCAACACCACGTAGGTGTCATACGTTCTCGTGTGAAAGGCCAAGGACATTCTCCGTACATCAACTGGGGGGCGGCCATCTTATCGCGCCGATCCGGCCCCGACGGCTAGTAGAATCGCAGCAGCCTAGTTCCTGAAGATTCACCATGAGCGAGTTTTTTACCTCCGGCGAACTGCACGCCTTGCGCGAGCATGGCGTTGCGCTGTTCGCGGATCGCGTGCTGATCGGCGTGCAGCCCCCGTTGTCCGATGCACGAATCGCCGAGATCGAAGCCGTCTGCGAGGGCCCCTTGCCGCAAGCCCTGGTCGAGCTCTGGCGCCTGACCGCCGGGGGCGAGCTGGCCTATGACCTGCGCGCGCAGATGGACGGCAACGAGGAAGCCCTGAGCTGGTCCGAGCTGTTCTACGACGGCAGCGACCAGTATCGCGACCTGCAAGGCTGGATCGAACACGAGCAAGAATGCGCGCAGGAGGCCGCCGCCGAAGATGGCGCCGCCTGGAATGGCAAGCTGCGCTACCTGCCGATCGGCGGTTTTGAATACTGCGACCGCATCTACGTGGCGCTGGAACCCGGCCCGCGCGCGGGCAGTGTCGTTGCCTGGAAGCAGGGCCTGCCGGGCTGGACGCACGCCTTGCAGCAAGATGGCATTGCCACCGTCGCCGAGGACTTGTACGGCGCCTTCGCGGCGCTGTGCCTGGAAACGGACCCGCAAGAGGACAAGGACAGCACCGGCATACGCGTGCTGGAATATCTGGACGAGCGCGTGTCGGACTACGGCATGTCCCAGGCGCTCGCCGACAAGCTGACTGCGTTCTATCGGCGCGCGCTGCTCGACTGGCGTGGTCCCCTCGAAGCCGGAACGCTGGCCGATACGCCCAGCCTGGCCGGCCTGGCCCTGCAGCATGCGCTGGCCCACGATGATGCCTTGCTGGTCCGCCGGCTGGCGGCGGCGGGCGTGCGCTTCGATGTCCCGCTGCGCGGCAGCGCCCAGCCGGTGGATGTCGCGCTGATGCAGCATGCCTATGCCGCAGCCCAGGCCCTGCTGGACGCCGGCGCGCCCGTCAGCGCCACGGCGATTCACCGCTTCGACCGCAATCCCTCTGTCGAACTGGTGGAGCGTTTGCTCGAGCGCGGCGCGGTCGCGGATGCGCTGGGCGTGGCGCGCTGCGTCGCCTGCGGGGCGCCCGAAGCCGCGCGCCGGGTGGCGCAGGCGTGCGGCGACGGCATCGCCGCCGCTTACGCGGAGGTCCGCGATTCCATGGCCAGCCGCTACCAGGAAGACCTGCGCCGCGTGCGCACGGGCAAGCTTGGCCACTATCTGGGCGCCGATGGCCTGGCCGCGCGCGTCGCAAACCTGCAGGAGTTCTCGCTATGAAATGCCTTGCCCGCGCGTCGGTCCTATTGATTGCGTTGTGCGCTCAGACTGCCTGGGCGGCAAACAAGCCGTCGTTCGACTGCGCCAAGGCCCGCAGCGCCGTCGAAAAGGCCATCTGCGCCGACGGCGCGCTGGCGGCGCAGGACGCCAGCATCGCCAGCCATTACAGCAAGGCCCGAAAATCCTTCGACGCCGCTGCTGCCCAGGCGCTGGCGCAAGACCAGCGCTACTTCCTGCAGGTGCGGGACGAGGGCTATGCGTCGCCTTCCGGCGGAGACACGCCGCAGAAGGAACTGGCGGATCGCATGAAGTACCGCGATGCCTTCCTGGCGTCCCTGACGGCCAAGCGGCGTCCGGGATTTGAAGGCGAATGGGAAAACCTGGCCGGCGGATTTTCAGTCAAGAAGCTGGCCGACGGCCGCCTGGCGTTCGACGGATCCGCGGCGCATCCCCTGAATGGCCGCTGGCTTTGCGCCGTCGAAGGCATCGGCACCGTCAAGGGAAACACCCTGGTCGTCGAAACGACGGACGCGGATGGCTGGACGCTGACGCTGGTGCGCAAGGGCGCGGGCGTCGAACTGGCCGAATCCTCGCCCACCGGGGCGCCCGCGAGCCGGCCGTACTGCGGCATGAACGGAGGCATGCAGGGCGTGTACTTCCCCGTCATCAGGCCCTGAGCGGCCCCGAGGCCGAGGCCTGGGCCTAGAATGTCAGTCGCATCGCAGTGAGTACGTTCTTGTTTTGAAGGGACAGGCGTGACCATTCCGTATCTGCGCAGGCTGACGGCCGTCAGCCGCAGCCCGCAAGCCAACCGGCACCTTGCCTATCTGCTGACCTTCACGGCCGGCGCCGTCAATGCAGGCGGTTTCCTGGCCGTCCAGCAGTACACCTCGCACATGTCCGGCATTGTGTCGATGATGGCGGACCACATGGCGCTGGGCGGTGTGGTGGTCGTGCTGCAGGGCCTGGCGGCGCTGCTGTCCTTCATGGCGGGCGCGGCAAGCTCCGCCTTCCTGATCAATTTCGGGCGCCGGTCGCGGCTGGCCAGCGAATACGCGCTGCCGCTGCTGCTCGAGGCGGCGCTCCTGCTGGTCTTCGGCCTGCTGGGCGCCAATCTGGAAACGCTGCGCTGGTTCTACGTGCCGGGCACCGTGATGCTGCTGTGCTACATCATGGGGCTGCAAAACGCCATGATCACCAAGGTATCGCGGTCCGAGATCCGTACGACGCACGTGACCGGCATGGTGACCGACATCGGCATCGAATTCGGCAAGTTGTTCTACTGGAACCTGGCCAAAGGCGATGCCCAGGCCATGCCCCCCGTGCTGGCCGACCGCGGCAAGCTGATCGTGCTGAGCCTGATGGTCACGCTGTTTTTCGTGGGCGGCGTGATCGGGGCATATTCGTTTTTCAACTTCGGCTTCGGTTCGACCTGGCCGCTGGCGCTGCTGCTGACGGTGCTTGCGGCGGTCCCCATCGCGGACGACATCCGCAATCTCCTGCACCGCGCCTAGCTGGCCGGTTGTTCGGGCGTCGCCTGGCGCTTGCGTTGGGCGGGGACAGAGTGGCTCAGGAAGACCTGCAGCGCCGCCAACGTCTCGTAATGCAGGCGTGCCAGGCGCGCGTCCTTGGCGGAATCGGTGATGGCGTAGCCCTTGGCGTCCAGCGGGTAGGGCTCGCCCAGCAATTGCGCCATGTCGACCTGGTAGTAGGCGGCGTTGCCGTAGGGACGCTTGCCGTCGACATAGGGCATGGGCCAGTAGCGGTCGCCTTCGCGCAGGACTGCCCGCAGTGCGGCCGCGTCCGCTTCGCGCCAGACGGCGGCGCGCAGCAGGATCAGGTGTTCCTTGCGCAGTGTGAAGACGCCGGCGGCATCCACGCCGCTTTCCGGAAAATCGAACGCCTCGCGCATCTCTGCCGGCACGGCATGGCGGCCCGGCTGCAGCCTGCCGATGGATTGCACATAGCGCGGGATCAGCCGGCATACCTCCGCCAGCCTGCGGACGGCCAGCGCGTCGTCGGAGGTGTTCAGGGCCGCGCGCGCGATCGCGAGCGTGTCCGCGCCGCCGAGCAGCGGCTGTTCGAAATCGACGGCGGGCGCGCCGGACTCGATCGGCATCCATTGCACGCGCAGCAAGCGCAGCAGCGCTGCGTGCTGCGCGGAGTACGCAAGGCCCGCAGGCGGGGCCGCGAACACCTCGCGAATGATGGCATCGCGACGGGACGAGGCCAGGGCGGTCAGCGGCGCGGCGCACATGCCGCCAAGCGCCATGAGCAGGGTACGGCGTTGCATAGGGTCTCCGGGGGCTGCAATGCAGGCCGTAACAATACCGGATCTGATGCCCGGGGCGGGTAATACAATCCCGCTACCGGCAGCCGCGCGATCAAGCGATCCCGCGACTGCCGGGACTACGCTGGGGGCGCCACGGCGCCCCGCCGGACGCGAGACAACACGCTGAATGCGACACGGATTCAAAGGAGCAGACAAGGTATGGACGCCGAATTCTGGCTGGAACGGTGGCGCGAGGGGCGCACGCACTTTCACCAAACCCGGGTGACGCCGCTATTGCAGAAGTACTGGCCGGCCCTGGCCGTGCCGCAGGGCGGCAAGGTCCTGGTCCCGCTTTGCGGCAAGTCGCTGGACATGGTCTGGCTGGCGGCGCAGGGTCACCAGGTGCTGGGGGCCGAACTCTCGCAGCTGGCGGTGGAGCAGTTCTTCGCCGAGAACGAACTGCGCCCGGTGACGCACGACTCGGCCTACGGCAAGCATTATGTCGCGGGCAATATCGAGATCGTCTGCGGCGACATCTTCAAGATGGATGCGCAGGTGCTGTCGCATTGCGTCGGCGTCTACGATCGCGCGGCGCTGGTGGCGTTGCCGCAGGCCATGCGCGCCGATTACGTGCGCCACGTCTACGGGCAGTTGTCGCCCGCCTACCGGGGGCTGCTCATCACGCTGGACTACCCGCAGGAAGAGATGGCGGGACCGCCGTTTTCGGTGGTGGACGCCGAGGTCCAGGAGATCTTCACCGGCGTGTCGCCCGCCACGATCATCGACCGCCGCGACATCCTGGAAAAGGAACCCAAGTTCCTGGCGGCCGGGGTGAGCAGGCTGGATACCGTCGTGTACCGCCTGGGTGTCCAGGGCTGACAGCCGAAGCGCCCGCAAGCAAAAGGCCCGTTCGATGTGTGAACGGGCCTTTTGCTATGTCATCAGCCATCCGCCGGCCACGTCCAGGACCTGCCCGGTCACGAACCGCGCCTGGTCGGAAGCGAAGAACAGGCAGGCATCCGCCACTTCCTCGGGTGTGCCCAGGCGGCGCAGCGCGGTCACGGCGGCCACGGCGTCGTTGATTTCCTGAGGCACGCTCTTGAGCAACGGCGTGCTGATCCGGCCGGGCGCCAGTCCGTTCACGGTGACCTGGTGTTCCCCCAACTCGGCGGCCCAGTGGCGGGTCAGGCCGATCAGCCCGGCCTTGGTCGCCGCATAGTGCGCGGCCACGATATCGCAGTACGCCTTGCCCGCCACCGACGACATGTTGATCACGCGGCCGCGGCGCTCCTGCACCATGTGCGGCGTGGCCAGGCGCGTCATGTAGAACACGCTGTTCAGGTTGACCGCGACCACATTATTCCATTCGGCCGGCGGCATTTCCCAGACCTTCAGCGCCCGGCCGCTGGTCTTGGGCGAGATGCCGACGTTGTTGACCAGGATGGTCGCGGCGCCGAGTTCGGCCGTAATGCGGTCGTAGGCCGCCTGGCATTGGTCGAAATGCGCAACGTCGGTCTGGACGAAGCACACGTCGTGGCCCCGCTTTCTGAGCGCTTGTTCATAGGCCTGGCCGGCCTGCGAATTGAAGTCGACGAGGCCGACGCGCGCGCCCTCGGCCAGGAAGCCATCGACGATCGCCGATCCGATGCCGCCCACCGCGCCGGTGACGATGACGGTCTGGTCCTGAAAGCGCGAGCTCATGGCCGCACCTGCAGCATGATCTTGCCGATGTGCCTGCTGCTTTCCATGAGTTCATGCGCGCGTGCCGCTTCCGCCAGCGGAAAGACCTGATGGATAAGCGGCAGGCACTGCCCCTTTTCCATGAGCGGCAGAACCTTTGCAGCCAGCGCCTGCGCGATGGCGCCCTTGTCCTCGTCCGAGCGCGGGCGCAAGGTGGATCCGGTGAACTGCAGGCGCTTGGTCATGATGGGCAACGCGTCGATCTCGGCCTTGCTGCCTTCCAGGAAGGCGATCTGGACCAGGCGGCCGTTCAGCGCCAGCAGTCTCAAGTTCTTGTTGATGTAGGACCCGCCCACCATGTCCAGGATCACATCGACCCCGGCGCCGCCGGTCGCCTGGCGCACCTCGGATTCGAAATCCGTGTCGCGGTATTGCACGGCGTGGTGCGCGCCGGCTTTCAGGCAGGCGTCCGCCTTCTGCGCGTTGCCCACGGTGGTGCTGACCTGCGCGCCAAAGGCGCGCGCCAGCTGAATGGCGGTCAGGCCGATGCCGCTGGAACCGCCATGAACCAGGAATTTCTCTCCTGGCGACAGGCGCGCGCGGTCAAAGACGTTGGTCCAGACGGTGAAGTAGTTCTCGGGGATGGCGGCGGCCGCCAGCAGGTCCAGGCCGCGCGGCACGGGCAGGCAATGGCGTTCGTCGGCCAGGCAATACTGGGCGTAGCCGCCGCCTGGAGTCAGCGCGCAGACCTGGTCGCCCACCTTCCAGTCATGGGCGTCGGGGCCCGTGGCGACGATGGTGCCCGACACTTCCAGGCCCAGATAGGGCGAGGCGCCGGGGGGCGGGGGGTAGGACCCCGAGCGTTGCAGCACGTCGGGGCGGTTGACGCCGGCGTAGGCAACCTCGATCAGCACCTGCCGGCCCGTTGGCGTTTCCATGTCGCGCTCGGCAACGCGCATGCAATCAGGAGCGCCGCCCTTGCCGTGGTCGATGAATGTGCAGCGTAGAGACATAAGACTGTGGTCCTTGGATTCAATGGCCCAGGTAGGCCTTCTTGACATGCGGGTCGCTGAGCAGCTCGGCGCCGGTGCCGGTGCGCACGATGGCGCCGTTCTCCAGCACGTAGCCGCGATCCGCCAGACGCAGCGTGCGGAACACGTTCTGCTCCACCAGCAGCACGGTGACGCCGTGCGAGGTGACGTCGCGGATGATGTCGAACATCTGCTGCACCAGCAGCGGCGACAGGCCCAGAGAGGGTTCGTCGAACACCAGCAGCTTCGGGTCGGCCATCATGCCGCGCGCAATCGCCACCATCTGCTGTTCGCCGCCCGACAGGGATCCGGCGTACTGGGCAAGCCGCTCCTTCACGCGCGGGAAGATTCGCAGCACTTCTTCCAGCTTGCGTTCGACGATGGGACGGGCCGCGCGCTTGTACGATCCCATCAGGAGGTTGTCGCGCACGGTGAAGTGCGGGAAGAGCTGCCGGCCTTCAGGAATCATGGTGATGCCGGCGTCCACGATGTCGTAGGGCTGCCGGTTGGTCAGGTCCTGGCCTTCGAATTCCACCTTGCCCTGCGTGGCGTTGATGACGCCGCACAAGGTCTTGAGCGTGGTGGTTTTACCCGCGCCGTTGGCGCCGATCAGCGTTACGATCTCGCCGGCGTTGACCTCGAAATTCAGGCCATTGAGCACCTGGCTCTTGCCATAGCCCGAGGACAGATTCGAAACCTTAAGCATCCTGATACTCCTTGCCCAGATAGGCTTCGATGACGGCGGGATTCTCGACCACGTCCTTCGGCGCACCGCTGACCAGCACGCCGCCTTCATTCAGGACGATGATGCGGTCGGACAGCGCCATCGTCGCCTGCATCATGTGTTCGATCAGCAGCACCGACACGCCGGAGTCGCGGATGCGGCGGATCATCTGGATGGATTTTTCGATGTCGGTGGGGTTCAGGCCCGCCATGACTTCGTCCAGCAGCAGGATCCGCGGCTTGATCGCCAGCGCGCGGGCAACCTCCAGCCGTTTCATCCCGCCCACGGTGAGGCTGCGCGCCTCGGTGTTAAGGTACTTGACCAGGTCGGTCTGCTCGGCCACCTTGAGCGCGATCTGTTCAGCCTCGTCGCGGTTGGCGGTGCGGATGAACGCGCCCAGCATGATGTTCTCCAGCACCGTCAGGCCCGTGAACGGTTTGGCGATCTGGAAGGTGCGGCCCAGGCCCTTGTGCGCAAACGCGTCGGGCGTCTTGCAGTGGACCCAGTTGCCGTCGGCATCCAGCATCGAGATGTCGCCCTTGTCCGGCGACAGAAAGCCCGACAGCAGGTTGAACACCGTGGTCTTGCCGGCGCCGTTGGGGCCGATCATGCCCAGGATTTCGTTCTGGTTCAGCGTGAGCGACACGTCGTTGGTGGCGCGCAGCCCGCCGAAGCTCTTGAACAGCTTGTCCGCCTTCAGCACGGGTTGATCGCTGCGGGTGGCGTTGCGCAGACGGATCTCGTCAGCCAGCTTCAGCTTGGGGCGAGGCGTGCCCAGATAGGGCAGGCGCGCCAGCATGCGCTCGACGAAGGGCCCGAAGGCGCCGGCCAGGCCACGCGGAATCGTCAGCACCACCGCCACCAGGATCAGGCCGTAGATCAGCCCATGCATGCCGTTGCCCACGCTGCTGAGCCAGCCGCGCGCGAGTTCGGCAATGGGCAGCACCAGGAAGGTGCCGGCGATCGGACCGGACACGGTGCCCAGCCCCCCGATCAGGGCGAACATGGCCACCTGGATGGACAGCTCGAGCGAAAACGCCGAGCTGGGGTCCACGAAGGTCAGGTAGGTGATGTGGAAGGTGCCGATGATGCTGGTCAGCATGGCTGACACCACCGCGGCGATGATCTTGACGCGCACCGTGTGGATGCCGACCGCAAGCGCGGCGTCTTCGCGTTCGCGGATGGCGATCAGGTAGTGCCCGATGCGCGACTTGCGGATGTACCAGGACACCCATGTCACGAACAGGAACAGGCCGAAGGCGATGATGACGTAGTTGATCTTTTCGCGGAAGACGATCCAGGTCCAGCCGATGTTCAGGGGCAGGCTGATACCGCTGGAGCCGCCGGTCCAGCTTTCTTCGTGGATGACCAGCAGGCGCACCACCTCCAGGATGGCGATGGTGGCCAGCGCAAAGAACGGCCCGCGCAGGCGCAGCGTGGGATAGCTGATCAGGATGGCCACCGCGCCGGAAATGGCGGCGCCGGCCAGCATGCCGATCCACGGCGAGATGCCGAAGTTCTGCGTCAGCAGTGTGGCCGTGTAGCCGCCGATACCGTAGAACACGGCATGGCCCAGGGACAGCTGGCCGGCGTAGCCGCCCACGATGTTCCAGGCGACCGAGAGCGCGGAAAAGACGAACAACAGGACGAACAGGTTGGTCCAGAAGGGCGTGCCCATGACCGCTGGCACGAGGAACATCACGATCAGCAGGATCAGGCTGACGTAGGCTTTGGGGTGTCTAAAGTCGGGAAACACGTCTCGCTCCTTGTTGTTCTGGTCACTCTGTGCCGACGCCGAACAGGCCGTTCGGTTTCAGGACAAGGATCAAGAGGAAGATCCCGAAGTACACGACCTCTTTCAGGTCGGGAGCGATGTAGAAGCCGGCCAGCGTGTCGACGATGCCGATGATCATGGATCCGGCGACCGCGCCGTAAAGGCTGCCCAGCCCGCCCAGCACCACGATGACAAAGGCCGTCAGCACGAAATAGGTGCCCACCGTCGGGAACACCGGATACTGCGGCGCCAAGAGGCCTGCGGCGATGCCGACGAAGGCCGTGCCCAGGCCGAAGGCGATGGCGTAGACGTTGTTGACGTTTACGCCCATCAGGGTGGCGGCATAGCGGTGCTGGGCCACGGCGCGCAGCGCGCGGCCCAGGTAGGTGCGGTGCATGAACAAATGCAGCAGCACTGCCAGGCTCAGGCCGATCACGAAGGTGACGATCTGGCCGGTCACCATCGAGAACGGGCCGACGTCGATGGCGTTGGTACCCAGTTCGACCGGCGCGCGGTACACGTTGGCGCCAAAGATCACCAGCGCGAGGTTCAGGAGAATGGTGGACACGCCCACCGTGGCGAAGATCTGGATGTGCTGGTCGGCGTGCAGCAGCGGCTGGATGATGCCCTTCTGGGTCAGCGCGCCCAGCGCGAACAGGATGACGGCGACAGGGATCAGACCCGCGTAGGGGTGGACGCCAAATTGCGCGGCGATCAGATAGACCATGTACATGCCTATCATCAGGAACTCGCCGTGGGCGAAATTCACGACGCGCACGACGCCGAAAATAAGCGTCAGCCCAAGGCTGATGATTGTGTATGCGCCGCCCAGCAACAGGCCATTGATGACCAGTTGAATGAATAATTCCATGGTGCAACCTCTAAGTGCGGGAGACGCCCCGTCCCTGGCCCGCGGCGTGCAGGGACGGGGCGCGCAGGCCCCGTGTTAAGACCGGGCGCGCGGTAGGGGCCGTCAAGCGGCCCTGGCGCCCGGCTGCCGGCGTCGCGTTTTATTTCTTGAAAACCGGCTTGCCAAGCGCGAGGTTGCCCGGAGCAATGGTGACGAGCTTGCCGTCCTGCCACTGCATGACGTAGAACGTGGACGCATTGTTCTGTCCGTCTTCGCCGAATTCGAAGGCCCAGCCGTTGGCGGTCTGGCCGGCGGGCTTCTTGTAGGCGAGGACCGCGGCGCGGATCTTGTCCTTGTCGGTGGACTTGGCGTTGCCGATTGCTTCGAAGAACGCCTTGGCTCCAACGTAGTTGGTCAGGCTGTGGCCGGATTGCGGATCGCTCTTGTAGGTGGCCTTGTAGGCCTCCAGGAACTTGTCCAGGCCGGGCGCGCCGGCCGGGTTGATGGACGCCTGGGGGAAATCCAGGTCGAACACGCCGTTCATGTCGGCGCCCACGGCCTTGGCGGTGTCGGCCAGCGAGTAGCCGCCGCCCGCGCCGATCACGACCTTGGGCTTGAAGCCGGCCGCGCGCGCCTGGCTGAAGAACAGGATGGCGTCATTCTGGTAGGCCGTCTGCAGAACGACGTCCGCCTTGGCGCCCTTGAGACGCAGGATCAGGGACGACAGGTCGACCGTCTTGGCCGAGTACGGCAGCACTTCGACTACGTTGTAGCCCAGCTCCTGCGCGCGCTTCTTCTCGGTGGCGGCCACGTCCGTCCCGTAAGGACCATCTTCGTGGATGATGCCGATCTTGATGTCCTTGGGATTCAGGCCCATGCCCGGGGCGATGGATTCATGCAGCGCATTCACCACCGACACGCCGTACAGCGCCGTATTGGGATTGCTGCGGAACAGGTACTTATAGCCGCGCGTGGTGATCTTGTGCGCGGTGGCGCCGAGCTCGAAGTACGGCACGCCGGCAAGCTCGGTGACGGGCGAGGCCGCGTACGAGATGCCGGAGGCATAGCTGCCGAACACGCCCACCACGTTGGCGGAGATCAGGCGTTTGGTTTCCGACACGGCCTGCGTGGGATCCACGGCGTCGGCCTTGATGATTTCGATCTTCTCGCCGTTGACTCCCCCTGCGGCGTTGATCTCGTTGACGGCCAGTTCCAGGCCGCGGTAGCTCTCTTGTCCAAGAAGCGCAAGCGCGCCGCTGAACGGGTAGAGGGCGCCTACCTTCATGTCGGCCGCCGCTGCGCCGCTCGCCAGCGCGCCGCACACGCCCAGCGCCAAAACAATTTTGTTGAACTTGAACACTGTCTACGCTCCTTTGTGGGTATCGGGATGCGGACTGGCTGTTGAGTGCCGCCCGTCTTTTATATATATGATATATGTGCCGGCGAGGCGCAAAACCCTCGTCTTGGATTCTAGTGTCGGTCGCATCACGCCGAATCAGGGAATTCCCTGAAACCGCATGAATAAAGCCTTAGCGGCCGATATTAGGGAAAAAAGCGGCTTTGATTCCGCCAGACGGACGACACCTTCAGACTGATTTCCGGGTCCTCCTCCGGGCCGAAGGATAGCTGGTTTTATCATATATCGTATATGATGAATTGCGCTTATCAGAAAAATCCAAGGAGACAGAAGCATGTTCGAGGAAGTGGATTTCACCGGCAAGAAGGTCCTTATTACTGCCGGCGCGGACGGGCTGGGCCTGGAGATGGCTAAGGTGTTCCGCCATGCCGGCGCAACGGTGTTCGTGTGCGACGTGAACGACGAACGGCTGGCCGCGCTGCCCGCCGAACTGCCCGGCGTGCATGCCGTCCGTGCGGACGTATCGGACGAAGCCAGCGTCCAGGCGCTATTCGCCGCAGTCAAGGACACCCTGGGCGGACTGGATATCCTGGTCAACAATGCAGGCGTCGCTGGCCCCACCGGATATGTCGAAACCCTATCCAAGGCGGATTGGGACCGCACGCTGGCCGTGAACATCACCGGCCAGTTCCTGTGCGCCAGGCAGGCCATTCCGCTGCTCAAGGAATCCCGCGCCGGCGTGATGATCAACCTGTCGTCGGCGGCTGGACACCTGGGCTTTGCCGGACGCTCGGTCTATTCGGCGTCCAAGTGGGCCGTGATCGGCTTCACCAAGTCGCTGGCCATCGAGCTCGGCGGCCACGGCATCCGCGTCAACGCAATCCTGCCGGGCGCGGTCGAAGGGCCGCGCATCCGCGCCGTCATTGCGGCTAAGGCCGGTACGCTGGGGCGTCCGGTCGAGGAAATCGCAGCGCAGTACGAGAACCAGGCGGTGCTCGGCCGCATGGTGACTGCGCGCGATATCGCGAACATGGTGCTGTTCAACGCCAGCGAAGCCGCCCGCAGCGTCACGGGCCAGGCCATCGTGGTGGACGGCTTCACGCAGAAGCTCTACTGATGGGCGCCGGGGCCACGGCGCGTTGCGCCGCCATCATCGGAACGGGCTTGATCGGCCAGGGCTGGGCCATCGTATTCGCGCGCATGGGCTGGGAAGTGCGGCTGTACGACGTCAATGCCGCCATGCTTGCCGAGGCGCGCACGCTCATCCTGCAGCAACTGCGCGAACTCGAAGCCCAGGGCCTGCTTGACGGCGCGCAGGCCATCATCCAGCGCGTGCATGCGGCAGGCAGCCTCCAGGACGCTTTGGCGGGCGCCAGCTACATCCAGGAGAATTCCCCCGAAAAGGTCGAGGTCAAGCGCGCGCTGTTCTCGGAACTGGATGCCCTGGCCGAACCGCACGCAATCATCGGCAGCTCCACATCCAGCATTCCCGCCAGCCAGTTCACCGAGCATCTGGCCGGCCGGCAACGCTGCCTGGTGGCGCACCCCGTCAATCCGCCTTACCTGATCCCGGTCGTGGAGCTGTGCCCCGCACCGTGGACCAGCGAAGAGGCGCTGCAGGGGGCTCGCGCCGTCATGACCGCCATCGACCAGAAGCCTGTGCTGGTCCGCAAGGAAATCGAAGGCTTCATCCTCAACCGCCTGCAGGGCGCCTTGCTCCAGGAAGCCTTCCGGCTGGCCGCCGAAGGCATCGCCAGCGCCGAAGACATCGACACCACCGTCAAGGACGGGCTGGGCCTGCGCTGGTCTTTCATGGGGCCATTCGAAACCATCGACCTCAACGCGCCCGGCGGCATTGCTGACTACTGCGCGCGCTACGGCGGCCTTTATCAATCCATCGGCGCCACGCAAGGCGAATGCGTGGCCTGGGACGGCCAGCTGGTTGCCGCCCTGTCCGACGAGCGGCGCAGCCTGCTGCCGCAGGAAGACCTCGCCAAGCGCCGCTTCTGGCGCGACGAAAAACTGATGCGCCTCATGCGCCACAAACAAGACAACGGAGACATCAATGGCTAAGCCCAAACCCAAAGTCGTCATCACCTGCGCCGTGACGGGCGCCATTCACACCCCCAGCATGTCGCCGCACCTGCCGGTCACGGCCGACGAGATCGCCGAGGCCGCCATCGGCGCGGCCAAGGCGGGCGCCGCGGTGCTGCACCTGCATGCGCGCGATCCGCAGACGGGCAAGCCGTCGCAGGATCCAGCACTGTTCAAGCCGTTCCTGGAACGCATCAAGCGCGAGACCGACGCCATCATCAACATCACCACCGGCGGCAGCCCGCACATGACGGTGGAAGAGCGCATGCGTCCGGCCACCACCTTCAAGCCGGAACTGGCCTCGCTGAACATGGGTTCCATGAATTTCGGCCTGTTCCCGATGCTGGACCGCTTTAAGGAGTTCAAACACGACTGGGAGCGCGAGCACCTGGAGAACAGCCGGTCGCTGATCTTCCGCAATACCTATCAGGACATCGAATCCATCCTGAAGCTGGGCAACGCCAACGGCACGCGCTTCGAGTTCGAGTGCTACGACATCAGCCACCTCTACAACCTGGCGCACTTTGTGGACCGCGGGCTCGTCAAGTCGCCGCCGTTCATCCAGTCGGTATTCGGCATCCTGGGCGGCATCGGTCCCCATCCCGAAGACCTGATGCACATGAAGCGCACTGCGGACCGGCTGTTCGGCAACGACTATGAATGGTCGATCCTGGGCGCGGGCCGCAGCCAGATGCAGCTGGCGACCATCGGCGCGGCCATGGGTTCCAACGTGCGGGTGGGCCTTGAGGATTCGCTGTGGATCGGTCCCGGCCAGTTGGCGGAATCCAACCGTGTCCAGGTGGAGCGCATCCGCGGCATCCTCGAAGCCCTGAACCTGGACATCGCGACGCCGGACGAGGCGCGTGCCAAGTTGGGCTTGAAAGGCAAGGACAACGTGGAGTTTTGATGGCTGAAGGGCTGGCGCGGCGGGCCGATAGGGCAGGCCGCGCCCCGCCGGCGGCGGCGCAATCAGGCGTGGCGCCGCAACGCGTCCGCCAGCGTGGCCACGTCCAGCGTGCGGTCAAAGTTGGCCGCATGGCGCGCCTTCAGGCTCAGGTCCGCCGCCAGCGTCAGTTCGGCGTCGGACGGCGTGGCGGCCGCGCCCAGGTCACGCAGGGTGGTGGGCAGTCCCACCTGCGCGTACCACTGGGTCAGGTCGGCCAGCATGCTGTCATTGCGGCTTTCAAGGTCCAACTGCACCAGCAGGCCGACGGCGACCTGCAGTCCGTGCAGGGCTGTGGCCACGCCGCTGATCTTGGGTAGCCCGCGCGTCAGGGCGTGGGCGATGGATAGGCCGCCGCTTTCGAAACCGAGACCGCTCATGAGAATCATCGCTTCCACCACGCGCTCGAACGCCGGAGTCGGCTTGCCGGTTCCGGCGACGGCGACCGCTTCGGCGCCGTCGGCCAGCAGGGTGCGCAGGCAGCCGTCCGCAATGAGCTGGGCGGTCAGCAGCGGCGTCCCGTCATACATGTTCTTGCCGCCGTTGCGCTGGCACTGCTCGGCCTCGAATTTCTTGGACACCGCGTCGCCCAGGCCCGCACGGAAGAAATGCAAGGGGGCGGTCGCGATGACGGCGGTATCCACCAGCACGATCGTCGGGTTGAACAGCATGTGCTCAACCGCCAGGAGATTGTGATGCGCGTCGTACAGGACGTAATTCTTGCTGGTGGGCGCATCGTTGGACGCCACCGTGGGCACGGTGATCAGGTGGCAGTGCGAAGACTTTGCCACCGCCTTGCCCGCGTCCAGCGACTTGCCGCCGCCCACCGCGATCACCATCTCTATGTCCGCCGGGCGGGTCTGCGCACGCAGGCCGTCAATGACTTCCGGCGTCAGGTCGCCCTCGACGATCAACGGGGCGAGCGACACGCCGTGCGCGGCGCACAGCGCCTGGATTTTTGGGCCCAGCACGCCATGAACATAGCTGTCGATGACGAGCGCGGCTCGGCGGCCGAACAGCGCCGCGTACTGGCCGACGGCGTCCAGGGCGCCGGGGCCCTGGATGTAGCGACTGGGGGCTCCAAAAATCTTCAGCATGAAGTCATCCTATTTACGGGCGCCCGGGGGGCGGTAGTCGAGTTCTTTCTCGCGTTCGACCAGCCAGTCGATCATGATTTTTCCGCCCCAGACCAGATCGGCCTGGATGGCCTTGCGGGCCGCTTCCGAGTCACGCGCTTCCAGGGCCTCGAGGACCGCCTCGTGGCGGTGCTCGTCCTGCGAATAGTCCAGCCCCGCCGTCTTGATGTGGAACACCTTGAGAATCGGCCCGGTGATCACCCAGAACGACTCCACCGTGTTGCGCAGGATGGGTTTGTTGCTGGCTTCCAGGATGGCGAAATGGAACTTGCGGTTCAGGTAGCTCGCGCGCTTGGGATCGGTGGACGTGCAGGAAATGAAGTCGCGCTGCAGGGCGATCAGGTTGTCCAGCTGTTTGCGCGTGATGTGCTGGGCGGCCTCGGCCGCGCCCATGCCTTCCAGATGGAAGCGGATCTGCTGGATCTCCCGCAGTTTTTCCGAATTGACGTAGGGCACGTACACGGCGGTGGCCGCCTGCATTTCCAGGCCTTGCTCGCTGATCAAACGGAAGATGGCCTCGCGCACCGGCGTGATGGAAACGCCCATTTCCTGGGCAAGCTCCCCGATGATCAGGCGCTCTCCGGGCTCGTACTGACCGTTGATGAGCGCATTGCGGATCTCGTTATAGACCTTGACGGAAAGGTTCTCTTTTTTTACCGGTTTGAGGCTGGGCATGGCGTATCTGGCTTGCTGGTATAGGAAGCAGGGGGAATCCAGGATGAATTCTAGCCCGGCATAGCCAATTCTAGCGGGATGGGTATATTATATATCATATATCCAAAAACGAGAGGAGGCGCGATGCGCAAGGACCAGGAGACCCCCTCTGCAGGGGAAATCGCGATGCTGCGGGAAAAGGCCCGCCACATCAGGCTGGAGACCATCCGCCTGATCGAAATCGCCAAGGTGGGACACTACAGTTCGGTGTTCTCGTGCGCGGAGATATTCGCGGCGCTGTACTACGACGTGATGCGCCTGCGGCCGGGCGAGCCGCACTGGCCCGACCGGGACCGCTTTCTGATGGGCAAGGGCCATGCCGCGGTGGGCCTGTTCCCCGTGCTGGCGGATCACGGCTTTATCGAACGCGAATTGCTGGACGGCTATACGCGACTGGGCAGCCCCCTGGGCGACCATCCCGACATGAGCAAGGTGCCGGGCGTGGACTTCAGCTCCGGCTCCATCGGCCACGCGCTGTCCAACGGCGTGGGCATGGCTGTCGGCGGCCGCATGGCCGGCCGGGATTTCAACGTGTTCGTCATGCTGGGCGATGGCGAGATGCAGGAAGGGCAAGTGTGGGAAGCGGCGCTGTTCGCCGCGCACAATCGCCTGTCGCGGCTGATCGCCATCATCGACCGCAACGGCTATCAGCTTGACGGCAAGGTAGACGACGTCATGGGCGTGGAATCGCTCAAGGAAAAATGGCTGGCGTTCGGCTGGGAGGTCCACGAGGTCGACGGCCACAATCTGGCCGAACTGACCGCGCTGCTGCGCCGCCTGCGCGCTGACGGCGAACGCGCCCGGCCGGCTTGCGTCATCGCCAAGACGATCAAGGGCAAGGGCGTGTCCTACATGGAAACCGAGCCGGGCTGGCACCTGGGCTATCTGGCGCCGCAAGATGCGCAAAGCGCCATCGACGAAATCCTTTCCCGCGAGATCTGAATGGCACAGGCACAAGTCCTTTCCCCCGACTCCTGGCAATACCGCGCACTGAACGCGGTCAACCCCGGGCTGTCCTATCTTTCCGACGCGTTGATCGACCTGGCCAAGGCGGGGCATCCGGTCGTCGCCGGTTCCGCCGACCTGCAATACTCCAATGGCCTGAACCGTTTTGCGCAGGCCTATCCCGACCGTTATGTCCAGTTCGGCATTTCCGAGCAGAACATGGTGTCGGCGGCGGCGGGGCTGGCCACCACGGGCATGATGCCCTTCGTGGCCACCTTCGCGTCCTTCCTGGGCCTCTTGTGCTGCGAGCAGATCCGCATGGACGTGGCCTACACCCGGTTGCCAGTGCGCCTCATCGGGCACCACACCGGCATCAGCCTGGGTTTCTACGGCACGTCGCACCACGCGACCGAAGACATCTCCACCATGCGCGCGCTGGCCGGCCTGACTGTCGTGTCTCCGGCGGACGGGCCGCAACTGGCGTCGGCCATCAAGGCGTCGGTGGACTGGCCCGAGCCCATCTACTTCCGCATCGGACGCGGCCGCGATCCCCAGGTGTACGAAGACGGCGCGCCATTCGAATTCGGGCGCGCCATCGTGCATGGCGCCGGCAGCGACCTGAACATCATCGCCTGCGGCATCACGGTGCATGCGGCGCTGGCCGCGGCGGAACAACTGCGCAGCGAGGGCCTGTCGGTGGGCGTGATCGACATGCCCACCATCAAGCCCCTGGATCGCGACGCCGTGCTGGCGGCGTCCAAGTCGCGCCTGCTGATGACGGTGGAAGAACACAACGTGCTGGGCGGACTGGGTTCGGCGGTGGCCGAGGTCCTGGCCGATGCGGGTTCCGGCGTGCGCCTGCGCCGTCATGGCATCTATGATGAATACAGCCTGATCGCGCCGCCCACCACCCTGTATGCACACTACAAGCTCGACGCCGCCGGCATCGCCGATGTGGCGCGCGAGTTCATCAAGACTTGATTCCGGAGACAACAATGCAAGAAATCAGCGGCAACACGCGCCTGTTCGGCATCCTGGCCGACCCCATCCACCACGTGAAGACCCCGCAGCGGATGAACGAATACTTCGCCAGGATCGGCTTCGACGGCGTGTGTGTGCCGTTCCATGCCCGGCCCGACAATCTGGCAGCCGTGGTCGAGGGACTGCGCCGCCTCGAGAACCTGGGCGGCGTGATCGTTACCGTTCCCCACAAGACCGCCATCCTGGAACTGGCCGACGACGCCACGCCGGTCGCGCGCAAGATCGGCGCGGCCAATGTGCTGCGCCGCGAGGCCGATGGCCGGCTGGTCGCCGATATGCTGGACGGCGAAGGCTTCGTGCGGGGCCTGCGCAGCTGCGGCGTCGCTCCCGAGGGCAAGAGCGCTTACCTGGCGGGGGCGGGCGGCGCGGCCAACGCGATCGGCTTTGCGCTGGCGCAGGCCGGTGTGTCGCGGCTGACCATTGCAAATCGCACGCCGGCCAAGGCCGAGGACTTGAAGGCCCGCATCCTTTCCCTGCACCCCGGCGCCGACATCGTCGTCGGCACCTCTGATCCGTCCGGTCATGACCTGGTCGTCAACGGCACTTCCTTGGGCATGAAAGAGGGCGATCCGCTTCCGCTGGACGCCAGCCGCCTCACGCCGGACCAACTGGTTTGCGAAGTCATCATGCAGCCCAAGGAAACGGCTTTGCTGCAGGCTGCGCAGGCGCGCGGCTGCAAGGTGCACTATGGCGCGCCGATGCTGGCGTGCCAGATCGAACTGATGGTTGAGATGCTGGGCGTGGCGGCCGCGCGCTGACGCCGCGCAGGCATTCTTGGGATTCGACGGATAAAAGATGGGCGACTACGATTTCATCATCGCCGGCGGCGGTACGGCCGGCTGCATCCTGGCCAATCGCCTCAGCGCCGACGGCAAGTACCGGGTGCTGATGCTGGAGGCCGGCCAGGAGGCCCGCAGCATGTGGATTCCGATACCGGCGGGCTTCTCCAAGCTGCTGGTGGATCCCAATTACAACTGGCGGTTTTCGACGGAGCCGGAAGACAACGTGTACGGCCGGACCATCGCCGTGCCGCGCGGCAAGGGCGTGGGCGGCTCGTCGCTGATCAACGGCATGATCTACGTGCGCGGCCAGCCCCAGGACTACGACGGCTGGGAAACCGCCGGCGCGACGGGCTGGGGCAGCAGCGTGGCCGAACGCATCTTCCGCAAGATCGAAAACTACGGAGCGGGCGGACAGAATCGGGGCAAGGACGGCCCGATGTTCCTGGAAGAAGTCTCCGAGCGCTTCCCGGTGTCGGATGCGTTTCTGCAGGCGGCGGCCCAGGACGGCCAGCCCTTCAATCCCGATTACAACAGCGGCAGCCAGGAAGGCGTGGGTTACTACCAGGTGCTGCAGCATCGGGGCCGGCGCTGGAGCGTGGTCGACGGTTATATGAAGCCCGCGGCCGGGCGCAAGAATCTCAGCGTGGAATGCGGCGCCCATGTGACGCGCCTTGTGTTCGAGGGCAAGCGCTGCGTGGGCGTGGCCTACCGCAAGAACGGACAGGAGCACACGGTGCGCGCCCGCCGCGAAACGCTGCTGTGCATGGGCGCGGTGCAGTCGCCGCAACTGCTGGAACTGTCTGGCGTCGGCAATCCGGCTTTGCTGAAGTCCCAAGGCATTGCCCTTGTGCATGCGCAGCCGCAGGTGGGCGAGAACTACATCGACCACTTCGCCACGCGCATGAACTGGCGCGTGAAGGGCACCGTGACGCTGAACGAAATGTCTCGCGGCTGGCGGCTGGCGCAGCAGGTGGCGCGCTACTACCTGAGCCACAAGGGCATCCTGACGCTGGGCACGGGACTCGTGCATGGATTCGTGAAAAGCGCGCCGGACCTGCCCACGCCAGACGTGCAGTTTTTCTTCGTACACGCCAGCTACGCCAATGCCGCCGAACGCATCCTGGACCGGCATCCCGGCATGACCATCGGCGTGGCGCAGCTGCGGCCGGAGTCCGTGGGGTCTATCCACATCAAATCCGCGGATCCGCTGGCGGGTCCGTCCATCCGGCCCAACTTCCTTTCCGCGCAGGTGGACCGGGACAGCCTGGTGGGCGGCATGCAGGCCGCTCGCCGCATCGTGGGCCAACCCGCGATGCAGCGCTATATCGAGGCCGAGGTCAGCCCCGGCGCGGCCGTGGACGGCTATGACGCATGGCTGGATTTCGCGCGCCGCAATGGGCAGACCATCTATCACCCCATCGGCACCTGCCGCATGGGTTCGGACGCCGCTGCCGTCACCGATGTGCGGCTGCGCGTGAACGGCTTGTCCGGCCTGCGCGTGGTGGATGCATCCGTCATGCCGAAAATGGTGTCCGGCAACACCCAGGCCGCCGTCATGATGGTGGCAGAGCGCGGCGCGGAGATGATCCTGGAGGATGCGGCGCGGGAGTAGGACTTGTGTGTACGGGGATGTGCCTTCAGACTGGAGTCCAAGCTGGACCGACTGAAAGGAGACCGTATGACGTACGACCTTTGGTATTGGAATGGCATTCCCGGACGCGGAGAGTTCGTGCGCCTGGCGCTGGAGGCGGGCGGCATCCCTTACCGCGAGCGGGCGCGCGAGCCCGGCGCCGATGAAGACGCCCTGATCGGCGACATGCAATCGGCGCGCAAGCACCCGCCATTCGCGCCGCCTTACCTGGTGGCCGGAGAAATGACGTTGGGGCAAACCGCCAACATCCTGCTCTTCCTGGGCGAAAAGCACGGGCTGGCGCCGGACTCGCTGGAAGGCCGTCTGTGGGTGAACCAGTTGCAGCTCACCATCGCGGATATGGTGGCCGAGGCCCACGACACGCATCATCCTATTTCCGCCAGCGAATACTACGAAGACCAGAAGGAAGAGGCGGCGCGGCGCGCGCGCGTATTCCGCGAAGAGCGCATTCCGAAGTTCCTGGATTATTTCGAACGGGTGCTGGACGGGCCTCAGGCGTGGCTGGCCGGGGGCAAGGGCTGGACCTATGTCGACCTGTCGCTGTTTCATCTGGTCGACGGCTTGCTGTACGCCTTTCCCAAGCGCATGGGCACGGTGGCCGCGAATTATCCGAACATCTTTGCGCTGCATGAGCGTGTCACCGGCCTGCCTGAATTGCAGGCCTACTTCGAGAGCGGACGGAGGCTGCCGTTTGGCGAGGACATCTTTCGCCAATATCGCGAACTGGATGCCCCCTAGGTGCGGGTTTGCCCTAGCCGCCGGCGCCAAGAAAGTCATTGAGGGCGGTTCATTTTTAGGATTAAATAATTTCAATTAGATACATAAGCACTACACGCGCGGCAATTTCACCCCCCGGAGGTCACCATGCTTGGTCTCACCCTAGACCGCATTTTTCGTGGAAGCGCCGCGTTGCGCCAAGCGGACCGGGACGGCCAGATCGCGGCGATCCATAAATGCCAGGCCGTCATCGAGTTTGACCTTGACGGCCGCGTCCTGATGGCCAACCAGAATTTCCTGGACACCATGGGCTACGCGCTCGAAGAGATCCAGGGCCGGCACCATCGGATGTTCATCGCTGCGGCCGAGCGCGGGTCGGCGGCCTATGCGGCCTTCTGGGAAAGGCTGGGGCAGGGTGAGCATGACTCCGGACGCTATCGCCGGATACGCAAGGACGGATCGGACGTCTGGCTGCAGGCGTCCTACAACCCCATCTTCGACAAGCGCGGACGGCCGATCAAGATCGTCAAATATGCGACCGACATCACCGGCCAGCAGCAGCGCCAGGCCGACTTCGAAGGCCAGTTGGCGGCGATATCCAAAGTGCAGGCGATCATCGAATTCGAACTCGACGGCACCATCATCCGCGCCAATGACCTGTTCCTGAACGCCGTGGGCTATCGCGCCGACGAAGTGCTGGGCAAGCACCACAGCATGTTCGTGCTTCCGGACGAAGCCCGGGGCGCGGCGTACAAGGAGTTCTGGCGCAGGCTGCGCAACGGCGAACATGACACCGGCCAATACCTGCGCGTGGGCAAGGGCGGCCGCCAGGTCTGGATCGACGCCAGCTACAACCCCATCTTCGATGCGCAGGGGCAGCCGTTCAAGGTCGTTAAGTTCGCCACCGACATCACTCGGCGCTTTACGGCCGCGCAGACACTGCGCGTTGCCGTCCAGGGCCTGACCGAGAACGCCGAAAGAGCCGGCCAGGCCAATAATCTGGCGAAGGACGCCAGCAGCATTGCGGAAACGGGCGGCCAGACGGTGCGCGACGTCGTCACGACCATGGGCGCGATAACCGCGAGTTCGCGCCGCATCTCCGAGATCATCGGCGTGATGGATGGCATCGCCTTCCAGACCAACATCCTGGCGCTCAACGCCGCCGTCGAGGCGGCGCGTGCGGGGAACCATGGCAAAGGATTCGCGGTCGTGGCCGCAGAGGTCCGCAGCCTTGCGCAGAACAGCGCCGCCGCCGCCAAGGAGATCAAGGGCCTCATTACGGAATCGGTCGAACAGATCGAAAACGGCGCAGTGCTGGTCCAATCCGCCGGCGACACGATGGAGGGCATCGTGTCGTCGTCGCGGCGCGTCACGGAAATCATGGCGCAGGTCGTGGAGGTATCGCTGGCGCAATCGGCCATGCTTGGGGGCGTCACGGAAGACATTACCCAGACGAGCGCCGCCCTCGTTGAGAAGCGGCGGGCCGCATAGCGCGCATCTGGCGCTGGGCGGCAACGGACGCCGGCAACGAATGCCGACGTTAGTGCGCTATAAAGACGGCATTGTCTGAATCCATGGCTCGGGGCAGGAGTCCTCCCATCCCGGGCCGCGCCATTTGCAGCAGCCGTCCATGACTGAATCCGAAGCCCTCGCCCTTGCCACGCACCGCCACTACAAGGGGGGCCTTTACCGCTATGTGGGATTGGCCCGCCATTCCGAAACCGAGGAATCCATGGTGGTGTACGAACATCTCTGGCCGCATTCGCGCGGCCTGTGGGTGCGGCCAGAGGAACTGTTCTTCGGCAAGCTTGCCGATGGTTCGCCCCGGTTCGCAGCGCTGCACCCGGCGGAGTAGGCCGTGAGCTTCTTCTACCGTCGCACGCGCGCCAACGGCGCGGCGCCCGCCAGGCCGGCCCCACGGGCCCAGGCCGCCTTGTCGGATGCGCTGCAAGCCCTGGGCGGTCCCTTCATCGTCGCCGACCTGGAAACCACCGGCCTGTCGACCGCCAGTTGCGAAATCCTGGAGTTCGCGGCGGTCAGGGTGGGTGAGGGCGGGGCGCTGGAAAGGGAATACACCCAGGTTGTGCGTACGCGCGGCTCGGTGCCGCCGTTCATTTCGCGGCTGACCGGCATCACGCAGGCGGAGGTCGACCGCGACGGCGTGCCGGTCGCGCAGGCGTTTTCCTCGTTCCTGGCTTTCGTGGAGGACCTGCCCGTGTTTTTTCACAATGCGTCGTTCGACCGGCGGTTTCTCAGCGCTGCGGCGGACCTGACGGGCCTGCCGTTCTCGAACGCCACGCATTGCACCCTGGCGCTGGCGCGGCGGGCGTGGCCGGAGCTGCCATCGCACAAGCTCGATATTCTGGCGCGTCACGTGGGCGCATCGCAGCCCACCCACCGGGCGCTGGCAGACGTGCGGACCACGGTAGCCGTGGCGCTGGCGGCCAGCGCGCGTCTGGCCGCGTCCTGATGCGCTGCTGAGCCAGGAGTTCCGATGTCCGACCTTCAAGAGATCAAACTCGCCTTGCGCCAGTTCACGGCGGAACGTGAATGGCAGCAATTTCATTCGCCGAAGAACCTGGCGATGGCGCTTGCCGGAGAGACGGGCGAATTGGTGGCCCTGTTCCAGTGGCTCAGCGAGGAGCAATCCCGCAATCTGCCCGCCGAACGGCTGGCCGATGCCGCCGACGAAATCGCAGACGTGCAGATGTATCTGGTGGCGTTGGCGGATCAACTGGGCGTCGATATTGCGCAAGCCGTCGCGCAGAAGATGGTCAAGAACGCCGGAAAGTATCCGGCCGACCGTTTCCGGCGCAGCGCGCGCAAATACGACGACCCGCCGCAAGACTAGAGCGCACCGGCGCGGTAGCGCCGGATACGCCCGGCGCTTCAGATCACCTTCTGCTCGTGATGCACCTGCGGCGGCTCGACAAAGAAGCCGGCCACGAGTTTGCGCCATTCCTGGAAGTCGGTGGACTCACGAAAATCCACCATGTGGTTTTCGACCGTTTCCCAATCCACCACCAGCGTGTAGCGCTGAGGCTGTTCGATGCTGCGGTAAAGCTCCATGCCGTGGCATCCGCGGGCGCGCAGAAAGAGCGGTTTTGCCTGGGCGACGCCCGCTTCGAACAGCGCCTCTTGTCCCTCGCGGACATGGATGCTGGCAATCTCCTGGATCATGGCTGTGTCTCCAAATTCGGGTGGGGGCCGGAAGGCCGGAGTAGTATGGCTGAAAATTCCGCTTTCCGCGTCTTCAATGAATCACCGAGCTGTCAACCTGACTCGTCTTATTTCCGTTCGCCTGGCCTGGTACGCGGGCGTCGGCGCCATCGCCCTGATGTCCTTGTACCTGCACACGCAATTCGGCATCGCCGTGCTGCTCTCGGCCATCGCCATCTACATACCCTTGTCGATGCTCTGCCTGCCGCTCTTGGCCTGGCTATGCCTTTCCCGCTCCGTTCAGGCCCGGGAACCAGGCATGCCGCCCGCCTGGCCCGGCTACCTGGCTGGCGTCGTGGGCATTGGCTTGCTGGCCAGTCATCAGGTGCTTGCGAACCTGGCGCTGGCCGAGTGCGGATTCCTGCTGCTCCTGGTGGCCGTGGACCTGTTGCTGGCCAGGCGCGAGGCCGTGCAGATCTGGCGCATCGCGCAGGCGTGCGGCGGATCCTGACCGCCGCCGGGCGCACCCGCGTGCGCGCTAAGGATTTTGTGCGAGCCGCACGCCCCTGCTCCCATCCTTAGAGTTGAATTTCCCCATCCGGGGACTCGATCCCGCGCTTTTCTCCTCGTCCATATGCATGGCCGCGTGTGCGCCGGATCCACATATTCAGGTTCGCGTAATACGGTGCGCCATCGTCCACAAAGACCCGGTCATTCGTTTAACCGATACCGACCTGCCTAGGACGGCGCAATCATTCCGTACCAATACGAAAGTCCCACGCTCCTATACCCGGACGGGTTCAGTCGATGGGCGGTAACGGTCCGCGCCGGTCGGCCTCCGGCACCTGTGCATCCGTGCAGACGGAGCAGGAGGAGCTCAAATGAAAAAGCTCGCAGCAGTCGCAGCATTGTCGTTGTTCGCCGCATCGGCATACGCCACCGGCCCCGGCCAGGTGGGCGGATCGGTGACCGTCCACGCAGGCGCCATCAATGGCACGGCCACATCCATCTCCACGGGCAGTTCGGTGGTGGCCACCCAGGTCAACGGCTACGGCTCTTCCAGCCAGACGTCGTTCGGCAGCACGGGCGGCATCGCGGAAGTCGGCGGAACGTTCAGCCGCGATGGAACCCAAGTCGTGACCAGCACGCGGCAATACGCCAACAGCGAGTCCTATGGCCATGTTTCCGGCAATGCGCCCATCATGGTCGGCGACAGCATCGCCAATGGCGGGGCCACGTTCGGCAACACCGAGACAAGCGCGTCGGCGACGGGATCGTTCCACGCAGCGAACATCGGCGCATTCGGGTCGATACACGGCATCGGCTCGGTGGGCCATGTCGGCGGGTTCAATCGCTGAACCCAATTATCCGGACGGCTTCGGCCGTCCGGGCGAGGGGACATTATGAAGACCATCGTTCTAGCCATCTCCCTGTCGCTCGCCGCGGTGTCGGCCGGAGCGCAGACCAGCACCTCCAATTCCACGACTTCAGCATCGTCCGGGTCGACCAATGCCGGAAACAACCAGGGCATCACGCTGAATTCCAGCAACAGCGGGACCAGCACGCTACGCAGCGCGCCGCCGGTCGGCGGGCAGAGCTTCTATGGATCGTTTTCTTCGGACAGCTGCATGGTGTCCGCCGGCGGCGGCGGCTCCGTGGTGGGCTTCGGCATGAATGTGGCGATTCCGATCGAAGACCAGAAGTGCAGCCTGCGGCGCAACTTCGAGCGCACCATGCAGGCCGCGGCGTCCACCAAGGACGCGGACCGTTCGCGTCGCCTTGAGACGGCGGCCATCGACATTCTGTGCCAGACCGATGACCGCACCAAGGCGGCGCTGGTGGCGCAGGGGCTGTGCACCAATCCCGCCTTGACCACGGCCGATCATCGTTTTGACAGCGGCGCCGTCGCGCAGGTCGCGACGCCGACGCCTGTCCAGACCGCGCGGACCGTGCCCGCGGCGCCACAGGCGCCGGTCGTGCAGGGCTACCCGGTGCTGTCGGCCCGGAGCGCCGCGCTGTCCGCCCCGCCGCTGCGCAATCCGCGCCTGGAGCAGCAGCGGTTCGCGGACTTCTACTCGCCGGGCTGAACCGGCAATCAGGACGATGCGGGCGGCGGGACCGCGGCGGGCGTCGCCGCCTGCGCGGGTTCCGGCGCTGAAGCCAGCAGCATCGTGGGCGGAGAGGACACTTCGAGCCCTGCATCGTTCAGGCGCTTGAGCACCGTGAACAGCAGGGCGCTGCGCACGCCATACGCCGCGCGGGGCGAAGATACGTAACCCTTGGCATTGAAAACCAGATGGCCCGCGTCGATGCCGTCAAGAAATACGTTGGGTGCCGGCTCGTCGAGCACATCCTCGTGATCGGCGAAGGCCTGAAGGATCAGTTCGCGCACTTGCTCGGCGTCGGTGGACAAAGGCATGGGCAGCTTGATCTGGACCAGGCCCAGCGGATTGGAACGGGTGACGTTGCGGACGGTCTTGGTTACGAACTCGGAGTTGGGAACGATCACCGTGGACCGGTCGCCCATCTGGATTTCGGTCGCGCGTACGTTGATCCGCAGGATGTCGCCCTCCACGCCGCCGAGGGACACCCAGTCGCCCACCTTGACCGGACGTTCGGCCAGCAGGATCAGGCCCGACACGAAGTTCTGGACCACCGCCTGCAGGCCGAAACCGATACCGACCGATAGCGCGCTGGCGATCCATGCCACCCGCTCCAGGCCGATACCGGCCGCGGACAGCGACAGCGCAACCGCCACCACGAAGCCGCCATAGCCGAACAGGGTCGCCGCCGACAGTTGCATGCCGGGATCCAGTTCCGTGGTCGGCAGGTAGCGGTTGGACAGCCAGCGCTTGAGCATCTTCACGCCCAGCAGCGACAGCGCCAGCACCACCAGCGCCTGCAGCACCGCGCCGGGGCGGATCTGCGCCTCGCCGATAGCCAGCCCCTTGCGCAACTGGTCGAAGCGCTGCACAAGGTCCATCGGCGCTTCGCCGAACGGGGCCAGCAGCAGGATGATGGCAAGCAGGGCAATCGCCACCCGGCCCAAGCCGGACAGCAGCACCGCGGCCTGGTCGCGCATGCTGGGCCCCTCGCCCCCGCTGCTGTCGCGGTGCGACGTGCCCAGCAGGGTGCTGAATCCGTCTTCGATCAGCGTGGACGCCAGATAGGCCGAAGCCAGCACGATCAGGACCCACAGCACCTGCTTGACGAGGAAACTGCCAAACGCGACGTAGCCCGCCAACAGGCTGGCAAGGCTCACGATGAGCACGGTCCAGACGGCGGCCAGCAACAGCGACACCCACAGCGGAATCGGAGTTCCGTCTTCCTGCATGGCCTGGCGCCGCAGCCGGCGGCTGATGGCCAGCACCGCGCCCAGCATCGCCATGGTCAGCACGGCCACGATGCCCGTCAGCGTGATCGTCGTGGTCAGGCTGGCATTGAGCAGGACAGGCAGCCTTTCGGCCAGCCAGATCATCACGACCAGCACGCCCAGCACGCCGGGCAGCCAGCGCAGCCGGGAAGCGACGACATCGCTGATATGCGGCAGCCGCCAGGAGGGGCGGTTCGTGGACAGCAGCGCATAGCCCAGCCCGGAGACGAACCCGCCGAAACAGACCGTCGCCACCAAATTCGTCAGCAGGGAAGACGTGCTGTCGGACAGTTGCGACTTCCAGTCGAGGCCGGCCTGGATCAACAGCGCGATTACGCCGGGCGTGGCCACCGACAGGATCACCAGCGTCACGGCCAGGAACGATCGGCGCAGACGCCCTGGCGGCACGCGGGTGGAGGTCAGCTGCAGCAGGAAACGGCCCACCCATACGCGCAGCGCGATAGCCAGCGCGGCCACGCCGGCCAGGAGCAGCCAGCCCCATTTGGGCGTCTGGCCAACGGCGGTCCAGAGGTCGTCGCGCAGGGCCTCCAGCCGATTCAGGTCCCGCGGAAACTCTTCGTGAAATTCCGACCAGAACTGGCCGGACAGGAACGAGTCGCGCCGTTCGCCCAGTCGCGCCTGGAATTGTGTGCGCCGCTGCGCCGATATCTGCTCCGCCGTCTGCCCGGCATCCACCGACAGCAGCCTGGCCAGCTTGATTTGCGCGTCCAGCGCGCGGCTGTTCTTTTCCAGCTGTGCGCGCTGCGCCGCCACGTCCGGCGCTTCCTTCGCGCCTTCCGGAGGCGTGCCCAGTTCGCTCAGCCGGGCCGTCACGCTGGCCAGCTGGGGCGTCAGGGCCTCCGCTGCCGCGTCCGCCTTGGACTGGATGTCCAGGGCGTCTCCGCGCTGCTCGACCAGCACGGCGTCGTCGGTTTCGTCGGCGATCCGCTTGCGCATGTCGTCGATCTGCTTGCGCGCGGCGGACAGCACGGCTTCGGTGTCCGCGGGCGCGGCAGGCGGCGCCGCGACGGCGGGCATGAAGCAGAAGGCCAGCAGCAATGTGGCGACCAGAGCCGCCAGGTTGAGGGCGACGGCGCGGTGAGCGCGCGTAAGCAAGGTGTGCAGAGTCGGGATCATGTTCTTGGGCGAGTTGCTCGCGTCGAGGCGGCAGCATAGCAAGCAGCCGCCCTGGCCGTTGCAACAAAAACTGGTGGCGCGTCCCTTATTTTTTTCGTGTTGTTTTTCTGGGTAAACGGGAAGGGCTCGGGCCTATAAAACGGGGGCGGATTGTGTTGCGAGGCCTGGGAGGGCGCTGAGACGGCGGCCGGCCGAAATCCAAGTTTACGAGGCCAACGTTTGGATTCAACTCGCCTGACGTTTGGGGGAGGGCCGGCCCTGTATCCCGGGCCCGCCCAGGACGGCATTGCACACGTCCAGCCAGGCCCGTGCGGCAAACGACAGATAGCCGGACTGCAGCCAGATATGGCCCACTTCCCATTGCATGCCGGATTTGGCCAGCTTCGCCGTACTCAGGCCCCGGGTCTTCATGCGCTGCATCAGCGGCTCGGGCAACAGGGCGACCCCCAGGCCGGCGGACGCCATCGCCACCAGAAAGTCCCAGTGCGCGCTCTGGGCTGCGATGGCGGGCTGAAAGCCCGCATCGGCGAAGGCCTGGCGCAAGCGTCGCGTGATCGCGAAGTCGTCGGTCGGTATCAGCAGCCGCGCATCGCGCAGTGCGCCAAGCGGCAATGAGGTTTTGCCGGCCCACGGGGCGTCGGGCGGGCCGATCACCCAGATCGGATAGCTGCCGAACGCCTGGGCGGCCAGCCCGCCGTCGGGCGCGATGGGAAGGATCGTGGCGCCCACTTCCAGTTCGCCCCTGGCCACCAGGCCTTCCACGGTCTGGCCGGTGCCTTCGCGCAGGGTCAGGTGAATGCCCGGGTGCAGCTCACGGAACCGCTTCACGACAGGGGTGAATAGCAGATTGATCATCGGCGGAATGCCGACTTCCAGCGACCCGCGATGGAGCTCGGCGGTCTGGCGCATTTCTTCGGAGAGCTGGCGCATGGTCTCCAGCACCTGCAAACCGCGCTGGTACATGACCCGGCCGGTGTCGGTGGGACGCGCGGTATGCCCGTCGCGGATCAGCAGAGGGGTGCCGGCTTCCTCTTCGAGTTGGCGGATCATCTTGCTGACGGTCGACTGCGTCACGAAGAGCGCCCTGGCCGCCTGCGTGAAGCTGGCGTGCCTGACCGTTTCCACGAAATACCGCAACGCGCGCACATCCATGCAGGCAGTCTCCATTTGCGAAAGCGCAAAAAAACTCAAATTATGAAAAAAACGACTGATTTGAATGATTTTAAGTCATTACGAGATTTGCGCCCGGCTTCCTATACTGCCGAAAAATCGTCCCGCTGCCGGTTCGCGCCAGCACTGGGGCATCGGGAAACGCCGCGTCAGACGGCGCCTGGGCGCACAAGGCGGCATCGCCGCGTCCGGCCGCAAGCTGTAGGCATTCGAATTTGGAGACACCATGCATCTCGACCGTATCCGCAACCCTGGATTGCGCGCCAAGATCACGTCCGCCGAACAGGCGGCTTTGCTGGTTCAGGACGGCATGACCGTCGGAATGAGCGGCTTCACGCGCGCCGGGGACTGTAAGTCCGTGCCGGCGGCGCTGGCGGCGCGGGCCGAGCGCGAGCCGCTCTCCATCACGCTGATCACCGGCGCGTCGCTGGGCCACGACACCGACAAGCTGCTGGCCCAGGCCAATGCCCTGGCGCGGCGCATGCCGTTCCAGGTCGACACGACCCTGCGCCGCAAGATCAACCAGGGCGAGATCGCCTTCATCGACCAGCATCTGTCCGAAACCGTCGAGCAGTTGCGCGCTGGACATCTCGGGCCGATCAACGTGGCCATCATCGAGGCCGCCGCCATCACCGAAACCGGCGCCATCGTGCCGACGATGTCGGTGGGCAATTCGGCCACGTTCGCGCAGCAGGCCGACAAGATCATCGTCGAACTGAACATGAGCGTGCCTGCAGCCATCGAGGGCCTGCACGACATCTATGTTCCCGGTGATCGTCCTGGGCGCGAGCCCATCGGCCTGGTGTCGGTGGACCAGCGCATCGGTTCGGCCTGCATCGAAGTCGATCCCTCGAAGATCGCGGCCATCGTGATTACGCACGAGCCCGACAGCCCGTCCAATGCCCTGCCTCCGGACGGCGAAACCAACGCGATCGCCGGGCACATCAACGACTTCCTGCGCGCCGAAGTCGACGCTGGCCGCCTGACCAATGCGTTGCTGCCCTTGCAGGCCGGCATCGGCACCATTGCCAACGCAGTGCTGCACGGGTTCGAGTCGTCGGACTTCGAAAACCTGACGATGTACTCGGAAGTACTGCAGGACAGCGCCATCGAACTGCTCGACCAGGGCAAGCTCGCATTCGCGTCGGCGTCTTCCATCACGGTCTCCAAGCCCGTGTACGAAAAGATCCTGGCCAATATCGAGCATTACCGCGAACGCATCGTGCTGCGCCCGCAGGAAATCAGCAATGCCCCGGAGATCGTGCGCCGCTTGGGCATCATCGCGATCAATACCGCCCTGGAATTCGATATCTACGGCAACGTCAACTCCACGCACGTGGGCGGCACGCACATGATGAACGGCATCGGCGGATCGGGCGACTTCGCTCGCAATGCCCATCTGGCGATCTTCGTGTCCAAATCCATGGCCAAAAACGGCGACATTTCCAGCGTGGTCCCGATGGTCTCCCACGTGGACCACACGGAGCACGATGTGGACGTGCTGGTCACCGAGTGCGGCTTGGCCGACCTGCGGGGCCTGGCTCCGCGGGAGCGTGCTCGCGCCATCATCCGCAATTGCGTACACCCGTCGTACCGCGACGCCTTGCAGGACTACTTCGACCGCGCATGCGAACGTGGCGGCCAGACGCCGCATCTGCTCGAAGAGGCATTCTCGTGGCATCAGCGGTTCAATCAAACGGACTCCATGCAGCCTCCCGCTGCGTCGGCGCGCAAGGCCGCGTGAGTCCGCCCTGAAGGTTCACTGCCGCCGTGGCGGCGTCCGCCAGGCAATTCCAGCGAAGGGAATCCTGGCTGCGGAGCAGTATTCCGCCGGGCGCCGCATTTGGTAGAGGCAAGACAGCATTGCGCTGTCTTGCCTTTTTTTCATGTGTCGCTGCGCTCGCCGGGGGCGGGCGTGACGAGATTTTGGCGCGACATTTCCAGTTCGTCGCGCAGCCATTGCTTGAACGCGTCCAAAGGCGCCCAGTCTTTCAGGCTGGGCCGATACACCAGGTGATAGGTCTGGGCCAGCTCATAGTCCACGCGCACAGGCGAAACCTGCACCAGTCGGCCCGCGCACAGCGCGTCCGCAGCCAGAAGTTCGCGACCCAGGGTGATGCCGAGTCCCTGCTCGGCGGCCTGCAGCATCATTCCGGCGTCATTGAACGACGCGACCGGCGTAACCGGGACGCGTAGTCCAGCGGCATTGAACCAATGCTGCCAGACTTCGCGCTCTCCCAGCAGAGGCTGGCGCGAAAGGGTTTCCGGGGAGTTGTCGGGCAGGGCGGCCATGGTCTCGGGCGAAGCCAGCACGATGAGGGGCAGGGGCATATCAAACAGCGGCTCGGATTCCACCCCCGCCCACGGACCGCGTCCAAAACGCAGCGCCGCATGAAAACCGTCCCGCAGCAGGTCCACCACCTGTTGCGAGGTTTCGATCTCGAGTGCCAGTCCCGGGTGCCGTGCCCGCCAGCGCGACATGCGGGGCAACAGCCAGCGCTGCGCAAACGAAGGCAATACCGATACGCGCAATCGCTGCTCGCTGCCCGTTGCGGCCGCGCTGGCGGCCTGCGCTCCCTCTTCCAGCAGCGCCATTGCGCCTTGCACACTGCATAGCAGGGCGGCTCCCGCCGAGTTCAGCACGATGCCCCGGCCGCTGCGTTCAAACAAGGGAAAGCCCAATTGCTCCTCGAGCACCTTGATCTGCTGGCTGACGGCGCTGTGCGTGAGGTGCAGGCGTTCGGCTGCAGCGCGCAAGTTCTGCAGTTCGGCAACAACGCGAAACGCGGGGAGGGTATTGAGCGGCAGGCGCATCGGAAGGGTATGGGGGACTGGGATTGGTCATCGTAACTTACCGATAACGTCAAAACAATTGGATTTTCATTGGCTTATTGGGCGAATACGCTAACCAAACTGGCTAAGCCCAAGGAGCCTCATCATGACTACACAGACCTGCACCCCTGCTTCCCCCATCTATGGTCAGCCGCGCACGGCGGTTGAGGCGGCGCCCAAGCCCGCTCTTGCAGCTCTTGAGGCGGCGCAAGCGCCCGATCAGGGAATGCTTGCGATGATCTGGCGCTGGTATCGCAATTGGCGGCGGGATGCCCGGATGCGTAACCTGGCTGCAGAAATGGACGTGCATCAACTGCAGGACGTCGGCGCGCCGGAGTGGCTGGTGAACGAGGCGACCGTCAAGCGCGACCTGGAACGGCTGCGCAACACAGACTACATTCGCTGGTAATCGCAAGTTCAGACGGTTGCCCACCCAACCCGGGCTATCCCGATGGCTAGCTTCCCGTTCCTTCCCGTCTATATATGGCTGCCTCTCTCTATATATAGGTGGTTGGGCGGGCGGCGGGAAGGGGAAGGGAAAGCGGCCGTCCGTGCCGCATGCGAAATCTGTCGGGTAATTTGCTACCCCGGCATGACAACCCAAAAAACTGTGCTATAGTCTCGCTCCTTCGCAGTTCAAGCAGTTCTGAACCGCGAATCCAAGCAAGTGCAACAGGTTGGTCGGGTTTCCCGCACGGCCTGCCGCCAAAGCGATCAGAAATGAAAGCGGCGCGGTTATTGCAAGGATTGGTGCAAATCAGGCAGAAGCCAGTTGCAAGATCCGCAAAAATTGTGCTATAGTCTTGGGCTTGGCAGTTGCCGAAAAATTAGGGTTTACCCTGACATTTCGATAGCTGCTAGGCGGGGTGAAAGCCCCGGCGAGACCTGAAGGGGTCGCAGCAAGAAAGCGAAGTTAAAAACGACGCTGACTTGACAAGCGATAAAAACTTCTTCATAATCTCGTTTCTCTGCTGCAACAACAGCGACGACGCGAAAGCGAAGTTAGCCGAAGTTGAAAGCAGAAGCCAGTAGTACAGAATTTAGCAGTACCGCTCTTTAACAATTAAACAACCGATAAGTGTGGGCGCTTGATGCGAGTGCAGCGATTAGGCTTCGGTCTGATTGCAAGCA
>NZ_AGUF01000008.1 GCF_000236785.1 Achromobacter arsenitoxydans SY8 | reverse complement strand
TCAGGCTCACCCGTTTCATATGACGACCATCTCACACGGGTGTCAGACACCGGCGAGCAAGCGTTGCCGCCGCCACGCCGATGCCGGCCGGGTACTGCGCCGCGATTTACTTCGCCGCCACCTGGTCGGGCGGCACCGGGTTCTCCCAGCCGCCGCCGATGGCGCGGATCAGGCCGACGGCGGAGCGGGCCTGTTCGCCGCTGAGCTGGACCGAGACGCGCTGTTGCAGCAGGACGCTGCGGTCGGCTTCGATGACGTCGAGGTAGCTGATGGAGCCTTCGCGGTATTGCGTGTGCGAGAGCTTGGCGGCGCGGGCTGCGGCTTCCACTGCGGCGTCCTGGGCCTTGGTCTGGTCGGCCAGGATGCGCAGGTTGGCCAGGTTGTCTTCCACTTCGCGGAATGCGTTGAGGACGGTCTGGCGGTAGACGGCGACATCTTCCTCGTACACGGCGCGGGCGCGGTCCAGGCCGGCCTGGCGGCGGCCGCCGTCGAAGATGGGCATGGACAGCGCGGCGCCGACCAGGGGGCCCAAGAGGAACGTGCGGCTGGACCACTGGAACAGGTTGCCCAGGTCCGAGGACTCGTAGCCGAAGGCGCCGGTGATGTCCAGGCGCGGGAAGAACGCGGACTTGGCGGCGCCGATGCGGGCGTTGGCGGCGGCCATGGCGCGTTCGGCGGCTGCGATGTCGGGGCGGCGTTCCAGCAGCGTGGACGGCAGGCCGGCCGGGATCGACAGCGCGACCTTTTCGATGGGCTGCGGCGGCATGGTGAAGTCCGACGGGGCGCGGCCCAGCAGCACGGCCAGCGCGTGTTCGGCGGTGGCGCGGCGGCGGTCGATGCCCAGGGCTTCGGATTGCGCGGAGGCCAGTTCGGCCTTGGCGCGCGCCAGGTCCAGTTCGCTGATGTCGCCGGCGTCGTAGCGGCGCTGGATGAGCTGCAGTGTCTCGGTGCGCAGCTTGACCGTCTGGTGGTAGAGGCGCGATTCGGCGTCCTGTTCGCGCACCAGGAAGTAGGTCGTGGCGACGTCGGCCTGCAGGGCCAGCAGTACGGACCGGTAGAGCGCTTCGCTCTGCTGGGCGTCGGCGGTGGCGGCGTCGGCCGTGGAGGCGACGCGGCCGAAAAGGTCGGCCTCGTACGACACTGTGCCCTGGGCGCGCCAGGTGGTCACGGGCGAGGTGGGCGTGCCGTCGGGCAGTCCTTGCGAAACGGCCGACGGACGCTGGCGGTTGGGGCCGAAGCCGGCGTCCAGGCTGGGGAAGAAGCCCGAGCGGGCTTCGCGCTGCAGTGCGCGGGCCTGGGTCAGGCGCGCGGCAGCGGCCTGCAGGTCCTGGTTGGCGCGCTGGGCTTCTTCTTCAAGCTGGTTCAGGCCTTCGTCGCCGAACACCTTCCACCAGGCGCCCCGCAGCGCGTCTTCGGACGGCTCGGCGGGCTTCCAGGAGCCGGCTTCGGACGCGGGCAGGGCGGCTTCCTTGAAGGCCGCCGGCGTGGCGGCCGCGGGCCGTTCGTAGGTGGGACCCACCGCGCAGCCGGCCAGCACGAGCAGCAGGGCCAGCAGGGCGGATCCTCGGGTCAGTCTTTTGATCATCATGACTATTCTCTTTGGCGCGCGCCCCGGCCCGATGGGCGGGGCGCGCTGGCTTCTCTTCTATCTGCCCGCTCAGGCGTGGTGCTGCGGGGCGGGCGGCGCGTTCGGGTCGATGTGCGGCATGCACACGGGCGCTTCATGGGGCGCGGCCGAATGCAGCTTCTTGCCGCCGATGGAGCGCAGCAGCACGTAGAACACCGGCGTGAGGAACAGGCCGAACAGGGTCACGCCCAGCATGCCGAAGAACACGGCTACGCCCATGGCGTGGCGCATTTCCGAACCCGCGCCCGAGGACAGCACCAGCGGCACCACGCCCATGATGAACGCGATGGACGTCATCAGGATCGGGCGCAGGCGCAGGCGGCTGGCTTCGATGGCGGCTTCGAGCGGCGAGCGGCCGTTCATTTCCAGTTCCCGCGCGAATTCCACGATCAGGATCGCGTTCTTCGCCGACAGCCCCACCAGCACCATCAGACCGATTTGCGTGAAGATGTTGTTGTCGTTGCCGGTGAGGTAGACGCCGGTCAGCGCCGCCAGGATGCTCATGGGCACGATCAGGATCACGGCCAGCGGCAGGGTCAGGCTTTCGTACAGGGCGGCCAGCACCAGGAACACGAGCAGCACGCTGATCGGGAACACCCACAGGCCGGCGTTGCCCGCCAGGATCTGCTGGTACGTCAGGTCGGTCCATTCGAACTTCACGCCGCGCGGCAGCGTTTCCGCGGCGACGCGCTCGGCCGCGGCTTGCGCCTGGTCGGACGAATAGCCGGGGGCCGGACCGCCGTTGATGTCGGCGGCGGTGTAGCCGTTGTAGCGCACCACCATTTCAGGACCGAAGGTCTGCTTGACCGTCACCAGCGACGACAACGGCACCATGTCGCCCGCGGCGTTGCGGGTCTTGAGCTGCAGGATGTCGTCGGCATGCGCGCGGAACGGGGCATCGGCCTGCGCCCGCACCTGGAATACCCGGCCGAAGCGGTTGAAGTCGTTGACGTACATGGAGCCCAGATAGATCTGCATGGTGTCGAAGACTTCCGTCACCGGCACGCCCAGCTGCTTGGCCTTTACGCGGTCCAGGTCGACATCCAGCTGCGGCACGTTGATTTCGTAGCTGGAGAACGTGGGGCCGAGTTCGGGCGTCTGGCGCGCTTTTTCCAGGAATGCCTGCTTGGCCTTGTCCAGTTCGGCATAGCCCAGCGCGGAGCGGTCTTCCAGCTGGAGCTTGAAGCCGCCCAGCGTGCCCAGGCCCATCACGGGCGGGGGCGGGAACACGGCGATGAACGAATCCTGGATGGACGCGAACTTCTGGTTCAGCGAGGCCGCGATGGCGTTGCCGGACAGATCGGCGCTCTTGCGCTCGTCAAACGGCTTGAGCGTGACGAACACGATGCCGGCGCTGGAGCTGTTGGTGAAGCCGTTGATCGACAGGCCGGGGAAGGCGATGGCCGACTGCACGCCCGGTTCCTTCAGGGCGATGTCGCTCATGCGGCGGATCACGTCTTCGGTGCGGTCCAGCGAGGCGCCGTTGGGCAGCTGCGTGAAGCCGATCAGGTATTGCTTGTCCTGCGCGGGCACGAATCCGCCGGGCACCAGGTAGGACACGCCGATGGTAGCGGCAACCAGCACGGCGTACACGCCCATGGCGCCCGCCTTGCGGCGGATGACGCTGGCCACGCCCGTGCCGTAGGACTCGGACGCGCGGCCGAACATGTTGTTGAACCAGTTGAAGAAGCGGCCGAAGACGCGGTTCATGCCGCGGGTCAGCCAGTCAGGCTTGTCGTGGTGGCTCTTGAGCAGCAGGGCCGACAGCGCGGGCGACAGGGTCAGCGAGTTGAAGGCCGAGATCACCGTCGAGATGGCGATGGTCATGGCGAACTGCTTGTAGAACTGGCCGGTCAGGCCCGTCATGAAGGCCAGCGGCACGAACACGGCGCACAGCGTCAGCGCGATGGCGATGATGGGGCCGCTGACTTCGCGCATGGCGCGGTAGGTCGCATCGCGCGGACTGAGCCCCGCCGCGATGTTGCGTTCTACGTTTTCCACCACCACGATGGCGTCGTCCACCACGATCCCGATGGCCAGCACCATCCCGAACAGCGATAGCGCGTTGATCGAATAGCCGAACACCAGCAGCAGCGCGAAGGTGCCGACGATGGACACAGGCACCGCCAGCAGCGGGATGATGGACGCGCGCCAGGTCTGCAGGAACAGGATCACCACCAGCACCACCAGCGCAATGGCTTCCAGCAGCGTATGCACCACGGCTTCGATACTGGAACGCACGAATTGCGTGGGGTCGTATTCGATGCGGTATTCCACGCCCGGCGGGAAGTCCTGGGCCAGTTCGGCCATGGCGGCGCGCACTTGGCTGGACACGTCCAGCGCGTTGGCGCCCGGCGATTGCATGATGCCCATGCCCACCGCCTGCTTGTTGTCCAGCAGCGAACGCAGACCGTATTCCTGCGCATCCAGTTCCACGCGGGCCACGTCGGACAGGTGCGTCACGGCGCCGTCCGGCGAGGTCTTCAGGATGATGTCGCGGAATTCGTCCTCGGTCTGCAGACGGCCGCGCGCATTGACGTTCAGCTGCAGCGGCACGTCGCCCTGCGTGGGCGAGGCGCCGATGACGCCGGCCGCCACCTGCACGTTTTGCTCGCGGATCGCGGCGACGACTTCGGACGCGGTCATGCCGCGCTGCGCGACCTTCTGCGGGTCCAGCCACACGCGCATGGAGTAGTTGCCCGAGCCCCACACCGTCACTTCGCCCACGCCCGTGATGCGGGCCAGGCGATCCTTGATGTTCAGGATCGAGTAGTTGCGCAGGTACGTGATGTCGTAGCGGTCATTGGGCGAGATCAGGTGGACCACCAGGGTCAGCGTGGGCGAACTCTTGGCCGTGGTTACGCCCAGGCGCTGCACGTCCGGCGGCAGGCGCGGCAACGCCTGCGACACGCGGTTCTGCACCAGCTGCTGCGCCTTGTCCGGGTCCACGCCCAGCTTGAAGTTCACCGTCAGCGTCAGGTTGCCGTCGCTGTTGGCCTGCGACTGCATATACAGCATGTCTTCCACGCCGTTGATGGACTCTTCCAGCGGCGAGGCGACGGTTTCGGCGATGACCTTGGGGTTGGCGCCCGGATACTGCGCGCGGACCACCACCGACGGCGGCACCACTTCCGGGTATTCGGAGATGGGCAGCTGGAACATGGCCAGAAGGCCCGCCAGCAGCACCAGGATGGACAGCACGCCGGCGAAGATCGGCCGGTCGATGAAGAATTTCGAGATATTCATGGACGTTCTCGTTAGACGCGCCGGCTCAGTTCTGCGCCGAGGCGGTCTTGACCGGGTTGCGCTTGGCGGCAACCATGGGGACGACAGTCGGGGTCACGGCGTCGCCGGGACGGATGCGCTGCAGGCCGTTGACGACAATGCGCTCGCCGGCGGCCAGGCCGGAATCGACCACGCGCAGGCCTTCCTGGTTGGCGCCCAGCTTCACCTGGCGGTACACGGCGTGGTTCTTGTCGTCCAGCACCAGCACGAAGCGCTTGTCCTGGTCGGTGCCGATGGCCCGTTCGTCGATCAGCACGGCCGAACGCGGGTCGCTGCCGCCCAGGCGGACGCGGGCGTACAGGCCGGGGAGCAGCGTGCCGTCGGCGTTGTCGAACTCGGCGCGCACGCGGATGGTGCCGGACGTGGCGTCCAGGCGGTTGTCCACCGATTGCACGATGCCCGTGCGCGAATAGCCGTCTTCATTGGCCAGGCCCAGTTCGACCGGCACCGCGCCGGCGCGGCCGTTGCGGGCGGGGTTCACGTAGCGCAGGAAGGTTTGTTCGTCCACGTCGAACGATGCGTACATCTTGGACACCGACACCAGCGTGGTCAGCGGCACCGACGCGGCGCCGGCGGCTACCACGTTGCCGACGGTGACTTCGGCGCGCGACACGCGGCCGGCCACGGGCGCCTCGATGCGCGTGTAGCCCAGGTTCAGCTTGGCGTAGTCCAGCGCGGCCTGCGCGCCCTGCAGGTTGGCGGCGGCCTCGCGCGAGGCGTTCTGCTTTTCCTCGAAATCGCGGCGGGCGATGGCGTTGTCGGTCAGGAGGCGCTGGCCGCGGGCCAGTTCCGACGCCGTGTAGGCGGCGCGGGCCTTGGCGGCCGTCAGCGCGGCGGCGGCGCGGTCCACTTCGGCCGCATAGGGACGCGGGTCAATCGTGAAGAGCACGTCGCCCTTCTTGACGATGCTGCCGTCCTGGAAGTGGACGGCGGTCAGCGTGCCCGACACGAGCGGGCGGATGTCGACGCGGTCGATGGCTTCCAGGCGGCCGGAATAGCGCTGCCAGTCCACGATGGTCTTGCTGACGACTTCGGCCACTTCGACCGGGGGCGCGGCGGGGGCGCCCTGCGCCATGGCGACATTGCCGGCGGCCGGGCCGCGGGTCAGGGCATAGCCGCCGCCGGCCGCCAGCACGGCTGCAAAGACGACGAGCACAGCAATACGATTACGCGAAACCATGATGTTTCCTTGAGTGGTTTTCAGGGCGAAAGCGCGCTTGCCCGTGACCTGGGGCGGGGAGGCGGCGGCGCGGCGGGGATGCCAGTCCTAAGACTCCGGGGTTATATGGATATGCTGCTGTGCAACATCGACCGGGGTCGGCTATCCAGGGGCTGCGGGCGCCTGATCAGGGCGGGTCGCTGCGGGTTCGGAATCTGAGGATTGACATGCCCTTTGATGGCGCCGGGCGGCAAGGGCACTTCAAGATGGTTTGCATTCTGAGTGTTTTGCGGGGCCGGATAAACCCGTGTTTCCCGGCAACACTGTTCGTGTAGAATGACTAATCGGCGGCAAAATCGGGTTATGCTCCGTTCACCCCGACTTATTTGCCCAAAGGACACCCTTGCCATGGACCGCTTTCAGGCTATGCAGGTGTTTGTGCGCGTCGTGGACGCCAATAGCTTCACCCGGGCGGCCGACAGCCTATCGCTTCCGCGCACCACCGTCACCACCATCATCCAGAACCTAGAACGCCTGCTGGGCGTGCGCCTGCTCAACCGCACCACGCGCCGCATCGGCCTGACGCCCGACGGCGCGGGCTATTACCAGCACTGCGTGCGCATCCTGGCCGACGTCGAGGAAACCGAGGCCTGCTTCCAGGAAGCCGCCCTGCGCCTGAAGGGCCGGCTGCGCATCGACGTGCCGACCTGCATCGGCCGCCTGATCCTGATTCCCTCATTGTGTGATTTCCACGACAAATACCCGGACGTCGAACTGGTCCTGGGCCTGGGCGACCGTCCGGTCGACATGGTGCAGGAAGCCGTGGACTGCGTAATCCGCGCCGGCGACCTGGAAGATTCCAGCCTGGTCGCCCGCCGCATCGGCACCCTGCAGACCGTGACCTGCGCGTCGCCCACCTACGTGGCGCGGCACGGCATGCCGACCACGATCGAATCGTTGCGCGACCACCACGCCGTGCATTATTTCTCCAGCCGCACCGGCCGCAATTGCGCCTGGGACTTCAAGGTGGACGGCAAGCACCAGGAAGTGGACATGAAGGGCACGGTGGCCGTGAATGAAGCCGGCGCCTACCTGGACTGCGGGCTGAAGGGCTTCGGCCTGATCCAGACGGCGCGCTACATGGCGCTGCCTTACCTGCAATCGGGCGAACTGATCGAGATCCTGCCCCAGTGGAAGCCCAGTTCCACGGCGATTTCCGTGCTGTACCCGCAGAGCCGCCAGCTGTCGCCCAAGGTGCGCGCATTTGCGGACTGGGTGGCCGAGCTGTTCGCGGGCTGCCCGCTGCTCAGCGGTCGCGACGAAACCGATCCGGCCGCCGCGTCCTGCGCCGTCTATCAGCGCAATCAGGGACAGACCCCTGCCGTACAGCCGACGATCCCGACCGTGCCGGCGCTGGCCGACATGCCGCCACGCCGCCGCACCGCGCGCGAAGAGGCAGCCGAGTACGTCCTGTAAAAGGGCAGGCACATGGCGGACCGCCGTGTCCGCCATGTGCGTTAAGCACGGGAAACCCCGTAGTAAATACAGCCCTTACGTCCCTCGAATGGCGTGAAACGTCTGTATAGTCCGACAGTCAAAGCCTACAACGCCCTTAACTGTCGATCCGCGCTATGCAGCCTGTTCTACCCGCTTACCTGATCGCCCGTTGGCTGTTGCTGCTTGTGCTGTTGGCGGGGGTTTACTTTCTTAGCGGATTCCTGGTTCCGGCCCTGGCGGCGCTGATCATCGGCCTGGCCAGCTGGCCGCTATACCAGCGGCTGGTCGCGCGCTGCGGCGGCCGCACGGCCCTGGCCGCCTCGCTGGCGCTGCTGGTGGTCATCGTGGTGCTGATCGTGCCGATGTCGCTGGCGCTGTCCTATGCCATCAAGGAAGCCAGCGCCTTCTTCGCCTGGGCCATCGCGGCCAACCGTCATGGCGTCGCGGTGCCCGCCTGGATCACGTCCATGCCCGTCGTGGGCGAACGCCTGGGGCAGTACTGGGAATCCTATATCGGTCAGCCCCACGCGCTGGGCGCGCTGGTCGAGGCCGTCAGCGGCGAACACCTGGGCAATATCTACCGCATGGTGCTGGCGGCCACGGGCAACGTGTTCCAGCTGCTGTTGACCGTGTTGTTCATGCTGATCACGCTGTTCTTTGTCTACAAAGACGGTATCCGCATGGTCGCCCAGCTGGACGTGCTGGGCGAACGCATCCTGCCCGCGCGCTGGCTGCGTTTTTCGCGCGTGGTCCCGGCCACCATCAATTCCACCGTCACCGGCATGGGCCTGATCGCCCTGGGCGAAGGCCTGGTGCTGGGCATCGCCTACTGGGTGGCCGGCGTGCCGTCGCCCGTGCTGCTGGGCGTGGTGACCGGCTTCATGGCGCTGATCCCGGGCGGCGCGCCGCTGTCGTTCACGCTGGTGTCGCTGTATCTGGTGGGCTCCGGCCACCTGGTGGCGGGCATTGCGCTGATGGTCTGGGGCAGCGTGGAACTGTTCATTGTCGACAAGACGCTGCGCCCGCGCCTGGTGGGCGGTCCCGTGAAGCTGCCGTTCCTGCCCACGTTTTTCGGTTTGGTCGGGGGCGTGAAGACCATGGGCATCGTCGGGCTCTTCGTGGGCCCGGTGCTGATGGCGCTGCTGGTGGCGGTATGGCGCGAATGGGTGCACCATGAAGTGCAGGAGCGCGACGCCGCCCGGCTGAATCCGCCTGGGGCCAGCCCCAAGAAAACACCGGCAACTTGAAATCGGCACGGCCGGTTAGGTGCGGCCGGCTAGGCACGGCCGGTTAGGCGCGGCCGACTAGGCGCGGCCGGCCAGGTGCGGCCGGCAAGGCGCGCCCCGGCGGTTTTGGTAATCTAGCCGTCCCGCGTCACCGGCGCCTTGTCCGGTGCGCGCCTGCCCGCATGCAGACGCGTCGCCTACGCCGCGGGCTGTGAAGGATCGAGATGTCCGGGTTACTGCCTGATGATCAGATAGCCGTCCTGCGCGAGCAGGGGTTCGTGGTGGCGCGTCAGTTCGCCAGCCCCGACCAGGTGGCCGCGCTGCGCGCGCTGGCCGAACGCCATTTGCGCGATCACGTCGCGCCCATCGAATATGAAGCCGACCTGCGCTATCCCGGCGCGCCCGAATCGCGCGCCGCCGAAGGCGGGCTGACCGTGCGCCGGCTGCTCAGCGCCTACGCCCGCGACCCCCTGTTCGCGCGATGGGCCGCCGACCCGCGTATCGGCCAATGGCTGGCGCGCTATTTCAACGAGACGCCGGTGCTGTCCACGGTGCACCACAACTGCGTGATGACCAAGCATCCTGCCTACGGCAGCCTGACCGGCTGGCATCAGGACATTCGCTACTGGTCGTTTTCCGACACGGATCTGGTGTCCTGTTGGCTGGCCCTGGGTACGGAAACCCGGGCCAACGGCGGGTTGTCGTTCATCCCGGGCTCGCATGCGGCCGCGTTCACGCCCGATCAGTTCGACGAGCAGAAATTCTTCCGCGACGACGCGCCGCAAAACGCCGACTGGATCGCACGGGCGGTGTGCCCTGACCTGGAGGCGGGCGACGTCGTGTTCTTCCATTGCCGCACGCTGCACGCCGCCCAGGGCAACCGCAGCGACCGCGTCAAGCTGTCGGTGGTTCACACCTATCACCCGCAGTCCTGCCACCCGGTTCCGGGCACGCGTTCGGCCTCGCAGCCGGGGGTGCCGCTGGCGGGCGTATCCCCTTGAACGGGTTGACTGGCGCTTACTCGCATCCCGCAGGCGCTGATGTCGATTCCCGCCGCAGAGCGCGAAAATGGCCGTAGACTGTCGGACCGAAAAAACACGCCGAGGCGGTGCGCAAGCGCTGACTCGACCTGCAATCCATTCTCTGGAACTGAAGCAACATGCGTGAAAAGATCGTTTTCATCGGCGGCGGCAATATGGCCTCCGCCATCATCGACGGCCTGCTAGGCCAGGGCCGGGCATTGACCGACTTCCTGGTGATCGAGCCCTATGCGCCCACCCGCGACGGGCTGATCGCACGCGGCCTGCCGTGCCGCGAAAGCGTCGGCCCCGAGATCGGCGATGCCGCGCTGTGCGTGCTGGCCACCAAGCCCCAGGTGCTGCGCGAGGCCTGCGGGCAGATCCATCAGCACCTGCCGTCCGCGGCCACCGTGGTCAGCATCGCCGCCGGCGTCGAGCTGGCCTCGCTGACCGACTGGCTGGGCGGCCACGCGCGCATCGTGCGCGCCATGCCCAACACGCCGGCCAAGGTGGGCCTGGGCATGACCGGCCTGTACGCCACGCCCGCCTGCGGCAAGGCCGAGCGCGACCAGGTCGACGCGCTGTTCGCCGCCGTGGGTGAACGCATCTGGACCGACACCGAGGCCATGATCGACGCGGTTACCGCCGTGACGGGCAGCGGTCCCGGCTACGTGTTCCACTTCATGGCGGCGCTGGAAAAGGGCGCCATTGAACTGGGCTTTGCGCCCGCCGACGCGCGCCGGCTGTCGGTCGCGGCATTCCGCGGCGCGGCCGAACTGGCCGCCAGCGAAGACGTGGCCTTGACCGAACTGCAGGAGCGCGTCACGTCCAAGGGCGGCACCACCTACGCCGCGCTGTCGCACATGCAGGAAGCGGGCGTGGCCACAGCCATCGTCCAGGCCGTGCATAAGGCCGAACAGCGCGCGCGCGAACTGTCCGCGGGCTAGCGCCGGGGCGCGTGGCCCCAGGGAATCGGCGCGCCGTGGGTCTACGGCGGCGCCTCGGGCGGCTCCTATAGTCGGGGCTTCCCGACCCGACCGCCGGCCGCCCATGTCCACCGCCACTCTTTCCCGCCGGACCGCCTTGCTGCTGCTTGCCGTGGTGGTGCTGGCCTGGGGCTTCACCTGGGGCGTCAGCAAGCCGGCGTTTTCATCTGGCGCGGAAGCCCCCCTCCGAGACTATTAGGGAAAGTCCTAGCAATCGCCCGATAGATCAGGACTAGTCCCGTATACGGGAAGCCAGCAATTGCGCAGGATTGAGCGCTAAGTCCAAGCGCGTCCACTGCAATCCGTCGATTCAAACGGGACGCCTGTTCACAGGCGGACTATTCGCCATTTCCGGCGAACAAGGCCTGCCGCTGCACGGAGCACGCCTTGCCTTCCCAATCCGACCTACGCTTCACGTTCGACCTCATCGGCAGCGAGGCGCCGCACGACGTATTCGAGGTCATCGAGTTCGAACTGCGCGAAGCGCTGTCCCAGACTTATCTGCTTTCCATCGACCTGGCCTGCGCCAATCCCGCCGTGGACTTCGGCCAGGTGCTGGACCGTCCCGCGCGCCTGACCATCTGGCATGGCGACACGCCGGTCCGCTACGTGCACGGGGCCATTTCCGCATTTTCCCAAGAGAACACAGGGTTCCGACGGACCCGCTACCGCGCCGTCGTCGAACCGCGCCTGGCGCGCCTGAAGCTCAGCGCTGACTGGCGCATCTTCCAGACGCTTACCGTCCCGCAGATTGCCGAGGCCGTGCTCAAAGCTCATGGCCTGACCCAGGACTACGAACAGCGCGTCACCACCGAGCACCTGGCCCGCGAATACTGCGTGCAGGCCGGCGACACCGACTACGACTTTCTTGAGCGCATCATGCGCGAGGAAGGCTTTTTCTATTCCTTCCGCCACAGCGCCGAGGGCCACCAGTTGGTCCACAGCGACCGCCTGTTCATCCACGGCCGCATCGGCGACGAGCCCGTGCAATACAACCCCACGCCCGGCGGCGACCAGCCTCAGCCTGCGCTACGCCGCTTCGCCTACGCCGAGAACGTGTGTACCGCGCGCCAGACCCAGCGCGACTACACCTTCAAGCATCCCAGCTACGCCCACGAACACAGCCGCGACGGCCAGGACCTGGGCCACCAGGGCGCCCGCTACGAGCGCTACGACTATCCCGCCCGCGCCAAGTTCGACGAGGCTGGTCGCCCCTTTGCCGAAAACCGCCTACGCGGCCACCGCCGCGATGCACGCATGGCCGTGGTCGAGGGCGACGATCCGCGCCTGCAGCCCGGCATCTCCTTCACCCTGGCGGGCCACCCCCGGGACGATATGAACCGCGGCTGGCGGCCGGTCAACATCGTCCACTACGGTACGCAGCACACCAGCCAGGCCGAAGAAAGCGCCGACGCCGGCCAGGGCACGTCCTACCGCTACGAAGCCGAACTGGTGCCGGACGACGCCGAATGGCGCGCCGAACCGCTGCCAAGGCCGCGCATCGACGGGCCGCAAAACGCCGTAGTGGTGGGGCCAAAAAATGAGGAAATATTTACCGACGAATACGGCCGCGTAAAGGTCCAGTTCCCCTGGGACCGCCAGGGCCAACAGGACGAATACAGCTCCTGCTGGATCCGCGTATCGCAAAACATCGCCGGCGCCACCTGGGGCCACATGGCCATTCCGCGCATCGGCCAGGAGGTCATCGTCTCGTACTAAACCGGCGACCCGGACCAGCCGGTGATCACCGGGCGCACCTACAACCGCCTGCAGTTGCCGCCCTACGAACTGCCGCGCCACAAGACGCGCATGACCATCAAGACCCAGACCCACAAGGGCGAGGGCTACAACGAAATCCGCTTCGAGGACGAAAAAGACCAGGAAGAGATCCACGTCCACGCGCAGAAAGACCAGAACATCCACGTCAACCACGACGAGACCACGTTTGTCGGGCACGACCGCAGCGAACAGGTCGAGCACGACGAAACCATCGCCATCGGCCACGACCGCAAGGAGACCGTGGGCAACGATGAGCAGGTGACCATCGGCCAGGACCGGCGGCATGACATCGGCCAGGATGATTTTCTGACCGTGGGGCGCAATCACACGATCCACACGGGCAAGGACCGGACCGAAGAGGTAGGCAATCACCGGCGGGACAAGACCGTGGCGAATCATTGGGTGAGTGTTGGCGGGCATCAGGAGCACACGGTGGAAGGGCACGCGGAACTGCAAGCCGGCCAGGCCATCCGCCACTGCACCAAGGTCTACGAAATCGAAGCTGCGCACAACCTCTCCCTCAAGGGGCCTGGAGGGACTATTCGCATTGATGACTCTGGCATCACCCTTGATGGCATCACCATCCTGATGAAAGGACCGATGAACCAAATGGGCGGAGGAACTAGGAACGCCCTTGCTCTTGCCGCGGCGCCCACCACCGGGCAAGGCATGGATCGGGCATGCGCCATGCGCGCCGACGGCTCTTGCACTCGTCGGCCCTGTCCTTGCGAGAAGGGAGCCGCGTGATGAACGCTGTGACGAAGCAATCGTCGTGGTCACGTCAAGTTGTGGACGTTATGCCTTCCCTGAACTGGGCCATGCTGCAACAAGGGCCTCGGCCATGGCTCTGCCTGGACGGCGCATGCAGCGAAACGCTCGAAGAGGATGTGCAGGCGGTCACCAAGAGTCTTGATTATCGTTGGGCTTGGCGCGGTACAGCCTGGGAGTACAGCTTCCCCGGATATCGCCAAGGTCCTTTATTGGTGCCGCTCGACGAGGCGCTGCTCACCTTCGCGCTAGACCATTGGTTGCGACAGCAGGCGGGACTGATTTTGCAGGGACCCGATGATCGCGACAGCCTTTTGGCTCACCTTCAACAATTGCACCAGTTGGAGGGATCTGATGGGCTTCCAATTGGTTTCCGCCTTCATGCGATGCGTTCCCTCGAAGAGCTCTGCGAGGGGTTGCCGGACGACCGACGGTTGGACCTGTTCGGCCCCATCCAGCGCTTTATCTGGCATTCGGAGGCGGGGTCATCGGGCGAATGGTTGTATGCCGATTCACCCGCGACCAATCAATCCGCTTCAAAACCAGACAGCGTCATCACATTGACGCCAAATGACGAAGACGCCCTCGACCAAGCCAGCCTCGCATGGTTCATGCGCGATTGCGCGCGCGAAACCTGTCAAAGGATCCCGGCCTACGGCCTTGCCGAAAATGAAAGGGTGCTCTGGGGAAATCTGAGTTGCTTTGTCGGTGAAGCGACCGATCAACTGGCCTTGACGGCTGAGTGTGACGTTCGCCGCTACGTAGCGCTGCGCTTCGAACACCCGCAGGAGTTCTTCGCCAAAGATGCCGCGTTGCGCGAAATTCTGGTCAAGAAGCACTTGCAAGGGAAGCAGCGATTACTCGAGGCCGAGGCGCGGCTGACGACTTTAGCTAGCGCGAATTCTTGAAGGAACCCCATGACGACGCCTTATAAAAAGGCCCTAGGCCCGAATCGTCCCAACGAGAAGCGACTGGGAATGGCGATCTCGCCACCGCCGTGTGAGCGATGTATTCCTATCTACCCGTTGCGCTATGGAATCTCCGATCGCGCTATCGACAAAGCGGTATTTCCCACACTAACCACCGCGGGCTACCCCGCGCTTGCGGGAAGCAAGGCCTACGGTTTGCGCGTCCTGCGTCCGGGCACCTACGTCTACCTCTGCTATTTCGAGAACGGCAGAATGTGGACACAGCACTATCAAGTTACCCCGGATGTGCGATTCGCCAGAATTTGGTGGGGCCCCTCCGATGAGGATGACGCTACGCCCGGACGACTCGCACGCCCTGATACGGCCGGCGCAAGGGTATTTCTCTCTGCCCCGGAAAGCAAAACCGCAGAAATCGTCTACTTGCTGGTAAGCGATACCTTGCTTACCCATCGCACCCTCTGGAATATCGAAACCAATAAGGACGGATTGCGCGACACATTGGCCACCAAGTGCATGCCGGCCGGAGGCGTGGAGCAAACACACGCCTTCGATGTCGCGCTGCTCGGTGTCACGACGGCCGAACTTCTGCCACCCGCAGTGTATGGCGCGCCCAGGCATTTCGAATGGAGCGAAATCCGGTTCTCCGAAAGCGTGCCAAACGTCAGCAGCATCTTTAGCGATATGCACATCGCATTGCGACCACGCGCGGACATTAAGCCGTTCGCGATCGTCCTGCAAGATCCGATTGGAATTGCCAGCGAGCTCCACTACCAGGTCACGAATGCCGTAGCGGACAAGACCAAGTATGCCGGCAAGAATGCCCATAAGTTGCAGAGCGCAACGCTCATCGCCAATTATTTCGAATCCATGAAGGCGCAGGCTGCAGCTTCTCCGGACCTGTCCAAAGTCCTCGCCAGGCAGCGTAATTTGGTGAACTACGCCGGGGCAATGTCGTTTCCCGATATCTACAGCAAGAGGATCAAAGAGTTTGAAAAAGCCATAGCCACGACGGTGAACGATTCTATCGCCTGGGTGATGCTCATCGGCCCCAACAGGCTGTTGGGAAAAGCGCTCAGCTGCTTTGATCTGACTTCGCTTCACAACGCTCGGGATTATGAGAGCGCAGTTTTCCAGTGCATCGGAGGCTTGGTCCACACCAAGGACGGGGCCACGGTCATCGAGCAGTTAATTACCCTCCCCATAGACAAAAGCCCCTATTGGCTGGCGCTTGCCAACGGCAACGAACTCCTGCTGGCTCGCTTGAGAGCCGGTGGCGCTTCAATCGCCAAGAATATGTTCGAAGTAATGGACAAATTCATGGAAGAGCATGCGATCACGCCTGCCACCAACGCACTTATAGGCTTGTTGCAAGCCCTCCCCCAATCAAAGCAGGCAGACATACTGGTGCGGCGCCTGCGGCATGTGGCGGAGATCAGGGCCAACGCGACCATCGTTGGCTATGAACTTCCGTTAGCCCATCTGGAACGCGCGGCCTATGAATTCCAAGGCTACCAATCGCTCGGCCCCGAGCGCTTGCGGGGATGGAAAATGCCGTCTCCGAGGGCGAACCAAGCCGATCTGGAGGCGCGGGTCTTGTTCTATGACTGGGTTAAGGTCGGCGAAACGACTTATCGTGAACTCGACAGCGCGCCGGACGAGCGGCCTGCGCTGCCTCCGGCTCGAGCCATTCGGATGGAGGGAAATCCATTTGTCAATGCGGTGAATCGGATGCGTGGTCCTGCGGGACATTTTTTCACGGGTCTTGGAGGATACCTGGCGCTTGTGGGAATGATTAATGCCCAAAAAGAACTAAGCAGCAACAGAGACAATACCGCCACTAAGATCAGCGTTTGGGGTGCTGGAAGCGCTTTGATTGGAGCCGCGATAGAGATCAGCGCAAGTGTTGTTGCCGAAATTGCCAGAGTCCGCGGAACCACAGCTCTGGCTACCGTCGCCAAGGTATTTTCGGCTAAAAGCGGTATTGCTATTTTTGGCGCTGGCGGGGCGGGATTAGCGGCCGCGGCAGAGGCGGTTAGAGCCGTCGGAGCTTTCAATACCAGCAATCGACAGCAAGGGTTGATGTTTCTCTTTTCGGCCATTTCCAGCGGCGTGCTCGCCGTTGCAACATGGGCTGGAGGCATGGCTATTGCGGCTACTGTGTCTGGCGGTGGAGGAGCCGTCGCATTTCTTGGACTCACTCCAGGGGGATGGGCGATTATCGCACTTGGTGCAATAGTAGCAATCATTGGATTTGCTCTCGGTGTCGACATCACCAAGCACGGTCCAGTGGAAATATGGCTCAAGCATAGCGCTTGGGGAGTTGATAGCCGTCATTACACAAATACAGAGGAGCTTGATGCCGTCTACAGTCTCAATTACCGGCCACGACTTACCGCGGAATGGGATCGCGCAACCGGTCATTCAGTAGGCACTCTACGCATTAACTGTGAGCTTCCGGGCATCAATGACATGCCGGGCGAGCGATTTCAAACCACCCTTTCATTTACCCTGCGCGGCACAAAAATCACTCGTGTCAATGGGCCAATTATGCATGCCGCAGGAATAAATCCTATCAACTATGACAGTGAATGCTTGGTCACTCCGATAGGCGGCACTGGTAAAGAATGTGGCTGGTCGATTCAAATGCATAAGGACACAAAGGTGGCCCTGGAATATTTATACTTCCCGGACCCTGAGCGACAACCCGGCTTGGCGTTGCAGCAGCCAGATGCACCGGCAGCGCTAGTGTTCACATCAGATGGCTGGTTCAAAAGTCCGATTGACCCAGCCAAACTCGAGCCGGTTAGAGATCCCAGATAATGTCTGGAATTAAACGGCTACCCGACAATCTCCGCATTGGCGGCACCCACCTACACAAACATAGGCCCACAGGCGAGCCTCCGCAGCCGGATGGCGTGCGTAGAATCAATAATTATTGCATTGAACTAGAAACTTTTGCGAACTCCACTCAACGCGGGGCCGCTGGAGCCATTGGGCTGTCAATAATTTCCTCAATCGGAATATTTTTGCTTTCGCTATTTGTTATTGGGGCAGGGAAATTGACACTAGAGGACGTCATGGACATTGCCCTCTACATCCCGCTTTTGCCCGCGATAATATCTTTATTCTACTTCGCCGGTGGCGCCCATCGGAGTCGCGGAGGCTTTATACGCATCCACCGAGAGACCCGTAAGCTTTATTTCATCTACCCGCGCCAAAAGCGTCTGCATGTCCTGGACTGGGACCAACTGGAAGTCCTGGCTGGATTTATACCTATCGTATCCGCAAGTGGCTATGCCAGCCGACACCCGCTTTATCTCATTGGCATAGACTACAGCATGGATCCTCCTACCGAAATCTGTGCCGCATGCGGCAACCTTGGCCTGTTCGATGGCGACAGATCCGCCAGATCGCTATGGTCGTACCTGCAAGTCTTCATGGAACGCGGTCCAGACGACCTGCCCAGACCCGCGCCAATCCCCCCCCGACAAAGCCGTTGGCAATCGACCCTGCAACCGTACCGAGATTGGCGTGCAGGTCTGCGTCGGACGCTGGCGAAGCCCTACGGCTTGCTCAAAACTCCTATCACCATTCCGCTGTGGCTGGGTTGGCTGCTGATCAACGCGTTTCCGGATAGCGTCGAGGCTTTCATCCAATACAACGTGCCCTACACGCAGTTTCCAAAGGAGATTGACCGGCTATGCGGATTTGAAGTGAAGCGCAAACCAGTGATTCGTGTCGACGGCGAGCGTATTGATCCGTAATCCGATTTTTCATGTCAATGAGCATGTCGTGGCTGGTAAGCGAAATCACTGTTTCATGTGTTTGAGCCGGAATCGCCTTTCTCATTGCGCATATGCGACACCTGGAATTTCGCAACAGCACACTTGTCGGCTGGGGACGTGAACACCAACTCGTAATCGGATTTCACCCGGAACTTGTTTTCGTCTGTGAGCCTGCACGAGCCGCTTAGCGCATCACTGCTGGCGGGCATGGCGCTGATCGTGGGAGGTATTGCGGCGGGGGGGGTGGAACGGCGGGCTTGACGCTCGGCATTCGCCGGGTATATCGTACGAGCTATATCGTAAGATACATCTTAAGAGCTAATCATGCGCCAATCCCATTTCTTTGCCGCGTTCCACCGCGCCATCGAGGCCCGGCGCGCTCACGGGCGCCACGGCCATTCCCATCATCACGGGCCCCATGCCCATGGCCAGCACGGCCATCCTGAATACCATCACGGCCATCCCGAGCATCGCCATGGCCATCACGAGCCTCATCACGCGCATGCCGGGCATCGCCATGCCCACGGCAACCGTCATCATCACCACCGCCATGCCAGCGCGGGCGGCGACTGGTTCTCGGGCTCGCCTGACGGCCGTGGCGATGCCGATGGCTTCGGCGGCGACGGCCGCGGCTTCACCCGCAGCCGCAAGGTGTCGGGCGACGACCTGCAGCTCATGCTGCTGGGTCTGCTGGAACAGAACCCCAGCCATGGCTACGAACTCATCAAGGCGCTGGGCGCGTTGAGCAACGGCTTCTACACACCCAGCCCGGGCATGGTCTATCCCGCGCTGACCTACCTGGAAGAACTGGGCTACGCCACCGTCGAACAAGAGGGCGCAAAGAAGCGCTACCACTTGGCCGAACCCGGCAAGGCGCACCTGGACGCCAATCGCGACCGCCTGTCGATGATGTTCAACAAGCTCAAGCACGTGGCGCGCAAGATGGACTGGATGCGCCAGGCCTGGAGCGGCCAGCAGCGCGCCACCGGCCCCGAGGGCGAGGATTCCCGCACCGGCTGGGTGCCCGAATTCGTGGAGGCGCGTCAGGCGATCAAGCGCGCGCTGCTGGAACGCACCGATGCCTCACCCGCCGAACAACGGCGCATCGCCGCCATCCTGGCGCGCGCCACCGACGAGATCACCGGCAAATCCAGCGCCTGATTCCTTCTAGAAATTTATTGGAGTTCCGATGACCCGTACCGACCTGAACGTAGAGCGCGTGCGCCACAACCTGAAGATGCGCACGCTGACCGTGGCCCGCGTAGAACGCATCGCCGGCCTGCTGGCGCGCATCACCTTCACCGGCGAGGACCTGCAGGACTTCGTGTCCGCGTCCTTCGATGACCACGTGAAGATCTTTTTCCCCGCCGATCCCTCGCAAGCCCCGGTGCTGCCCAGCGCCGGCCCCGACGGCATCAAGTTCCCCGAAGGCGTGGCCAGGCCGGCCGCGCGCGACTACACGCCGCGCCGTTTCGACGCGGCGCGCCAGGAACTGGAAATCGAATTTGTGCTGCACGGCGACGGGCCTGCGTCGACCTGGGCCGAACAGGCGCGGGCCGGCCAGCAACTGGGCATCGGCGGTCCGCGTGGTTCCTTCGTGGTGCCCAAGGCGTTCGACTGGCATGTGCTGATTGGCGACGAAACCGCGCTGCCGGCCATCGCGCGCCGCCTGGAAGAACTGCCCGCCACGGCCCAGGCGATTGTCGTGGCAGAAGTGCCTGCTGCGTCCAACGAGATCCCGCTGGCGACGTCCGCGCAGGCATCGGTGCGCTGGCTCCACCGCAACGGCACCGCGCCCGGGTACAGCACTCTGTTGCTCGAAGCCGCGCGCGAACTGGCGTTGCCGCCGGGCGAGGGCTACGTATGGGTGGCGGCGGAATCGGCCACGGCCAAGGCCGTGCGCGAGATCATGGTGGCGCAGCACGGCATCGACAAGAGCCGCATCCGCGCCGCCAGCTACTGGAAGCGCGGCGCCGTGGCCGTGCACGAATCGCACGACGACTGAGCGTTGCGCGTCATCCCTTGCGCGGGGCGCGGGCCAGCGCCTGCAGGTTCGCGGCCCGCCCGCCGGGCGCATCCTGGCGCACCGCCAGTCCCAGCACCGCGCGCGGCCAGTCCAGCGCAAAAGGGCGGTAGACCACGCCGTCCGGCCGCAGATGGCGCAGGGACGCCGGCACGATCGCCACGCCCATCCCCGCCGCCACCAGGTTCACCGCTGACGACAGCTGCGGGGCCTGCTGGCCGATCAGCGGATTCAGGCCGTGCTGGCGGCATGCCGCCATGATGTCCGCGCTGAGCCCGTAGCCCGATTTGCGCGAATACAGGATGAAGTGTTCGCGTTCCAGGTCCGCGGGCGCAAGACGTTTGCGGCGCGCCAGCGCGTGTCCCAGCGGCAGCGCCACCACCAGCGGTTCCTGCACCAGCTGCGTGAACGCCAGCCCGCCATCCAGTGCGAAGGGCGGCCGCACGAACGCGGCGTCTATCGCGCCGTCGCGCAACTGCGCCACCAACGTTTCGCTGTCGCCTTGCGACAGCGTCATTTCCACTTCCGGGTAGAGCGCCCGGTACTGGCGGATCAGTTCGGTCACCACGCCGTTGAATGACGCCGATTCCGTGAAGCCCAGGGTCAGTTCGCCGACCTCGCCGCGGGCGGCGCGTTGGGCGGTGCGCACGGCGGCGTCCGCGCGTTGCAGGATGTCCTGCGCACAAGCCAGAAAAGCCCGCCCCGCGTCGTTCAGCGCCACGCCGCGTCCCGTGCGGTCAAACAGCGGCGTGCCCACTTCCTGTTCAAGCTGGCGAATCTGCTGGCTGAGAGGCGGCTGCGCCATGCCCAACAGTTCGGCCGCGCGCGTGAAGTGCTGGGCCTCGGCGGTGACGACGAAATAGCGGAGATGGCGCAATTCCATATTGATACCTAGAACATCCTGATTATCAATTTTTAATATATTGGACATTCTAATTCGTCAGGCCGATCATGCAGGCATCCGCTCATCGCTTTGAAGGACTACGCATGACATCCACGCTTACCCCCGGCGCCCTGTTACGCCAGCGCCTGTCCCAGGAAATCGTCGTGGCGCCCGGCGCCTACGACGGCATGTCCGCCCGCCTTGTCGCCGCCGCCGGGTTTTCCGCCGTGTATGCCAGCGGGGGCGCGATCGCGCGCGCGGCGGGGTATCCGGATATCGGCCTGCTCAGCTTCACCGAAGTCATGGATCGCGTCGAGAAGATCGTGGACGCCAGCGGCCTGCCCGTGGTGGCGGACGCGGACACCGGATTCGGCGGCTCGGCCAATGTGGAGCGCACGGTGCGCCTCATGGAGCGCGCGGGCGTTGCCGCGTTCCACATCGAGGACCAGTCCTTTCCCAAGCGCTGCGGCCACCTGGACGACAAGAGCCTGGTGGATGCCGAAGAGATGTGCCGGAAGGTCCACATCGCGCGCCAGACCCTGGCAGATGCGGACACGCTGGTCATCGCGCGCACCGACGCCATCGCGGTGGAAGGGTTCGACGCCGCCATCGCGCGCGCCGAACGCTATCTGAAGGCGGGTGCGGACATGATCTTCGTCGAAGCGCCCGAGACGCTGGAACAGATCCGCGCCATCGCCGATCGCCTGCCGGGCCTGAAGCTCATCAACATGTTCTACGGCGGCAAGACGCCGCTGGTGCCGCTGCCGGACCTGGCCGCCATGGGCTACCGCCTGGCGATCATCCCGTCGGACCTGCAGCGCGCGGCCATCCACGCGATGCAGGCCACGCTGGCGGCCATCCGCCAGACGGGCGACAGCAGCGCGCTGGCGGACCGCCTGACCAGCTTCAAAGAGCGCGAAGAGATCGTGCAGACCCGCCGCTATCTGGCGCTGGACACTCAGTAGGCGCGGGACTCCGGACGGCCCTTGCAGCCCTGCGGCATGCGCAGCGGCCACAGGCGCTGGCCGGCTGCGCCGTACAGCGTGCGGATGCCGCACTGCATCTGCACGCGAGCGAGCGTCTTGCCCGACGTGTCGATAATGCGCGAATCGTCCTCGGTCGAGACTACCGCGCGCTGGTTCGAGAATGCGGACGCCACCCGATACGCGGCCAGGATGGCGAAGCTGCCGGTGCTGTCCACGTAGCCATAGGCGTGATCGGCGCTGGCGGGTGCAAGTCCGTCGCGCATCGCGCCCATCGCGTCGTAGGCAGGGCCCACCAGCGCGCCCTTGGCGTCGACCGCGCGCACGCCGTCGCTCGACACTTGCGCCACTGCGCGTCCTTCCGAATACGCGGACGCAAAACCTTCGACAGTCAGGCGGGTCTTGCCTGTGGGATCGGCGTAGTCGGTCATGGTCTTGCCCTTCGCCGTGTAATGCCGGATCAGCGTGGCGGACCCGCGCGGCCAGCTCCAGTCGCCGCTCGGCAGGCTGGCCAGGGTCTTGCCGTTGGCGTCGATTACGCGCGTCCCGTCGGCGTTCGAGGCCAGCGCCCGTGCCGGCGCGCCGTGGAAGTCGGAGCCGGCGCCCGGCGCGGGTTCGATCTGCCAGCTTCCCTGGCTGTTCAGGTAGCCATGGCGGTCGGCGCGGCGGATCTCCATCCAGTCGCCCAGGCGGACGTAGTCCGCGTCCTTCATGTCCAGCGCGTCAGTTCCATCGGGCGAGATGATCCAGCGGTTCCGGTCGTTGCCGGCGCTGATGGAGCCATCGCCGTAATCGCCGACCTGCAGGCCGCGCAGGAAGCCGGTCAGGGCCTGGCCCTGCGTGTTGAATACGGCGGCGGGGCGGTCGTAGCGGTCGTGCTTGCCGCCCGCCTGCGACACCCGCCACAACTTGTCGTTCACGCGCTCGGCGTCGTGGTGGCTGGCCGGCAGGATCCACCGGCCCTGCTGGTCGATGACGCCGACGCGGTCGGGCCCCAGCGAGGCCACGGCCTGGCCGTCCTGGAACTCGCCGATGCTGCGGAACGCCGGCGCCGCCAGCGCCTTGCCGGCCACGAAGTCGTACAGGCCCCAGGGTTCCCCGTCGGCGGCCGTCTTCAGGAAGCGGACCACGCCGGGCGCGACGACCTGCGTGTCGAAGGCTTCCGGCAGTTCGTAGGTCTTGCCCGTGCGGTCGATCATCCGGACCACGCCATCGCCGTAGACCTGCGCGTAGCCATGGCGGAACACGCCGATGTGCTGCTGCGCGGGCAGGTCCACGGGCTTGCCGCGGGCGTCCAGCAGCAGCATGCCGTCGTCGGTTTCGGCCGCGTAGCGCAGCTGGTCCGCGGCAAGGCCGTCCGCGGGCGCATCTTCCGCAAGGTCGAGCGGGATCAGTTCGTTCCAGGACGGATCGGACACGATGCTGCCGTCCGCCAGCAGCAGCCCTGCGCCCGATTCCGCGCCGCCGCAATGGCAATGGCCTTGCCCCAGCAGGCCTAGCGGCCCGCCCGGTACGCTGGCGGACAGCGGCTTGAGCTGCAGGTCTTGCGCCGCTTGCACGGCCTCGGGCTTGAGCAGCGCGCGGCCGTCTGTGTCCAGCACGTTCAGCAGCCTGCCTTGCGCATCGGATACCCACAGTTTGCCCAGGCGCGCTTCCATGCGGCCGACCTGGCCCAGCCAGGCCGGTGCGGAATCGCCGTGCAGCCAGGCGCCCGTGGGCGTCAGCAGTCCGGCGGGCTGGCTCGCGCCGTCGACGAACAGCACGTAGCCTTCCGCCTCGTCGGCGGCGGCAATGCCGGTTCCCAATGTGACGGGCGCAGGCCGTCCGGGCACCAGGGCCACGATGTTGCCGCCGCTGGGATAGACAACGATGTCGGCGTGGCGCTGGGAGGCCTGGCCTTCGTCCTGCGTCAGCGTGGCCACCACGGCGCCGGAGGCGTCAAGCACCGCGTAGCCCGCCCGGCGCGGCAACGCCGCGCTCCAGAACGCCTTGCCTACCGGGTTCATGCTTTCGTAGTGCTGGTCCTGGCCGATCAGTTTGCCCTCGGCCGTCACCATCACCGAGCCTTCGCGGCCATAGGCGGTGGCCAGCGCGCCCTCGTTCTGGACGAACACATCATCCAGCTCGGGCTCGATGATCCACTTCCAGTCCTTGTCCACCACGCCGTACTTGCCCTCGCCGTTGGTCGCCACATACAGCCCATTGCCGAAGGGCTTGGTAATGACGACGCCGGTCCCGCCGTAGCGGCGTTCGCCGTCGGACGAGCGGTACTCTTCTTTGTACTGGACCGTGGCGCGGGCGGGCACGCCGTCCGACAGGCGCAAGGCGCGCACGTTTTCCTCGAGCGGGGCGCCGGCGGGATTGCCCTGGCGGTCGATCAGGACCGGACGTCCGTCCAGCGTCGCCACCGCCAGGCCGATCTCGACGAAATCCTCGACCGCGTCGTAGCGCGGCCGCACCGCCATCCGGCCATTCGTGTCGATGTAACCCCACTTGCCCTGCCACTGCACGGCCGCCAGCCCGTGGCGGAAGTCGCGCACCGCCTCGAAGATGGGCTCGATCGCGACGCGGCCGTTTGCATCCAGGAAGCCCCAGGCATGCCGGCGCAGCGACGAGTTGCGCGGCACGCGGTCGATGTTCTCGATGGCCGACGGCAGCAGCACGGCCGCGCGCCCGTCTGACAGGTCGCGGATGCAGCCGTTGCCGAAGGGGTTGCGCGAGGCGATGTCGTCCGCGGCGGGATAGGCAAGGTAGTCGCCTTCAGCCAGGCAATAAAGGTGGCCGGACTGCGCCTGTGCAGACAGGGACACGCCCAGGGCGGCCAGGGCGCAGGCAAGGCGGGTGGTTCGTAGCGCGCGTGACGTCATGGTCATTCTGCTTTGGCGTTGGCGGGGTTGGCACTGACGGCGGGAACGGGCGGGGGCGGGTCGATGCCGACGGCCTCGGGGCAGGTGAGCTTGCGGGGCGGCCAGCTTTGCCTGTCCTGGGCATCCACGATCACCAGCGTGCCGCACAGCGTGCCGAACAGCGCCGTCGTCTTGCCCTTGGTGTCGATGAATTCCACCAGCCGGCCGCGCCGCACCAGGGCGCGTTCGTCGTGGAAGTCGGCGGCCCATGTGAACGCGGGCGCGATGGCGTAGCGTCCGGTCAGGTCCACATAGCCGTACAGCTTGCCAGTGCGTTCCAGCCGGCGCGCGCGGGCCAGTCCGTCCTTCAGCGGGCCCAGCTTGTCGAAGTGTGCGCCCACGACGCGCTTGCCGGCCGCATTGATGAAGCCCGACTTCCCGTTGTCGTCGCTATATGGCGCGACGCCTTCGCTGGCGTTGCGGTAATCAATGGCGTATCGGCCCGCCACGCGCGCGATCTCGCGGCCCTGCAGGTCCACCATGATGCTGGTCGATTCGTTGTCGTCGCTGAACACGATGCTGCGCATCGAAGCCAGGGGCGTGCCGTCGCCCAGCTTTTCCAGCACGGGCTTGCCGTTCTGGTCGATCACGCGATAGCCCGAGCCCAGGTTCGCGCGCGCCAGGCCCTCGGGCTGCGCGAAGAAAGGATTGAATTCGCCGTAGATGGCGGGCACTTTCAGGTTGCCGCGGGCGTCGATGGCGCCTTCGCGTTCGTCGTGGCGAATGTAGAGCCAGTCCCCATACTGCTGCTTGCTCTCGGGGCGGCCATCGGACACGCGAATGAAGCTGCCTTGCGCGTCGAACAGCACGACGCTCGCGTCGGGCAACTGGCCCAGCAGGCGTCCGCCCTTCAGCTTTTCCGGCTTGCCGACGACGGGTTCGCTGGATTTGCCGGTGCGCAGGTTCACCACGCGATAGGCGCGTTCGCTGTAGCCGGAGCGCTTGCGCGCGGCGTCGGGCGCGTCGACCAGCATCAGGCCGTCGCCCAGGTACTCCATATCGTAGGCGCCTTCCTGCGTGGCAGGCAGCACCCACTGGCCCTGGCGGTTCACCACGCCCCAGCGGTTCTTCTCCTGGACCTTGGCCCAGTCGCCCTCGAATTCCTGCACCTGTTCGTAGGCGGGCTTGAGGGCGGGAGCGCCCTCGCGAATGTTCCAGAGGCCCCAGCGGCGCTGGCGGTTCTCGTTCATCTTCCGATAGAAGAGCAAGTCGCCATCAATCTTCGACGCGTCTTCCAGGACATCGGCCGGCACCGGCACGGTCTGGCCGCGCGCGTCGATCAGCCGGGCGTCGCCACGTTTCATGTCCGGCGTGCGGGCCCAGGTGTAGGGGCCGCGGAAGGCGCGCATCTCGCTGAACTCCGGCGGCACGGCCCAGCTTCCGTCCGCACCGATCGCGCCTGCGCGGTGGTTCTTCGTGCGGACCAGGAGCGGCATTGCGACGTCGTAGGTGTCGATGCTGTCCCAGTCCGCATTTGTGACGATCTTGCCCGACGCGGTCAGGATGCCCAGGGGCTTTTCGTAGCTGTCGGGATGCAGGAGCGCAAGCGGCGCGTTTGCGGCGTCGGCGCCCGCGGCGCGCGCGTAATGGAAGATGCTGATGTCGTAGCCGCGCAAACTGGCGATGGCGGCGTCGTCCAGCACAGGGCGGCCGTCCGGGCCGTAGATCTGGTGCAGGGCGCCGTCGCCGGACTGCGCCACGGCCGCGTCGCGCGCGGCGTCGTCGGGCCCGGTCTGCGCGTCCATGGCGGCCGGGGCCGCGGCGTCCGCAGCCGCTGCCACAGCGGCATCGGCCGCCGTGTCGGCCGCGGCGGCGACGGCCTCGGTCGCGGCCTCCTGCTCGATGCCGGGGCCTTCGTCCGCTGCGGCCTGGGCCTGGACCTCGGCCAATGCCGCAGCCGCGCGCGCCTCGTCCTCGGGACTCATGTCGTCTGCCGTCCCTGCGTTCACGCCGGACTCGGGCGCGCCATACACCCACGCGCGTCCTCCGCTGATTTCCACCTTGCCGTTGCGCAGGGGCAGGCGCTGCAGGCCGCCCGCGGGATCGACCAGCAGCGTCATGCCGGGTTCGGTCGCGTAGCGCCAGCCGTCGCGTTCCACCAGGCCCACGTAGCCGCCCTGGAACACGTGGATGGGCTTCAGGCTGCCGTCCAGCAGGGTCGTCCTGCCATCGGCGGACCGCGCCAGCCACGCGCCGGGAGCCACCAGTTCCACGCGCTCGTAGCGGTCCGGCGCCAGCGATGCGCCGTCCGTGTCCACGAATTCCCACTGGCGCTCCCGCTGCACGGCCACTACGTTGCCGTCGCGCACGGGGGGCGACATGGAACGCAGCGTCTGCGGCGCAATCGCCCATCCTTCCTTCGCATCCAGCAGGCCCCACCAGCCGCCGTAGCGCGAGTCGCGCGTCTGGGCGGGCAGGTAGCCGCCCGTGGGCGCGGCCAGGGCCATCACGCCGTCGGGCAGCGCGGCGGCCTTGCCGCTGGCGGTACTGAAAAGGCGTGGCGGCGTGGGCCACTCCATCGACGCCAGCTTCTGACCGGGCAGGAAGCCCCACGAGCGCGTCCCCAGCGGAAAGGTCTTGACGACCTTGCCGTGGCGGTCGATCAGCACGTCCCGGCCGTCTTCTTCAGCCAGCGCCGTGCCCTCGGCGTTAAAGCCGGTGGCGTTGGAGAAGCGGGGTTGGATGACCCACTGGCCCTTGCGGTCGATGTAGCCCCACCGATCGCCCTGGCTGACGGCGGCCACGCCGTTCTGGAACGACCTGGCTTCCGTGTAGGCGGGCGCGATGGCCATGATGCCTTGCTTGTCGATGTAGCCCCACGCGGCCGATTCGTCGCTGCCGACGCCGACCAGCACCGCCGCCAGCCCTTCCTGGTAGTTCTCATGGCAGGAGGTGCCGGATCCTTCGCCGTAGAAGCTGGAGGTGCATTGCTGCATCCAGTCGGGCATGGCGTGCGCGCTGACCGGCGCCAGTAGCGGCAGGCCGGCAAGCGCGGCAGCGAGCGCCAGGGGCTTGAAAAAGGGCGCGGCCTTCATTGCGCGCTGGCGCGGACGCAACCCGCGGGAACGAAAGAGCCTAGCCGGGCGTGCCGCATGATTGGATGCCTGCCGAAGGGAATAGGGAAGGCAGCACTGTACCCAGGGATAGCGGGGACGGATCGAGGTAGATGTAACTATTGAAAACGAAGCGTTAATGTCGATGGGTGTTTACGGTTGCTGCGCGTCAAATTCCCGGCATTTGGCGGGAAGTTCGCCTAAATCCGCGAATAGCGGATGGCTATGGGTGTTCCGGAAGCGGTGGCTGTTACGCGTCCAGGCAAACACCGCGAGCCTGCATCCGACGGCGCAGATGGGCGCGCGCGCGCGACACCCGGCTGCGCACCGTCCCGATGGGCAGGGCCAGCTGTCGTGCGGTCTCTTCGTATGACAGTTCTTCCACCGCCACCATTTGCAGCATCGTGCGCAGTTCCTTGGGCATGTCGGCCATGGCCTGGTCCACGATGCTCACCATTTGCCGCCATTCGGCCCGCACTGGCGGGGCAGGGTCCAGGCAGGCCTCCGTCGCCAGCGATTCGATGCCCTCGAAGACAAGCCGCCGCTCGGGCGCGCGCGACAGGTGATTCCGGATCAGGTTCATCGCGATGCCGAACAACCAGGTCGATGGCTTGCTCGCGCCGCGAAACCGCTCGTAAGACAGCGACATCTCCGCGAGCGCCTGCTGGGTGATGTCGTCAATGTCGCTGGGGTTGCGGATGTACCTGCGCACAAAGCGCCGCAGGCGTTCGTGCTGCGTCTGCACCAGTTCGATTACGGGATCGGACGGCGGCAGGCGTGCGGCGGGACCGGCGGGATCGGGATGGCGGGAAGCGGCGGCGGGAGCAGTGTGCATGGCGACGGTGCTGCATGTTCATGGACGGAAGCGCTCCGCGCGCAATCCCGGACGATTGGTCGCAATGAGAAGGCGCGACGCTGCTAGGCCAGTCTAGAGAGGGAGGGGCCGCCGGAAAATACGATGCGTGCCGTATTTTTGGGCGCGGGCCACCGCGGGCTTGCGGATGCCGGCGCGGGCGCTGGGGATCGCTGGCCTAGCCCGTGGGCAGGCCAAGCCGCACCGCGTAGGCGACCAGCTCGGCCGTGCTGTGCAGGCCCAGCTTGCGCATGAGGTTTTCGCGGTGCTTGCGCGCGGTAAAGGGGCTGATGTGCAGGTCTTGCGCGATCTGAGCGGCCGTCGCGCCCAGCGCGGCCATGGCCAGCACCTGCTGCTCGCGTCGCGTCAGCGTTTCGTCGGGCGTCTGCATGTAGGCGGCGGGCGCGGCGCGCGGACGCGCGACGCCGCTGGCCAGCGCCGCGATGGCGGCCAGCAAGGGCTGCGAGCTTCCGGTCTTTGCCACAAAGGCGTCGGCGCCGGCCTCCAGCACGGCGGCGCGCGTGCGCTCGTCGGTATTGGCCGTCAGCACCATGATGTACAGCGCCGGGTGGCGCACGCGCAGCGCGCGCACCCAGCCTGATCCCGACACGCCGGGCATGCCCAGGTCGAGCACCAGGAGGTCGGCGCCGTGCGCCGCCAGCAGCGCCAGCGCCTGTTCCCCCGTGGCGGCTTCGTCCACCGCGCCGATCGTGGCCTGCGCGTGGGCCAGCATCATTTTCAAGCCCTCGCGCACGATGCCGTGGTCATCGGCAAGCAGGATGCGCAGCGGGGCTTGTGGGGGCCGGAAAATCATTGGGGGACGGGGTGATGACATGATGTGTCAGAATGACGCGTCATTATAGGGATCCGACCCCGGCCCAGGCCCATGACCTTATCCGCCTCGCCCGCCCCGGCGGCCGCGCCTGCCGCTGCACAGATCCAGGCGGAGCTGGCCGCGCTGCTGCATCGGCAGTCATACGGGGTGCTGTTCGCTAATTTCGCCGTCGTCATTCCGGTGGCCTACGTCATGCACGGCAGCGTGCCGTCCTGGCTGCTGGCGGGATGGGCTGCCGCGATCTACCTGCTGACCGCGTTTCGCGTAGGCCTGACCCGCGGCTTTCTGCGGCGGCGGGTCGCCCTGTCCGCCTCGCGCCGGCATGTGCTGGGTTTCTCCGCGCTGTCCTGGCTATCGGGGCTGCTGTGGGGCCTTGCCGGGCTGGCTGCGGTGCTGTCGCACGACGACATGATGTTGGCGTTCGGCTGCGTGATGCTGGCCGGCATGTGCAGCGGCGCGGTGCCGTCGCTGTCGGCCTATCCGCCCGCCTACGCGGGATCGGCCCTGGGCATGCTGGCGCCGTTTACCCTCGCGTGCCTGGCCGAAGGCGACGGCCTGCATCTGGTCTATGCGGCATTCGCCCTGTGCCTGCTGGTCGTGAACATGTACTTCAGCGCCGTCACCTACCGCAGCCTGCGCACCACGGTCGCGCTGCGGTTCGAAAACCTGGCGCTGATCGGCAACCTGGAGCGCGAGCGCGACCGCGTCGCCGCGGCGGACGTCGCCAAGACCCGCTTTCTGGCCGCCGCCGGGCACGACCTGCGCCAGCCGGTCCATGCGCTGGGCCTGTTCACCGACATTCTGGCCAACCGCGCCGCCGAAGGGCGGATCAGCCCGCAGGACGCGCTGTTGGTGGCGCAGCGCCAGCAAACCGTGCTGGAAGGTCTGAACCGGCTGCTGGACGGCCTGCTGGATGTGTCCCGCATGGACGCGCACCTGACGCGCGTAGAGCGCCGGCGCCTGGACCTGGACGCGCTGTTCGAAGCGCTGCGCCAGGATTACGAACCGCAGGCGCTGGCCCGCGGCCTGACACTGACGGTCCTGCCCACGGATATCTCGCTGGACACCGACCCGGCGCTGTTGCGCCGCATCCTGGACAACCTGCTTGGCAACGCGCTGTCGTACACGCCCAATGGCCGCGTGCTGCTCTGCGCCCGCCGCCGCGCCGGCGGCGCCTTGATCCAGGTCTGGGACACGGGCGTCGGCATCGCGCCGGACGCCCTGGAGACGGTCTTCGCCGAATTCACGCGCGGCGCGGGCGCACCGGACGCGCCGCCTTCCGGGCAGGGGCTGGGCCTGGGTCTGGCGATCGTGCGGCGGCTGGCGGGACTGCTGGGGTACGAGGTGTCGGTGAGGTCGGCGGTGGGGAAGGGGGCGGTGTTTTCCGTGTGGGCGCCGATAGAATTCCCCTCGAGATAGAGGGCTACGAGCCTTACGCTCTTTCTTTCAAGGCAAGACTAGCGATCAACCGATTGTTAATAACTCCTCCTTCGCGCCCGAAGTGAACTTCACGGTGGCACGAAGGGCAAAGCGCTGCAGTGTTTTTAGGATGATCTATGCCGCCATCCGAAAGACGATGGACATGGTGAACCTCTAAATACGGCGACCCATCAACGCGACTAAAGGGTGCGGGGCGGGAACAATGTTCGCAATTTCCATTGGCTCGCTGCAGCACGTACGAGCGAATCGCTTCACTACGTTGGTACAGGTTCTGAATAGTAGGCCTTGCCTCTCTACTCGACTGTGCTTTGTAGGCTGCGATTGCCCGCTCTCTGGCTTCCTCTAGGGACGAGGGAGGTACGTCGGCGGGTAGCGGAAGGTTTGACGCTTCAAGCGTGCTTGCGCCTGGCTGCAATTCAAAAATGATCAGCTTGCGGAGGGCTCCGTTGCGATCGGGCCCCGTGCGGTCTGTATGAGCGCGGATCAACGAAAACTCACCTAAGTACCGTTGCTTTCTGGGGTTTCTTAAAGCTTCGAACAAGTAGAGTGACTTCCCATTCACCGCATGCTCGTTAATGGCTTTATTTCCGCGGTTGAATTGCATGTCTCCCACTTGACCTTCACCAGTGTAGAGGAATGTGCCTCCAGGGGTAAATCCATCGCGATACCCGTATTGGTCACCCGTTTCACCGGTAAAGAGAAAAATAGCGGGAAATGAGCCCGAGGTGGAAATGCCGCTTTGGGCACTGCCTCCGAATCGAGCGTGAATGTCGGTCCGACGGTCATAGTCCTCACCTAGTACAAATTGAGGAGGCGTAAGTGATCGCGATTGCCGCAACTGGTGATTGTCATTATCTCGATTGTTAAACACGTCCACCGCAAGACTCCCTGCCCAGCATTAATGTTATGTCTTTTAACGATATGTAATTATTGCTGATTTTTGGAAGCGTCCGTCTAGTGCATTTGAGCCTGCACAGCAATCCTGGCATTCCCCCCGCGCATGCAGCGGACAAAAAATAATCGGTTGAATCCACGGCGCGCCGCCCCTGTAATAGAGCCGGTGCCCGCCTGAACGGGGGCGACGTTCCACGCAAGAGGTTCGCCATGTCCGCCCCGAACAAATCGTCTTTGGATGCCTCGCAGCTATGGCTGCTGGTGCTGGCCGGCGGCGTCGTCATGGGCCTGGCCCTGGGCGTGCGCCACGTGCAGGGCCTGTTCCTGCTGCCCGTCACGATGGATCGCGGCTGGAGCCGCGAGACCTTCGCCATCGCGCTGGCTGTGCAGAACCTGACCTGGGGCATCGTGCAGCCGTTCACGGGCATGATTGCCGACCGCTACGGATCGGCCAAGGTGATCGCGGGCGGGCTGCTGTTCTATGCGCTGGGGCTGGCGGGCATGGCTCACGCGACCACGCCTGCCGGCTTTATGTGGACGGCCGGCGTATGCATCGGCATAGCGTTGTCGGGCACCGCGTTCGCCGCCATCTACGGCGCGCTCAGCCGTCTGGTGCCGCCGGAGCGGCGCAGCTGGGCGCTGGGTGTGGCCGGCGCGGTGGGCGGGCTGGGGCAGTTCACCATGGTGCCGGCGGCGCAGTGGCTGATCGGCGGCTGGGGTTGGGTCGCGGCCCTGCTGACCTTCGCGGTCGCGCTGCTTGTCCTGCTGCCCCTGGCGTTTCCGTTGAGTGAACCGGCCGGAAACTTGCGGGACGCCGCCGCGCCGGACGCGAACCTGTCGCTGCCGGCCGCCATCCGCGAGGCCTTTGCCAGCCCCGGCTTCTGGCTGCTGAACCTGGGGTTCCTGGCCTGCGGCTTCCAGCTTGCGTTCATCGGCACGCACCTGCCGGCGTACCTGATGGATAAGGGCCTGCGCGCCTCGGACGCCGTTGCGGCACTGGCCATCATTGCGCTCACCAACGTGATGGGCACCTATGTGTGCGGCATCCTGGGCGCGCATCATCGCCGCAAGTATCTGCTGGCCGGCATCTACCTGCTGCGCACGGCCGCGATTGCCCTGTTCGTGCTGCTGCCGCTGTCCACATGGTCGGTCTACGCGTTCGCGGCGGTCATGGGTTTTGTGTGGCTGGGCACGGTGCCGCTCACCAACGGCCTGATCTCGCAGGTGTTCGGCGTGCGCTACATCACGACCCTGTTCGGCTTCGTGTTCTTCGGCCACCAGCTCGGGTCGTTCATGGGCGTGTGGCTGGGCGGCGTCGTGTTCGAAGCCACCGGGTCCTACGACCTGATATGGCTGGGAGCGATGGCGCTGGGCGTGCTGTCGGCCGCGCTGCACTGGCCGATCGACGACCGCGAGATCCAGCGCTCGCGTCCCGCCGGCGCCGCAGGATAGGGCGCCGCAGGGGCGCTAGACGGGGCGATGCTGCGTGCCCGCGCCCATGGTGATGTGCAGCATGCGGCAGGGCTCGAACACCCTGACGGTGTGCCACGCGCCCTTGGGCACCACATAGGCGTCGCCAGCCCGCATCTTCACGGTCTGGATGCCGGTGGGCCATTCCAGGTGCAGTTCGCACTCGCCCGCCAACAGGCGCACGATCTCGTCGGCGCCGGGGTGCATTTCCCATTGCGGCCAGTCAGAAGCGAATTCGTATTCGGACACCAGCCAGCCGCGGCCGAAATTCTCCAGCTCTGCGCCGGACTGCGACCAGAAGGCGTCGCCGCCTTGGACGGTGGTGGCGGCGCCGGAGGCGTCCAGGTACACATAATGCGACGACAGGTCGGTAGCCATGATGCGCATCCTTGGCGTGGGGGCGTAGAGGCAGTGTATGACAGCGCGTCCGTCACATCGAAGCGTTTATCATGTGGTCCATCGGCAACAATGGGAGCAGGCGATGAGCAAGGGATTCGAGGGGGTGCGCCCCGCGTCCGAATCGTCCATCGAGATCGGCTTCTTCTTTGACGGCCGGCATTGTGTCGAGCGCATCAGGGTCAAACCCACTGCAGCCAATCTCAAGCGGGCCACCGACCGGCGGGCCGCCATCCTGGAGGCCATCGCGCGCGGCGACTTCGACTACGACGCCGAGTTTCCCCGACGCGGCGCAAAGCCATCACAGGGTTCCGCATGACGAGCAACACGCAGCTGGAAATCAACGATCTCACCCCGGACGCCTTCACGGCCTATGGCTGGATGCTGGGCAAGCCCATGCCGGACGGCAACGGCGTGCCGCTGTACACCAATCCGGCCACCGACTTCTGGCAGGAACACCAGTTCAACACGGGCGCCGGCGGCGACGCCGAGCTGCTGTGGGTCAACTACCGCAGCCAGTCCACTGAAATCGCCAGCCTGGAGAAGCACCTGCTCACGCAGCAGGCCATCGTGCCGCTGACGGGCGCCATCATCCAGGTCGTGGCCCGCAGCGCCGACGACGGCAGCCCCGACCTGTCCACGCTGGCCGCCTTCCATGTGCCGCAGGGGCAGGGCGTCTGCATGCGGCCCGGTTGCTGGCACGCCACGCGGGTCGCGGACGCCGAGGTCACCTGCCTGATGCTGACCCGCCGCTCCACCACGGTGGACCTGATCCAGCACCTGACCACCGACGCCAGCGCCACCGAGAGCGCCATCACCGCGATTCCCGCGCATCAGCTGGAAACGCTGCAGGAACAAGCCCAGTCAGCCTGACGGCCACACCCGCGGCTACGGCCCCGGCGGCCGGTCCGCCCAGGCCGCCGTCATTCGTCTTCGGCGCAGTCGTAGCCCATGCGCGAGAACAGGGGCCACTTGTTGCGGTAGCTGTCCGTCCAGCACATGCCGAAGTAGGCCTCGAACGGCGCATCCACCGGCCGCGCCGCGATGTGCGAGGCGGCCTCGGCATCCCTGGGGCAGAACGCCTGCCCTGGGGTCGGGAACAGCGCGCCGTCCCAGATCGGCGCATCGCAGTGTTCGCAGAAATTGCTCCATTGTCCGCCCCGTTCAGGGTTCGGGCGAAAGCGCGGCGCAAGCGCCCGCAAGGCGTGCGCTACGGATGGCGATAGCGCGCGGATCGAGGAGATCATGGCAGGGCCGTCGATGGCTTGCCAGCGCGCGGGGCTGAACAGCCAATCGCGAAACGCCTGGGCGTCCAGGCCGGGGCTGTCCGCGTCAATGTCGTCCAGGTCCAGATCGGCCTCGGTGCTTTCGTGGCCGGGCGGCACAGCCAGCGCGTACACGCGCGACGCTTGCCCGCAGGCCGTGCAGCAGTGCTCGGCCTGCAGCAAGAAATAGGAAGACGCGCGGAGGTTGAAGGGCTCTCCGTCCGGGCCGCCGGCGGCATTCGCGCCGAGTTCTTGCGTTTCCATCGTTGCCTGACGTTCCTGTGAGCGGGCGCAAGCCGCGCCAATTGCGTTTCTTTTACGTGACCGGGAAATATGCCAGAATCCCCCGGATTCAAGCCCTGCGGGCAACGCCGCCGCCATTCCGGCGCCGGCGCAATCACGCAATGTTGGAGCATTGAATGCGCCATCGCCAGAGTAGCATCGGATCCGTCCGCCGCCTGTCCTTCAGCTTGATCGCCGCCGCAGCGCTGGGCGGCAGCCTGGCGGCTTGCAGCTTCACGTCGCCCGACGCCGCCACGGGATCGCAGTCCGTCGGCATCGAGGGCGTCACCGCGCAACAGGCGCGCAGCATCGCCCGTGAAGCCTATCTGTACGGCACGCCCATGGTCGCCAGCTATCAGGCCATCCATGCATCCAGCATCGACAGAAACGGTCCGCAGTACAAGGGGCCGTTCAATACGATCCATCCCGCCGCAAATCCGGACACGGGCGCGCAGTATGTGTTCGCCGCCCTGGATCTGCGCGCCGAACCGGTCGTCGTCACCGTGCCGGGCATGGAAAGGCGGCGCGACTTCGTCCTGCAATTGATGGATCTGTACAGCTACCGCTTCGGGTACATCGGCACGCGGGCTACCGGCAATGGCGGCGGCAGCTTCCTGGTCGCCGGCCCGTCCTGGAACGGCAAGGTCCCTGCCGGTATCACTAAGGTCTTCCGGTCTGAAACCAGCCTGGCCACCTTGTCGGGACGCACGCAGCGCCTTAGCGCCGCCGACATGAGCAACGTCAACCGCATCCAGTCGCGCTACAAGGTCCAGCCCTTGTCCGCCTTTCGCAAGAAGGCCGCGCCCGCCGCGCCCGTCCAAGTGGATTGGCTGACGCCCGCGCCGCGCGCGCAGCGATACACGACGCTGGAGTTCTACGAAGAACTGGCGTTCCTGCTGCAGTTCGCGCCCACGCCGGCCACCGAAAAATGGCTGCGCGAGCGCTTCGCCAGCATCGGCCTGCAGCCCGGCGAGCCCTACGACACCGCAGCGCTCAATCCCGCGCTGCGGCGCGCCTTGCAAGAGGGCATGCACGACGCCCAGAACGACATCGACAAGACGCTCGGGACGCTGGGCGGCAAGACCGACACGGTCTTTGGCGACCGCGCCACGCTCAAGAACGACTACCTGTCGCGCGCCGCCGGCGCGCAGATGGGCATTACCGTCATCGGCGGCAAGTATGCGCCGCCGGCGCCGGCAAGCAGGTAGTCCGGCCCCGCATGAAGCGCAACTTCAATATCCACGACCTGCGCATTTTCTATGCGGTGGTCATGACCGGTTCGACGCGGCAGGCGGCGCACGCCATGCACCTTACCCAGCCGGCGATCAGCCACGCGATTTCGCGGCTGGAAAGCGCCACCGGCGTGCAGCTTTTCGACCGCTCCCACAAGACGCTGCGTCCCACCGAGGCCGGCCAGTACCTGTACAGCGAAGCCAAGTTCGTGCTGGACGAGCTGGTGCGCATCGACGAAGCGCTGCACAGCATCGAACAGTTCGGCGGGCGCGGCCTGCGCATCGCCTCGTCGCCCGCGCTGGCGCTAGGCTACGCGCCCGACGCCGTGCGCCGCTACCTGGACGTCAACGGCACGCGGCCGTTCTCCATCGACGTCGAATCCTCGATGCAGGTGATCAGCGCGGTGGAAACCATGCGCGCGGACTTCGGCCTGGGCGCCGTCGGGCGCGACAGCACGCGGCTGGATTTCACCCCGTTCCTGCGTGCGGACGTCATGGCGATCGCCCATCGCGAGCATCCCCTGGCCGGACGCGAATCCGTCAATGTGGCCGACATCCCGCCCGATTCCTACGTCAAGCCGCTGTGGTCCGACTATGTCGTGGCCCAGGGCGACATCGCCGACTCGCTATTGCTGCGGTCGAGCATGCAGGCCCACATGTCGCTGGTGCCGGGCACCGTGCGTGCGGTCAAGGGCATCAGCCTGGTCAATGCGCTGTCGGCGTCGGACATCGTGATGTCCTTTCCCGACCTGGTCGCGCTGCCGCTGGCCTCGCGCCAGTGGTACGACTTCCTGCTCATCACGCGCACCGAATCGCGCAACCAGGACCTGACCGCGCGGCTGCTGGACGCCCTGCGCGCCACCGCCCAGGAACGCCGCCAGGGCGTGTACGCGCAGACCATCGAACTGCTGGAGTAAGCGCAGGCCGGTTGAGTCATTCCGCCGGCGGCTGCCAGGGCAGGGACTGCAGGTCGCCATCAATGCTGATCGCCTGCCCGCTGACCATCGCCCCGAACGGGCTGGCCAGGAACAGCGCCATGTTGGCGATGTCCGCCGCGCGCACGAACTGCCGCAGACTGACGCCTGAAAGCTCCAGCCGGGTCTGTTCCTCGACCGTCAGACCCATGTTTTTCGCCCGCGCCGCAATCACCCGTTCAATGCGCGGTCCCGCCACCAGTCCGGGCAAGAGCGCGTTGACGCGGATGCCCAGCGGGCCGAGCTCAATCGCGAGCGAGCGGGTCAGTCCCACCACGCCCCATTTGGTGGCGGCATAAGGCGTGCGCATGGGCAGGCCCATGCGGCCGGCCACCGAGCTGATGTTGATGATGCTGCCGCCGCCCGCCTGGCGCAGCGCGGGCAGCGCATGGCGCACCGTGTGGAATTGCGACGCCAGGTTGATGTCCAGCGTCGCGTCCAATTCCTGCGGCGTGACGTCGGCAATGCCCGCCGTCGGCCCCGCGATACCGGCGTTGTTCACCAGCACGTCCAGGCCGCCCAGGTGGGCCAGCGCCGTTTGCATGTAGCGGTCGATCTCATCGCGGCTGCTGACGTCCGCCCGCGCCCAGGCGTGGCGGCAGCTGGCCAGGGCGTGCTCGTCCACGTCGCACAGGTGCACGCGCGCGCCGCGCTCGGCAAAGGCGTCGGCCAGCGCCGCGCCGATGCCGGCCGCGCCCGCGGTGACGATGACCCGCTTGCCGGACAGGTCTACGGGCAGGGCGGCGGTGTTCATGACGGGTTGCTGTTGGTCCATGGCGTCAGGGCTTCATCAGGCGGCAAGTCGATTCCGCGGGCGACGTATACACCTGGTCGCCCGGCACGCGGGCCACCAGCTTGTAGTAGTCCCAAGGGGCCTTCGATTCGGCGGGCGTCTTCACCTGCATCAGGAACATGTCGTGCACCATCAGCCCGTCCGCGCGAATCTTGCCGTCCTTGACGAAGAAGTCGTTCACCGGGTTCGCCCTCAGCCACTTCATGACGGTCTCGCCATCGGTGCTCTTGGTGGCTTCCACCGCCTTCAGATAGGTGGTCGCGGCGGAATAGTCGCCCGCCTGCAGCATGGACGGCTTCTTCTTCATCACGGATTCGAAGCGCGACGCCCACTTGCGCGACGCGTCGTCCTGGTCCCAGTACCAGGCCGTGGTCAGGTACATGTTCTGCGCCGCCTGCAGGCCCAGCGCGTGCACGTCCGTGATCAGCACCAGCAGGCCGGCGATCTTCATCTTCGGCGTAAGGCCGAATTCGTTGGCCGCCTTCACCGCGTTACTGGTGTCGCTGGCGGAATTGGCCAGCCCCAGCACCTGCGCCCCGGAAGCCTGCGCCTGCAGGATGAACGATGAGAAATCCGCCGTGTTCAGCGGATGCCGGACCCGGCCTTTGGCGTTGCCGCCGTCCTCCTGGACGACCTTGGACGCATCGCGCTCCAGCGCATGGCCGAAGGCATGGTCCACCGTCAGGAAGAACCAGTCCTTGTTGCCTTCCTTCATCATGGCCCGCGCCGTGCCGCGCGCCAGCGACACCGTGTCGTATACGTAATGCACGGTGTAGGGCGTGCACTGCGAATTCGTCAATTCCGAAGCGCCCGCGCTCACCACGAAAAACGGCGTCTTCTTCTCCTCGGCTACCTTCGCCATCGCCAGCGCCGCCGCGGAATTCGCGCCGGCGATCAGCATGTTCACGCCGCGCTGGTCCAGCCATTCGCGCGCGCGGGACGACGCGATATCGGCGCGGTTCTGGTGGTCCGCCACCAGCACTTCCACCTTCTTGCCCGCCACGGTTCCGCCCATGTCCGCAATCGCCATCTTGATGGCCTCGGCGCCGCCGGGCCCGTCGGCGTCCGCCGACAATCCGGACATGTCCGTGATGAAGCCGATGCGGATCACGCCATCATCGGCCTGCGCCGCGCCCGCCATGCCGAAAAGTGCGGTCAAGGCTGCCGCGCACATCGTTTTTTTCATGTTTGTCTCCCCACGGGATTGGATGTTGGTTCAGAACGCGACGTTGCCGCGTCCCTTCAGTTGCAGCGTCTGGCGCGCGTCGTCGGGCGTGGCCACCTGCAAGGACAGATCCTCCAGGATCCGCCGGATGCGGCGCACCTGGTCCGCATTGGACTTGGCCAGTTCGCCCGGCCCGTCCCACAAGGAATCTTCCAGGCCCACGCGCACGTTCCCGCCCATCGTGGCCGCCATCGTCGCCAGCGGCGTCTGCTTGCGGCCGGCGGCCAGCACGGACCAGATGTAGTCGTCGCCGAACAGCCTGTCCGCCGTGCGCTGCATCATCATCACATCTTCGGGGTGGGTGCCGATGCCGCCGCGGATGCCGAACACCGACTGGATCAGGAACGGCGGCTTGAGCAGCTTGCGGTCCACAAAGTGCGCCGCCGTGTACAGGTGCCCGATGTCATAGCACTCGATTTCGAAGCGCGTGCCGTTATCGCTGCACGAGGTCAGGATGTGCTCGATATCCTTGAAGGTGTTGCGGAAGATCAGGTCATTGCTGCCCTCCAGATAGGGGCGTTCCCAGGCGTGCTTGAACTCCTTGAAGCGTTCCAGCAGCTCATACATGCCGAAGTTCATCGACCCCATGTTCAGCGACGCCACCTCCGGCTTGAATTGCAGCGCCGGCGCCATGCGCTCGGCAATCGGCAGCACAGGTGACCCGCCCGTGGTGATGTTGACCACAACGTCGGACTCCTGCCGAATCCGCGGCAGGAACTGCGCGTACAACGCCGGATCCTGTGTCGGCTGGCCGGTATCCGGCTTGCGCGCATGCAGGTGCACGATGGCCGCGCCCGCCTGCGCCGCGTCCAGCGCGGACTGCGCGATTTCATCGGGGGTGACGGGCAGGTGGGGCGACATCGACGGCGTATGGACCGAGCCGGTGATGGCGCAGGTAATGATGACCTTTCTGGACTTTTTCATGGGCCTCTGGCGTGCGCGTTGGATTCTTATGGCCCCGGCTGTCTCCTCCGGGTGTGGGCCATTCTGTCGCACGCCTGCGGTGCCTGTCACCTGAACAGAAATTATCAATTGATAGGGAATTCGGTGCTGCGCTGCAGCGAAGACCAGGCGCTCCCGACACAGGGAAAACGCGCCGTCCGCGGGGCGCTGAAATACAATATTGGCATGCCGAAATACCTGTTTCGGCCTCAAACAGGCTTACGCCAGAAGCTGCTCTCCATGTCCAAGATCCTGCTTCCCAGCCCGGCGCGACGCATGCCGCCGGCGCGCGTCCTCACCCGCATTCCGGGGGCACGGCCATGAGTTGCGTGCTTGCGGTGGATCTTGGCGGCACGCGTTTCCGCGCCGCGCTGGTGAACGGCGCGGGGCACGTCGTCCACGCCTGCCATATCGACAGCCCTGCCGCCGTCAACGCGCATCCCGGCTGGGACGACATCGACGCCGACGCTTGGTGGCGCTGCCTGCAGACCTTGTCTGACACGCTGGCCGCCAAGGCGGGCGCGGCGTTCGACGCCGTGCAGGCCGTGGCGGTTTGCGGCGTTACGCGCACGCAGATCTTCGTCGACGCCCAAGGCGCGCCCATCCGATCCGCTATCACCTGGCGCGACGCGCGCGCGGCGCAGGACGTCTCGCAATGGCTGGCGTCCATGCCGGCCGCCCATCCTGAATCCCGGCAGATCAATGCCTTCCATCCCTGGGCCCGGGTGGCGTGGCTGCTGCATACGGAACCCGACCATGCCGCACGCGTAAAGGCGGTGCTGGAACCCAAGGATTATCTGAACTTCCGTCTGACCGGCCGCATGGCCAGCGATACGGTGTCCATGGCCCGCCTGTCCGCCGCGGCCCAGCCACATGCATCGGGTCCGGATTTGCTGAGCGCCACGGGCGCCAGCCCGGCATGGGTGCCGGACCTGCTGGACCCCCTGGAAACCGTGGCGCCGGTCCAGGCCGGCTTACCGGGTTCGCTGGCCCGTCTGGCCGGTCGTCCGGTGGTCGCCTGCTCCAATGACACCTGGGCGGCGGTCGCCGGCCTGGGCGCCTTGCGGCCCGGCTATGCCTACAACATCTCGGGCACCACCGAAGTGTTCGGCGCCGTGGGCGCCGAACCCGTGCAGGCGCAGGGCCTGATGACCGTGGACTGGGGCGGCGGCCATCACCAGATCGGCGGACCGGGCCAGAACGGCGCGGACACTGTCGCGTGGCTGCTGCCCTTGCTGGGCCGGCTGGGCGAAGACGGCATGGCGGGCGTGGGCGAGGCGATGAGCGAACTGCTGGACGCGCCGCGCGACCAGCAGCCGGCGCTGTTCCTGCCCTACTTGCAGGGCGAGCGCGTGCCGTACTGGGATCCGCACCTGCGCGGCGCCTTCCTCGGCCTGAACCGCCGCCATGGGCCGGGCGACCTGGCCTGGGCGGTGCTGGAAGGCGTGGCCTTCCTGAACCGCATCGTGCTGGAACGCGCCGAGACCGCGCTGGGTGCGCCCGTCTCTGAAATTCGATTCGGCGGCGGCGCGGCGTCCAGCGCGCAGTGGTGCCAGGTCAAGGCCGACGTCTGCGAGCGGCCCGTCGTGGTCGGCCACGCCGAACAGCCCGGCGTGCTGGGCGCCGCCATCGCCGCCTGGACCGCCCTGGGGCTGCACAGCAGCTTCGCTGGCGCGCAGGACGCCATGGCGCGCGCCGCGCAGCATTACGAGCCCCAGTCCGAAAGGGCCCATTCCTACCGCCGCATGTACGCCCAATTCCGCGCCGCCGAGGCCGCGCTGGCGCCCGTGTCGCATGCGTTGGCGGGCATCCGGGTCTGACGCCGGGGTAAAAACCCTAGGTTCCGCGTCGCGCCATCGTGGTTCTGCCGGGCGGCTCACAGGTATAAACTCCTGTGCCATCAGGGCGCGGACGCCCGGCAGGCGGTGGATCACCCTTGCACCTACAAAAACTCGAACGCAGCAAGGGTTGAATCAATGCGCGGCATCCTGGAAAAGTACGGTACGGCAATCGCAGGCCTCATCCTCGTGGGCTTCTTCGCCATCGCCGCCCCGAACTTCGCGGCGCCCAACAACCTCTTGAACATCGCCAAGGAAACCAGCTTCCTGGCCATCATCGCCATCGGCTTCACGTTGGCGCTGGTCACGGCCGAACTGGACCTGTCCGTCGCCGACGTGGCCAGCCTGGCCGCCGTCGTCACCGGCGCCCTGGTGCACACCGGCCAGCCCGTGCTGCTGGCCATCGGCGCCGGCCTGGGCATCGGCCTGCTGTGCGGCCTGGTCAACGGCATCGCCGTCACCCGCCTGCGCGTCCCCTCGCTCATCGCCACGCTGGGCATGGCCGCCATGGCGCGCGGCTTCGCCTTCATGCTGACCGACGGCGTGTCCTACGTGGGCCGCTGGCCCGCCGCCTTCACCGACCTGGCGCGCGCCAAACCCTTCGGCATCCCGGCCCTGGTGCTGTGGATGCTGGCCGCCGTGCTCCTCGCCTGGTTCCTGATCAAGTGGACCCGCACCGGCGCCCGCATGACCGCCACTGGCGAGGCCGGCGAATCCGCCCGCCTCGCGGGCATCAACATTCGCCTCATGAAGAGCATCGGCCTGGCCCTGTCCGGCCTGTGCGCGGGCCTGGCGGCCATCCTGCTCACCTCCAGCCTGTCGTCCGCCGCGCCCAACATGGCGGGCGACTACTTCCTGTACGCCATCGCCGCCGTCCTGCTGGGCATGACCATGTTCAACCCCGGCCACGCCAACATCCCCGGCACCCTCGTCGCCGCGCTGATCCTCAAAGTGCTGGGCAACGGCCTCGTCCTGATGGGCGCGCCGTACTACGTGCAGGACATCGTGCTGGGTTTCATCATGATCGCGTCCGTCGCGGTGTCATCGGCCGTGCTGAAGAAAGCGGCCTTCAAATTCTGACCGGAAGGGGAAAACACATGAACAAATTTTTCAAGCGCACGCTGCTGGCGGGCGCATTCGCCGTCCAGGCGCTGGCCGCCAGCGCCGCCCACGCCTTCGACGTCGGCATCGTCGCATTCCAGATGTCGTCCGAAACCCACGCCCGCGTCGCCAACGCCGCGGCCGAAGCCGCCCGCGCCAAGGGCTGGACCGTCACCCAGCTCAACGCCGAAGGTTCCCTGCCCAAGCTGGCCGAACAGCTCGACACCCTGGTCAACAAAAAGGTCGACGCCATCGTCGTCGCCATGGGCAAGCCGGTAGAAACCGACGCCCAGCTCCAGGCCGCCAAGGAAAAAGGCATCCCCGTCGTCGGCGTCATGTCCGGCGCCAGCCCGCACATGCTGTTCGACGTCGAAGTCAACGAATACGCCACCGGCGCGCAGTCCGTCCTGTATCTGCTGGGCAAAATGGGCTACCAGGGCAACATCCTGTCCGCGCGCTTTGACGGCAACTCCGGCACCCGCATCCGCGGCAAAATGCTCGACGCCGTATTGACCGAGAACACCGCCGTCAAAGACCTGGCCAAATTCAGCATGGCCCGCACCCAAAGCTGGCGCGACGACGTGCGCAACGGTATGCAGGCCCTGTTCCTGCGCCACCAGGGCCAATTCAAGGGCGTCTGGGCATCATTCGACGGCCAGGCCTACGTCATCGACGACCTGCTGCAGGCCCAGGGCATGAAAAAGGGCGACATCACGCTCGTCTCGGTAGACGGCGGCCCCGAAACCTACCGCCGCATCGCCGACCCCAACAGCCTCATCACCGCCACCATGATGATCCCCTTCGAACAGCTGGGCGTCAGCGCCATCGACTCCATCGACCGCATCGTCGTCAAGAAGGAACCCAAGGACAAGGTCGCCGCCGGCCCCTACCTCTTCATGGACTCTGTGCTGGTCGACCAGTCCAACGTCCAGAAATTCCTGCAACCCGCCAAGTAAGAGTCCCAGCCATGACCGCCGCATTGTCGCTACGCCAGATCCGCAAGTCCTACGGGGCCGTCGAAGCCCTGAAGGGCGTCGACCTGGACGTGCCCGAAGGCAAGGTCATGGCCATCTGCGGCGACAACGGCGCAGGCAAATCCACCCTCATCCGCATCATCTCCGGCGCGCAGGAACCCAGCGGCGGCGGCCTGAGCCTGAACGGCAAGCCCGTCGTATTCGCATCCCCGCACGACGCCCTGGTGCAAGGCATCGCCACCATCTACCAGGACCTGGCGCTGGCCCCGCGCCTGTCCATCTGGGAAAACGTCTTCATGGGCGCCGAACTCGTGCGCCGCGTAGGCTTTCTCAGCGTCCTGGACAAGCGCCGCATGGCGCAGGACGCGCGCGGCTACCTGCAGCGCCTGTCCGTCCCCATCGAAGACATGGACCGCCCGGTCGAACGCATGTCCGGCGGCCAGCGCCAGGCCGTGGCCATCGCCCGCGCCCTGCGCTGGGACGCCCGCGTCGTCATCATGGACGAACCCACCGCCGCATTGGGCGTCAAGGAAACGGCCCTGGTGCTGAACCTGGTGCGCAAGCTGCGCGAAGAAGGCCGCACCGTCATCCTCATCAGCCACAACATGGCCGACGTCGTCGCGCTGGCGGACCGGGTCGCGATCCTGAAGAGCGGCGTGAAGGTCATCGAGCGCGATGTGGCCGGGCTGGATGCCGACGCGCTGGCGCATATGGTGATGACAGGCAAGGAGTGACCTTGCCGCAGGTGTCAGACGCCTTGGTGTCTGACACCGAAACGAGCAACTGTTGGATCGGGCTGCATACGCAATCGGCCCAAGCAAAAAAAGGCCGCCGCCGGGTAACCCCTGGCGGCGGCCTTTTCGCAAACGGCAGCGGACCTTAGTCCTTGCGGCTGGTCACTTCAACCAGGTGATAACCGAACTGCGTCTTCACCGGGCCCTGGACCACGCCGACCGGCGCGCTGAACACGACGGTATCGAATTCCTTGACCATCTGGCCCGGGCCAAACGTGCCCAGGTTGCCACCGTCGCGGCTCGACGGGCAGCTGGAGTTTTCCTTGGCCAGCTGGGCAAAGTCAGCGCCGTTCTCGATGGCGGTCTTCAGTTCATTGGCCTTCGCTTCGGTGGAAACGAGGATGTGACGGGCGGAGGCTTGTGCCATGTTGGGGCTCCTTGCGGACTGATTGGGGGAGGGAGAGTAACGCATTCAAGCGGTGAGACGCTGGAGCCGTTAGGGTAACTCGGAAGCGCAATGGGCCGCGCAACGCCTCGCGCCTGCCCATGATTCTTAAATAATATTTCAAAATGTTATAAATAAGCCCAGTTTATTCATCGGCGGATGGCAAGAGATCGTCCGGAAAAAGAGGCCGAAAGCGATATGGGTATTCAGGAGTGTCTGACTAAGGTTCTGACGGGGTACGAAGCGGCGTGCGGCGAGCTCTTCCCGAAACATCCCCTTGCAAGGTTCATCCGTGACGACTTTCGCGTCATGGTGGAGAGCATCATCGGTGCCGATCAGCAACTCACCTGCAAGGGCAGTTCGGGCCAAGGTGGTTGGGTGCGCGGCCCATGGGTTGGGATGTTCTACGGACCGATTACACACGGAGCACAGTACGGCTACTACCCGGTCTATCTATTTCGCGAAGACATGCTCGGTGTCTACCTGAGTTTGAACCAGGGTATGACCGAAGCGAAAGCACATTACAAATCAGATGCTAAGACCGCGCTGAAGGCGAAGGCCGCAAATTTCAGAGCCTTGCTAGGCTCCGCATGGGAGCGATTTCCTTTGTCGGAGATCGACCTTGCACCCAGCGCACCTTCGAACAATACGGCCTTTTACGAAGCTGCAAACATTTGCGCTAAGTACTACCCGGCTGGTGCCCTACCTTCGGAAGAAGTCCTGGTGGATGATCTGAAGGCAATGCTCACGCTGTATGCCCAGTTGTACGAAACTGAGACTGCAGGCGGCTTTGGTCAAGAATCGGAGTTGGATGAGCCGAAAGAGTTTCTCTATGAAGACCTGACACGGTTTCGGATGCATAGGCGCTTGGAGCGAAGCGCCAAGTTGTCGAAGCTTGTTAAGGTAAAGAGGGGCTGTGTCTGCGAAGTCTGCGGTATCGACTTTGAGAAGATTTATGGCGAGATTGGTAAGGGCTACATTGAGGCGCATCATTTGCGTCCCCTTGCCACGCTGAAAGGGCTGAGGGTGCCAATGGATGCGGAGACTGATTTCGCAGTGCTTTGCGCCAACTGTCATCGGATGATTCATAAGTCTGATTGCATTTCGGACGTTGGGGATTTCAAGAGCAAACATTTCGACGCAGGGGCCGCGATCAGGTAATTGCCATTTAGGTCTTGCGCTGCCCTTCACCCATCGCCGTGTATCAACAAATTTCTAAGCTGTCGCGGAAACATTTATGAGCCGATTTAACCCCCATTCCTCTACTGCCAATTATGTCTTCGAGGCTGCGGATAAGTTTAAACAGCGCTGCCTGTTGGATCAGAAATCACTGCTACTGGATGGGAAGTCTCTGTGGACATCTGAACACTTTCAGGCGCTGATCGAAAATTACGTGAAGCAGCCTGACCTGGGCGACGGTGGTTTTTACATCAAGTTGGCAAGTCAATTGGCTACTTGTCAGGCGCTTGATGTCGCGTTGATGACCGAGATTTTTTGGATCGTACAGCTCGGGCCGACTAACCTTCGTGCTCGTACCAAGATGAAGACTCTGGAGCGAATTTGGAATATAAATCCGGCCGAAAAATTTCCATCAAATTCGCCATTTTTGACGATTCCTGTTTTGTCGGGATTAGGTAGTGCGGGCCCGGGCTACAACCAATATTTATGGATGGAGGTGGCATTCGCTGTCGAAGCGTTTGCCACACTTTTGGCGAAGCCTCTCAGTGAACGTGAATCGCTGTTGAGTGATGGTCAGCACTTTGCTCTGTGGTTGGATAGTATTCCCTCTGGTAGAGGGAGGCAGCTGTATCACACGTTGTGTCACGTCCTCTTTCCTGACTCTTTTGAGAGGATATTCAGCCAGGGGAATAAATATCAGGTAGCCCGCGCGCACAAGATTTGGACGCTTGAGTTGGGAGATAGCCGTCCTGCTATGGATGCAGCACTTCTAGGGCTACG
>NZ_AGUF01000009.1 GCF_000236785.1 Achromobacter arsenitoxydans SY8 | reverse complement strand
GGGGCAACGATTGCGGTCCGGAGCCTTCGCTCCGGACTGCCCCTGCGTCATCCTCGTTGCCGCCTGCGGCGGCTGCCTACGGATTCCCTCGGGCGCATCGAACGCCCCTCGCTCACCCCCGCCCCGCCGCCAACCGCTACATGGATTGCTGGCCGGGGTTGGCGGGGCGGGCGGTGTGCTGGCGTTTTTGCGCCCTATTGCCTAGCGTTTCTCCAGCGCCAGCCTCAACCCAAATGCAATGAACACGGCGCCGGTCATCCGGTCCAGTCCGCGCATGACGGCAGGGCGCGACAGCCAGCGGGTCAGGGGGCGCGTGGCGGCGACCAGTAGTGCGAACCACAGCACGCCCAGGACGGCGTGGATCGTGGCCAGGAGCAGGCTGAAGCGCAGCACGTCGGCGCCGGCCGGGATGAATTGCGGAAGAAAGGTGATGTAGAAGACGCCGACCTTCGGATTCAGCGCGTTGGTCAGGCAGCCGCGCAGGAACCAGCCGGCGGCGCTGGTGGTGGCCGGGGCGGGTTGGGACCGGGTTTCGGGTCCGGCTTTGGACTGGATTTCGGACTGGAGCGCGCCGGCGGCGGCTTTGCGGCGCGGAAAGGTGCGCCACAGCAGCTTGGCGCCCAGGTAGAACAGATAGGCGGCGGCGCAGATGCGCAGGGTGTCGTAGGCCAGGGTGGACACGGCCAGCAGCGAGCCCAGGCCCAGCGCGGCCAGTGCGCCCCAGACCAGGCAGCCGGCGCAGATGCCCAGGCCGGCCATGAGGGCGCGGCGTCCGCCTTCGACGGCGGCGGTGCGCAGCACCAGGGCGGTGTCCAGGCCGGGGGTGATGGTCAGGATGGCGGCGGCCAGGGTGAAGGCGAGCAGGGCGGCAGTGGCGGTCATGGCGGGGCGGGGAATGAGGGCTGCGTTGACGTTGGCGATGCGGCGCCGGGAAGTGTAGCGCTGCGCCGGGCGGTTATCATGGCGGGCTTCACGCAATTCGCTTTTTTCAACGGATCCCGCCATGGCCCTGCGCGCCACTATCTACAAGGCCGAACTCAACGTCGCCGATACCGACCGCCACTATTACGGCAGCCACGGGTTGACGGTTGCCCGCCATCCCTCGGAAACGGACGAGCGCATGATGGTGCGCCTGCTGGCCTTCGCCCTGCACGCGCAGGAAGAGCTGTCGTTCACCAAGGGGCTGAGCGATACGGACGAGCCGGATCTGTGGGTCAAGGACCTGACCGGCGCAGTCAAGCTGTGGATCGAGGTGGGCCAGCCCGAAGAGCGCCGCATCCTGCGCGCCTGCGGGCGCGCTGAAGAGGTCATCGTTTATTGCTACGGCGGCTCCGCCAGCAAGATCTGGTGGGATGGCGTGCGCAACAAGCTGGAGCGCACGCGCAACCTGAAGGTGATCAACCTGCCGGCCGAGCAGACGCGGGCGCTGGGCAATCTGGCCGAGCGCACCATGCAGCTGAACGCCAACATCTCGGACGGCATCGTGTATTTCTCGGCGGAGAAGGGCGAGGTCAGCGTCGAGCCGGAAGCCTGGCGCTGAAAGACTGCCGTTTAACGTAATTTGGGGCCGGGGCTTGCATTCCGGATAATCGCGGATCTAATATGACGATCATCATATTTTAGGTGCCGCGATCATGCCCGCCTCCCGCCGCAAGGAACTGTCCCACGAACGCATCGTCGATGCCGCGTCGCGCGCGATCCGCCGCGTCGGGGTGGCGGGCGTGGGGGTCGCGGACGTCATGAAGGAAGCCGGCCTGACGCACGGCGGCTTCTATGCCCACTTCCCGTCGCGCGACGCGCTGCTGGCGGCCGCCATGGACCGCGCCGGGCAGGACGGCGCCGCCCGGCTGTCCCAGGGCATGGCGCGCCGCCGCGCTGAAGGCGCCAGCCCGTTGCGCGCCTGGGTGGACACCTACCTCAGCGAGGCGCATCTGGTCGGCTGCGAGGGCGGCTGCCCGGTGTCCGCCGTGGCGTCGGAAATCCCCCGCCAGACCGGGCCCTTGCGCGAAGCCGCTGCCAGCCGGGTGCAACGCCTGATGGAAGGCGTGCAGCGCGTGCTGCCGGCCGGCGCGGGCGACCACGCCGCGGCGGCGGTGACCAGCACGCTGGTCGGCGCTTTGCAGCTGGCCCGCGCGCTGGGCGACAACGACCAGGGGCGCGCCGTGCTGGCATCCGCCCGCCAGGCGATCCTGGATCAGTACGACGACAAGGGCGACAGCGCCACCCACTGACTTTTTTCCGGGCCGCCTTGCGCGGCCCTTTTGCCGCACCTAAATATGATGAACATCATATTTTGACTCCACCGACGCAGGCGTATCCGCCGCATAACCGTTACGACAAGGAACACCATCATGGAACTCAAGAATGCCGTTGTCCTCATCACCGGCGCCAACCGCGGCCTGGGCCTGGCCTTTGCCCGCGAGGCGCTGGCCCGCGGCGCCCGCAAGGTCTATGCCGCCGCGCGCGACCCGTCCGGCATCACGCTGGCGGGCGTTCAGCCCCTGAAGCTGGACGTGACCAGCGCGCAGGACGTCGCAGCCGCCGCCGCGCTGGCTTCGGACGTGACGCTGGTCATCAACAACGCGGGCATCGCCGATACGGGCGGGTTCCTGGCCCCGGACAGCATCGAATCGGCCCGCCGCCACCTGGAGGTCAACCTGTTCGGGCCGCTGGCGGTATCGAAGGCGTTTGCGCCGGTGCTGGCTGCGAACGGCGGCGGGGCGGTGCTGAACGTGCTGTCGATCGCCAGCTGGATCAATGGGCCGCTGCTGGGCGTGTACGCCATGAGCAAGTCCGCCGCCTGGGCGCTGACGAACGGGCTGCGCCAGGAGCTGCGCGCGCAGAAGACGCAGGTGCTCGGCCTGCACATGGGCTTTGTCGATACCGACTTGACCAAGGGCATCGACGCGCCCAAGTCCACGCCGCAGGCCATCGTGAGCCAGGCGTACGACGCGCTGGAAGCCGGCGAGTCTGAAGTGCTGGCCGACGCGCAGACGCGCCAGGTCAAGCAGGGCCTGTCCGCCAGCCCGGCGGTCTATCTGTAAGCCAGGGGATCGCGCCATCATGCAATCGACCGCCACCACTACCGTTCCGGCCGCGCCCGCCGCCGGCCAGCATCCCGAGCAGGCCGCCGGGTCGCCCTGGCCGGTGTTCTGGATCGCCAGCATCGCCGTGTTTCTGGTCTCGCTGGACAGCACCATGCTGTACGCGGCGTTCGGCGCGCTGCGGGCAGGCTTTCCCGGGGCGTCCGCCGCGGACATGTCGTGGGTGCTCAACGCCTACACGGTGGTCTACGCCGCCATGCTGATCCCGTCGGGCGGACTGGCCGATACGCACGGCCGCAAGCGCATGTTCCTGGGCGGCGTGCTGCTGTTCCTGGCGGCGTCGGCCGCCTGCGGCCTGGCCGCGACAGAGCAATGGCTGATTGCCGCACGCGTGCTGCAGGCGGTCGGCGCGGCTTTGCTGACGCCGGCTTCGCTGTCGATCGTGCTGGCGGCGTTTCCGGCGTCGCAGCGGGCGGTGGCGGTCAGCCTGTGGGGGGCGGTGGGCGGCCTGGCGGCTGCCGTCGGGCCCAGCCTGGGGGCTTTCGTGGTGGACATAGCGGGCTGGCCGTGGGCGTTCTACATCAATCTGCCGCTGGGCGCGGTGTCGCTGTGGTTCGGCGCCAGCCTGCTGAAGGAATCGGTGAAGGCGGACGCCCGGCGCAGGGTGGACGGCGTGGGCATGGCGCTGCTGATGGTGGGCGTCGGCGCGCTGGCCCTGGCCATCGTGCAGTCGGAATCGCCGGCGTGGCGGCGCGGCGAACTGGCCGTCGCCGCCGCCGTGGGCGTGATCGCGCTGATCGCTTTCGTGGCGTGGGCGCGCGCCACGCCACAGCCGCTGGTCGACCTGGCGCTGTTCCGGAATCGGACCTACCGCTACGTGAACCTGGCCACTTTCAGTTTCGGCATCGCGTTCGCGATGATGTTCTTCGCCTTCTTTTTTTACATGACGGGCGTATGGCACTACAGCCTGCCGCGCGCGGGGCTGGCGGTCACGCCCGGGCCGCTGCTGGTGGTGCCGACCGCGATCATCACCGGCCGCCTGGCCGCGCGGATGGGGCATCGGCCGTTCCTGGTGGGCGGCGCGCTGATCTACGCGGCCAGCGGGCTGTGGTTTCTGCTGATGCCGGGCGCAGAGCCCGCCTATCTGCGCGAATGGCTGCCGGGCCTGCTGCTCAGCGGCATCGGGGTGGGCATGGTGCTGCCGTCGCTATCCGGCGCGGCGGTGAACCGGCTGCCGGCGCAGCATTACGCGGTGGGCAGCGCGGTCAACCAGGCGACGCGCCAGATTGGCGGGGTGCTGGGCGTGGCGGTCACTGTGCTGCTGCTGGGTCATGGCGCGGCCAGCCACGCCGATTTTTCGCCGATCTACCTGGGGCACGTGGGCCTGGCCCTGCTGACGGCGCTGCTGTGCCTGGCGGTGGATACGCGGCCCAGGACGGCCTGAGGGGGTCACCCGCAAGCATCGCCCGCCAGATTTCCCGGGTCCGTGCAGGCCCGCCACGCGGCAGGGGCCATGGCGGGCGTCAGCAGCAACCGGCTCATCGGGTCGACATACCAGAAGACCCGGCCGGGATGGTCCCGCATGGCGTTCCAGACGCGGGTTTGGTCCTGGGACGCAAGCGGCGACTGGCCCTCGGAACCCGTCACGCCCTCGGCCAGCACGGTCTGGGCGCGCGGATCCCACGATTGCATGTCTTCATCGTCGATCGGCACACCGTCCTTGATGCGCACGATGCGCCATTCGTTGCCCGGCACTTCCGTCGACAGCCGGGATAGTCCGTCGCGTTCCAGCACGAACAGGCGGTCCCGCGTGGACGCAGGCTGCGCATAGGCGCTAAGGCCGCCGTCCGCGTCCGGCGCCGCGCCCCGGGCGTGCTGGCGCACATAGCGCTGCCTGGGCCGGCCCTGTTCATCGAAGGTCTGAACGGCAACCGGCGCACCCTGTCCGGCGGCGTCGATGACCCGCAACAGCGCGCCCGCCGCGTTGCGGACGTAGCGGCGGCTCGCGACCGCGCCGGTGTCGCCGCAACGGCCGGCAATGAATGCTTCCAGCGCGCCTTGCGCATCGCGTTTCAGGCAGACTTGGCCGCTGATGGTCAATGCGTTGTCCGCCGCCGCCTCATACTCCGCGACGCGAAGCAGTACGCCGGCGGCGTCGTATTCGAATGCATAGCCGCCGGATACAAGGGGAGGGCCGCGCCGGGGCCTGTCACGGCGTTCTACCCGGCACAGCCGGCCGTCCGCATCGAAAAGCAGCAGGGTGGCCGCGCTGGCCTGCCCGCCGTCGACGCGATAGGCCGACCAGTCCACCTTGTCCATCCAGGTGCGCGGCAAAGGGTCACGGGCATCGGGCAGCGAGACGGGCAGGGGATGCGTGGCGACGCGCTCGCCGTTGTGGCCAAGCAGGACGCGTTCTTGCGCCAGATCGACGCTGACGGGCACGGCCGTCAGCGCGCCGGATGCCGGAAAACCCGCGTCGGCCGGGCCGCAGGCGGACATCGCGGGGGCGGCATACAGGGCGGCCGCCAGCGCCGCCGCAGCCAGGCGCAAGCGATTACGCATGCTGCAGCGCGTCCATGAACGTCACCAGATCCCAGAACTCCTTGGACACGCCGCCCAGGCGCAGCTTGCCGTCGCGCTCCTCGAACAGCAGGAAGGGATAGGCGTCGCGCGCAAAGACGCCCGGCTCTGGCAGCCGGTAGGGTTTGAAGGTCTCGGGATCGCTGAAATAGCGTTCCGCCCGGCCGCCGCCATCCACGTGCATGTAGCGCACGCGCAATGCGGTCTGCTGGAAGGCCGGCTGCGTCTCAGGGAATATCCCGCCGTCGCCGGCCACGACGGAGTCGGCCAGGACGCCCAGGAAAATGCGCTGGATGCCCGCAAAGCGGATTTCGCCCGAGACGCCGCCCGGACTGGCTGCGGCCAGTTCTTTCATTAATTTCGCAGCCCGCGAGCCCGGCACGATGGAGTTGGCGAAGTGGGCGTCCAGGTCCGCGGCCCGGGGCGGCGGAATGTTGCGCAGGCGCCCGAGGTCCTGCCTGAATGTGTCCAGCCATTGCCGGTAGCGCTGGTTTTCGGCGTGGCGGTCGAAAGCGCGTTCGCCGGCCGCATCGGCCTGCGGGGCCAGCAACGCTGCGGCGGCAAGCCAAAAGAGCAAGAACAGATGCAACAAACGGGGTCGCAACCACGCGCATGTGACGGGAATAGGGGGGCTCATAGGGCTGCGATCATATCTTCCGAAATGCTGCTATTTTGGTGCGGAACGTGACAGAATGTCAGCCAGACTCAGCTTGTCGGCACCCGATGAATTTTGTATTGCTCAGGTCCTGGAATGCGCGCTCTTGGTGATGTCTCCCTAACCCCACTGTCAGGCGATGACGGGGGAGGCGTGCAGCCCGAACCGGACGGCCCGCTGGACAGGCTGGCGCGTCTGGCCCGGCGGCTGTTCGGCGTGGACATGGCGCTGGTGGCCTGCACCGACGCAGACGGCGTATGGCAGGCGGCGGCGGGTTCGCCGCCTTCGGACGCCGAATTTCCCTTTTCTCTTGAATGTCCCGTGCATGCCGCCGACGGCCGCCAGTTGGGCGCCGTGCGTCTCTTGCACGGGCAGCCGCGCGACTTTACCGATGAAGACCGCCTGGCGCTGCAGGATCTGGCCAGCCTGGCGGCCACGGCAGTCGAAAAACGCCACGCGCTGGCCTGCGAGCGGGCCGATGAAGACACCTGGCGCGACGAGGCCCGCAAGCTGTCGCTTGCCATTGCGGGCAGCGGCACCGGCGTCTGGGATCGCAACGTGGTGACGGGCGAAATCACCTATTCCCCTGGCTGGAAGGCCCTGTTGGGCTACGGCGAATCCGAGCTCACCACGCGCATCGAAGACGCCTACACCCGCCTGCATCCAGACGACCTGGAGTACGTGCGCGCGGCCATGCAGGACCATTTCGACGGCAAGACGGAAAGCTACGAAGTCGAGCACCGCATCCGCTGCAAGGACGGCAGCTACAAGTGGATATGCAGCCGCGGCAAGGTCGTCAGCCGCGACGAAGCGGGCAGGGCGCTGCGCATGATGGGCACCACCACCGACATCAGCGCGGTACGCGCCATGTCGGAACGGCTGCAGCGCACGGCGGACCTCGTCGTGAATCTGACGGACGCCGTGCCCGGCCTGGTCTTCCAGTGCCGTCCAGTGCCCGAGGGCGGGTCGTGGTTCTCGTACGTCAGCGCAGGCATCTGGGACATGTTCGAACTCACCGCCGACGACGTGCGCGGCAGCACCGTCGCCATCGAACAGCGCATCCATCCCGACGACCTGCCCATCTACCGCGCATCCCTGCAGGCGGCAGCGGCGGCGCAGACGCCGTGGCACCTGGAATTCCGAGTCTGCCTGCCCCTGCAGGGCGTGCGCTGGCGCCAGGGCGACGCCAGCCCGCGGCGCGATGCCGAAAGCGGGGTAGTCTGGCACGGCTTCGTCACCGACATCACCGACCGCAAGTGCGCAGAACTGGAACTGCGCGAGCTGGCCGCCACCGACGCCCTGACCACCTTGCCCAACCGCCGCCATTTCATGTCGCGCATCGCCGCGGAACTCACGCGGATCAAGGGGCACGGCGGCCGCAGTTCGGCCGTGCTGATGTGCGACCTGGACCATTTCAAGCACATCAACGACACCTGGGGCCACGCCATCGGCGATGGTGTGCTGCAGCATTTTGCCAAGATGCTGCGCGCGCAGCTGCGCGAGGTCGACCTGGTGGGGCGTATCGGCGGCGAGGAGTTCGCGGTCGTGCTGCCCGATACGGACATCGAGCGGGCGCACGTCTTCGCCCGGAACATGCAGCGCCGCATCGCGGATACGCCGTATTTGAACGACGGCCGGCATATTCCGCTGACGGTCAGCATCGGCATTTCCGCCCTGCACACGATGGACGAAGACGCGGAGCTGGCGCTCAGCCGCAGCGACCGCGCGCTGTATTACGCGAAGCAGCGGGGACGCAATCGGATCGAGTCGGTGTTTTCCCGATAGAACAACCCGCTACGCCATTTGTTCCATTGACGGTACATTAGGACACCCCCTAGAGTTCCCGTCATGGGAACCTCATTACCACTTCCGAAATACCACCAGATCTACCTCGTCCTGCGCGAGCAGCTGCAGGAGGGGCGCTTCGACCAGGACGGCGTGCCCGGCGAACACGCGCTGGCGGACCAGTTCGACGTGGCCCGCATCACCATCCGCAAGGCGATGGAAATGCTGGTGGCCGATGGCCTGGTGTCGCGCCGCCCCGGGCTGGGCACCTGGCCCTTGCGCGGCGCGCCCGGCACGCCCGCGGCGCCCGCACCCACCGCCCAGCAGAAGGCCCACCTGACCGGCCTGCTTGAGAACATCGTCAACATGGGCCTGCGCACGTCAGTGCAGGTGCTGGACAGCACGCTCGTGTTCGCGCCGCCGGCCGTGGCCGAAGCGTTGCGCATCCCGTCCGGCACGCCCGTCCACAAGAGCCTGCGCGTGCGCAGCACCGAGGCCGGGCCGCTTTCCCACATCACCACCTACGTGCCGCAATCCGTGGCCGATTTCACGCGTGAAGACCTCGAACGCGAGCCGCTGCTGATGCTGCTGGAAGCGGCCGGCGTGGAGTTCGGCGGCGCCACGCAAACCATTTCGGCGCGCCTGGCCGATGCGCAGGTGGCGCGCCACCTGGACGTCGCAGTGGGGTCGGCGCTGCTGGCGGTGACGCGCCTGGTGCGCGACGTCGACGACCGGCCCGTTCAGTTGCTGCAGGGCCTGTACCGGCCCGACCGCTACCAATATCAGTTGCAGCTATCGCGCGTCGGCAGCATCGACGCCAAGGTCTGGGTCAGCGAAGAGCTGTCGGCCCAATTTCATTGAACCCTCCGGAGAGAACACCCATGAATTCGCGCCGCACTTTCCTCTATCAATCCGCCGCCGCAGCCGCCCTGGTTTCCGCGCCGTGGGTGGCCCGCTCCCAGGGCGCCGCGCCCATCAAGGTCGGGGTGCTGCATCCCGTGACCGGGGCGCTGGCCTATTCGGGCCAGCAATGCCGCCTGGGCGCGCTGCTGGCCATCGAAGACATCAACAAGGCCGGCGGCATCAAGTCGCTGGGCGGCGCGCCGCTGCAGGCCGTGCTGGGCGATGCGCAGTCGCGCCCGGAAGCCGGCTCGGCGGAAGTGGAAAAGATGAACGAGGCGGGCGTGGCGGCCATCGTGGGCGCCTACGCGTCGGCGATCTGCCTGGCCACGACACAGACCGCGGCCAAGTACAACCTGCCGCACGTGGTGGACGTGGGCGTGGCCGACCAGATCGTCGAGCGCGGCCTGAAGAACACCTTCCGTTTCGGCCCGGGCTACCGCGCCTGTAGCGAACGCGCGATCCTGGACCTGGCGGCCCTGAACGCCGCGGCCGGCAAGCCTGCCAAGACCGTGATGATCGTGCACGAGGACTCGCTGTTCGGCACGGGCACGGCGGCGCTGCTGTCCAAGTCGCTGCCCGAGCACGGCTTCGAAGTGAAGGAAGTGGTCAAGCACCCCAATCCCACCCGCGACTTCAACAACATCGTGCTGCGCATGAAGTCGGTGAATCCCGACATCGTGATCCCGGCCAACTACTACAACGAATACGCCCTGCTGCTGCGCGCCATGAAGCAGCAGAAGGTGCAGCCCAAGGCCATCTACTCGGTCCTGGGCGGCGCGGCGTCCAGCTACAAGTTCCTGAAGGAATTCCCGGACATCGCCAACGGCATCATCGACTGCAACCACTGGTTCAACCCCAAGGACGCGCGCGTGGCGCCCCTGAAGGCCCGCGTGGAAGAGAAGGGCGCGTACTTCAGCTACGAGGTCTTCATGACCTACACCTCGATGCTGCTGCTGGCCGACGCGCTGGAACGCGCCAAGTCCGCGGACCGCGCCGCGATCATCGACGCCCTGGCCGCCAGCACCTTCCAGGACAACGTGATGCCCTATGGCCCGACCAAGTTCGTCAACGGCCAGAACACCGGCGCCCAGCCCCTGCTGACGCAGGTGATCGGCGGCGACATCAAGGTGATCTTCCCGGCGGACTACCGCCAGGCCGACGCCGTCTTTCCGCTGAAGGCCTGAGCAGACGCATGCTGGATCCCGCCATCCTCTTTTCCTCGGTGCTGAACGGCCTGACGACGGGCGCGGTGTACGCGCTCATCGCCCTGGGCCTGACCCTGATCTACGGGGTGCTGCACATCATCAACTTCGCCCATGGGGCGGCGCTCATGGTGGCGCTGTACGCCGTCTATCTGCTCAAGGACCGGCTGGGAATCGACCCCTACGCCGCCTTGCCGCTGGTGGTGCCGGGGATGTTCGCGCTGGGCTATGCGCTGCAGCGGTTCGTCATCAACCGCGCCAGCCACGGCAAGGACGAGAACATCCTGCTGGTGACGCTGGGCCTGGCGATCGTGCTGGAGAACCTGGCCCTGGTCTGGTTCAAGTCGGACACGCGCAGCATCGACACCGCCTACACCCTGTCCACGGTGGAAATCGGACCCGCCATGATCGCGCTGCCCAAGGTCATCGCGTTCTGCGGCGCATTGGCCGTGGCGGCCGTGCTGTTCTGGATCATCCGCAGCACCGACCTGGGCCGCGCAATCCGGGCGGTGGCGCGCGAAAAGCAGGGCGCCAAGCTCATGGGCATCGACGTCGAAAAGGTCTACGCCCTTTCCTTCGGCATCGGCATGGCCTGCCTGGGCGCGGCGGCCTGCTTCCTGCTGCCCGCCTATTACGTCAATCCGCAGGTGGGCAGCGGCTTCGTGCTGGTGGCCTTCACCATCGTGGTGCTGGGCGGCATGGGCAGCTTTGTGGGGGCGCTGGCGGGCGGACTGCTGATCGGCGTGGTGGAGTCCATCGGGGGCCTGTTCCTGGGCGACTCGCTGGGCCAGATGGGCATTTTCGCGATCTTCATCGCGGTGCTGCTGTTTCGCCCGCAGGGGCTGTTCGGGGCGAGGGGCTGAGCATGAAAAGGGATCTTTGCGCAATCGCGCTGTTCGGCGTGGCCCTGGCCGCCTTCGCCGCGTTCGTCCAGTCGGGCGTGCTGCTGACCTTCGCGATGATGTCGCTGTACGCGGCCCTGCTGTCGCAGGCCTGGAACATCCTCGGCGGATACGGCGGCCAACTTTCTTTCGGGCATGCGCTGTTCTTCGGCGTGGGCGCCTACGCGCAGGCGCTGGGCCAGTTGAACCTGGGCATGAATCCGTGGGCGGTGCTGCCCATGGCCATCGCCCTGGGCGCGCTGGCCGGCGTGGGGGTGGGCGCGCTGACCTTCCGCTACGGGCTCAAGGGCTCGTACTTCGCGCTGGTCACGCTGGCCTTCGCCGAAGTGTTCCGCATCCTGGCGCTGTCCGTGTCCTTTACGGGCGGCGGGGTGGGGCTGATGGTGCCGCTGCAAGAGGGCGTGGCCAACATGCAGTTCGGCTCGCGCCGCGGCTACATCTACCTGCTGCTGGGCTTCGTGTTGCTGGCCCTGCTGGTGACCGCCTGGCTGCGCCATTCGCGCTTCGGCGCCTATCTGCAGGCGGTGCGCGACAACGAAGACGCGGCGCGCGCCATCGGCGTGAACCCGCTGCGCGTGAAGCTGGGCGGCATTGCGCTGTCCGCGGCCTTCATGAGCGCGGCCGGGGCCTTCTACGTGCAGGTCTTCCAATACATTGATCCGGGCATCGCTTTCGGTTCGGCCGTGTCGGTGGAGGCCCTGGTGGGCGCCATCGTCGGCGGCATGGGCACCCTGTGGGGGCCGCTGCTGGGCGCGGTGACGCTGCATGCGCTGGCCGACCTGACCCGCAACCTGTTCGGAGAGCTGCCGGGCATCAGCATGGTGATCTACGGCATGGTGCTGATCGTGATCGTCATGTTCCTGCCGCGAGGCATCACCGGTTCCGGCCAGGCGCTGGGCCGCCTGTTCGGCATCAAGGAGCGCGCCCGTGTCTGACATCCTGCTGCAAGCGCGCAATCTGTCCATCACCTTCGGCGGCCTGAAGGCCGTGCAGGACGTCAGCCTGGACGTGCCGCAAGGTTCCCTGACCGCGCTGGTCGGCCCCAACGGCGCCGGCAAGACGACGCTGTTCGGGCTGCTGTCCGGCTTTCTCAAGCCCGGATCCGGTTCCGTGCAATTCGCCGGCCAGGACATTACCGGCCGCGCGCCGCACGAATCCGCGCGCCTCGGCCTGACCCGCACTTTCCAGATCGTGCAGCCTTTCGGCGCGCAGACGGTGCGCCAGAACATCGCCGTGGGTGCGCATCTGCGCATTGCGGACCGGGAAGAGGCGCTGGCCGCCGCCGAGGCCGTGGCCGCGCGCGTCAACCTGCAGGCCTCGCTGGACAAGCCGGCGGCGGACCTGACCGTGGCCGGGCGCAAGCGCCTGGAACTGGCGCGCGCGCTGGCGACGCGGCCGCGCCTGCTGCTGCTGGACGAGGTGCTGGCGGGGCTCAACCCCAGTGAGATCGACGAGATGATTCCGGTGGTGAAAAAGCTGGTGGACGATGGCGTCACCGTACTGATGATCGAACACGTGATGCGGGCCGTGATGAGCCTGGCCGAGCACGTGTGGGTGCTGGCGCAGGGGCGCTTGATCGCATCGGGCACGCCCGGCGAAGTCACGCGCGACCCGCAGGTGGTCGAGGCCTACCTGGGCCACGGCGCGGCGGCCCGCCTGGCCGCCCAGGGAGCGCGGGCATGAGCGCGCTGCTGGAGGTCAAGGGCCTGCGGGCGGGCTACGGGCGCATGGAAGTACTGCGCGGCGTCGACCTGGAGGTCGGCGCGGGCGAAATCGTGGTGCTGCTGGGCAGCAACGGCGCGGGCAAGTCCACCCTGAACAACACGGTGTGCGGACTGTACCGGCCGTGGGGCGGCTCGGTGCGCTTCGAGGGCCAGGACCTGACCGGCCGCCACTACCGCCAGGTGGTGCAGGCCGGCCTGATCCAGGTGCCGGAAGGCCGCCGCATCTTCCCCAACCTGAGCGTGCGCGAGAACCTGGAGCTAGGCTCTTTCACCCGGGCGCGCGAGCGCCGCGCGGCCAACCTGGACAAGGTGCTCGACATCTTTCCGCGGCTGCGCGAACGCCTGGAGCAGCTTGCCGGCACCATGTCCGGCGGCGAACAGCAGATGCTGGCGATCGGCCGCGGCCTCATGGCCGAGCCGCGCCTGCTGATCCTGGACGAGCCTTCTCTGGGCCTGTCGCCGCTGATGGTGGAAGAACTGTTCGGGCTGATCCGGCGGCTGCATGCCGACGGGCTGGCGATCCTGCTGGTCGAGCAGAACGTGGGCCAGTCCCTGGAAGCGGGACAGCGCGCCTATGTGCTGGAGAACGGCGCGGTGCGCTACAGCGGCGCCTGCGCGGACCTGATGGCCAGCGACGACGTCCGTCGCGCCTATCTGGGGATGTAATCATGACCCAGCCTCAAACCCTGGCCCAGAAGCTGATCGCCGCCGCCTGCGGGCGCGAGGCGGTGGCCGAGGGCGAAATCGTGACCTGTGCGGTCGACTTGGCGATGTTCCACGATTCCAGCGGCCCGCGCCGGCTGCAGCCCATGCTGCAGGAACTGGGCGCCACGCTGTGGGATCCGTCCAAGGTGGTGCTGGTCATCGACCACTATGTCCCGGAATCCGACGACGAATCGCGCCGCATCGTGCGCATCGCGCGCGACTGGGCGTCGGATCAGCAACTGCCCAATGTGTACGACTCCGTGGGCATCTGTCACGTGGTGGTGCCGCAGCACGGCCACATCCGGCCGGGCATGTTCTGCGTGGGCGGCGATTCGCATTCGCCCACCGGCGGCGCGTTCGGCGCCTACATGTTCGGCATCGGCAGCACCGAGATGCTGGGCGTGGCCGTCACCGGGCAGATCTGGGTCAAGGTGCCCAAGACGCTGATGATGCGCTGGCGCGGCCGGCTGGCCGACGGCGTCACCGCCAAGGACATGATGCTGCACATGATCGGCCGCTACGGCATGAACGGCGGACGCTACCAGGCGGTGGAATTCTGCGGCGAGGCCGTGCGCGCGCTGTCCATGCAGGAACGCATGACGCTGTCGAACATGAGCGCCGAGCTGGGCTCGCAGGTGGGCCTGATCGCCCCGGACGAGACCACCGCGGCCTATCTGCGCCAGGCGGGCGTCGCCGCGGAACTGGATCTTGCGCGCTGGCAGGGCGATCCCGATGCGGACGCCGAATGGCACGACTTCGACGCCGCCGCGCTGGCGCCGCAGGTGGCCGCGCCGCACAGCCCGGCCAATGCGCGCGACGTGGACCAGTACCGGGACGTGCCGGTGCAGGTGGCCTACATCGGCGCCTGCACCGGCGCCAAGCTGGAAGACCTGCGCGCCGCGGCCAGCGTGCTGCGCGGGCGCCGCCTGGCGGACGGCATGCGGCTGATGGTGGCGCCGGCCAGCCGCCAGGACCAGGAACAGGCCGACCAGGAAGGCGTCATGCAGGTGCTGCGCGACGCCGGGGCGCAGGTGCTGGCCACGTCCTGTGGCGCCTGTGCGGGCTACGGCGGGTCCATCCCGGACGGCGCCAGCGTCATTTCCACCACCGCGCGCAACTTCAAGGGGCGCATGGGCTCGGAGACGGCCCAGGTCTACCTGGCCTCGCCCTACACGGTCGCGGCGTCGGCCGTGGCCGGCCGCGTCGCCGATCCCCGGGAGTTCATGGCATGACGGATCAGACCACAACGCACCGCGTCTGGCGGGTGGGGGCGGACATCGACACGGACGCCCTGGCCCCGGGCGCCTACATGAAATTCGGCATCGACGAAATCGCGCGCCACTGCCTGCAGCGGGTGCGCCCGGAGTTCGCCGGGCAGGTCCAGCCGGGCGACGTGCTGGTGGCCGGGCCCAATTTTGGCATCGGTTCGTCGCGCGAACAGGCCGCCGCGGCGCTGGTGCGCCTGGGCGTGGCGGCCGTGATCGCGCCGTCCTTCAACGGCCTTTACTTCCGCAACGCCTTCAATGTGGGCCTGCTGCTCCTGACCTGCGCGCAGGCAGAGACGCTGGCCGAAGGCGAACGCATCACGCTGGACCCCGTCGCCGGCCGCATCGGCCGCAGGGGCGGGGCGCCCGATGCATTGCACTGCGAGACCGTGCCCGGCTTCCTCCTGGAAATGGTGCGGGCCGGCGGACTGCTGAATCTGCTGAAGCAGCGTCAAACCTCTTAGGAACAACATCATGCTTGACCCCGTTACCCTGGCGGTCCTGAAGGGCCGCCTGGAACAGATCGCCGACGAAATGGACGCGACCCTGTACCGCAGCGCATTCAACCCCATCATCGCCGAGGCCCATGACGCCTGCCACGGCATGTACGACGCGGCCACCGGCGCCACCCTGATCCAGGGCAAGTCGGGCCTGCCCGTTTTCGTGGGCGCGATGGCGTTCGCAGTGAAGGCCGCGGCCAAGGCGGCCGCCGAACGCGGCGGCATGGTGGACGGCGACGTCTGGCTGTTCAACGATCCGTACGAGGGCGGCACGCACGCCAACGACTTCAAGCTGGTCAAGCCGGTGTTCCGCGGCGGCAGCCTGTTCTGCTTCCTGGCGTCGGCGGCGCACTGGCACGACGTGGGCGGCGCGGTGCCCGGCAACTACAACCCGGCCGCCACGGAATGCTGGCAGGAAGCGGTGCAGATCCCGCCCGTGCGCATCGTGCGCGCCGGCGTGCTGGACCAGGACGTGCTGGCAATCCTGAAGGCCAACACCCGCCTGCCCGACAGCCTGTGGGGCGACCTGAACGGCCAGCTCGCCGCGCTGGAACTGGGCGCGCGCCGGCTGGACGGCCTGCTGGACGAATACGGCGACGCCACGGTGCTGGAGTCCCTGGACACGCTGCGCGAACGGGCGCGCCGCCTGATGCGCGACCACATCGCGGCCTTGCCCGACGGCGAATACGCCTTCGAGGACATGCTGGACAACGATGGCGTGCGCGATACGCCGCTGCGCATCGCGCTCAAGCTCACGATCGCCGGCGACCGCCTGGCGCTGGACTTCACCGGCACCTCGCCCGCCTGCGCGGGTCCGGTGAACATCTCGCGCGCCACGGCGATCGCGGCCTGCTACGTGGCCCTCAAGCACCTGTTCCCGGACGTGCCGGCCAACGCCGGCGTGCTGGACGCGGTGGACGTGGTTCTGCCTGATGGCCTGGTGATCTCGGCGGACCGGCCGCGCCCCGTGGGCGGCTACACCGAGACCATCCTGCGCATGATCGACGTGATCTTCTGCGCCATGGCCAAGGCCGCGCCGGAACGCGCCATGGCGCAGGCCTACGGCACCATCAACGCGCTGTCGATCGCCGGCTACCGCAGCGACGCGGCGCGCAAGGGCCAGCGCTGGGTGATGTTCAGCTTCTTCGGCGGCGGCCATGGCGGGCATTCGGACGGCGACGGCCTGAGCCACGGCAACGCGCCCATCTCCACCGCCACCATCCCGCCGCTGGAAATCCTGGAGGCGGCTTATCCGGTGCGCTTCACGCAATGGGCGCTGCGTCCCGATTCGGCGGGCGACGGCGCGCACCGCGGCGGCCTGGGCGCAATCTATGAAATCGAATTGCTGGAAGACAGCGCCGAAGCCTTCATCTTCGGCGAACGCGGCCGCAGCGCGCCCAAAGGCATCGCGGGCGGCGGACAGGCCGCGCTGAACGTCTTCCGCTATCAGCAGGACGGCCAGTGGCAGGCCCCGCCCATGAGCTCGAAGATGCTGGGCATCCGGCTTGTGCGCGGCGACCGTGTGCGCCTGGAAACCCCGGGCGGCGGCGGCTACGGCGAACCCGCGCGGCGTGATCCGGCGGCGCGCGAGCACGATCGCAAGATGGGTTACGTAAGCGAAATTCAGAAGGAGCAGTCGGCATGAGCGCGGCGCAAGGCTTGGTGGTTGGCGTGGACGTGGGCGGCACGTTCACGGATCTTTTCGTGCTGGACGAGGCGGGCGGCAGCGCGCGCGTCGTCAAGGTGCCGTCGACCCGCGGCGAGGAAGCGCGCGGCTTCATGAACGGCATCGCGCGGGTGGCCGACGGGGCAGGCGACATCGCCACCATCGTGCACGGCACCACGGTGGGCACCAATGCGCTGCTGGAACGCAAGGTGGCGCGCACCGGCATCATCACCACGGAGGGCTTCCGGGACGTGCTGGAAATGCGCCGGCGCGACCGGCCCCAGACCTGGGGCCTGCGCGGCAACTACGAACCGGTGGTGCCGCGCGACCTGCGCCTGGAAGTCAGCGAACGCGTGCTGGCCGACGGCTCGCTGCACACGCCGGTGGACCTGGACCAGGTTGAAGCGGCGGCGCGCCAGCTGCTGGAGCAGGGCTGCGACGCCGTCTGCGTGTTTTTCGTGAACGCCTACGCCAACCCGGTCAACGAGGCCCAGGCTGTTGCGCGCGTGCGGTCGGTCTGGCCGAACGGCAACGTCACGGCGGCCACCGAGGTGCTGCCCGAGATCCGCGAGTTTGAACGCTGCTCGACCGCCGTGCTGAACGCCGCGCTGCAGCCCGTGGTGGGCAGCTACCTGACGCGGCTGGAGTCGGACCTGCAGCAGCATGGCTTCGCCGGCGAACTGCTGGTGGTGCAGAGCAACGGCGGCGTCATGTCGCGCCAGACCGCCTGCGACGTGCCGGTGCGCACCGCCTTGTCCGGTCCGGCGGCGGGCGTGATCGCCTGCGCCGCCATTGCGCGCGCCGCGGGCTTTCCCAACGTGGTCACGGGCGACATGGGCGGCACGTCGTTCGACGTGTCGCTGGTGGCCGACGGCGAGGCGTCGCTGTCGGCGCAGACGGCCATCGACTTCGGCATGGTGGTGCGCGCCCCGATGATCCAGATCGAAACCATCGGCGCGGGCGGCGGATCTATCGCCAGCGTGGACGCGGGCGGCCTGCTGCAGGTCGGCCCCGAGTCCGCGGGCAGCATCCCGGGCCCCGCCTGCTATGGCCGCGGCAACACGCGGCCCACGGTTACCGACGCCAACGTGCTGCTGGGCCGCATCGCGGCCGACCGCCCGCTGGGCGGCGGGCTGCTGGCCAGGATGGACGTCGAGCTGGCGCGCGCCGCCATCGAAGAACATGTTGCCCGCCCGCTGGGCCTGGACGCGCATGCCGCGGCCGAAGCGATCCTGACCGTGGCCAACGCCAAGATGGCGGGCGCGATCCGCGTCGTGTCCATCGAACGCGGCCACGATCCGCGCAAGTTCGCCTACATGCCGTTCGGCGGCGGCGGCGCGCTGCACGTCTGCGCCATGATGAACGAAGTGGACGCCGCCCACGGCATCGTCCCGCGCTACCCGGGCGTGACCTCGGCGCTGGGCTGCGTCATGGCCGATATGCGCCATGACGGCGTGCAGACCCTGAACGTGGCGCTGGACGCGCTGGACGCCGGCGACCTGCTGGCGCGCATCGACGGGCTGGCCGGCGCCTGCCAGGAACGGCTGGATTCGGCCGGCGTGTCCTTCGAAGGCATCCGCGAGAGCATCGAACTGGACATGCTGTACGTGGGCCAGAGCCACACCGTGCGCGTCGAAGTCGGCCGCGGCGAGCTGAACCGCGACGGCATCGCCGCCGCGTTCGAGCGCGCCTATCGCGCCGCGTTCGGCCGCAGCCTGAGCGGCATCGCGATCCGCATCCTGAACCTGCGCTACGCCCGCATTGGCCAGCGCCCCAAGTTCGACCTGGCGCTGCTGGCGCCTACGGGCAAGGACATGCCGGCCGCGCTGGGCACGCAGGCGGTCTTCCACGCCGGGCAATGGCGCGACGCCGTGCGCTACGCGCGCCTGGACCTGCCTGTGGGCGCCGAGGTCGCGGGCCCCGCCATCCTCGAACAGCCGGACACCACCATCTGGATCGAGCCGGGCTTTGCCGGGCGCGTCGATCCCCTGGGCAATCTGCTGATCGCCCGGACTGATTCGTAGGAGCGGACCATGCATTCCTTCGACCCCCGCACGACGGCCCTGGTCATCATCGACCTGCAGAACGACTTCCTGGCCCCTGGCGGCGCATACGACCGCGGCGGCGCGGTCAGCCCGCAGGCGCGCGCCTTGCCCGAACGCGTTGCGCCCGTTGCCCGCGCCCTGAAGGCCCGCGGCGGCTTCGTGGCCGCCAGCCAGTTCACGCTGTGGCCCGACGCGCACGGCGAACCCATGATCTCGCCGCACCTCAAGCAGCTGCGCCCGTTCTTGCGCAAGGGCGACTTCGTCGCCGGCTCGCGCGGGCAGGCCAACGTGGCCGAGCTGGATGGCCTGGTGGACGTGTCGGTCTGGAAAGTCGCCTATTCGGCCTTCTTCAACACGCAGCTGGACTGGGTGCTGCGGCGCGCGGGCATCTCCAGCGTCGTGGTGGCAGGCATCGTCACCAACGGCGGCGTGGCCAGCACGGTGCGCGACGCCCACATGCGCGACTACCACGTGACAGTGCTGGCCGACGGCTGCGCCGCGCCCACGCCCGCTATGCACGATGCCGCGCTGGCGGACCTGCGTACGGTCGCCGATGTGGTGTCGTGCCAGGACCTGCTGGACAGGCTGGCGTCGTGAGCGGGCCGGTCGTCAAAAGGGGCGCCGCGCCTGGCGCGGACGCCATGCACGTGCCGGTCGCCATCATCGGCGCGGGCGCCTGCGGCCTGACCGCCGCGCTGCGCCTTGCCGCCGCCGGCATCGAGACCGTGCTGATTGAACGCGACGCCACGCCCAGCGGATCGTCGGCCCTGTCGTCCGGCTTCATTCCAGCGGCCGGTTCGGCGGTACAGCGCGCCGCCGGCATCGAAGACGATGCGCAGCGCTTTGCCGCCGACATCCAGGCCAAGGCCCACGGCACGGCCTCGCCGGAACTGGTCGCCGCCTACACGGGCGCGGCCGCGGCCGCTATGGACGCGCTGGCGGCGCACGGGCTGGCCTTCGAAGTCCTGGACGGTTTCCTGTACCCGGGCCACACCGCGCGACGCATGCACACGCTGCCCGAACGGACGGGCGCGGCACTGGTGGCCGCGCTGGAACGGGCGGCCACCGGGGCGGGGGCTTATCTGCTGACGCGCGCGCTCGCCCGCGAGCTCTGGGTGGACGACGCGGGCCGCATAACGGCGGTAGGCTGCGAGCGCCCCGACGGGTCGGTCGATGTGATCGGCTGCGATGCGCTGATCCTGGCCTGCAACGGCTTTGGCGGCAACGCGGCGATGGTGCGCGAGCACCTGCCCGCCATGCGCGAGGCCGTCTATGGCGGCCACGCGGGCAACGACGGCAGCGCCATCGGCTGGGGCGCGCAGCTTGGCGCGCGGCTGGCCGACCTGGGCGGCTACCAGGGCCATGGTTCGTGGGCCACGCCGCAGGGCGCGCTGATCTCCTGGGCCGTGATGATGGACGGCGGCGTGCAGATCAACCGCGACGGCCGCCGCTTTCACGACGAGACCCATGGCTATTCCGAGGCCGCGGTGCATGTGCTGGCGCAGCCGGGCTCGGTGGCCTGGAATGTGTTCGACGACCGCACGCTGGCGCTGGCCCGGGGTTTTCCGGACTTCGTGGAGGCCGAGGCCGGACAGGCGCGCAAGACCTGCGCGGACGTGCCCGAGCTGGCGGCCCTGATCGGCTGCGACCCTCACACGCTGCGCCAGACACTGGACGCGGTGGGCCCGGAAACGCCGGACCCGCTGGGCCGCCGCTTCGAGCGGACCCTGCAGGCGCCTTATCACGCGATCAAGGTGACCGGTGCGCTGTTCCACACGCAGGGCGGGCTCGATATCGACGCGCAATGCCGGGTCCTGGACCAGGACGGCCGCGCCTTCCCCAATTTGCTGGCCGCGGGCGGCGCCGCCCGCGGCGTGTCGGGCAACGACGTGTCGGGCTACCTGTCCGGCAACGGCCTGCTCAGCGCGGTGGCGGGCGGCCATATCGCCGCGGCGACCGCGGCGGCGCTGCTCGGGCGCAGCCTGGAGCAGGGTGTGTAAAAAACGGAAAGGGGCCGCGCACGAATGGGCCCCGGGAAGCGGAAATGATGCAAAAACAGAACCTGAAAGCGCAATTGGCGGCCGGCGCGGTGCTGGCCCCCGGCGTCTACGACGCCTTGTCCGCCCTGGTGGCCGAGCAGGCGGGCTTTAACGCCCTGTACCTGTCCGGCGCGTCCATCGCCTATACGCGGCTGGGCCGGTCGGACATCGGCCTGACCACGTACACCGAGGTCGAGGACACGCTGGCGCGCATCGCCGAGCGGGTGTCGGCCTCGGTGATCGTCGATGCCGACACGGGCTTCGGCAACGCGTTGAACACGCAGCGCACCGTGCGCGGCTTCGAGCGCGCGGGCGCCGCCATGATCCAGCTTGAGGACCAGACTTTTCCCAAGCGCTGCGGCCACCTGGACGGCAAGACGGTGATTCCGGCGGCCGAGATGTGCGGCAAGCTGCGCGCCGCCGTCGATGCGCGGGTCGACGCGTCCACCCTGATCCTGGCGCGCACCGATGCGCTGGCGACTGAAGGCCTGGACGCCGCGCTGGACCGCGCCGAGTCCTACCTGGAAGCCGGCGCCGACGCGCTCTTCATCGAAGCCCTGCGCACGCCGGAACAGATGAGCGCCGCCTGCGACCGATTTGCCGCGCGCGTGCCGCTGCTGGCCAATATGGTTGAAGGCGGCAAGACGCCGGTGCAAAGCGCCGGCGAGCTGGCTGCGCTGGGATTCCGCATTGTCATCTTCCCGGGCGGCACCGCGCGCGCCGTGGCGCACACGCTGCAAGGCTATTACGGCAGCCTGCGGCAGCACGGCACCACTGCGCCCTGGAAGCACAACATGCTGGACTTCGACGGCCTGAACGCCGTCATCGGCACGCCCGAATTGCTGGAGCAGGGGCGGCGCTACGAGGGCTGAAGGGCCCGCGCCGCGTCAGCGCGGCGTGCGCTGGTGCGGCACCAGGGGCGGCACGGGCTGGTCGGCGACCAGCTCCCAGAATCCCGGCAGGAAGCATTCGGCCACCAGCAGCGGCTGGCCCTGGCGCCAGAACACCGAGCGGCGGGCCCAGATGCGGCCGGCCTGCAGGGCCCGCCCCGCGGGCGGCAGGACGTCGCGCGCCGTGGCGTAAAACGGCACAGGCGAGGCCAGCAGCCGGCACGCGAACGGCGATCGGATGACGGTGCTGTCGTGATACAGCATGTCGGCCAGCGGCCGGGTCAGCAGGCGCCGCATACCTTGCCAGGCGCCGTGCGAGGCGGTCAGGGGCGTCAGGCTGCGCGCCGGCACGCTGTCCACCCCATTTACCGACATCAGCACCTCGCGGATCCACACGGGCGAACCGGGCGCGATGCGCATCGCGCGGGCCTCGTCCGGCGGGGCGCCATCGGCATACTCGGCCAGCACCCGCAGACGCACCTGGCCGACCTGGCGCAGGCCCGCGGTAAGCGCGCCCGGACGGAACAGCCAGTGGCGTTGTGCAGGGGACAGGATGGCCGGGGCTTGCGCCAGCCAGCCTGCGGCAAGAGGGGGGCGATGTGCTGCGGGAGTCGTCATGGCTGCGTATTATGCCAAGCCCGGCTGACAGGCCGCCTGCGTCGCGATGCCGCAGGGCCGCATACAATACCGCCCATGGAAAAAGTACGTATCTCCAAGCTCATGTCCGAGCGCGGACTCTGCTCGCGCCGCGAGGCCGACAGCTATATCGAGCGCGGCTGGGTCCGCGTGGACGGCGTCGTCGTGTCCGAATTGGGCGCGCGGGCCTATCCCGACCAGGTCATCACGCTGGAACGCGCCGCGCAGGCGCGCCAGACCTCGCGGGTCACCATTCTGATCAACAAGCCGGTGGGCTATGTGTCCGGCCAGGCCGAAAAGGGCTATACGCCCGCCGTCGCCCTGATCGACTCGCGTTCGCGCTTCGCCAGCGACCGGTCGCCGCAGCGCTTCGAGCGCGCCCACCTGGAGGGGCTGGCCGTCGCAGGCCGCCTGGACATTGATTCCCAGGGCCTGCTGGTCCTGACCCAGGACGGCCGCGTCGCCAAGCAACTCATCGGCGAGGACTCCAGCATCGACAAGGAATACCTGGTGCGCGTGCAGGGCGAACTGTCGGACAACGGGCTGGCCCTGCTGAACCACGGCTTGTCGCTGGACGGCAAGGCGCTCAAGCCCGCCCAGGTGCGCTGGCAGAACCATGACCAGCTGCGGTTTGTGCTGCGCGAGGGCAAAAAGCGCCAGATCCGCCGCATGTGCGAACTGGTCGGCCTGAAGGTCGTGGGCCTGAAGCGCGTGCGCATCGGCCGCGTGGCCCTGGGCGACCTGCCGCTGGGCCAATGGCGCTATCTGCGCGACGACGAGGCTTTCTGACGGGGCGGGCGGGCATCCCCCGATTGGTCACATCTCCCGACATCAGATGTCGGCGGCCTTCAGATTTTTCAATCTGTTTCGGTCTCAGGTTCATTTCATGAAAGCGGCGGTATCCTTCGACTGCCGGTAGCTGCCCAGGCGTTCCATCAGGAACTCGATGAAAATCCGGGTCTTGGCGGGCAGAAGCCGCGTTTCGGTTACCGCATGGACAGGAAACGGCCCCAGTTGCCAGTCCGGCAGCACGCGCTGCAGCTGGCCCGACTGCTGTTCCGCCAACTGGCCGCCCACCAGCACCGCGATGCCCGCGCCCAGCATGGCAAGCCGGCGGGCCATGGCGACGCCATTGACGGAAAACCGGTTGCCCGGCGTGAACTCGATGTGCTGCTGGCCATTGCTGAGCGGCCAGCGCGTGACGCGGCCGGCGCCTTCCGCGCGGAACTCTATGCATTCGTGCCGGGTCAATTCGCTGGGATGCCGCGGCTCGCCGTGCTTCTCCAGGTACTCGCGCGAGGCATACAGGTGGGCGGGCAGCATGCCCAGCAGCCGGGCAATCTGGGTCGAGTCGGGCAGGTCGCCGATTTCGATCGAAACATCGCAGGTCTGGAACACGCGCGACGCGTGGTCGGGATTCGCGAGATCCAGGAAAAAGGTCACATCGGGATAGCGCCGGGAAAACTCCATGAACGATTCAGCCAGGAAGTCCGTGCCGAAATCCGCGGGCATGTTCACCCGCAGCGGCCCGGCCGGCGTGTCCACCAGCTTCTGCAGTTCTTCATGCGCGATCTGCGCCTCGGCCACGATGCGCTGGCAGCGCTCGAAATACAGCCGCCCCGCATCCGTCAGCTCTACCTTGCGGGTAGTCCGGCTGAGCAGCCGCAGGCCTACCGACCGCTCCAATTCGGCCACCTGGCGAGACAACGTGGACTTCGGCACCCCAAGCGTTGCCGCGGCCCGGCTAAAACTGTGCGTTTTGGCGACCTCGACGAAAAGTTCCATTCCCTGTAGGCGTTTCATGCCGGGATTTTGTCATAGTGGCGATGCGGCTATTGTCCCATAATTGGAATGATGTTTTCTCTTCAAGCCCCTTTGTTTCTAAAGCGGGATAACTCAGAATGCGACTTCTGCAATGCAGCAATGCGATAAACGTCCAGCCATGCGTGTTCAACGCGAAACCACCCAAGTCGATCCACGCGGACCGCGCCAAGACGGTCTGACGGGCTGAATTTTTCGCAGGATCGCCCCAGGCAAGCAGGCCCGTAGCGGGCAACAGTCACGCGGCGCGCGCGCCGCGCGGGGCACTTTTTTTGGAATCGGGAATGCAATCTATGAATAAGAAAAGCGCTATGTGGCGCGGCGCGGCCGTCTTCGCGCTGACGGCATCGGCTCTCACGCTGGCCGCTTGCGGCAAGAAGCAGGACGCGCCCCAGGCGGGCAAGCCGCAAGTGACGGTCGTCACCCTGGCGACGCAGCCCGTTTCGCTCACCACCGAATTGCCGGGCCGCACGTCCGCGTTCCGCGTGGCCGAGGTGCGTCCCCAGGTTAACGGCATCGTCCAGAAGCGCCTGTTCACCGAAGGCGGCGAAGTCAAGGCCGGCCAACAGCTCTATCAGATCGACCCGGCCCTCTACCAGGCCAGCGTCGACAGTCAGAAGGCCGCGCTGGCGCGCGCCCAGGCGCAGCAGAAGACGGCCGCCCTGCTGGCCGAGCGCTACAAGCCGCTGGTGGCCACCCGCGCCGTCAGCCAGCAAACCTACGACAACGCCGTCGCCTCGCGCGATCAGGCCGCCGCTGACGTGCTGTCGGCCAAGGCCGCGCTGGACACGGCGCGCATCAACCTGGTGTACACCAAGGTGCTGTCCCCGATCGACGGCATCATCGGCCGTTCGGCGGTGACCGAAGGCGCGCTGGTCACGGCCAACCAGACCAACGCTTTGGCTGCGGTGCAGCAAATCGACCCGATCTACGTCGACGTGACCCAATCCAGCGTCCAGCTCCTGCGTCTGCAGGATGCGCTGGCCAGCGGACAGCTTAAAAAGGCCGACGGCGAACAGGCCGCGCTGGTCACGCTGACCCTGGAAGACGGTTCGCAATACAAAGACACCGGCAAGCTCCAGTTCTCCGAAGTGACGGTGGACCAGGGCACCGGCTCGATCACGCTGCGCGCGGTGTTCCCCAACCCGGACCGCCGCCTCTTGCCGGGCATGTTCGTGCGCGCCCGCCTGGCCGACGGCGTCGCCGCCGACGGCCTGCTGGTGCCGCAGCGCGGCGTGACCCGCAACCAGCGCGGTCTGCCCACGGCGCTGGTGGTCAACGCCAAGAACCAGGTCGAATTGCGTGAACTGAAGACCGACCGCGCCATCGGCGACAAGTGGCTCGTCACCGACGGCCTGGCCGCGGGCGACAAGGTGATCGTGGAAGGCCTGCAGATGGTGCGGCCGGGCGTCGAAGTCGTCGCCACCGAAGCCGGCGCCAAGGCGCAGCAGCCGCAGGCGGCAAGCGCCGCGCCGGCCAAGCAGTAATCAGGGAGCCATGCATGGCAAAGTTTTTTATAGATAGGCCGGTTTTTGCCTGGGTGATCGCGATCGTGCTGATGATGGCCGGCGCGCTGTCCATCCTGCAACTGCCGGTCGCCCAGTACCCCAACATCGCGCCGCCCGCCATCGGCATCGCGGTGACCTACCCGGGCGCGTCCGCGCAGACCGTGCAGGACACCGTGGTGCAGGTGATCGAGCAGCAGATGAACGGCCTCGACGGCCTGCAGTACATCTCGTCGGAAAGCAACTCTGACGGCAGCATGTCCATCACGCTGACCTTCAAGCAGGGCACCAACCCCGACACCGCGCAGGTGCAGGTCCAGAACAAGCTGGCGCTGGCGCAGCCGCTCCTGCCGCAGGAAGTGCAGCAGCAGGGCATCCGCGTCACCAAGGCCACCAAGAACTTCCTGATCGTGGCGGGCTTCGTGTCCACCGACGGCACGATGACCAAGGACGACCTGGCCGACTACGTCGCGTCGTACGTCCAGGATCCCATCAGCCGCACGCAGGGCGTCGGCGACTTCCAGCTGTTCGGTTCGCAGTACGCGATGCGCATCTGGCTCGATCCGGCCAAGCTCGTCAATTACGGGCTGACGACGGTCGACGTCACGACCGCGATCAAGGAACAGAACGTGCAGGTGTCGTCCGGCCAGCTGGGCGGCCTGCCGTCCGTGCGCGGCCAGCAGCTCAACGCCACCATCATCGGGCCGTCGCGCCTGGAAAAGGCCGAGGACTTCGGCCAGATTCTGCTCAAGGTCAACACCGACGGCTCGCAGGTGCGCCTGCGCGACGTCGCGCGCATCGAGCTCGGCGGGCAGACCTACGCCATCGACAGCTTCTACAACGGCAATCCGGCCTCGGGTCTGGCGATCAAGCTCGCGCCGGGCGCCAACGCGCTGGACACGGCGCAGGCGGTGCGCGACACCATCAACAACCTGAAGCCTTACTTCCCGCCGGGCATGGACGTCGTCTATCCGTACGACACGACGCCGTTCGTCAGCCTGTCGATCCATGAAGTGTTCAAGACGCTGGTGGAAGCCATCATCCTGGTCTTCCTGGTGATGTACCTGTTCCTGCAGAACTTCCGCGCCACGCTGATTCCCACGCTTGCCGTGCCGGTAGTGCTGCTGGGCACCTTCGGCGTGCTGGCGGCGTTCGGCTATTCCATCAACACATTGACGATGTTCGGGATGGTGCTGGCCATCGGCCTCCTTGTCGACGACGCCATCGTGGTGGTGGAAAACGTCGAACGGGTCATGGCCGAGGAGGGGCTCTCGCCCAAGCAGGCCACCCGCAAGTCCATGAGCCAGATCACCGGCGCGCTGATCGGCATCGCCATGGTGCTGGCCGCCGTGTTCATCCCCATGGCGTTCTTCGGCGGTTCCACCGGCGTGATCTACCGCCAGTTCTCGATCACCATCGTGTCGTCCATGGTGCTGTCCGTGATCGTGGCCATCGTGTTCACGCCGGCACTGTGCGCGACGATGCTCAAGCCCATCCCCAAGGGCCATCACGGCTCCAAGAAGGGCTTCTTCGGCTGGTTCAACCGCGCCTTCGACCGCAGCAGCAACGGCTACGCCAACACCGTTGCGCGCGGCCTGACCCGCACCAAGCGGCTGATGGTGGTCTACCTGGCCCTGGTCATCGCCATGGGCTGGATGTTCACCCGCATCCCGACCGCGTTCCTGCCGGCCGAGGACCAGGGCATTCTGTTCGCCCAGATCCAGACGCCCGCCGGCGCCACCGCCGAAGCCACCAAGGCCGTCATCGACGACGCCACCAAATACCTGCTGACCGAAGAAAAGGATGCCGTTACCTCGGTGTTCGCGGTCAACGGCTTCAACTTTGGCGGCCGCGGCCAGAACGCGTCCATCCTGTTCATCAAGCTGCGCGACTGGGAAGAACGCGGCGACGCCAGCCTGAAGGCCGGCGCCGTGGCGGCGCGCGCCAACGCGCACTTCGCCAAGACCGAGCGCCGTGCGCAGCTGTTCGTGGTGCCGCCGCCTTCCGTGATGGAACTGGGCAACGTCACCGGCTTTGACTTCCAGCTGATGGACCGCGCTGGCGTGGGCCACGAAAAGCTGCTTGCCGCGCGCAACCAGCTGCTGGGCGAGGCCGCCAAGAGCCCGGTGCTGGTGGGCGTGCGTCCCAACGGCATCGAAGACGCGCCGCAGTACCAGCTGGACATTGACCGCGAAAAGGCGCGCGCCCTGGGCGTGGCCGTGTCGGACATCAACAGCACGCTGGCCACCGCATGGGGTTCGTCGTACGTCAACGACTTCATCGACCGCGGCCGCGTGAAGAAGGTGTTCGCGCAGGGCGAGGCCTCGGCGCGCATGCTGCCGGAAGACCTGAACAAGTGGTACGTGCGCAATAACGCCGGCGACATGGTGCCGTTCTCGGCCTTCTCCAAGGCCACCTGGAGCTTCGGCCCGCAAAAGCTGAACCGCTACAACGGCGTGCCGTCCTACAACATCCAGGGCCAGGCGGCGCCGGGCTACAGCTCGGGCGCGGCCATGGAAGAAATGGAACGGCTGGCGGCCAAGCTGCCGGTGGGCGTGGGCTTCGAATGGACGGGTCTGTCCTTCGAAGAACGCCTGTCCGGCGCCCAGGCGCCCGCGCTGTACGCGATCTCGCTGATCGTGGTGTTCCTGTGCCTGGCGGCCCTGTATGAAAGCTGGACGATTCCGTCCGCGGTCATGCTGGTGGTGCCGCTGGGGATCATCGGGGCGCTGCTGGCGACATTGCTGCGGGGCCTGTCCAACGACGTGTACTTCCAGGTGGGCCTGCTCACGACCATCGGGCTGGCGGCCAAAAACGCCATCCTGATCGTGGAATTCGCCAAGGAGCACTACGAGGCCGGCGCGAGCCTGACGGAATCGGCCATCCACGCCGCCCGCCAGCGCCTGCGTCCCATCCTGATGACGTCCCTGGCGTTCATCCTGGGCGTGACCCCGCTGGCGATTTCGTCCGGCGCCGGTTCGGGCAGCCAGAACGCCATCGGCACCGGCGTTATCGGCGGCATGCTGACCGGCACCTTCCTGGCCATTTTCTTCGTCCCGGCCTTCTTCGTGATCATGCTGCGCGTGTTCAAGGTCAAGCGCATGAGCGAAAACGTCGACAAGCACGACACCAGCGCCAAGAGCGCGCACGACGTGCCGGCGGAGGGTCAACCGTAATGAAGCTCCAGATGAGAACCTTGCTGTCTGTTTCCCTGGCGGCGGCCCTGGCGGGCTGCTCGCTGGCCCCCACGTACGAGCGGCCGGATGCGCCGGTCGACGCGGCCTATCCCACGGGCCCGGCCTACCAGGCGGCCCAGGCGGCCGCGCCGGGCGGCATGGCCACGGCGGATATCGGCTGGCGCGATTTCTTCGGCGACCCGCTGTTGCAGCAGTTGATCGAGCAGTCGCTGGCCAACAACCGCGACCTGCGCGTCGCGGCCCTGAACGTCGAAGCGGCGCGCGCGCAGTACCGCATCCAGCGCGCCGACCTGATGCCCAGCATCGGCGTCGCTGGCCAGGGCACGGCCCAGCGCACGCCCGGCGACATGACGCAGAGCGGCCAGGCCACCACCAGCCACAGCTACCAGGTGGGCGCCGCCATGTCCGCCTGGGAACTGGACCTGTTCGGCCGCATCCGCAGCTTGAGCGACAAGGCGCTGGAATCCTATCTGGCGCTGGACGAAACGCGCACGGCGACCCAGCTCACGCTGATCGCCGAGGTGGCTAACGCCTACCTCACGCTGCGCGCCGACCAGGAACTCCTGAACCTGACGCGCGACACGCTCAAGAGCCAGGAAGACTCCTTCAACCTCACCAAGCAGAGCTACGACCAGGGCCTGTCCACGGCGCTGGACCTGAGCCAGGCCGAAGTGTCGCTGCGTACCGCTCAGCGCAACCTGTCGCAATACACGCGCCTGGCCGCGCAGGACCGCAACGCGCTGGTGCTGCTGGTGGGCAAGCCCCTGACGCCCGAGCTCACGGCCGCGCTCGATGGCGCTGTCAAGCTGGAAGACGGCATGCTGCCCACGACGCTGCCCGCCGGGCTGCCGTCGGACCTGCTGGTCCGGCGTCCGGACATCCGCGCGGCCGAGCATCAGCTCAAGGGCGCCAACGCCAATATCGGCGCGGCGCGCGCGGCGTTCTTCCCGACCATCAGCCTGACGGGCTCGGCCGGCACCGCCAGCGCCAGCCTGGGCGGCCTGTTCGAGGGCGGCTCGGGCGCCTGGAGCTTCGTGCCCCAGATCACCGTGCCGATCTTCGCGGGCGGCTCGCTGCTCGCCGGCCTGGACCTGGCCGAAGTGCAGAAGAACATCCAGGTCGCGCAGTATGAAAAGTCGATCCAGACGGGCTTCCGCGAAGTTGCGGACGCCCTGGCCGGACGCGGCACCCTGGATGACCAGATCCAGGCCCAGCGCCTGCTGGTGGACGCCAACCAGCGCGCTTACGACGCGTCGGAGCAGCGCTTCCGCCAGGGCATCGACGACTACCTGAGCGTGCTGGATTCGCAGCGTTCGCTGTATTCGTCGCAGCAGGCGCTGGTCGACACGCGCCTGGCTCGCCTGTCCAACCTGGTCACCCTGTACAAGGTGCTGGGCGGCGGCTGGACCGAGCGCACGCCCACGGCGCCCGCCGCCACGCCCGCGGGCTGAACGGGCGGGGCTGCTTGCGGCCCCCGGTAATGCAGAACGGGCCGATCTTGCGATCGGCCCGTTCTTTTTTGCTGCCTGCCTGGCTTCGGCGTCAGGTGCGCTTCTTTGCGATCAGGCCCACCACGAACAGCACGATGATCGCGCCCACGACGGATCCGATCCAGCCAGCGGGTTCGCCGGGCTGGTACCAGCCTAGCGATTGGCCCAGGAATCCGGCGACAACCGCGCCGATGATGCCCAGAATGGTGGTCATGATGATCCCCATGTTCTGGTCCCCGGGCATGATGGCGCGGGCGATCAGGCCCACGATGAACCCGACGATGATCATGATGATGATGCTCATGCGCGTACTCCTTACTAGGGGAAAAGGGGCGATGTGGACTGATGATACCCACGCCCCGCGCGCCGCCGCTGTAACAACTGGTGTGCGCATCCGGCGCCCGCGAGCGCCGGACCGGCCGGATCAGGAGGTGATGTCGATGAGCTGGCGCACGTCCTTGGTCAGCGCCTCGATGCTGTCGGTGTCCGACGCCAGCAGGCGCGCGTGGCCGTCCTTGTCGAAAATGTACACGCCGCGGCTGTGCGTCACTTCGTACATGTCGGCATCGTCGCCGGGGCGCGGTTTCTCGATCTGGTAGGCCACGCGGTAGCGGCGGGCCAGATCGGCGATCTGCCTTTCGTCGCCGGTCACGCCGATGGCGTTGTTGTTGAACGCGTTGACGTAGGCCTGCAGGATGTCCGGCGTGTCGCGGTGCGGATCCACGCTGACGAAGAGAATGCGCACATCCTTGGCCTTGTCGCCCAGGTTCTGCAGCACCGCCGTCAGCTGCGCCATGGTGGTCGGGCAGATGTCCGGGCAGCTGGCGTAGCCGAAGAACAGCAGCACCGTCTTGCCCTTGAGATCGTCGCTGCTGACCGTCTTGCCGCCCGCGCCGGGCAGCGAGAATTTCAGGTCCGGCAGGTGCCCCTTCACGTTGTAGAGCGTCCAGTCGACGTTCCTGTCGCCGCAAGCGGCGAGAAACACGCACAAGGCCAACAGCAGTCCGCGAAAGGCGCGGCCGGAAACGAGATGTCGCATGGGTCCAGTAGCCGGAAAGGGGTAAACCTTTCGGATTCTACCCGCTGGGCGAGGCGCGGGCAGGGCGGGGCGGGGGCGGATTGTGCGGGCGCAAGCGGGCGGCGAAAAAAAGCCCGCCCAAAGGGCGGGCCGTGCGCTTGGCATAGGCGTCTGAATCAAGCCTGGGGGCAGTGTCAGCCAGCCGTCATGCCGCTGTGGCGCAGCAGCGCGTCGATGCGCGGCGCGCGGCCGCGGAACGCGGCGAAGGACTCGGCCGCCGGGCGCGAGCCGCCAACGGCCAGCACCTCGCGGCGGAAGCGCGCGCCGGTTTCCGGATCCAGCGTGCCGAGCGCGTTGCCCGCCTGCTTCGCGGCGGCCTCTTCGAAGGCCTCGTAAGCATCCGCGGACAGCACTTCCGCCCACTTGTAGCTGTAGTAGCCCGCGCCGTAGCCGCCCGCGAACAGGTGCGAGAAGGCATGCGGCAGCCGATGCCACGCCGGCGGGAACAGCACCGCGACTTCCTTGCGCACTTCCTGCAGCAGGGCCAGCACCTCGGAAATCGACGCGCCCTTGGCGCGGTCGTGCATCAGCATGTCGAACAGCGCGAATTCGATCTGGCGCACGGTCTGCATGCCGCTCTGGTAGTTGCGGGCGGCGACCATGCGGTCGTACAGCGCGCGCGGCAGCGGCTCGCCGGAGTCCACGTGGGCGGACAGCTTCTGCACCACGGCCCATTCCCAGCAGAAGTTCTCCATGAACTGCGAGGGCAGTTCGATGGCGTCCCACTCGACGCTGGCGAACGCGGCCGCGCCGGGCTCGTCGACCTCGGACAGCAGCGCATGCAGCGCATGGCCGGTTTCATGGAACAGGGTGATGACGTCGTCGTGCGTCAGCACGGCGGGGCGGTCGCCGTTGGGGCGCGAGAAATTGCAGGTCAGGTAGGCGATCGGCGTCTGCACCTTGCCGGCCACGACGCGGCGCGTGCGCTCGCTGTCGACCCAGGCGCCGTTCTGCTTGCCGGCGCGCGCGTACAAGTCCAGGTAGAGGTGTCCGATGAGCTTGCCGTCGGGGCTTTCGACGCGCACGCCGCGCACGTCGGCGTGCCAGGACGACACAGGGGTTTCCGTCAGGCGCACGTCGAACAGGGTCTGGATGACGTCGAACAGGCCCGCCAGCACGCGCGGTTCGGTGAAGTACTGCTTGACCTCGTCTTCCGAGTACGCGTAGCGCGATTCGCGCAGACGTTCGGAGGCGTAGGCCACGTCCCAGGGCTGCAGGCTGTCCAGCCCCAGTTCGCCGGTGGCGTAGGCCGTCAGTTCAGCCAGGTCGCGTTGGGCATAGGGCTTGGCCCGGCCAGCCAGGTCGCGCAGGAATTCAGTGACTTCCCGGGCGTCGCGGGCCATGCGCGTCTGCAGGCGCAGGGCGGCGAAGGTGCCCAGGCCCAGCAGGCCCGATTCTTCGGCGCGCAGCGCCAGCAGCTCTTCGATGAGGGGGGAATTGTCGAACTTGGCCTCGCCCTGTTCGGACGCCACCGTGCCGTAGCCGCGGTACAACGCCTCGCGCAGCGAGCGGTCCTGCGCGTACTGCATCACGGGCAGATAGCAGGGCATCTTGAGCGTGAGCTTCCAGCCCGGCTTGCCGTCTTCTTCGGCGGCGGCGCGGGCGGCGGCCCGGACGTCGGCCGGAATGCCGGCCAGGCGGCCTTCGTCTTCCACGAACAGCGACCAGGCGTCGATGGAGTCGAGCACGTTTTCCGAGAACTTCTGGGACGCCTGGGCTTCGCGGTCCGAGATCGCGGCATAGCGCTCGCGATCCGCGCCCTGCAGTTCGACCCCGCTCAGGCGGAAGTCGCGCAGGGCCATGTCGACGATGCGGCGGCGCACCGGCGACCACGACGCGAAATCGGGGGCCGCGGCCAGGCGCTGGTATTGCTTGTACAGGCCTTCGTGCAAGCCCACCCAGGTCGAGAATTCGGTCACCAGGGGCAGGGCGGCGTTATAGGCCTCGCGCAGCTCCGGCGTGTTGACCACGGCGTTCAGGTGGCCGGCAACCGACCAGGCGCGCCACAGGCGCTCGGACGCGGTATCCAGGGGCTCGACCACGGCTTCCCAGGAGGGAGCGAGCGCGGGGTCGGCGGCGTGGTCCACGGCCTGACGGGCGATGCCCAGCAGTTCCTCGACGGCGGGCACGATGTGTCCGGGCTTGACGGCCGCGTAATCGACCAGGTCGGAAACGGGGGCGAGCAGGGGGTTCTGGGTCATGGTGTTACCGGCTTGAATGATGGCGGGCGGCGCGGTCGGCGCGCCGGCGAAGGACATAAGGATCAGGTAAGGGCGATCCGCAAGAATGCAAGGTGCGGATCGCCGGGCACCGGTTTCTCTTGCACGCGCCGGGGTATCGCGGCAGGTGTCTGACACCCGGGAGATGGCCGTTCAGTCTGACGGCTGTCTCATGCGGGTGTCAGACACCGGGGGGCTGCCGGTGTCCGGCTGCGCTTGCGTCCTCAGGCGCCCGCGGCCCGTTCCGCCGCTTCGACGGTATTGACCAGCAGCATGGCGATGGTCATGGGGCCCACGCCGCCGGGCACGGGCGTGATCGCGCCGGCCACTTCCTTGGCGGAGGCGAAGTCCACGTCGCCGCACAGCTTGCCGTCGGCGCCGCGATTGATGCCCACGTCGATGACGACGGCGCCGGGCTTGATCATCGAACCGTCGATCATGCCGGGCTTGCCGGTGGCGACCACCAGCACGTCGGCGCGGCGGGTCTGGGCGGCCAGGTCGCGCGTCTTGGAATTGCAGATCGTGATGGTGGCGCCGGCCTGCAGCAGCAGCATGGCCATGGGCTTGCCCACGATATTGCTGGCGCCGACGATGACGGCCTCGGCGCCGCGCAGCGCCACGCCTTCGGATTCCAGCATCTTCATCACGCCATAGGGCGTGCAGGGACGGAACAGCGGCTGGCCGGTCATGAGCAGGCCGGCATTGCTGACATGGAACCCGTCCACGTCCTTCTCGGCCGCGATGGCCTCGATGACCTTGTGGGCGTCCATGTGCTTGGGCAGCGGCAGCTGCACCAGGATGCCGTGGATGGTCGGGTCCTGGTTCAGGACTTCGATGCGGGCCAGCAGTTCGGCTTCGGTCATCTCGGCCGGGTACTGCTCTTTCACGGAATGCAGTCCGGCCTTTTCGCAGGCCGCGACCTTGTTGCGCACATACACCTGCGACGCGGGATCCGCGCCCACCAGGACAACGGCCAGGCCGGGGCGGGCGCCCTTGGCGGCCAGGGCCGAAACGCGTTGGGCGACTTCTTCGCGGATGCGCAGCGACAAAGCCGCGCCGTCAATAATCCTAGCGGTCATGCATGTGCCTCGGGTTTGGCCAAAGCCACTTTCATCAAATCAGCAACGGTGGTCACTTCAAGTTTTTCCATAATGTTGGCGCGGTGCGCCTCGACGGTCTTGATGCTGATGCCCAGGTCGTCGGCGATCTGCTTGTTCAAGCGGCCGGCGACGATGCGCTCCAGCACCTGCTGCTCGCGCGCGGTCAGGCGCGCCAGCATGGCTTCGTGATCCTTCTGGGCCTGGTGCTTGCTTACGCGCTGCGTGGCCTGTTCGAGCATGCGCGCCACGATTTCGCGCAGGTCGGATTCATTAAAGGGCTTTTCCAGGAAGTCGACCGCGCCCTTTTTCATGGTGGACACGGCCATGGGCACGTCGCCGTGGCCCGTGATGAACACGATGGGCAGCGGCGCGTTGCGGGCGATCAGCTGTTCCTGCAGTTCCAGGCCGCTCATGCCGGGCATGCGGACGTCGGCGATCAGCACGCCGATCTGGCTGGCGTCGTAGTCTTCCAGGAAAGACTCGCCGCTGGCGTAGGCGCGAACGCGGTATCCGTTGGCTTCCAACAGCCAGCGCAGCGAATCGCGGACCGCTTCGTCGTCGTCAACAATGAATACCGTGCTCGACAGGTGGGGCGTGTTCATGCGTGCAACTCCTCGGACTGATCGTTCTGGGCCTGCGACTGGGGTGCAGCGCAGGGCAGGGTAAAGCGGAAGATGGTGCCGCCGGCAGGATTGGGATCTGCCCACAGGCGGCCATGGTGCGATTCGATAATGGTACGGCAGATATTCAGCCCCATGCCCAGGCCCTGGGTCTTGGTGCTGAAGAAGGGTTCGAACAGGCGCTCGGGTTCGGCAAGGCCGTGGCCGCGGTCAACCACTGCCACCTCGATATGTTGGTCGTGCAGAATTACGGCAACCTTAAGCTCGTCGGACTCGCTCTTTTCCATGGCTTCCAGCCCATTCTTGAGCAGGTTCAGCAGCACCTGCTCGATCAGGATGGGGTCGGCCAGGACGTCCGGGGCGTTCGACGGCACGAAGCTGTCGATACGGATGCGCCGCTTGCGGGCGTCGATTTCGGCGAAACCGATGGCATTGTCGACAATGCGGCCGATGGCCACGCGCTGGCGGCGCGGCTCGCTGCGCTTCACGAATTCGCGGATGCGGCTGATGATCTTGCCGGCGCGCTCGGCCTGCGAGGCGGCCTTTTCCAGCGCCGGCAGCAGCATGTTCGGGCTGGTGTGGCCAGCCTTGACCAGCGCGACCGCGCCCATGCTGTAGTTGGCGATGGCCGTCAGCGGCTGGTTCAGTTCGTGCGCCAGCGACGAGGCCATTTCGCCCATCGTGGTCAGGCGGCTGGTGAGCTGGATCTTTTCCTGTTGCACGCGAGACGCTTCTTCGTGGACGCGGCGCTCGGTGATGTCGCGCGCCACCTGCATGCGCACGCGGCGGCCGTCGGTCCAGGCCAGCATGCGGTGGTGGACTTCGAACCAGCGCTGCACCGACGGCGCGAAGACCTCGACCGATTCGTCGGTAAAGCGGCCGCGGCGGCCGGCCAGCAGTTCGTCGTGGCCGCCCGTCTGCGCGCCGAACACGCGGCGGTAGGTGCGGTTGGCAAACAGCAGTTCCAGGCCGTCGTGGGTGTCGGCGGTGACAGAAATGGCGTCGTCCAGGCCTTCCAGCACGGTCATGAAACGTTCGTGCGCGGCGGTCAGGGCCTCGCGGATGCGCTTGGGCTCGGTGATGTCGGTCATCGACGTCATCCAGCCGATCTGGTTGCCGTTGGGATCCAGCAGGGGCGACACATACATGCGCGCCGTGAAGCGCGAGCCGTCGCGGCGCTGCGCCTCGACCTCCAGGCCGCTGCTGGGCGTCTTGCCGGACATCAGGACGTCCAGCGTATGCTGGTGCTGCTCGTGGCGGCCCGGCACCCAGTAGGGGAAGGGCGGGCTGCGCCCGATCAGGTCGGCCTCGTTCCAGCCGATCATGCGGCAGAACGCGGGGTTCACGTAGGCGATGCGGCCTTCCATGTCGAGCACCCGCATGCCCGTGGACATGGAGTTTTCCATGGCGCGCCGGAAACCGGTTTCGGCGATGAGCGCGGCCTCGGCGGTGGACCGGAAGCGCGTATAGCGCCAGAGCATCAGCAGGCTGATGACGATCACGCAGGACAGCGCCAGCACCACCCAGATCAGCCGTTGCTGGCGCAGTTCCTGGTCGATCGTGACGAACATGACGCTGTCGTCATGGATGCGCTGCAGCCAGAAGAACACCGCCATCACACAGATGTACAGAATCAGCACCATCGCGGGCGTGACCCAGTACACCCCGCGCCGCCGGGTGCGGGCGTGGTCGTGGAATGGCGTGGGTATGTTGGACTTGGGCGCGCTGGACATGGAATTCGGGTCGGATAGACCGCGCATTTTAGTGCGTGTTGGGAGGGAATTGCCGGGAATCAACCCCTCCTTTTAGGCTAGGCCATAAAAAGTATGCGCCTCGGGCATTCAGTATGCGAATTTGCAAGTCAGCTTCTGTTCAGCTTTCCGCATTATGAAATGCCGTACCGCAACATGAAATTTTCCTTGCGACCGGTTAATCTTCTTTCTTAGAATGCCGCCTGATAGGGAAACCGGCCCTGGCAGGTCCTTAGAACACCCCGACCCCATGCATCACATGGTAGCCCGGATGATCCCGGCTACCATGCAATGTCCGCGAGTAGATAAATAAGCGGGTGTGTGGTCACGAACGAACCCCAACAGGAGACACACGATGTCCTCTTTCGCCCAGGCTGGCGCCGTGCAGGCTGCCAACGACGAAGACACCCTTGAAACCCAGGAGTGGCTCGAAGCCCTGGCGGCAGTCCTTGATCGCGAAGGACCGCAGCGCGCCCACTACCTGCTGGAACGCCTGATCGACGAAGCCCGTCGCTCCGGCGCCCACATCCCGTTCTCGCCCAATACCGCTTACGTCAACACGATTCCCCCCGGCCTGGAGCCGGCGCATCCGGGCAACCTGGAACTGGAATCGCGCATCCGCTCGTACGTGCGCTGGAACGCCATGGCCATGGTGGTCAAGGCCAACAAGCACAACCCGCCGGACGGCGGCGACCTGGGCGGCCACATCGCGTCGTTCGCCTCGCTGGCCACCATGATCGGCTGCGGCCAGAACCACTTCTGGCACGCCGAAGACGAAAACCACGGCGGCGACCTGGTCTACTTCCAGGGCCACACCTCGCCGGGCATGTACGGCCGCGCCTACCTCGAAGGCCGCCTGACCGAAGAACAGCTCAACCACTTCCGCCAGGAAGTCGATGGCAAGGGCCTGTCCTCGTACCCGCATCCGAAGCTGATGCCGGACTTCTGGCAGTTCCCGACCGTGTCCATGGGCCTGGGCCCGCTGATGGCCATCTACCAGGCCCGTTTCCTGAAGTACCTGCACGCCCGCGGCATCGCCGACACCAGCAAGCGCAAGGTCTGGGTGTTCTGCGGCGACGGCGAAATGGACGAACCCGAATCGCTGGGCGCCATCGCCCTGGCCGCGCGCGAAAAGCTCGACAACCTGATCTTCGTCATCAACTGCAACCTGCAGCGCCTGGACGGCCCGGTGCGCGGCAACGGCAAGATCATCCAGGAACTGGAAGGCGACTTCCGCGGTTCGGGCTGGAACGTCATCAAGCTGATCTGGGGCGGCTACTGGGACCCGCTGCTGGCCCATGACAAGGAAGGCATCCTGCGCCAGATCATGGAAGAAACCGTCGACGGCGAGTACCAGGCGTACAAGGCCAACGACGGCAAGTTCGTCCGCGAGCACTTCTTCGGCAAGCATCCGAAGCTGCTGGAAGCCGTGTCGCGCATGAGCGACGAGGACATCTGGCGCCTGAACCGCGGCGGCCACGATCCCCACAAGGTGTACGCCGCGTTCAACGCCGCCAGCACCCACACCGGCCAGCCGACCGTCATCCTGGCCAAGACCATCAAGGGCTACGGCATGGGCCACGTGGGCCAGGCCAAGAACCCGACCCACCAGCAGAAGAAGCTGGAGCTGGACTCGATCCGCGAATTCCGCGACCGCTTCGGCATCCCCATCCCGGACGACAAGCTGGCGGACCTGCCGTACTTCAAGCCGGCCGAAGATTCGCCCGAAATGAAGTACCTGCACGAGCGCCGCGCCGCGCTGGGCGGCTACCTGCCGCGCCGCCGCGCCAAGGCCGACGAACAACTGAAGGCGCCCGCGCTGGACGCCTTCAAGGCCGTGCTGGAACCCACCGCTGAAGGCCGCGAAATCTCCACGACCCAGGCCTTCGTGCGCATCCTGAACCAGGTGCTGCGCGACAAGGAACTGGGTCCGCGCGTCGTGCCGATCCTGGCCGACGAATCGCGCACCTTCGGCATGGAAGGCCTGTTCCGCCAGATCGGCATCTATGCGCCGGAAGGCCAGAAGTACACCCCGGTCGACAAGGACCAGGTCATGTACTACAAGGAAGCGGCCGACGGCCAGCTCCTGCAGGAAGGCATCAACGAAGCGGGCGCGATGAGCTCGTGGATTGCGGCGGCCACGTCGTACTCCTCGAACAACCGCATCATGATCCCGTTCTTCATCTACTACTCGATGTTCGGGTTCCAGCGCATCGGCGACCTGGCCTGGGCCGCCGGCGACATGCAAGCGCGCGGCTTCCTGCTGGGCGGCACCGCCGGCCGCACGACGCTGAACGGCGAAGGCCTGCAGCACGAAGACGGCCACAGCCACATCCTGGCGTCCACCATCCCGAACTGCGTGTCCTACGACCCGACGTTCGGCCATGAGCTGGCCGTCATCATCCAGCATGGCCTCAAGCGCATGGTGGAAGACCAGGAAAACGTCTACTACTACCTGACGGTGATGAACGAAAACTACCCGCAGCCCGGTCTGACCAAGGGCGACGAGGAAGGCATCATCAAGGGCATGTACAAGCTGAAGTCGCACGGCAAGGGCAAGAACCGCGTGCAGCTGATGGGTTCGGGCACGATCCTGCGCGAAGTCATGGCCGCACAGGAACTGCTGGCCGCCGACTGGGACGTCGCCTCGGACATCTGGAGCGTCACCAGCTTCACGGAACTGCGCCGTAACGGCCTGGACGCCGAGCGCCACAACATGCTGCACCCCGACGAGAAAAAGCCGCAGGTCGCTTACGTCACGGAACAGCTGGCCAAGACGGAAGGCCCGATCATCGCGTCGACCGACTACATGAAGCTCTTTGCGGACCAGATCCGTCCGTTCGTGCCCAAGGGCCGCGAATACAAGGTGCTGGGCACCGATGGTTTCGGCCGCTCGGATTTCCGCTCGAAGCTGCGCGAGCACTTCGAAGTGGATCGCCACTTCGTCGTCGTCGCCGCGCTGCGCGCGCTGGCCGACGAGGGCAAGGTGCCGGTCGCCAAGGTGGCGGAAGCCATCAAGAAGTACGGCATCAATCCGAACAAAGCCAACCCGCAATACGCCTGAGGGTAAAGAGACATGAGCAACATCGTGCAAATCAAGGTTCCCGACATCGGCGACTTCAAAGAAGTGGAAGTCATTGAAGTGCTGGTTGCCGTGGGCGACACGATCAAGGCGGAACAAAGCCTGATCACGGTCGAATCCGACAAGGCCTCGATGGAAATCCCCGCGTCGCAGGGCGGCGTGGTGAAGTCCATCGCCGTGAAGGTCGGCGACAAGGTCGCCGAAGGCGCGGTCGTGCTGGAAGTTGAAGCGGCCGACGCTGGCGCCGCGAAGGAAGAGGCCCCGAAGGCTGAATCCAAGCCGGCCGCCAAGGAAGAGCCCAAGCAGGCCGCCGCCGCCGCGCCCAAGGCCGAGGCATCGGCCCCGGCCGCTTCCAGCGGCCCGGTCGAGATCGAAGTGCCGGACATCGGCGACTTCAAGGAAGTGGAAGTCATTGAAGTCATGGTCGCCGTGGGCGACACCATCAAGGCCGAGCAAAGCCTGATCACCGTCGAATCCGACAAGGCCTCGATGGAAATTCCGGCCTCGCAGGGCGGCGTGGTCAAGGAAGTGAAGGTCAAGGTTGGCGACAAGGTCGCCAAGGGTTCGGTCGTGGTCGTGGTCGAGGGCGCCGCCCAGGGCGCCGCGCCCGCCGCCGCCGCGCCGGCCGCCAAGGCCGAGGCTGC
>NZ_AGUF01000010.1 GCF_000236785.1 Achromobacter arsenitoxydans SY8 | reverse complement strand
GGTTCACCGATCTCATCGTTTGACGGTGGCTCTCTTGGGTGCGGTACTTGTCCCGCACTGCGGACGTGAGAGGAACCGGACTGAAAAGGAAACGCAGATCGTCGATGCCGTCCACATCGAAGATCTTCAACGACCAAGCCAGCCTTGTTGATCCCCCCGCACCGGCCGACGCAGGAGGCTCCCAGGGCTTGTCCGCATCAATGTAAGTGAGCGTGCTGATCTCGGAGACACGGTACTGGCTGTGCCACTCATACGGCTTCTGCTTGCGCTTGATGAGCACATAGAGAAAGCCCTGACGCAACGGCCGCAATGCATAGGACGATTCGCTAAGCATTCCAACCTTGTAGGGGTCGGCTGCATTCACCGGCAGCGGCGGCAGCTGATTGCGGGAAATCTCAGCGCCGCCTACCGCGCCATAGCGCAGGGGCAAAATGATGAAGCTGCGCGTGCAGGTCACCGCGGGGCCCGACTTCAATTCGTTTTCGATCCACCTGCGGTTTTCCGCGCACAGCTCGAAGGTTTCTTTCCAGCTATACATAAGCACTTTCACTCCGTATTCGGCAACCCGTCCATCGAGTCTCCAATCGGAGCGGGCATGCATGGATTCCGTTCGCAATCCTGCCCATGGCTCAATAAAAAGAAAATGAGACCAGTACTAATTTTGCTGCGTTCGCGAGCGCGATCGGGTTGGGGAATTATTGGATCGCCTGCTCTCCGGTGCGCGGAGTTGAAGCCGGTCTGGCTGCTGCTACATGGCAACTCGAGTGGCTAATGACATGACGTCGGTGGATCCCTATAAAGAGATCCTTTTCGGAGCCGCGACTGTTGAACGGTGGAGACAGTGGATACTGGTGAAAAGCAGAAAGCGGTTTTCGAACGGAGAGGCAACGGTGCCTCTACGCTTGGCAGTAAGGGAGAGCGACGCGCCGTGCTGGCTCACAGAGCTTGTGAATCAGCCGGCGACCATCTTCTGGCATCGTTCGATGCCTGAGTTGACTACGATTAAGGCGATAGGAATCTCACGATATTGGGCGGGCTAAGGCCTGTAGTGACCAGCGGCTTACAAGTTATTGATGGCCTGCAGCGGGGGCCGAAATTGCCCATCCGTCCTAATACAACCCCAAAAACTCCTCCGGATCGCCCTCGATCTCGATAATCGAGCCCATTAGCAGCGCCTCAAAACTCGGCGCAACCCAAGTAATCTGGTCCGGGTCATGGGTAAATGCGATTATCTGTCCCGGCGTGCCGAGCTTGCCTGGCGAGTGGTCGGCCATCAGCAGCAGCGTTGCCCCACCGAAGCCGGCGAAGGGCAGCCAGCCTTCATGGAACCAGCCTTCTCTAATGCGCGCATCGGTCGATGCGGGCTCATCGAAGCCGGCATATCTTGGCGCCCGTTTGGCCATATTCGACCGTTGGGTAATCGCCTCTTCCAGCGAAAGAAAATCGTAGCCTGTCAGATAGCCCGGCCGCATGAATACCGGCCCGTCGCTTTCGCAGCCATCGGCGAGGAGCCAAGCCTGCCTGACGTCTGCCGAGATCGGGAAGCCGAGGTGCGTTTCCGCCGCTTCCATCACCGCTTTCGTCGCACCTGGGTTGAGGCTTAGTGCGGACGCATACGCGTCGTAGACGGCGCGGAGCCGGTCCAGGTAGCTGGAGAAATTCATTGTTGAGCGAGGGGCTATTCAGTCTTAAGCAACCTGAGGCAAGAAAAACCGATCCTTCAATTCCTGCAACCCAATCCGCTCCAGCATTTCGGTAAGCCGTTCCGCGGGCTTCCGAGTCGGCAGATTCTTGTACTGCGCAATGATCAGTTCATTCTTCATCGAATGTTCCCATCCGACCAGCTCAGTCACGCTGACCTGATAGCCGTGCGCTTCCAGTTGCAGGCATCGCAATACGTTTGTGATCTGGCTGCCGAATTCGCGAGTATGCAGCGGATGCCGCCAAATTTCGGCCAGCGGATCCGCCAGCGCCTTCGCTTTATTCTTCCGCAACACCGAAGCCACCTCAGCCTGGCAGCAAGGCACGACCACGATGTACTTGGCCTTCTTCTCTAGCGCAAAGTGAATCGCGTCGTCGGTAGCCGTATTGCAGGCATGCAGGGCGGTAACGACGTCAATGGACGCGGGCAGTTTGTCCGAAGTGATGGACTCGGCTACCGACAGGTTCAAGAACGACATTCCGCCAAACCCCAGCCGCTTGGCCAGTTCCTCTGACGATTTCACCAGTTCTTCGCGGGTTTCGATGCCGTAGATGTGGGAGCCGTTTTTCAGCGCTTCGGGCTGTTCCTTGAAGAACAGGTCGTACAGGATGAAGCCCAGATATGACTTGCCCGCGCCGTGGTCGGCCAGGGTGACGGCGCCGCGTTGTTGTTGGACGTCTTTGAGCAGCGGTTCGATGAACTGGAACAGGTGGTAGACCTGCTTGAGCTTGCGGCGGCTGTCCTGGTTCATCTTGCCGTCGCGGGTCAGGATGTGCAGGGCCTTGAGCAGTTCGATCGACTGGCCGGGGCGGATGTCGTGGGTTTTTTCGGACATGGGGAAAGGCATTGCGCCCCGCTCATAGGGGCGGGGCGCAGGGGAAGGCGGAAAGTGGCAGTTTAACCCTTCCCCGAGAAAGGGCAGGCCCGGCGGCGTGTGTCGGACCCGCATGGCGTGGGACCGGATGCGCCTTGGCGATTAGGGCTTGCCGTCGTATTCCTGTTCGCTGCGCACAGCGCCTGGGCATTGCGCGTCTAGCGATGTGCGGTAGGCGATGCAGCCTCGCATGAACTGAGGCCAGGAGGGCACGATGGGTGGTTTGCCTGCTTGCTCGGGTAGCAGGTTCCATAGCTGAGGGTGATGCCAACAGAGGTCGTGGCCGGTGGCGTCGCGATGGGCGCGCACGCCGGTGCGCAGTTTCTTGACTTCGTTGATGAGCTGCTCGCGCGTCATGGCGTCAAGGTCATGGTCCATGGCTGGGCTCCGTGTCTTGTTCGCGAGTGGGCTGCCGCGGTGGGCCGAAGGGGGGAGGCGCGGAGGGCGGCAGAGTGGCTGGCGGCGAGGGGGGCCGCCAAGGCCAGTTTACGGCGATGCTTGCGGTGTCAGGCTCCCAGGACCGTTCTCGCAGTGCGACGACGGTCTTGCAGGGGTGTCTGACACCGGCTTATCTGATTCGGCCGGTGTCAGACACCCGGGGCCACTCTTGGATTGCAGTGGCCCTCTCGTACAGCGGAAAAGTCTGCCTTAGCCCACCGTCGTGAAAACCGGCTCGCCCAGATTCAGCATCAAGCGATTCGCCCAGGCGAAGATCGCATCCGAGTGCAGCAGGTCCAGCACTTCGCCTTCGCTCAAGCCGGCATTCTTCAATGCCTGGATGCTGTTGGCGTTCACGTCGGCCTGGGCTTCGGTGATCTGGATCGAGAACTGCCCGATCGCCAGTTCACGCGCCGTGGTGCCGGCGGTGTAGGGATCTTCAAACACTTGCGCGATCACTTCATTGCGCTTGGCCAGTTGTTCGAAGCGCTGCGCGTGGACCGATGCGCAGTACACGCAACCGTTTACGCGGGACACCACCGTCGAGCCCAGTTCGCGTTCGGCGCGCGACAGGCCGCCCGGGGCGTACATGATGGCGTTGAAGGCCGTCGAACGCTGACGCAGGATTTCCGGTTGGTGGACCAGGAACAGGTAGTAGTCCGAGACTTTGGCCTTGGGGTGGCTTTCTTCCAGGACGGCGACTTGTTCCGGGGTGGCGGTGTCGACGTTGACGACGTCTAGCCATGCCTTCCACTCCAGGACTTCGTTGGTGAAGCCGTGGGCCTTGATGACGTCGCCCGGGGCGGTGGCGGCGGTGTTGGGTTCGAAGGGCGCGGGCGGGACGGCGGCGGCGCGGGGCGCTTCGCCTTCCAGGTCTTTCATCGCGACCAGGCCGGCGACCAGGCGGGTCTGGTACGACAGGAAGGCGATGAGTTGCGACAGGGTGACGACGGCGGGCGTGGAGACGCCGGCGGCGGGCAGGGTCTTCAGGGCGGCTTCGTCGCCTTCGACCGGGTTTTCGATCAGCTTGCGCGTGAATTCCAAAACGGCGGCCAGGCGCGGGGTGGAGGCGTCGGACGGCTTGCCGGATTCGGCGGCGGCGATGTCGGCGGGGGCTGCGTCCGTTTCCGCCAGGCGGGCGCGGTAGTGCGAGGCGAGCAGCGGCGACGGGCTGATGCGGGTGGCGTACAGGGCGACCAGCAGGCGGTCGGCCAGCGACAGGCCGGGCAGGGCCGGGTCGAAGAGGGCGTCGTAGCTGCCTTGCGTGGCGGCGGCGACCTTGTCGCGCTTGTGGCGGACTTCAAAGGTCTGGCTGCCGGGCGCGAGGCCGACGAGCTGGTCTACGACGTCCTTGGTGACGTCGTACACGATGGGTTGTTGTGCCATTGAGGAGTTCTCCTTGTATGTCTTTCAGCTGGCGCTGGAGGCCGAGCCTTTGGCCTTCACTGCCGCATCCAAAAACGTCTTCACGCCTTCCCAGGATTCCTGGTCGGCGCGGGCGTTGTCTTTGGGGTTGCCGCCGCTGGTGCTGATCTTGCCGGACACGGGGTGGGCGTAGACGAGCTGGGTGGTGGGCACGTACGGGAACAGGATGGAGTGGCCGCCGTTTTCGTAGTCCAGCCATTGCACCGGGTACGGGTGTTTCACTTCGGCCAGCTTGTCCTGCACCATCTTCGAGTAAAGACTGGACGGCCACGAACCGTCGTCGGTGGCGGACAGCAGCATGACCGGGCCTTCGATGTCTTCGACGCGGATACGGGCGCGAGCCACGGCTTCCGGGTCTTGCAGCGCGGTCAGAATGGCCTTCTCGTGCCGGTGCGGCGAGGGGCCTTCATCAAACGGGGCCCAGGTGGCCGTGCGGTTGTTTTCCCAGACGTGGGGCAGGGGCTTGCCGCCCAAGAGCCAGGTGGGGCCTTCGCGGCCGATCTTGGGGTCGCAGGCGTTCTGGCCGCTGTGGACCACCGCGCCGGGCACATAGGCCACGACGGCCGACACTTCCTTGGGGAAGGTGGCGCCCAACAGCAGCACCAGTTCGCCGCCGCGCGACTGGCCGCTGATGGCGACGAAGTCGTGCTTGGGCTGGACCTTTTTGCGCAGCCAGCGCAGGCCAGTCTGGAAGTATTCCAGCGGGGTGTTGGAGATGTAGTCGGACAGGCCGGGCGCCTTGAAGTACGCCAGCGCGAAGGCGGCGTAGCCGCGCGAGGCGTACAGGGCCGCGCGCGGTTCGTTGATGCCGCCGCCCGAGCCGTTCAGGATCATGACGGCGGGATGCGAACCGGGTGCGCTGCCGGCCGGCAGGTAGAGCGTGCCGACCAGGCCTTCCTCGCGGACTTCGTGGCGGGTGACGCCGTCAGCCGCCAGGCGCTGCGTGAAGCTGGCCTGCGCTTCGGCGCCCTGGACGCGGGCGACCACGTCGGTGACGAGCGCTTCGGTCACCGGGTGGTTGAAGTGTTCGCGGCTGTTCGAGTCCACGGGGGACTGCGACCAGACCAGGCCCATGGGGGCCAGGCCGGCGTAGTCGCCCGAGACGGGCGCGTCGCGGGTCAGGTCGACGACGCCGTCCTCGCCCGCCGTGTAGGCGGCCTGGCTTTGCCAGAGCACGCCGTTGCGGCGCGTGCGGGCGGTGATCTCGACGGTCGCGCCCGGCGCGGCGTGTTCGACGCGAATCAGGCGCGGAACGTCGATCAGCGCGTCCGCGGGGGTGATGGTCAGGGTCGGCGTCATGCTTACTTGTCCGAGACCTTGGTGACCATCATGGCGGCAGTGCGGTCGCTGGTCATGGGGGTGACCTTCAGGCCCTTCTTGGTGGCCCAGATGTTCTTGTAGTGGAACAGCGGGATGATGCCGACGTCGTCGGACACGATCTTGACGGAGTCGCGCAGGACGGCTTCACGCTTGGCCACGTCGAATTCGGACGTGGATTTTTCCAGGGCGGCGTCGACCTTGGGGTTGGTGTAGTGGCCCCAGTTGGAGGCACCCAGGCCCTTCTTGGCGTCGACGGTGGCCAGGATGTTGACCAGCGCGTAGCTGGCTTCGCCCGTGCCGTTGCCCCACGCCAGCATGCTGACGGCGAATTCGTTCTTGTTGGCGCGGCCCGAGTACACGGCCCACGGCACGACTTCCACCTGGGTCTTGACGCCGACGCGGGTCCAGAACTGCGCGACCGCCTGGGCCGTTTCCGGGCCTTGCGGGTAGCGGTCGTTGGGGACGTGCATGGTCAGCTTGAAGCCGTCGGGGAAGCCCGCTTCGGCCAGCAGCTTCTTGGCTTGCGCGACGTCGTTGGGGATGTCCTTGACGTCGGGGTTGTAGCCGAAGGTGCCCTTGGGCATCCACTGGTTGGCTTCGGTGGCGGCGCCTTGCAGGATGCGGTCGGCGATGGCCTTGCGGTTGATGGCCAGGTTCAGGGCCTGGCGCACGCGCACGTCCAGCAGCGGGTTCTTGTCCAGCGGCTTGCCGTTGTTGTCGGTGATGTACTGGTTGGGCGCGGGGTTGAAGCTGGGCTGCAGCAGCATGACGCGCAGACCGTCGTACGGGTAGACCGAGATGTTGGAGGCCTTCTGCAGCTTGGCCAGGTCGGACACCGAGACCTTGTCGATCACGTCGACGTCGCCGGCCAGCAGGGCGGCGGTGCGGGCGGCGGCGTTGTTGATGTAGCGGTAGTTGACCTTTTCCCAGATCTGCTTGTCGCCCCAGTAGGCGTCGTTGCGTTCCATCAGGACGCGGTCGCCGGGGGTGTAGGACACGAACTTGTAGGGGCCCGTGCCGATCATGGCCTTGCCCGAGTTGTAGTCTTCGGTCGAGGACTTTTCGCCGACGTGCTTGCTGACGACGTGGATGGACGCCAGGTTCAGGGGCAGGTCGGGGTTGGGAGCCTTGGTCTTGATGATGAGCGTCAGCGGGTCCTTGGCGGTCATCGTGTCGATGGTGCGCAGGTAGCCGGCGTAGGTGGCGACGCTGCCCGGCACGCCGCGGGCGCGGGTGTAGGAGTAGATCAGGTCGTCGGCGGTGAACGGCGTGCCGTCCTGCCACTTTACGCCTTCACGCAGCTTGAATTCCCAGGTGGTGTCGTCCAGGGGCTTCCAGCTCACGGCCAGGCCGGGCTGCAGCTTGTTCCACTTGTTCTCGATCAGCAGGTCCCAGAAGTGCAGGGCCACCGAGCGGTCGCCGGCGTGGTTGTTCAGCTGCGGGTCCAGGGACGACAGCGGGTCGGCGAAGCCGATCGACAGGTTGTCGGCGGAAGCGGCCGCGGCGGCGCCCAGGATGGCGGCGGTCAGGGTCGAGAGAATCAGGCGTTTCATATCCGGGGTCCTTGGGTAGAGGGGGAACGGAGTTAATCCAGCGGCCGCGGCGGTTGGGCCGCGGCCAGTGATCGTCAGGCCATGTCGTTCAGGTGACAGGCGCTCAGGTGGTTGATGGCGATTCCCTTCAGGGTGGGAACCTCGGTCTTGCAGCGCGGCATCGCATGCGGACATCGCGGATGGAAATGGCAGCCGGAGGGCGGGTTGAGCGGGCTGGGAATCTCGCCCTTGATCGCGGTGAAGGTCTTGTGGCGCGATTTCAGGGTGGGGATCTCGGCCAGCAGCGCCTGCGTGTAGGGGTGATTGGGGCGCTGGAAGACTTCTTCCACGGTCGCCGTTTCCACCACGCGGCCCAGGTACATGATGACGACGCGGTCGGACAGGTGTTCGACCACGCCCAGGTCATGGCTGATGAAGAGGTATGTCAGGTTCAGTTCTTCGCGCAGGTCCATGAAGAGGTTCAGGATCTGCGCCTGGATCGACACGTCCAGCGCGGCCACGGCCTCGTCGCAGACCAGCATGGACGGCTGCACGGCCAGGGCGCGGGCGATGCCGATGCGCTGGCGCTGGCCGCCGCTGAACTGGTGGGGGTAGCGCTGGCGCAGGGCCGGGTCCAGGCCGGCGCGTTCGAGCTGGGCGCTGACGTAGTCGTCGAAGTCGCCGTTGCCGACCAGGCCGTGGATGCGGGCCGCTTCTCCGACGATCTCGTCCACGCGCAGGCGCGGGTTGAGGCTGGCGTAGGGGTCCTGGAAGATCATTTGCACTTTCAGGCGCGCGGCGTGGGCCTGGGCGGCGTTCATGTCGCCCGGACGCACGCCGTTGATACGGACTTCGCCGCCCGAGGGCGTGAGCAGGCCCGCGGCGATGCGGCCCAGCGTGGACTTGCCGCAGCCGGATTCGCCGACCAGGCCGACGACTTCGCCGGGGTTCACGATCAGGTCCACGTGGTCCACGGCGCGCGTGATAGCGGGCGGCTTGGACAAGCCTAGCGACTGCATGGCGCGGCCGGCGGCGCCGATCTTGCGTTCGCCGAAGCGCTTGCTGACCTGGCGCAGGTCGATCAGCGGGGTGGGTGCGTTGGCGGCGGCGTTCATGCCGCCACCTGGCTGTGGATCTGGATGGAAGGATGGAAGCAGCGCACTTTGTGTTCGGGTAAGGCTTCGGTGATGCCGGGTTGCTGGCCGCAGGCGGCGGTGGCGCGCGCGCAGCGCGCCGCGAACGCACAGCCGGCCGGCAGGTGCAGCAGGTTGGGCGTCATGCCGGGAATCTGGCGCAGGCGCTGGCCGCGGGCATTGTTGCTGGGCAGGCTGTCGATCAGGCCCACCGTGTACGGATGCTGCGGGCGGTCCAGCACGTCGTCGACCTTGCCGTGTTCGACGATGCGGCCGGCGTACATGACGGCCACGTCGTCGGCCAGGCCGGCGACCACCGACAGGTCGTGCGTGATCCAGATCAGGCTGGTGCCGTGCTGTTGGGCCAGCTTCTGCACTTCGGACAGGATCTGGGCCTGGATGGTGACGTCCAGCGCGGTGGTGGGCTCGTCGGCGATGATCAGGTCGGGGCGGTGCAGCATGGCGATGGCGATGGCCACGCGCTGGCGCATGCCGCCGGACAGCTGGTGCGGATAGGCCAGCAGGCGCTCTTCGGGGCTGGGGATGCCCATCATGCCCAGGGTGTCGCGCGCCAGGATGCGGGCTTGAGCCTTGCTCATGCCGTTGTGGGCGCGCACCGTCTCGATCATCTGCACATCCACCCGCAGCACGGGGTTCAGCGTCATCATCGGATCCTGGAAGATCATGGCGATGCGGTTGCCCTGCAGGCGGCGCAGTTCGCGCGGGGCGAGCTTGGTCAGGTCGCGGCCCTGGAACAGGACCTGGCCGCCGGCGATGCGGCCAGGCGCGTCGACCAGGCCCATGATGGAAAAGCCCGTAACGGACTTGCCCGAGCCGGACTCGCCGACCAGACCCAGGATCTTGCCGCGTTCCAGCGTGAAAGAAACGTCGTCCACGGCGGGCAGCACGCCCGCGCGGGTGTGGAACTGCGTGCGCAGGTTGCGCACTTCTAGCGTGGCCGGCGCGCCAGCCGAGGCGGAGCGGTCGGTCATTTGTGGGTCCTCGGGTTCAGCACGTCGCGCAGGCGGTCGCCCACCAGGTTGATCGCCACGATGGTGATGAGCAGCGCGATGCCGGGGTAGAAGCTGATCCAGTATTCGCCGGACAGCATGTATTGGAAGCCGTTGGAGATCAGCAGGCCCAGCGACGGCTCGGTCACGGGCACGCCCAGGCCCAGGAAGCTCAGCGTGGCTTCCAGCGTGATGGCGCGCGCAATCTGCAGCGTGCCGATGACGATCAGCGGCGGCAGGCAGTTGGGCAGGATGTGCTTGAGCATGATCCGCCAGTTGGGAATGTCCAGGCAGCGGGCGGCTTCGACGTATTCGCGGCGGCGTTCGACCAGGGCCTGGCCGCGCGCGGTGCGGGCGTAGTAGGCCCATTCCAGGATCACCAGCGTCAGCACCACGTTGCCCACGCCCTTGCCCAGGTAGGCCAGGATCATCATGGCCACCAGGATCGACGGGAACGACAGGATCAGGTCCACCAGGCGCATGATGAAGGCGTCGACCTTGCCGCCGGCATAGGCGGCCAGCAGGCCCAGCAACGTGCCGATGACGCCGGCGATCAGCGCCGACCCCACGCCCACCATCAGGCTGATGCGCAAGCCGTACAGGATGCCCGACAGCAGGTCGCGGCCCTGGCCGTCGGTGCCCAGCCAGTAGTGGAAGGTGTCCAGGCCGTTCATGCTGCCCGGCGGCAGGCGCGAGTCCAGCACGTCGATCTGCAGCAGGTCATAGGGGTTCTGCGGCGAGATCCACGGCGCCAGCACGGCGGCCAGGATCAGCAGCGTGGCCACGACCAGGCCCAGTACGGCCGTCTTGGAAGACAGGAACTCGGCCAGGTTGCGGCGCCACGGCGACTCGCGGCGCAGGACGGGCGCCTGCGCGGTATTGGATACGGAACTCATGCCGTGGCCTCCAGCCGCACCCGGGGGTCCAGCACTTTGTACAGAATGTCGACGATCAGGTTCAGCGTCACGAACAGGAACACGACCACGATCAGGTAGGCCACGATCACGGGGCGGTCCAGCGCGTTCAGGCTGTCCAGGATCAGCTTGCCGGCGCCGGGCCAGGCGAAGATGCTCTCGGTGATGACGGCGAAGGCGATGGTCGAGCCCAGTTCCAGGCCCAGCACCGTCACCAGCGGGATCATGGTGTTGCGCAGCACGTGCACGCAGACCACGCGGAAGGGCGACAGGCCCTTGGCCCGCGCGAACTTCACGAAGTCCAGCGGCATCACGTCGCGCACGCCGGCGCGGGTTAGGCGAATCACCAGCGAGATCTTGAAGAGCGACAGGTTCAGCGCCGGCAGGATCAGGTGGCGCCAGCCGTCGGCCGTCAGCCACGACCACTGGAAGCCCAGGAATTCCACCGTCTGGCCGCGGCCGCTGGCTGGCAGCCAGCCCAGCGACACGCTGAACGTCATGATCAGCATCAGTGCTACCCAGAAGGTGGGCAGCGAGAAGCCGACGATGCTGCCCGCCATGATCATCTTGGAGAAGCGGCTGTCGGGATACAGCCCGGCGATCAGGCCCAGCGGCAAGCCGATGATGACGGCGAAGGTCAGGGCGGTGATGGCCAGTTCAAGCGTGGCCGGCAGGCGCTGGATCACCAGCTCCACGGCGGGGATGTTGTAGACGAAGCTGTTGCCCAGGTTGCCGTGCAGGGCGCCGTTCAGGAAGGCCAAGTACTGTTGCCACAGGGGTTTGTCCAGGCCGAGTTCGGCGATGATGCGGGCGCGGTCCACCTGGTCCACGTCCTGGCCGATCAGGATGTCCACGGGGTTGCCGATGGCGTGCAGTCCCACGAAGACGATCAGCGTCATCAGGAACACGACCACGGCGGCCTGCGCCACGCGGCGTAGCAGCCATGCGGTCATTGCGCGGTCTCCGCCTGCGGGGCCGGAGCCGGGGTCCATTCGTCGCCGAACACTTCGGGTTCGGCAAAGGCTTCCATGTTGGCGTAATGCGTCTGGACGTCTTCGCGGTAGAAGAGGCCGGCGATGCCTTGCGCCAGGCGCTTGGCGCCTTCGCTGATGGCGGGGATGTCGCCCGAGATCGTGCCCTGCGTCAGCGCGGCGGGGTACGAGAAGCAGTGCACGCGGTCCAGGCCCGGGCAGGCGCCGGGGACCTTTTCCTGCAGTTCGAACACCGCGCCCAGGTCGGGCGAGTCATGCAGTTCCTGGTCTTCCTGGCCGGCGGCCGGCGTGTAGCGGTCGCCCCAGGCGCGCACGTGGGGCGCCAGCGGCGCGAATTCCGGACGCACGGTCCAGTCGATGCGGAAACCCGTGGAGAAGATCAGGAAGTCCAGCACGAACACGCCCTTGGGCGTGGTGACGTGAATGTCGTCGCCGACCAGCGCCAGGTCCAGCACGCCACAGCCCAGGTTGAAGAAGGCGTTCGGATGGCGAGACACGCGCAGCGTGCTGCCGCGCGGCGGCGGCACCTGCGCGGCGTTGATGTAGTGGCGGATCTTCCACTTCCATTCGTCGGGCAGGGTCAGGTGGCCGTGGGTCAGGCCGGGATTGCCGGCGCCCTTGCCCTTGTTGATGCGGGGGATGTCGTTGCGGCGGATCAGCAGGTCGACGCTGGCGGCGCCGGCTTCCAGCGCGGTTGCGGCGCTGTCCATGGCGGATGCGCCCGCGCCGACCACGCCGACGCGCTTGCCGGCCAGCGTGTTGTAGTCCAGCACGTCGGACGAATGCGCCCAGCGGTCGCGCGGCAGCTTCTTCGCAAAATCAGGCACATAGGCGCCGCCCAGGCCGTCGCGGCCGGTGGCCAGCACCACGCGGCGGGCCAGCACGGTGTTGCGGCCGGCGGGCGATTCGATGTCCAGCTGCACCAGCTGGTCGGCGCGCGGCTGCACGGACAGGATGCGGTGTTCGTTGCGCACGTCCAGGTCCAGCACGCGGCGGTACCAGCGCAGGTAATCCATCCATTGCAGGCGCGGGATCTTATCCAGCGCTTCCCAGGCCTCGGACCCGAACTGCGCCTCGAACCAGGCGCGGAAGGTCAGCGCCGGCAGGCCGAGCGCGGGGCCCGTCAACTGCTTGGGCGAGCGCAGCGTTTCCATGCGGGCCGTGGTGGCCCAGGGGCCTTCATAGCCTTCGGGCGCCTGATCAAAGATCGGCGCCTCGATGCCCAGGTGTTTCAACGAAGCCGCGGCCGCCAGGCCCGCCATGCCGCCGCCGATGATGGCCACGTCCAGCACCTGCCGGCCATCGACCAGCCGGGGCGTCACCCAGTTCTTGGCGGGGATTTCCAGCCAGGACAGGTCTTGCCGCAGGCGCGCTTCCAGGGCGGCCAGGCCTTGCGGCGGGGTGGCTAAGTGCTGATTCATATTGCGGGGGTTTCCATAACAGGGGCGTCATCGCCGTAGATCGACTGCAATAGCGCCGAATGCTCGCAGGCGTCGTGCAGCGCGAAGGTCGGCAGCAGGGCTGCGGCAGCTTCGGCCAGCGCGTCCGCCATGGCCTGGCAGGCCGGCGTCAGCGTTTGCGACTGCGGGGTGATGACCCCAAAAAAGAAGGGGATGTCCAGGTCGATGGGCCGGATCGCCACGCCAGCCATCGGCGCGCCGTAGGCCGTGATGGGTTCCAGCACCGACACGCCCAGGCCGGCGCGGACCGCGGCCAGGGCGTTGATGGACGAATTGGTTTCCAGCGTGCCCAGCGTCTGGCCGTTGGCCGCCAGCGCGGCGTCCAGGCGGCGGCGCAACCGGTAGGGGTTGGCCATGGTGATGAGGCGGCGTCCGGCCAGGGCCGACACCGGCACCACGGCTTGTTGCGCCACCGGATCGTCTTCGGGCAGGGCGACCACACAGGGGGCCTGTCCGATCCAATGCACCGTCAGGCCGCGATGCTCCAGCGGCAGGCTGGTCGCGCCCAGTTGCGCGGCGCCGGACAGCACCGCATGCACCACGCGTTCCGGCGATGCGCTGCGCAGCTGTACGCGCGCAGCGCCGATGCGGTCTTCGATCCGTTTGAGGGCGTCCGGCACCAGGCCGGCGGCGAGCGCGGAGGTGGCGGCCATCAGCAGCGGCTGGGCCTGGCCGCGGGCGATCTCGTCGGCGCGGCCGCGGATCTGCTGCAGGCTGGTCAGCGCGCGTTCAACGTCGTCATACAGCAAAAAGCCCTGTTCGGTGGGCGTCACGCGGGGGCCGCTGCGCGCGAACAGGGGATAGCCGATCTCGGCCTCCAGTTCCTGCAGCAACCGGCTGATCGCGGGCTGCGAGCGTCCAAGCAGCCGTCCGGCAGCGGTGACGCTGCCCGTGGACATGACGGCCGCAAAGGCCTCGAGTTGACGAAGTTCCATTGGTATTGATTTATGCCAAGGACGAATTCTGGCTGTCGAAGTATGCGCTTTGCAAATAATTAAAGCGCATAAGCAAATTCCCTAATGGGGTTTTCCTTAGGGAAATTCATAACTTCGAGTTATTTCAAGCGCTTAGATCAAGGGCGCTTATGCGGCGCGTGGCAAGCCAGTCGGGATCAGCGAATGGATCCGGTCGGCAAATTCGGCTTTCCTATTTGGACGCCAGCAACGCCCGCCCTTTTGCCGTCAGCACGATGACGGCTTCTCCGCGCACGCTGCTGTCCTTGTGCGTCATGTCGATCAGTCCGTTGGCGGTGGCGTCTTCCCACGCCGAAAGCCGCGGGCAGTTGGTCCGCCACGCTTCCATGGTTTCGGCATAGGTGCGCGGCCGCGCCGCGATCCACAGCAGGAATTGCACCAGGTTGCCCATCTGGGACGAGCCGGCCTCTATTTCTATATTGGGCATATCAGGCATGGGACGCCTCCGATTGCGGGCCAGGGCTGCGTCTTGACGATACTCCCGGATGCGCCCAGGTTCCAGCGCTAGCGGGGCGCCATGCCCTTGCGCAGCTTGTCGGGTGTTTCCATCAGCGACGCGGTCATGTCGTCGCGTTCCTGCACGCAGGGTTCGGCGTGCAGGTCTTGCATGAACTGGTCGTAGAGTTCACCGGTGATGCCGGCCGGACGCTTGAAGTCGCCAGAGAGCTGGTAGGCGCGCAGCAGCACGGACCGCAGCCGCTTGACCTCCCAGAGCAGGGAAATCACATCGGCGTTCCAGGGCTGGCGTTCCCGGATGATGCGCAGGTCGGCGTGGGAGAGGGGAGTTTTGAACGGCATGGCGGAAAACACTGTTTATTCATACAGTATATTCCGTTAAGTCCGGCGCGGGAGCATCAGTAGTTTCGCCAAGTCGCCCGCCGCTCCCGGCTAAAAGTAACGCCAAACTACTTAATGTGAGAATTGTTGAGCTTCAAACGCGGCTTCCTCCGTAACATGTGCGAAAGCAAAATGAAAGGGAGGAGGCATGACGCTATGCGAAGACTGCGCGGCTATCGTTCCGAATCAGGCCGGCGCGCCAGGGCACGCCAACCTGATCAGCCTGGGAGAGGTGCGCGCCCTGCATTTGGCCCGCCGCCGCGCGACGCATGAAGTCTTTACGTGCGCTGAATGCGGCGCGAATTGGGATTACCTGCGGGACAAGCGCGACCCAACTGCGGGATGGACGCGCTGCGACCGCAGCACCCCGGCGGCTGCGCCATCCACGGACAAGGGCGAGCGGGCGGCCTGACGGCGCCCCTGCGCAAGATCGCGCAGCCCGGCATCAGCGGCGCAGGTCACACCACGCGGGTGCGCACCTGCCCCTGGCTGAACCAGCCGTCCAGGTTCTCGCGCACCAGATCCGCCATGGCCCGACGCGTTTCGTGAGTGCCGCTGGCGATGTGCGGCAGCATCACCACGTTTTCCATGTCATTCAGTTCGGGGGGCGTGGCGGGCTCGTGTTCGAACACGTCCAGGCCCGCGCCGGCAATGCGCTTGTGCTGCAAGGCCGCGACCAGCGCCGTTTCGTCCACGACCGTGCCGCGCGCGATATTGATCAGCCAGCCGTCGGGACCCAGCGCGTCCAACACCTGCGCATTCACCATGTGCCGCGTGGCGCTGCCGCCCGGCACGGCCAGCACCAGGTAATCGCATTGCCGGGCCAGGTCCACGATGTCCGGGCAATAGCGGTAATCCGCCGGCGCGTCGGGGCGGGGCTTGCGGTTGGTGTACAGGATGTCCATGTCGAACGCCTGGGCGCGCCGGGCGATCTGCAGGCCGATGTTGCCCAGGCCGACGATGCCGCAGCGCTTGCCGCTCATGCGTGTGCCCAGGCCGAATCCTTCGCCGGGCCAGCGGCCCGCGCGCACGAAGCGGTCGGCTTCGGCGATTCGGCGGGACACGGCAAGCATCAGCGCCAGCGCGGTGTCGGCCACGCAGGCGTCCAGCACGCCCGGCGTGTTGGTGACCACGACATTGCGCGCCTTGGCGGCGGCCACGTCGATGGTGTCGTACCCCACGCCAAAACTGAAGATGCCTTCCAGGGCGGGCAGGGCATTGATCAATTCCTTGTCCGCGCCGAAGCGGCCGCTGGTGGCGATGCCGCGGATGGCGGCGCCGTGTTCGCGCAGCAGCGCCGCCGGGTCCTGGGCCTCCCACAGGCGGTGGACGCGATAGCGCGATTCCAGGTCGGCCACCAGTTCGGGCAGCAGGGGGCCGACCATCAGCAGGTCGGCGGCGGTAGCGGGTAGGGATGCAGTCATGGATACGGCTTATCTAATAAGAAAAGAAGGAATGGCCCGCGAAGGCGGGCCAAGACTGAGGTCAGTTGGTCTGGATGTTGCGCGACTTGATTATCTGCCCATAGCGTTCGCGTTCGCTGGCGGCCAGATCCTGCAGTTCTTTCGGCGTGGAGCCATGCGCCACCGCGCCCTGCGATTCCAGCTTGGCCTTGACGGCGGGGTCGGCCGCGACCGCGCGGATCGCCTCCGACAGTTTGTCGATCACGGCCTGCGGCGTGCCCGCGGGGGCCAGGACGGCCGTCCACGACCCGCTCTGCGCGTTTTTCACACCGGCTTCATCAATGGTGGGCACGTCCGGCATGGCGGGCGAGCGCGTGGCGCCCGTGACCGCCAGCGCGCGCAGCTTGCCGGCCGTGACGTAGGGCATGGTTTCCAGCACCGACGCGAACAGCATGTCGACGCGGCCCGCCATCAGGTCGGTCATGGCGGGGCCGCCGCCCTTGTAGGGCACATGCACCAGATCCACGCCGGTGGCCTGCTGGAAGATCTCGCCGGACAGGTGCGGCGCGCCGCCGGTGCCCGAGCTGGCAAACGTATGCTTGCCGGGCTGGGACTTGGTCAGCGTGACCAGTTCCGCGACGTTCTTGGCGGGCAGGCTGGCCGGGACCACCAGGACGAACGGCAGGTCCGAGAACAGGGAGACGGGCGCAAAGGCCTTGACCGGGTCCGAATGCAGCTTGTAGATCCACGGGTTGATGGCCAGCATGCCGGAGTTGGCGAACAGCAGCGTATAGCCGTCGGGTTGGGAGCGCGCCACCAGGTCGGCCGCGATCTGCCCGCCCGCACCGGGCCGGTTGTCCACCACCACCGACGACGAGAATTTTTCGCCCAAGGCCGCGGCCAGCAGGCGCGCCGAGATGTCGGTGCCTCCGCCTGGCGAGAAGGGGACGATGAGATTGATCGGGCGTTCCGGATATCCCGCGGCGCTGGCGGCGCCTGGCAAGGCCGCGGAGGCGGTCAGGGCCAGCGCCGCGGCGATGAGCCGGACGCGGATCCGGGCGGTTTTCTTTGTCTCCATGGATGTTCTCTTTTTGGCGTTGAAAGCGGCGCTAGCCGCGAAAAAAGGTGCTGCGGGCAAATCTCCTGATGCGCGGTCCGGCCAGTTTCCGGCCTTTGATCCGAGTATAGGGAGGCCTGTCCATGGATAGCCGTTCGAGCTATAAATAGCATTGATCAATTCAAGGATTGAATGGATGGAATTCCGCCAGCTTGAATGTTTCATCGCAGTGGCCGAAGAACTGCATTTCGGCCGCGCCGCGGAACGCCTGTGCATGACGCAGCCGCCGCTGTCGCGCCAGATTCAGCTGTTGGAACAGGACCTGGGCGTGATCCTGTTCGAGCGCAACAGCCGGCAGGTGCTGCTGAGCGCCGCGGGCCGGCGCTTCCTGCGCGATGCGCGGCACCTGCTCGAATTTTCGGCGCAGGCCGCCGCCACCGCGCGCCGCACATCGGGGGGCGAAGCCGGGCACATCACGCTGGGATTCACCGCCGTGGCCGCATACCGTCTGATGCCGTCGATGATCATGCAGGCGCGCAAATTGCTCGGGGGCGTCGAGATCCAGCTGCGCGAAACCGTGACCACCGACCTGAGCCGCCTGCTGCTGGCGCGCGAACTGGACGCCATCCTGGCGCGCAGCGTGCCCCAGCAGGCCGGCATCGAGTCGCGCCTGGTCGAGCGGGAACCGCTGGTGCTGGCGCTGCCAGCCGGATCGCCATTGTGCGAACACGCCACGGTGCCCCTGCGCTTGCTGCAAGGGCAGCCGTTCGTGCTGTATTCGCCCAGGGAAGGCAAGTACTTCTACGACCGCATCGTGGGCGCCTTCGGCCTGGCGGATGTGCAGCCGCAGTACGTGCAGCGCGCCGGCCAGACGCATACGCTGCTGGCCCTGGTGCGCGCCGGCCTGGGCGTGGGCATCGTGCCGGACTCGGCGCGCGAGTTGCGTTTTGACGGGGTGGAATTCCGGCCGATCGGCCAGCGCAATCTTTACGCGGACATGTATCTGGCCTGGCATGCGCAACATGACAATCCGGCGCTGGATGCGTTCCTGCAGCGCGTGGCGAAGGTGCGAGAGCCCGGCATTCCCGTGTCCGGCAAGCGGGCGTGAAGACCCGGCGGCCTATTGGCGGCGTGCCGCCGCCCGCGGGACCGCGCCGGCGTGCAGGTTTTTGCTCTTCTGGTCTTCGTCCTTTTGCGCCTGGGTCGAGCACGCGCTGATCAGCAGCTTGCAGGACGAACCGGTCTTCTCCTTGCATAGCCGCAGGCTGACATCCCGGGTTTGCCGCAAGTCCCAGCCTTCCTTGCCTGTCGCCACGAAATGGTGCGGGCCATTCCCGGCCACCGCAATGCACCGGTTCTTGAAGCTGCTGTAGGTCTTGCACGTGGCGTCCGGCTCGCTTTCCCGGCAGGCGGCAAGCGCGCTGCGGCGCGCATCCGATTCCGAGCCGTACAGAATCGACGCGTAATAGCGGTAGTTCGAGGACACGATCAGGGCGCCGTGCAAATCCCGCGGCTGCGCGGGCGATTCGGAGGCGGCGGGGGCCAGGTCGGGCCGGATCGGGCGCGGCGTGTCGGCGTAGGCGGCCGCGCCCGCAAGCAGCAACAGCCATGCCGGCAGGCCCGGAATCCGGCGGGGCAACGGCACGAAATCGCGTGTGGTCATGCGCTTGGCCTGCATGTCGGTCCCCCTGCGTTCAGGACGACAGTAGCGCGGCCGCGCCCGCCCCGCTAGTGCTCGTTCGGCTTACCCGCTGCGGCCGCGTCGTCGCCCGCCTGCAAATCGGCCGGCGCCGTAGCCGGGGCGTTTGTGCCCGCTTGCGCCTTTTTGCCATACAGCAGCCGGGCGCAGACCATCGCGGCGATGGCGCCGGGCAGGGCGCCCATGTACAGGGGAAACACCGTCGACGACCAAGTCAGGTCGCGCCCGCCGAACGTCAGCAGGAAGGCAAAGGCATAGACCGCGCCGACGACGCCCATGCGCGCCACCGCCAACCTGGACGGCGCGACCGGTTTGAGGGCGCCGGCGGTCATCCCGCAAAACAGGGCCGGCACGATGCCAAAGATGTAAGACCAGGGCAGCCCGAAGATGGCGAGCATCAGGCTGTCCGCGCTCCAGCTGGCGATCGCCATGCTCACGGCAATGACAAGAATGGCCACGGGCGGCCCCGCGAACGCGAAGATGGCGGCCCCGGCGAGCAGGTCGCGGCCGATGGCGCGGGCAGAGTCGCCGTCCCTGCGCTGCATGCGCCGATAGACAACAGCACCCAACATAAGCGCCAACAGCAAGGCGCCAGCGATGTAGATCATCAGGTCAATTCCAGATTGAAGGAAAACAGGCGCATGACCGGCCCATGCCGCGCGCTCCAAGCGAGCCGCGCATCAGGGCATTTTCTTTTTGCCCAGCAGCGTCAGCGTCAGATTGCGGCCGGTGCGCATGAACGGGTACAGCGCCTCGGACAGGCAGGCGCTGCTGAAGATGGCGGCGTTCACGCGGTTGAACAGACCGTTGCCGGTGCTGAGCAGGGCCAGCCGATGGATGCAGTCCGCGCCCCAGTAATCCCGTCCGTCCAGGTGCAGCAGCATGCCCTGGTTCAGGTCATAGCCCTGCGCCTTGTGCCGGGCGGCCAGGTCGGGATGGTCGCGCATGTTCAGCATGGCAATGGGGCCGGCCGCCTTGCGCAAGCGCATCATCCGCACGTAGTTCGAGCAGAAGGGGCAATCGCCGTCGTAGAGTAGGTAGTTTTCGTCGGACTGCATCACGGGGATCCGTCGGTAGTTTCAGGAACATACCTCATAAATCCGGTTTGACGGTCCGCGCGGGCGTTTCAGGCATCCGCGTCCGCCCGCGGGTTCAAGGTCGAAACCGGTCGAACCCGAAGGGAATCGTGGGCGGACTGCGCGCGGGAAGCGCGTGGAAAACGGGCCGTCAGCCGCCCCGGTGCCCGTGATAGCGCGGCGCGGCCACGCTGCGGGTGTTCTCCTTGTGCTGCGAGCCCACCAGCGCCTTGCGCCGGGCCTCTTCGTGCTGATGATCGGATTTCGCGCGCTCTTTGTCCGCATGCGGCGGCGCATGCGTGTCGGGCGTGGAGGCGGGCGCCGCATGGCGAGGGTCGGTGCGGGGAGTGTTGGGCGTCATGATGCGTACCTGCGAAGGCAACGCGGCATATGCCGCGTTTTTCACGTTACGCCCGGTCCCGACGATTCTCCAGGGATCAATTGGGATCAAATGCAACAGCTAGCGCGCTCATTGGCGCCATGTCTGCGCCATACGGAACCCGCCGCAAGCAGGCGCGCTCGCGGCGGGCCAGCCGGCTCACGCGGCGTCGGACTGTCCCGCCGCACCCCACGCCAGGCTCATCGCGTACCCGCGCACGTCCTGCGGCCACTGCGCGACCTGCCGCGCGTAGCCTTCGCGGTCGTCGGCGTAGAGGGCGCGCGTCGCTTCCTCGAAACCCGGCAGGTTGCCCGCCATGCTGGACATGAAGCGGTAGGCGGCTTCCTGGCGCTGGCGCCGCGCATCCTGCGCCTCGTTGTCGCGCCGCGCCTGTTCCACCAGCTTACGCAGCGCCACCGACGCGCCGCCAGGCTGCGCGGCCAGCCAGTCCCAGTGGCGCGGCAGCAGGGTCACTTCGCGCGGCACCACGCCCAGTTTCGGCCGGCCGCGGCCGCGGGGGGCGGCGGCCGGTTCGGTGTCCTTGTCCTGGTCGACGGAATCGGGGGTGTCCGCCGGCGCGTGGCGCGCGATGATCTGCGCCTCGTTGCCGCTCAGGTCCAGGTCCACCTGCTTGCCGGAGGCATCCTGGAACACAATAATCGTGTCGTCCCCACGCGCCGCCATGGCGTGCTTGACCGCCAGCGCAACGTCGGCCAGCGGGCCCGCCGCCAGAATGCGGTTGCCTTCAAAGGCGGTGTGGGGATCGGTTGGAAGGGCGGAGGTCATGATGGCTCCTTTTTATATCCGGGTAATTTTCACGAATGGATTATTATCCAGGTAAAAATCTCTGTCAATATGATCCGGGTAAAATTATTTCGGGTCCGAGGCCGACGATGTGGAGACGATAAATATCCGTCTTAAACCTAGGGTGAACACCTAGTCAAAACATGCTGACGGCGTATAATCTTGCTTTGCGCCCGGAGTTACCCATGCGTCTCGTTCAAAAAGCGCTCACCTTCGACGATGTGTTGTTGGTGCCTGCGTATTCCGAGGTGTTGCCGCGCGACACCTCCCTGGCCACGCGCCTGACTCGCAACATCAGCCTGAATATCCCCCTCGTGTCCGCCGCCATGGACACCGTCACCGAATCGCGTCTGGCCATCGCCATGGCGCAGGAAGGCGGCATCGGGATCATCCACAAGAATCTTTCCGCCGACGCCCAAGCGCGTGAAGTGGCTCGCGTCAAGCGCCACGAATTCGGCATCGTGATCGATCCGGTCACCGTCACCCCCCAGATGAAAGTGCGCGACGCCATTGCGTTGCAGCGCCAGCATGGCATCTCGGGCCTGCCGGTCGTCGAAGGCCGCAAGCTGGTTGGCATCGTCACCAACCGCGACCTGCGCTTCGAAGAGAACCTGGACCAGCCCCTGCGCAACATCATGACGCCGCAGGAACGCCTGGTCACCATGAAGGAAGGCGCCACGCTCGATGAAGCGCAGGCCCTGATGCACAAGCACCGCCTGGAGCGCGTGCTGATCGTGAACGACGGCTTTGAACTGCGTGGCCTGGCCACCGTCAAGGACATCGTTAAGAACACCGAACACCCGATGGCCAGCAAGGACGCCCAAGGCCAGCTGCGCGTTGGCGCGGCGGTGGGCGTGGGCGGCAACACCGAAGAGCGCGTGGAAAAGCTGGTCGCCGCAGGCGTCGACGTCCTGATCGTCGACACCGCGCACGGCCATTCCAAGGGCGTGCTGGAAGGCGTGCGCTGGGTCAAGCAGAACTACCCCAAGGTTGAAGTCATCGGCGGCAACATCGCCACCGCCGCCGCCGCGCGCGCGCTGGTTGAATACGGCGCAGACGGCGTGAAGGTCGGCATCGGCCCCGGCTCCATCTGCACCACGCGCATCGTGGCTGGCGTGGGCGTGCCGCAAATTCATGCCATCTCGGAAGTCGCCAAGGCGCTGGAAGGCACGGGCGTTCCGCTCATCGCCGACGGCGGCATCCGCTACTCGGGCGACGTCGCCAAGGCGCTGGCCGCCGGCGCGTTCGCGTGCATGATGGGCGGCATGTTCGCCGGCACCGAAGAAGCACCCGGCGAAGTCGTGCTGTTCCAAGGCCGGTCGTACAAGTCGTACCGTGGCATGGGCAGCCTGGGCGCCATGACGGAAGGCTCGGCCGACCGCTACTTCCAGGACCCGGCCAACAACGCCGACAAGCTGGTCCCCGAAGGCATCGAAGGCCGCGTCCCCTACAAGGGCAGCGTGCTGGCCATCATTTACCAACTGGTCGGCGGCATCCGCGCCTCCATGGGCTACTGCGGCGCCGCCACCATCGACGACATGCGCACCAAGACCGAATTCGTGGAAATCACCTCCGCGGGCGTACGCGAGTCCCACGTGCACGACGTGCAGATCACCAAGGAAGCGCCCAACTACCGCGCCGACTGATCCGCACAGTCAACTACAATGTCATGCATCACGCACCGGCAGAACCGCAACGATCAGCGGGTCTGCCGGTGCGGTTTTATTTACAACGGGTAGAGTCTCCATGCACCAGCGCATTCTTATCCTTGACTACGGTTCGCAAGTCACGCAGCTGATCGCCCGCCGCGTCCGCGAGGCCGGCGTCTATTCCGAAGTCCACCCTGGCGACGTCGACGACGCCTTCGTGCGCGAACAGATGGCGCAAGGCCTGAAGGGCATCATCCTGTCCGGCAGCCACGCCTCGGCCTACGAAGAAGGCTCCATGCGCGTCCCGCACGCCGTGTTCGAGCTGGGCGTGCCCGTGCTGGGCATCTGCTACGGCATGCAGTCCATGGCGCAACAGCTGGGCGGCGTGGTCAGCTTCTCCGACCACCGCGAATTCGGCTACGCCGAGGTCCGCGCCCACGGCCACACCAAGCTGCTGGAAGGCCTGGAAGACTTCAGCACGCCCGAAGGCCACGGCATGCTCAAGGTCTGGATGAGCCACGGCGACAAGGTCACCGAACTGCCCCCGGGCTTCAAGCTGATGGCGTCCACGCCGTCCTGCCCCATCGCCGGCATGGCCGACGAAGACCGCCGCTTCTACGCCGTCCAGTTCCACCCCGAAGTCACGCACACCGTCCAGGGCAAGGCCATGCTGGCCCGCTTCGTGAACGAAATCTGCGAATGCACGGGCGACTGGAACATGCCCGACTACGTCTCTGAAGCCGTCGCCCGCATCCGCGAGCAGGTCGGCACCGACGAAGTCATCCTGGGCCTGTCCGGCGGCGTCGATTCCTCGGTGGCTGCCGCGCTGATCCACAAGGCCATCGGCGACCAGCTCACCTGCGTCTTCGTCGACCACGGCCTGCTGCGCCTGGACGAAGGCAAGCAAGTCATGCAGACCTTCGCCGAAAACATGGGCGTGAAGATCATTCACGTCGACGCTACCGCGCAATTCATGGGCAAGCTGGCCGGCGTCGCCGACCCCGAAGCCAAGCGCAAGATCATTGGCCGCGAATTCGTCGAAGTGTTCCAGGAACAGGCCGGCAAGCAGCAAAGCGCCAAATGGCTGGCCCAGGGCACCATCTACCCCGACGTCATCGAATCCGCCGGCGCCAAGACGGGCAAGGCCACGTCCATCAAGTCGCACCACAACGTGGGCGGCCTGCCGGACACGCTGAACCTGCAACTGCTTGAACCCCTGCGCGAACTCTTCAAGGACGAAGTCCGCGAACTGGGCGTCGCCCTGGGCCTGCCGCCGCAGATGGTCTACCGCCACCCGTTCCCCGGCCCCGGCCTGGGCGTGCGCATCCTGGGCGAAGTGAAGCATGAATATGCCGAACTGCTGCGCCGCGCCGACGCGATCTTCATCGAAGAACTGCGCAACACCAAGGACGAGGCCAGCGGCCTGACCTGGTACGAGCTGACCTCGCAGGCGTTCGCCGTATTCCTGCCGGTGAAGTCGGTCGGCGTGATGGGCGACGGTCGCACCTATGAATACGTCGTGGCGCTGCGCGCCGTGCAGACGTTCGACTTCATGACCGCCGACTGGGCGCCGCTGCCGCATCCGTTGCTGGCTCGGGTGTCGTCGCGGATTATTAATGAGGTCCGCGGGATCAACCGGGTGGTTTACGACGTGTCGAGCAAGCCGCCGGCGACGATTGAGTGGGAGTGAAATCAGGTTCTTCGGGGACTATCGCAGGCTATCGAAAATCTAACGTAACGTGTTGATTTAAAAAAGATACGTCACGAAGACTATCGGTGGCTATCGTTGGCTAGCAGAACAGGTTGGCGGTGGAATTGGCGGTAAGAACCGAGGGCCGGATTAAGACCGTCCCGTTCACTATCCAGACCTAAAGCGTCTTTGACGGTAAAGGTCTCCTCGGGAAAGCTTGTTTTATGCGGCTTTCCCGGCATCAGCAGGTCTCCTGGCCCCTGACGATAAAGGCCGTCACGAAACAGGAGAAGAACCTCCATGCTTACCGACACCGACTGCGCAATCTCAAGCCTAAGTCCAAGATAAAGGCTTCAGACCGTGACGGCATGTACGTGGTCGTGGCTCGGGGTCAGGCCGTGCCGTGCCGCGACCCGCAAGAAGTTGTGGCGGCTCACGTCCGGCGTCTGGAAGCTCTGCGCCGGACCTGCATCGTGGAGCGCGTGGCCGGCATTTGCCGCCGCAGCGTCATGCTCGCCATCGGGCGCTATGCGATGCTCGATGACGGCATGGGGTTCAGCCTGGTGCCCTGGAAGCCAGTGATCGAACAAAGGCTGGGGCAGCAGATTGCAGCAACGGTACGCGGCAGTGCGGTTTCATGGGAGGTCGGGCGGCAGCGGGGGGCATCCATTTGGCTAGAGAGCATCTAGACTTGACACCCGCTCTAGCCAGGGGCGAGCGAGACGCAGATCACTATCGCCCATGGCCCAACCAGCGCCATTCCTTCAACCGTTCCGGGAGGGCGGCGTCAGCCGCAGGAGCTTGGCGTCGATCCCATCGGTGAGAATGTAGATAGAGCCGTCGGGGGCCACCTTGAGGTCTCGCATCCGCTCGTTCAAGTCCGCCAGCAGCAATTGCTGACCCACGATCCGCCGCCCATCACGCAGCACCCGGCGCACCGCGCGCTCCTTGAGCGCCGGTACGAGCAGATCGCCACGCCACTCGGGAAACAGCGCGCCGTCATAGACCGCCAGGCCGGCCGGCGCGATCGAAGGCGTCCATTCCAGCACCGCGTCCTGATACCCCTCCAGTCGGTGGAACGGTGTCACGCGCGCGAATGGGTAGTCTATGCCGCCGGTGACGACCGGCCATCCGTAGTTGCCGCCCGGCACGATGCGGTTGATCTCATCGCCCCCGCGCGCGCCGTGCTCGGTGACCAGCAGGTCGCCCGTTGTCGGATCGACCGCGATGCCCTGTGCGTTGCGGTGCCCCAGGCTGTAGATCTCGGGAGCGGTGCCGGGCTGCTGCATGAATGGGTTGTCCGCCGGCGGCTTACCCTCGCGGTCCAGCCGCACCACGGTGCCCAGGTGGTTCGCGGGGTTCTGCGCTTCCTCGCGCCGCGCGCTGCCGTCTCCCAGTGAGAGGACCAGCGTGCCGTCGCCGAGAAACGCGATGCGTCCTCCGTTGTTGCCCGCGCGCGGCTTCAACGTCGAACTGAACAGCACGCGCACGTCCTCGATCTTGTCGCCCGCAAGCCTGACCCGCACCAAGCGCGTGCCGTTCGCGCCCGCTTCGCCGTAACCCATCGTCAGGTAGAGCCAACCGTTCTGCTCGAACTGCGGGTCCAGCGCGACTTCCATCAGCCCGATGACGCCGCCTTGCTGAAAGATGGGCGGGAGCCCTTCCAGTGCAATATCCAAGGACGTGCCATCGGCCGCGATGGCGCGCAGGCGTCCCCCCATTTCGGTGACCAGCGTGCGGCCGTCCGGCAGGAACGCCATGGACCAGGGCCGGTTCAATCCGGTGAAGACGGTCTGGACCGTGTAACTGGCAGGATCGACGCCATCGGGCTTGTCGCCAGCCCCCGGCGCCATGGCGAAAAAGCTCACCGCGGGGACAATAACGAGTGCCGCTGCCATCGTGGCATAACGCCATGAAAGGCGAGCCTCAGCTTGTTGCTCTCGGTGTGCCGGCGAGGTCAGGCGGGTATAGAGCAGGCCACCGACGATCCCTGTCAGCGACATCAGCAAATGGCCGAGTGGTCCCCGTGTGCCAGGGATCGCGGGCATGGGAATCACCGAGCGCATCAGCCAGAACGCAATCCACAGGCCGCCAACGGACGCGGCGGCGAAGATCGCCGCGCGCCAGGCAGGCGGCACCGCCCGCATAGCCCCATGCCCCACCAAGACCGCAGGCAACAGCGCGGCGATCGCGATGGCGACCATGACCGGCCCGAATCTCGCCAGGTCTTCCAGCGTGGTCCAGGCGCGGAGCGAGGCAGTCACCGGGGCGTCGAACTCGACGAGCTGGCCGAGGACGATTTGAGTCTGGACAAGGCTGACAATGGCACCAGTCGCCACGACGGCAGCAAGAAAGGCTGCGATGTATCGAGCAGAGAACTTCATCCGGTTCCTTCTGTTTCAGAAAATGGGCCGGCGCTATCGCCGCTTCTTTACGGTTGCCTCCTGCGAGCGCAGCGCGTCGAGCACCAAAGCGAACGCGGGTGATGGTTGTCGCCGGCTCGGGTAATAGAGGTAGTAGCCCTCGAATGGCGCGCACCAGTCGTCCAGCACGCGCACGAGCCGCCCTTCCTCGATGTGGGGGGTGAATTCCAGCTCCGGGAGAAAGGCAATGCCCAGTCCCTCCAGCGCCGCCTGCACGATGTGCGGGGTGCTGTTGAGCGTGACCTGTCCCTCGACCCGGACGTTCAGCTCCTTGCCCTTGCGTCCGAACTCCCAGACGTATAGCCCGCCATGCGTGGGAAAGCGCAGGTTGATGCAACTGTGCTTCGTCAGGTCCTCCGGCCTCTTGGGCTTCGGACGCTTGGCGAAGTAGTCCGGCGCGGCGACCGCCGCCATGCGCAGTTTCGGGCCGATCGGCACCGCGATCATGTCCTTGTCGATGGTGTCGCCCAAGCGCACGCCCGCATCGAAGCGGTCGGCCACGATGTCCCGGAACCCGTAGTTCACGTCGAACTCCACCTTGACGTCCGGGTACTTGTGCAGCAGTGGCGCGACCTTCGGCAGTAGCGTGGTCTTGAGCACATGGTCGCCACAGGTAATCCGTACCGTGCCGGTTGGCTTGTCGCGCAGCTCCGACAACTCGTCCAGTTCCGCCTCGATCTCATCGAAGCGGTGCCCGATCGCCTGTAGCAGCCGTTCCCCGGCCGCCGTAGGCGACACGCTGCGCGTGGTCCGCGTGAGCAGGCGAATTTCCAGCCGTGCTTCCAGACCACTGATGGCCTGGCTCAGCGCCGATTGCGTCACGCCCAGCAGCGCGGCGGCGCGCGTGAAGCTGCCTTCACGCGCGATCGTGACAAACGAGAGCAGATCGTTGAGGTTTCTTCTGACCATATTTTCAGTTTCGCACGGCTTTTTTATTAGTGCAACTAATAGCCCTTTTAAGTATTAATTAGCTAGTCGCGGCGCGCGAGAGGCGGGAAAATTTGCCACATACCGATGGACGGTCTGTGCCGAGGGCATCCGCGCTCACTGGCACCTGCACGAGTTGAAGCGCTCTCCTTCCACGTCTTTCGACCAAGACTGAAGGAGTTCGCATGGCGATTCAATTCGATTTCTCGCGCAAGGTCGCCTTCGTCATTGGCGGCGGAACGGGCATCGGCTGCGCCGCCGCACTTGCCTTTGCCAAGGCCGGCGCCAACGTCGCCGTGGTGGGCAGCCCCAAGGAACTGGCCGCGACGGTGCTCTGGCAGTGCTCGGAGGGGGGCGCATTCTCGATCGGCTCCAACCTCGTCGTCGATGGCGGGCAATCCGTGTGACGCCTTCAATCACGCTCAATCAACCCAATTCGCAGGAAAGGATTTTCACCATGGAGAAGAACAATGAAGTTGGTGCCACTATCGCCCAGAAATACACCGCCAACGTCGGCCGCCGCAACGTGCTGAAGATGACGGCCACCGGGATCGCCGCCCTCGGCGTGGGAGCAGTCGCCACAGGCCCGGCCGCCGCGCGGACGCGCCTGACCCTCACCGAAAAGTGGGACAAGACCTTCCCTAAGAGCGACAAGGTGGATCACAAGAAGGTCACCTTCAAGAACCGCTACGGCATCACCCTGGCGGGCGACCTGTATCAACCCAAGGGCTCTACCGGCAAGCTCGCGGCGCTGGCCGTCGGGGGCCCGTTCGGGGCAGTAAAAGAGCAATCATCTGGCCTGTACGCGCAAACGATGGCCGAACGCGGCTTCCTCACGCTGGCTTTCGATCCGTCTTATACAGGCGAAAGCAGTGGCGAGCCACGCAATGTCACCTCACCGGACATCAGCACCGAGGACTTCAGTGCGGCGGTAGACTATCTAGGCCAGTTGCCCATTGTTGACCGCGAACGCATCGGCGCCATCGGCATCTGCGGCTGGGGCGGGTTCGTTCTGAATGCCGCTGCCGCAGACAAGCGCATCAAGGCGGTGATGGCCAGCACCATGTACGACATCTCGCGCGTCAGTGCCCGAGGCTACAACGACAGTGTGACCCTTGAGCAGCGCACGAAAACGCTGGAACAACTGAGCCGTCAGCGTTGGCAGGATGCGGAAAATGGCAAGCCTGCTTACCAGCCACCCTACAACAAAGATCTTCCCGACAGTGCTCCTCAGTTTATGGTGGACTACCACGACTACTACATGACTCCGCGGGGCTATCACCCTCGTGCAGTCAATTCCGGCAATGCGTGGACGCAGACCAATCCGCTGTCGTTCATGAACGCGCCGATTCTGAGCTATATCAGGGAAATCTCGCCGCGCCCGGTCCTGTTCGTCCACGGCGAGAAGGCGCACTCGCGCTACTTCAGCGAAACCGCCTACGCGGCGGCGGCCGAGCCGAAGGAACTCATGATCATCCCGGGTGCCAGCCACGTCGATCTGTACGACCAGATGGACAAGATCCCGTTCGACAAGCTGACGGCGTTCTTCAAGCAGCACCTGGCCTGAGCGCACCGCTTGGCCGGTTGAATCATCAAGGACGAGGCGGATGGTGCGCCATCGGCCTCCGTGGGAAGGCGGCTGCCGCAATCCCACGGCAAGGACCGGAGGGCGACCGGCCCTTTGACTAGCGACTGCTATTTACGTCGCCATGCCCGTCCAACGGATGCGCGTGGCGATTTCCTATGAGCCTCGGGACAGAACAAAGAATTCATGACGCCCAACACATCTGACGCTCCGGTCGGGGCACAAACCGAAACTGAAGACCAGCCCGCCTACTGGAGCGGCGTCTTCGCCTTGTCCCTGTGCGTGTTCGCACTCGTGGCCTCCGAATTCATGCCCGTGAGCCTGCTGACGCCGATCGCCGGCGACCTGCGCATCACCGAAGGGATGGCCGGCCAGGGCATCGCCATCTCCGGCGCCTTCGCGGTACTGACCAGCCTGTCGATCTCGTCCCTGGCCGGCACCATGGACCGCAAGAAGCTGCTGCTGGCTCTGACCGTCCTGATGGGCGTTTCCGGCGCCATCGTCGCGATGGCGCCGAACTACCTGATCTACATGATCGGGCGCGCGCTCATCGGAGTGGTGATCGGCGGCTTCTGGTCGATGTCGGCGGCCATTGCGATCCGCCTGGTGCCCTCCCGTGACGTACCCAAGGCCCTGGCGATCTTCAATGGCGGCAACGCGCTGGCGACGGTGATCGCCGCGCCGCTGGGCGCCTGGTTGGGGGCCATCATCGGATGGCGCGGTGCGTTCTTCGCGCTGGTGCCCGTGGCGCTGATCACATTGGCCTGGCAATGGTTCGCCTTGCCCGCCATGAAGACGCAAGCACGCGCTCCCGGCTCCGGCAACGTCTTCAAGGTGCTCAAGAGCCGCACCGTCGCCTACGGCATGGCCGGGTGCGGGGCCTTCTTCATGGGCCAGTTCGCGCTGTTCACCTACCTGCGCCCCTTCCTCGAAACGGTGACGCACGTCAGCGTGTCCACGCTGTCGCTGCTGCTGCTGGTGATCGGCGTGGCGGGCTTCATCGGCACCGCGGTCATCGGCACGATCCTCAAGCGGGGCCTGTACGGCCCGCTCATCACCATCCCGACCCTCATGGCGGTGATCGCCGTGGCGCTGATCCCGGCGGGTGCCTGGGTGCTTCCCGTGGCTGTGCTGCTGGGCCTGTGGGGCCTGATGGCGACGGCCACGCCAGTGGGCTGGTGGAGCTGGATTGCGCAGGCCATGCCGCACGACGCCGAGGCCGGCGGCGGCCTGATGGTGGCGGTCATCCAGTTTTCCATCGCGCTGGGTTCGACCGTCGGCGGCGTGCTGTTCGATGCCAGCGGTTATCAGAGCACGTTCATCGCCAGCGCGGTGGTGTTGCTGCTTGCCGCCTTCCTGACTTTTCAGACCTCGCGCGCGCAGGCGCGGCAAGGGGCCTGATCCCTGTCCGTGTTGCAAGGAGAACCCATGGCTACCAGAACCTTTGATGCTGATGCAGGCCGCATGAGTGTTGCGATGGGAGCGGCAAGCCGTCGCCATTCCTGGCGCGCGCGGACCACGTGGCTGCTCGGGCTGCCGCTGCTTCTCCTTGCACTGAGTGGCGGCCATACCGCCCAGGCGGCCGGTCCTGCTGCGCCGGACGCCACACAGGCCACTAGCAATTCGGAGGAATCACGCATGTGGATGACCGTCGGCGAGCGCCGCTTCGCCATCACCCTGGCCGACACCGAGGCCGCCCGCGCATTGGCCGCCCGATTGCCGCTGACGCTGGACATGGAAGAACTCAACGGCAACGAGAAGAAGAAGGAACTGCCCCAGGCGCTGCCTGCCGCCACGTTCCAGCCGGAAACCATCCGCACCGGCGACCTCCTGCTGTGGGGCTCGCGCACCGTGGTCGTCTTCTACACGACCTTCGATTCACCCTACTCATACACTCGTCTCGGCCGCGTGGATGATCCGGCCGGGCTGGCTCAGGCGCTTGGACGCGGCGATGTGCGGGTGGTGTTGTCCAAGAACTAGCCGCCGACGACGACAACACGTTCTACCGCAAGTCCGACGTGGATGAATCGGCTGCGCCGGAGCCCGAGGGCGAGTTCGTGGCGGACGCCAAGGCGCCGATGTACTACGCTTCCACTGACCGGCCAAGCCCCTCCCGCCGTCCCCAACAAGCTAGGGTTATCCGGGATTCTTTATGCTTAAACTTTTGTGAAGAATGAGCGGCTATGCAGGGCTGCCGCCGCGATGAGGCATCGGGGCGGTTCACCGGGGTGCGGCACCTGACGCACCGTACGCAGGATCGCGCGGTGGGGCCCTATTAGGAGAATCGCATGCCGCTGCGTAGACATTGCCTGGCCATGATGATGCTGGCGCTGACGGGGGGGGCGACGGGCAGTCATGCGCAAACGCCGTCGCAGGCCTGGCCCGCCAAGCCGGTGCGTATGGTCGTGGGGCTGGCCCCTGGCGGGCTGGTGGACGTGTTGACGCGCACTGTGCAGCCGCATTTGGCCGAGGCCTTGAAGCAGACCGTTATCGTGGAGAATCGGGGCGGCGCTGGCGGTAATGTGGCGGGCGCCGAGGTCGCGCGCAACGGCGGAGATAACCATACCTTCTTGCTCAATCCGTCGACGACCGAATCGGTGAACCCGCTGATGTTCGCCAGCATGCCGTTCGACCCGCAGAAGGACCTGCGGCCGGTCGCCTTGTTGGCCAATAGCCAGTTGTTCCTGTTCGTGCGGTCTTCGTTGGGCGTCGATACGCTTGAAGCGTTTGTCGAATACGCGCGCAAGCGGCCCGATCCGCTCAATTACGGTTCGGCCGGTAATGGCACGACGCCGCATCTGGCTGGCGAGCTGCTCAAGCAGGCTACCGGCATGCAGGCCACCCATGCGCCATATCGCGGCGTGGCGCCGGCGATACAAGACCTGGCCGCGGGGCAGATCGACTTCGCGTTTGGACCGGCTACGGTCTTTCCTATGGTGCAAGCGGGCAAGCTGAAGGTGTTGGCGGTGGCTAGCCGGCAACGGGCTGCCGTGGCGCCCGACATACGAACGTTTTCTGAAGTGGGCATCGACGGCGTTTTCGCGGACAGCCTGTTTGGCGTGTATGCCGCGGCCGGGACCCGCGATGATGTGGTTGATCGTATGAACGCCGAGATCAACAAGGTGCTCGCACGGCCGGATATTCAGGCGCGCTTTCTGGATGCCGGCGCCGAGGCGCTGCCGCTGCGCGTGGCCGACTATGCCGCGCGCGTGCAGGACGAGAAGAAACTGTTCGCCCCGTTGATGAAGTCGTTGGGGCTGAAGGAGCAGTAGACGGAATCCGCTCGATCAAGGAGCGCGGGTGGCGGATTACCCAATGCTCGACGACAAGGCGAGAGCCTTACGTGTCGTCGAGGCCGTGCAGTCCGCGTTTGAGGATCCAGAGCCGCTGCCCATCGTCGATTGACGATGGGCTGGCAGCTCGCCGCAAGCCTGCGGCTTCAGATCCGAATCAGCCCGAGATTTCCTTGCGGACGATTTCCGCGCCGGCGCTCAGCGCGCTCAGCTTGCCGTTCGCGACGCGACGAGACAACGGCGCCATGCCGCAGTTCGTGCACGGATAGAGCTTGTCGGCATCCACGAACTTAAGCGCCTTGCGCAGCGTATTGGCCACTTCCTCGGGCGTTTCAATGATGTCGCTAGCCACGTCAATGGCGCCGACCATCACCTTCTTGCCGCGAATCAGTTCGATCAGGTCGATCGGAACATGCGAGTTGTGGCATTCCAGCGAGATGATGTCGATATTGGACTGCTGCAGCTTGGGGAAGGATTCTTCGTACTGGCGCCACTCGGACCCCAGCGTTTTCTTCCAGTCGGTGTTGGCCTTGATGCCGTAGCCATAGCAGATATGCACGGCGGTTTCGCATTTGAGGCCTTCGATCGCCCGTTCCAGGGTGGCGATGCCCCAGTCGTTCACTTCGTCGAAGAAGACGTTGAATGCCGGCTCATCGAACTGGATGATGTCGACGCCGGCGGCTTCCAGTTCGCGGGCTTCCTGGTTGAGGATCTTGGCGAACTCCCAGGCCAGCTTTTCGCGGCTCTTGTAGTGGGCGTCGTACAGCGTGTCGATCATCGTCATGGGACCCGGTAGGGCCCATTTGATGGGTTGCTTGGTTTGCTGGCGCAGGAACTTGGCGTCTTCGACGAACACCGGCTTTTGGCGGCTGACGGCGCTTACTACGGTCGGCACGCTTGCATCGTAGCGATCGCGGATCCGGACGGTTTCGCGCTTTTCGAAATCGACGCCGCTGAGGTGCTCGATGAACGTGGTGACGAAATGCTGGCGGGTCTGCTCGCCGTCGCTGACGATATCAATGCCGGCGTGTTGCTGTTCCTGCAGCGCCAGGCGCAAGGCGTCTTGTTTGCCCTCGACCAGCTCCTCGTCCTGCAGTTTCCAGGGCGACCAGAGTTTTTCGGGCTGAGCCAGCCAGGAAGGTTTCGGCAGACTGCCAGCCGTCGAAGTGGGCAGTAGTTTCTTCATGATCAGTGTTCCGTGTGTTGCGAGTGATTAGAGAGCGGAATTGGCGGCCCAGGTGTCCAGCACTTTCTTGTAGGGCTTGATGAAGTGCTCTTCCGTGAACTTGCCTTGCTTGACGGCCAGTTGGCTGCGCTCTTCCCGGTCATAGACGATCTGCGTCAGGGAGTAGTCCTGATTCTTCAGGCTCGGCCGATAGAGCTTGCCGGCCGCGGAATTGGCGTTGTAGATCTCGGGGCGGTAGATCTTCTGGAAGGTTTCCATCGTGCTGATCAGGCTGATCAGCTCAAGATTGGAGTAGCGGCCAAGCAGGTCGCCCTGGAAGTAAAAGGCCAAGGGCGCGGCGCTGCCCGGGGGCATGAAATAGCGAACCTGCAAGCCCATTTTTTCGAAGTACTGATCGGTGGAAGAGAATTCATCTTGCCGATACTCGACCCCCAGGATGGGATGCTGGTTTTCAGTCCGCTGGTAGGTCTTGCTGCTGGACGCGCTGATGCAGATGACAGGCGGCTTGCTGAACCGCTCCTTGTAGGCGCTTGAATTCAGGAAGTGCTTGAACAGCTTGCCGTGCAGATCGCCGAAATTGTCGGGGGTGCTGAACGTGGGTTGATTGTTGTTGTGTTCGGGCAGCAGCACGCTGAAGTCGTAGTCGCGCACGTAAGAAGAGAAGTTGTTGCCTGCAATGCCTTCAATGCGTTCGTTGTTTTTCTTGTCGACGATGTTGGTTTGCAGTATTTCGATCAGCGGAAAAACGCTGCTGCCGCCTTCGGCGCCAAGGTTCATCTCAACGGAAATGATGTCGAGTTCGACCTCGTAGCGATCCCCCGTCGGGTTGTCCCAATGCGCCAGGCTATTGAAGCGGCTGTCGATCATCCTCAAGGTGTTGCGCAGATTCTCCTGGCGGCTAGCTCCCCGGGCCAGATTGGCGAAGTTGGTCGTGATGCGCGTATTGTCCGACGGCTGGTAATTCTCGTCGAAACGAAGGCTCTTGATGGTGAAGGTGAACGCGTTGCTCATGGTGGATTGGTGCGCTGATTTCGCGAAAAGGATTGCAGGGAGTTAAAGCCGGCTCTTGAACGCGCGCGACGCGCGAGGCGTTCAGAGGGCGTATGTCGGGTTGGAAGACCCTGTAGCGGCCATCTGGCCGGCCACCCGGGCCAAGTCTTGCTTCAGGCTGCGACCGCGTCCTCCGCGGCGGCAGTGCTGAGAAGGCGCGTCAATTCGACCAGCGGCAATGCCCGTTCGACGGCCAGTCTGGCCCGCTCGATCAGGGCCTCGTCCTGCAGGCGGTAGTCGGCGAAATCCTTGTCGGTCGCGTAGACGCCCAGCGGCAATGTGCGCGCCTGGAAGAAGCTGAACAGCGGCCGCAACTGGTGGTCGATCATCAGGGCATGGCGTTCGCTGCCGCCTGTGGCCGCAAGCAAGACGGGCTTGTCGATCAAGGCGTCCTGATGGATGAAGTCGAAGAAGTGCTTGAACAGGCCCGTGTACGAACCGCGAAAGACCGGGGTTGTCACGACCAGGATGTCGGCTTGCTCGACCGCGTCAAGTTCTTGCTCCACCGAGTCGGGCAGGTGGGAGCGCCAGACCGCGCCGGCAAGTTGCGGTGCAAGCTGGCCCAGTTCGACCAGGCGTTGTTCACACGGGACTTCACCGGCGATCAGGTCCAGCAGGTGTTTTGCCAGCGCAGCAGATTTGGAGGGGCGTTGCAGTCCGCCGGAAACGGCTACTAGACGGAGTGGGTGTGTCATTCTGGATTTCATGATGATGGATCAACGCCCCGCTGCGGCATCGCTATATGCGGATGCGCCGCCGGACGCTGCGCAGGGTTTTGCGCATTCAAATCTTGATTAATGGCAAAAGCCGCTTGCAGGCATGCGAATGATCAATGAGAGCGGATACTAGGGGAGGGGAGTGATGAAGTAAAATGGTTTTATTTCACGAATCCATGAGCGGAAATCATCTGAATGCTTGAGCGCATCCATCTCAGCATCGTCCAGCAGGTCGAGAAGCAAGGGTCTTTGACGGCTGCGGCAGGCGTGCTGAGCCTGACCCAATCGGCCCTGAGTCACAGCATCAGGAAGCTGGAACAGCAGCTGGGCACCGATGTCTGGCTGCGCGAAGGCCGAAGCCTGCGCCTGACGCAGGCGGGCCAATACTTGCTGGCGGTGGCCAACCGCGTGCTGCCGCAGTTGGACCTGGCCGAAGAGCGCCTGGGCCAGTTCGCGCAGGGCGAGCGCGGGGCGCTGCGCATCGGGATGGAATGCCACCCTTGCTATCAGTGGCTGCTCAAGGTGGTTTCCCCTTACCTGGCCGCCTGGCCGGACGTCGATGTGGACGTCAAGCAGAAGTTCCAGTTCGGCGGGATCGGCGCGCTCTTCGGCTACGAGATAGACCTGCTGGTCACGCCTGATCCGCTGTTCAAGCCGGGCCTGAAATTCGAGCCCGTGTTCGACTACGAACAGGTGCTGGTCGTGCCCAAGGGGCATGCGCTGGCTTCGGCGGCGTACGTGAAGCCCCAGCAGTTGACCCAGGAAGTGCTGATCAGCTACCCCGTGGATATCGAGCGCCTGGACATCTACAACCAGTTCCTGTTGCCGGCCGGCGTCACGCCCAAGCGCCACAAAGCCATCGAAACCACCGACATCATGGTGCAGATGGTGGCCAGCGGACGCGGCGTGGCCGCTTTGCCGCGTTGGCTGGTCGAGGAGTACGCGGCCAGGATGGACGTGGTGCCCGTGCGGCTGGGCGCGCGCGGCATCGCGAAACAGATCTTCCTGGGCGCGCGGGAGGCCGACACGGCCATCGACTATGTGCGGGCGTTTATTGAACTGGCGCGTCAGCCGGCCGCCACTGTGTCCGGATAAAACCCTTCGCCGGATGAGACCCTTCGATGCCTTGGCCGCCGCAGCCGAAGCGGCCGGCGCGAGCGGCTGATTGCGCTTGGTGCACTCGATCCGGCAGCTTATTGATGTCGAATTCCTTTCAAGTTCGCGTATCTGCAGGCTTTTTAATGGTGACCGACCATTGATATACTCCCCGGTCGAATTGAAGGAAAACCCACCGGGAGATATTGGATGCGTTTAACGGCTGTTGCACTCGGCTTGTTCGCACTATGCGGCACTTCGTTCGCCGCCCAGGACAGTACTCAGGCATTCCAGCAAGCCTTGAAGCAAGTGCCCCAGGCGGTGTTGAGCGCCCCTGAAGCGATGCAATTCTTCTTTCTCGACGTGCAAGCCTGGCGAGGCCTGGAAAAAGCCGGTCCATCCGCCGACGCCATGCGCAGACTGTCCATCGGGCAAGCGATCAGCCCGCTTCAATCCATCGGGTACGGCCTGGACAAGTGGGCCGATGCCGCACATATCTCTTTCAATGAACTGTCCTATTTCGCCGGGTTTGGTCAGCCGCCCGGCAATGTCGCCTACTGGGGCCTGAAGGACCGGGAATCCGCCGCGAAGTTGGCGGATCGTCTGAAGCAGGCCGATTTCAAGCCCGTGAATGGCGATGTGGCCGGCCTGATGGCAAATGGCGAGGCCAATAAGCCGGATATGACCAAAGCCAGCGGACAAGATCCGTGGCGCGGCACGATGGGCATGCCAACCTTTGTTCTCCCGCTTGATGCGGCGCTGGTTCAGGCGTCGACGCCAACGGGAATGAAAGTCCTGGCTCAGCCCACGCCTTCCGTTGCGGACAGCGAGATTGTCAGCGCTGCCGTGGCGGGGCTGAAGGAAGCCGTGCCATCGGATGGCGGCCAGATCGTGCAAGCAGCCATTATTTCGCCTGTTCTCGGCCTTCAGGCCGCCGACCCGGCAAAGCTGTTGCCCGCTACGCCTGACGATATGGAAAGCGCAAAGCAGAAGCTCCGTGCGCTTGCGGAAACCAGCGGGCGCGGAATTCCGCCTTACTTCGCGGGCGTCATCGCGGACGTGCAGACCAGGAATGCGCCTGCGGTTGTTTTTTCCCTGGCTTACGCGGATTGCGCCGCCGCCAAGCAGGCGGTTGATGGCGTCGGCGCCGCATGGAAGCAAACCATGGCCGGTGCGGTGCAAGCCGACGTGCAAGGGCGTACCGTCCAGGCGGGCAAGTTGTGCGCGGCGGTCATCAGCATGACTGCGCCGAAGGCGGAGAATGCCGGAAACCCGATTCTGGCCCAGATCATGAACCGTTATATGCAGCGCGACTTTACAGTTCTGCAGATCGGCTCGTCGCAATAAGCGCTTCCCATGACCAACTATCCCCAACTCTTCAGCCTGCAGGGCAGGATTGCGGTCGTGCTGGGCGCCGCCTCCGGCATCGGCCAGGCTTCGGCCCATGCGCTGGGCGCGATGGGCGCGTATGTCATGTGCGCGGACCGCGACGAAGACGGCGCGCAGGCCACTGCCCAGCAGATCATCGACGGCGGCGGTTCGGCCGGCTGGGCGCAGACCGATGCCGCCAGCGGCGAGGCCATCGCGGCGTTGGCCGCCAAGGTGCTGGACGAGCAGGGCAGGGTAGACGTCGCGGTCGCGACGCCCGCGCTGAACATCCGCAAATTGATCGTCGATTACACGGAAGAAGAGTTCGATCAGGTCGTGAGCCTGAACCTGCGCGGCGCGTTTCACTTCATGCGCCACTTCGGCCGGCCGATGATGAAGCAGGGCGCGGGCAGCATGATCCTGTGCTCGTCGATGCGCGCCGTGACGATCGAGCCCGGGCTGGGCATCTATGCGGCCACCAAGGCTGGCATCGAGCAGATGGTCAAGGCGTTCGCGGCGGAGGCCGGCGGTTACGGCGTGCGCGTCAATGCGGTCATGCCCAGCATCATCGAAACACGCCTGACCGAGCCGCTGAAGGAACGCCCCGAGATCTACAACACCTATGCCGGCCATACCGTGCTGAATCGCTGGGGCCAGCCGTCCGAGGTAGGCGCCGCCGTGGCGTTTCTGGCGTCGGATGCCGCCAGTTATATATCGGGCAGCAGCCTGGCGGTGGACGCCGGGTGGACGGCCATCGACGGGCCGCCTACGGGCTTGACGCAGACGCGTCCGTCGGAATAGGCGGTGCGAAAAGGGGGCGCTGCGGCGGCGCTTAGGCCTGCCGCCCCATGATGCTCAGCGCAACCGCCTCGGCAATCTTGATCCCATCCACGCCCGCCGACAGAATCCCGCCCGCATAGCCCGCGCCTTCGCCCGCGGGGAACAGGCCCTGCGTATTGATGCTCTGCAGCGTGTCGTTGTCGCGCTTGATGCGGATTGGCGATGAGGTGCGCGTTTCCACGCCGGTCAGCACGGCGTCGGGCATGTTGAAGCCCTTGATGGTCTTGTCGAAGGCCGGCAGGGCTTCGCGGATGGCGGTGATGGCGAAGTCGGGCAGGGCCGTGGCCAGGTCGGTCAGGTGCACGCCCGGGGTGTATGAGGGTTGGACGGCGCCGAATTCGGTCGAGGCCCGGCCTTCCAGGAAGTCGCCCACCAGCTGGCCCGGCGCGCTGTAGTTGCGGCCGCCCAATTCGAAGGCCTGGGATTCCCATTTGCGCTGGAAGTCGACGCCCGCCAGGACGCGTTCGGGGTAGTCGACCTCGGGCGAGATGCCCACCACGATGCCGGCGTTGGCGTTGCGTTCGTTGCGCGAGTACTGGCTCATGCCGTTGGTGACGACGCGGTCGGGTTCGGACGTTGCCGCCACGACCGTGCCGCCGGGGCACATGCAGAAGCTGTAGACGGAGCGCCCGTTGCTGGCGTGGTGCACCAGCTTGTAGTCGGCGGCGCCCAGGATGGGGTGGCCGGCGTTCGGGCCGAATCGCGCGCGGTCGATGAGCGATTGCGGGTGTTCGATGCGAAAGCCGATTGAGAAGGGCTTGGCTTCCATGAACACGCCCTGGTCGTGCAGCATCTGGAAGGTGTCGCGCGCGCTGTGGCCGATGGCCAGGACGACGTGATCGGCCTCGATGTGTTCGCCATTGGACAGGGTGACGCCGGTGACCTTGCCGTTTTCGCGGTGCAGCGTTTCGACCCTGCTGGAGAAGCGGACTTCGCCGCCCAGCTTGGTGATGGTGTCGCGCATGACTTCGACCATGCCGACCAGGCGGAAGGTGCCGATGTGCGGCTTGCTGACGTACAGGATTTCTTCCGGCGCGCCAGCCAGGACGAATTCCTTGAGCACTTTTTCGCCGTAGTGCTTGGGATCCTTGATCTGGCTATAGAGCTTGCCGTCGGAGAAGGTGCCTGCGCCGCCTTCGCCGAACTGGACGTTGGAGTCCGGGTTCAGGATGCGTTTGCGCCAGAGACCCCAGGTGTCTTTGGTGCGCTCGCGCACGGCCTTGCCGCGTTCCAGGATGATGGGTTTGAAGCCCATCTGCGCCAGGACCAGCCCGGCGAACAGGCCACAGGGGCCGGTGCCGATGACGATGGGGCGCTTGGCAAGCGTGGCGGGCGCCTGGGCGACGAATTTGTATTCGGTGTCGGGGGACGGTTTGACGTTGCGGTCGTCGTGAAAGCGCTTGAGCAGCGCGGCTTCGTTTGCGACGTCGATATCCAGCGTGTAGATGAGCAGGATACTGTGCTTTTTGCGCGCGTCGTAGCTGCGCAAAAAGATGGTGTAGCCGTTCAGGTCGCTGGCCGGGATGCCCAGTTTCTTCAGGATTGCGGCGGGCAATTCCTCGGGCGTGTGGTTCAACGGCAGCTTGATTTCAGACAGTCGCAACATGCTTTGGTCCAGACAGATGGGCGATCACAACGTCGCCAAACGCGAATTGTACTGGACCGAAGGGGCGATTCCCCCGCCCGATCAAGGGCCAGGGGCGCCCGGAGTGGGCCGTGCCGCTAGCGTCCCGCGTCCCCGTTCCGCCACCACAACGTTCCCGCCTCCGGCGCGGCTATGTCCACGCGCTGTCCCATCACTGGCGTGGCCAGATTCACCTCATGTTCCTGCGCCAGCGCGACGATGCGTTCGAACGGCTGTTCCCAGGGATGCAGGGCCAGGTCGAAGGTGCCGTTGTGGATCGGCAGCAGCCAGCGCCCGCGCAGGTCCAGGTGCGCCTGCAGGGTCTCTTCGGGCTGCATGTGCACGAAGGCCCAGCGCTTGTCGTAGGCGCCGGTTTCCATGAGGGTCAGGTCGAAGGGGCCGTAGGCGTCTCCGATGGCCTTGAAGCCGTCGAAGTAGCCGCTGTCGCCGCTGAAGAAGACGCGCAGGTCGCCGTCCTGGATGACCCACGAGGCCCACAGGCTGCGGTCGCCGTCGGTCAGGCCGCGGCCTGAGAAGTGCTGGGCGGGCGTGGCGGTCAGGCGCAGGCCATCGGCTTCGGTGGACTGCCACCAGTCCAGCTGTTCGACCTTGTCGGGGGCGATGCCCCAGGCGATCAACTGGTCGCCGACGCCGAGCGGGGCGATGAACCGGGCGGTTTTGGCGTCCAGTTTGGCGACGGCGGCGCGGTCCAGGTGATCATAGTGGTTGTGGGAAAGGATGACGCCCGCTATCGGGGGCAGGTCTTCGATGCTGATGGGCGGCGCGTGAAACCGCGCGGGGCCGGCCCATTGCACGGGGGAGGCGCGCTCGGAGAAGACGGGATCCGTCAGCCAGTAGCGGCCGCGCAGCTTCATCAGGATGGTGGAGTGGCCCAGCCGGTAGAGGCTGCGGTCGGGAGCGGCTTCGAGTTGGGCGTGGTCCAGGGGGCGCACCGGAATGGGAATGTCCGGAACCGTGCCGCTGGGCTTGGCGAAAAAGAAGGTCCAGGTCAGCTTCACGCCTTGCCAGAATCCCAGGGCGGGGCGAGGGAGCGGGTTGTGGAAGCGCCCGTCGCGATGGTGCGGGGATTCCGGGTGGTCGGGCAGGGCGGCGCGGTGGCAGGTGGCGATGGCGGTCACGGCAAGAATTCCAAGCAGGGTGGGCAGGAGCAGGCGCTTCATGTGGGCCGGTCAAAAATTACACTACACAGTGTAGTTTTCAATTTAAAAAAAGTACACTCCCCGGTGTAAAATTTCATTCCATGTCGTCCAAAGCCCCAACTACCGCCGTTGCCCGTCCCCCCAAGCGCCTGACCGACCGCAAGCGCGAGGACATCGTGCGCGCTGCGGTGGAGGAGTTCCGGACCGCGGGCTACGAGGCGACCAGCATGGATCGCATTGCGCTGGCGGCAGGTGTTTCCAAACGCACGGTCTACAACCATTTCCCCAGCAAGGAAGCGCTGTTCTCGCTGATGCTGGAACAGCTATGGGCCAGCAGCGCGGCCAGCGTCGATGTGGCTTATCGGGCGGATCTGCCGCTGGCGCAGCAGTTGCGGCAGCTCCTGATGCAGAAGCTGGAGCTGCTGGGCGATGCGAGTTTCATTGATCTTGCGCGGGTCGCCATGGCCGAGATCATCCACGCGCCGGACCGCGCCCAGGACATCGTTTGCCGCATGGACGAGAAGGGCAGTGGGGTGACGGCCTGGATACGGGCGGCCATCGACGATGGGCGCCTCGTCGAGGTGGATCCCGCTTTCGCGGGCCATCAGCTTGAAGGGCTGGTGAAGAGCTTTGCGTTCTGGCCGCAGGTCACGCTGGCGCAGCCGCCGCTGGCGAAGGCGGAGCGTGAACGGGTGGCGGATTCCGCCGTGGGGATGTTCCTGGGGTTTTACGGCCGAGGCGACTGAACTCTATCGGGCGCGGCTTATCCCGCATCCGCGCCGTTCGCTTCCTTCGCGTTCCCGTCAGCCGTTGATCCGGGCAGGCCCCGGCGCAGCCGGTGCAGGCGCAGCGCCACGTGCAGCTCCAGGAACCGTCCTTCCTCGCGCCACCCGCTCAGCATGCCGTCGACCGTTTCCAGCCGTTGCCGCAAGGTGTTGACGTGTATCTGCAGGTGGTCGGCGGTGGACTTGGCGTTCTGGGCGTGTTCCAGGTAGGCCAGCAACGTCTCGGCCAGGCCCGTGTTGCGGCGGCGGTCGTGGGCGACGAGTTTGCCGACGGCGGCGTCGATGAACCCGGACACGTCCGCCACCTGGCGTTGTTCGAACAGCAGCGAATACATCGATAGTCCCGCTTCGGCCGCCAGTTCGCGGGTCCGGCCCAGCGCTTTCAGGATGTCGATGCCACGCTTGAGCGACTTGAAGCAGTTCGGCAGCGCATCCGCCCGGGGCAGCGTGGCGGAGGCCACGCCCAGCGCCGTCAGGCGTTCGTCCGCGAGCAGCGTCTCGTGAAGCGTGCGCTCCAGCGATTCGAAGGCGCTGTCGGCGCAAATGGCGACAAGGAAGCCTTCGACGTTCTCAAGAAGGGCGCCGCGCGGAATGTGCGCGCGCACCCGGCGCAGGGCGTATTCGATGTTCCGTTCTTCGACGCTCATGACCGCCATGCGCAGCGGCTCGGACAGGTTCAGCCCGAGGGGGCTGGCCCTGGACTGGAGCACGGACAGGCTTTCCTGTTGCCAGCTCACCAGTGCGCGGATGGTGGCGGCCGACGCGGAGCTGGCCGCCAGTTCGCTGCGCTCTTGCGACAGCAGGACGACGCCGGCAACCAGCCCGCTGCGTTCAAAGGTGCGGACCTGCGTGGGCGTCATGGGGCCGTCGGAAGCGATCAGGAGCGCGCCCAGCAGTCGGTCCGCGCCCATGAGTGCGGTGGCGCGGACGTGGATATCGGCGGCGCAATCGACCTCGTGCGATCTGCCTGTGCGGCGGCATGCGGACAGGGCCTGGTGGACAGCATCCTGCACGCGGGTGTCCTGCAACAGCGAGTCCAGCCGGTCGCACGCCGCGGTGCGCAGGATGGGGCGTTCGGCTTCGTCCAGCAGGGCGATATGGCCGCCGAGCCGCGCGGCCACCATGTTCAGGAGATCCAGCACGGAGCAGCCGCTGGCGACCAGCTTGGTCATCTGCTCCTGCGCTTGCGCGGCGGCCTCGATTTCCGTGGCTTGGCGATGCAGTGAGGCATTGGCTTCGCTGGCGCGTTGCAGGGCGACCTGAGCCTCTTGGAACAGGCGCGCGTTTTCCATGGCGATGGCTGCCTGCGCGGCCAGTGTGGACAGCATGGCGATCTCCCAGGGGGCATGATGGCGCGGCTCCCTGTCACAGATGCACAGTACGCCGATGCAATGGTTGCCCACCATGAGGGGCGCGCCTAGCAGGGATTGCACGCCTTCGTCTTTGATCGCAAGGTCGATGCCGTTGTCATGCGCAAACCCGGCGTCCGTGAGGTAGTTGCTGCAGTGGTACGGCGTCTTGTGCTTGAGGACGTGCCCGCAAATGCCGTGGTCGGGCGGCACCCGGACGTTCTTGAAGCGTTCGGAGATCGCGCCGTCGGTCGCCCGGATGTAGAAGTCGTTCCGGACACGGTCGAAGTTGGTGAGATAGCCGATGTCCGACGCGAAGATCTGGCGGGCGCGCCTGACGATGGCGCCCAACACCAGCTCCAGGTCGCGGATGGCAGTCAGGTCATTGACGCTTTCCAGCACTACCAGCAGGCTTTTCTCCCGACGCTGCTGCTGGTTCTGCTGCTCGCATATCGCGGCGGCCGCGCGAATGCTGCTCGCCAGCATCGTCCGCAGGGCGGGGTCGCCGACGCTGGCTTCGGCGCGTTCCAGCATCTGGTCGTAGTCCCGGGCGCTGGCGCTTCGTTCCAGCATGGACAGCAGTTCGGCTTGGATCGCCATGGCGTCCCGCGTTGCCGGCATGGGGAGTTCCCGCATGAGGATCTTCCTTGGAAAAGTTCAGTGAAAACCCTGGGTGAACCTGCTTCGTAGACGGCCGCTTGTGTTTATAGGACATAAGAATGTCCAGATCATGTGTACTTCGTACATGGTTCTTCGCCTCTCCAGACTTCATTATTCACTTACTAAAACACATTATCAGTCTGAAGGCTGAGGAGACAAACCGATGAAATCGCTAGCCAGAATCCTGGGCGTGGGCGCCGCCCTGCTTGCGCTGTCCGCGACGTCGATCGCGCAGCAAACCCGTCCCGCCGAACTCAAGCTGGGCATGAGCACTTTCATGACGGGCTCGGCCTCGGTGCTGGGCGCGCCGGCGAAGGTGGCCGCGGACATGTGGATTGAGGAGTTCAACGCCGCTGGCGGCATCGACGGTGTCAAGCTCAAGCAGACCTGGATCGACGAAGGGCAGGGCGCGGAGAAATTCCTGGCTGAATACCGGCGCCTGGCGCAGGAGCCGGGCGAAAAGCTGATGCTCTCGGCGATTTCCAGCGGCTACTGCAACGCGCTGGCGCCGGTGGCTGAGGACCTGAAGGTCGTCAATATCCTGTGGGAATGCTCCAGCGAAAAGGTGCTGGAGGAGCGGCGCTATCGCTATGTGTTCCGCACCGGGCCGAACGGCACCATGGAAATGGTGGCGGCGGTGCTGCATCTGCTGAGAACCAAGCCGGACTTCAAGACGCTGGCCGTGGTGAACCAGGACTACGCCTGGGGCCGCGATTCGTGGGAGGTGTTTCGTCACACCCTGCAGGCGCTCAAGCCCGACGTCAAGATCGTGGCCGAGCTGTTTCCGAAGTTCGGCGCCCCGGACTTCTCCAGCGAGGTGACGCGCCTGCAGGCCCTGCGTCCGGACGTAGTGCTGTCGACGGCCTGGGGCGGCGACCTGGATACGTTCCTGCGGCAGGCATCCCAGCGCGGGCTGCTGAAGAGTTCGCAGTTCGTGCTGCCGCTGGCCGATTCGTCGCTGGAGCGGCTGGGCGACGCCGTGCCGCCCGGCGTTATCGTGGGCTTCGTGGGGGATGGCTACTTCGCGGACCCGCAGTTCGCGGGTGATCCCGAAGTGCGCGCCTTCGTGCAGAAGTTCAAGCAGCGCACCGGCGCTTACCCCAACTTTGCCGTCTATCACATGATCCAGGCCCTGAAGGCCGCGACGGGCGCGTACAAGAAGGCGCTGGCGGACAACGGCGGCGCCTGGCCGACGGCGGATCAGCTGGCAGCCAGCCTGCGTACGCTGGAATACCGCGGGCTGTCGCGTCCCATCCGCATGCGCGAGGACGGGCAGGCGCTGCAGGGCCAGCTCTATGGCGTCACGCGTAAGGACGCCTCGCAGGGCTTCCCGGTCGTGGGCGAACTGGCGTTCTATCCGGCGGATATCGTGGCGCCGCCGGTCGGTCAGAAGTCGGTCGACTGGGTCAAGACGCTCAAGCCCGATCTGCTGCGGAACAGCCAGATCCAGCGCGTTGGCAACTGAAATCCCACAGCGGCCCTATCTGTCATGGATTTCAATCTGCTCTTGCTGGCGAGCGTGGACGGCGTGTCCTACGCGAGCCTGCTTTTTCTGATCTCGCTGGGATTGACGCTGATCTGCGGCGTGTTCGGCGTGATCAACGTGGCGCACGGCAGCCTGTATGCCTTTGGCGGCTACAGCGCCGCCACGCTGCTGGCCTGGCTGGCTCCGCACAGCACCTCTACGCCGCTGATGGCGGCCTCGCTCTTCGTGGCGGCGGCGCTGATCGGCGGATCGCTCGGCATGCTTCTGGAGCGGGGACTCCTGCGCCATTTCCAGGATCGCGATCCCGTGCTGCAACTGCTGGTGACCTTCGCGGCGTTCATGGTGCTGGAAGACGTGCAGCGCATGATTTGGGGAGCCACTCCCGTCAACGCGGGCGAGCTGGCCGCGCGCATGGGGACGACAGAACTGGCCGGCGTGACCTTCATGAACTATCAGCTGCTGTTCGTGCCGGCCGTAGCGCTCGCCGCCTACGCGGGGCTGCAGTTCCTGCTGAAGCATTCGATCGCGGGCCGGCAGATCGTGGCGGTCATCCATCACCGTGAGGTCGCCACGGCGCTGGGCATCAATGCGGCACGCGTCGGCATGCTTACCTTCGGGCTGGCCGGCGCGCTCGGCGCGCTGGGCGGCGCCCTGTCGGTGCCATTGACGTCGTTTGTGCCAGGCCTGGGCGCCGAAATGATCGTGACGTCCTTTGCAGTGATCGCGACGGCGGGCCTGGGGCAGATCACCGGCGCGCTGGTGGCCGCGCTGCTGATCGGCCTAGCCCGCGCGATGGCCGTTTACACGTTTCCCGAGCTGGAGGTTGTGATGCCTTACCTCATGATGGTCGCGGTGCTGCTTGTGCGCCCGCATGGCCTTTTTTCCGCCGCCACGGCCCGGAGGATCTGATGCTGAACTTCATTGTTCGAGCGGCGGCGGCGTCGGCGTTCTTGCTGGCGCTTGCGGTGTGCTGGTTTTGGCCGGGGTTGCGCGTGCCAGTCACCGGCTTCCTGTGTGCGGGCCTGGCTGCCCTGGGCTTGACGGTGCTGTTGCGGGCGGGCCAGGTGTCTTTCGGCCATGCGATGTATGCGGCCATCGGCGGCTATGCGGCCGCATTTACGGCCCGGAACTTCCCGGGCGCGGACACCCTTGTCGTTGTGGGCGCCGGCGTGCTGGCCAGCGTATGCGCCGGCGCGATCGCCGCGGCGTTCGTGTCGCGCTACCGCGGCATCTTCTTCGGGATGCTCAACCTGGGCATTTCCATGGTGTTGTTCGCGCTGGCCGGCAAGCTGTATGCCTGGACGGGCGGCACGGACGGCCTGCGCTTCGAGCGTCCAACGCTGCTGGGCCTGACGCTGGATCGCGGCGAATTCGAATTCGGGGTGCTTGCGCTCGCCCTGACGCTGGCGGTGGCGCTGGGCGTGATCGTGCAGCGCTACTTCGATTCGACGGCCGGCCAGGTGATGCTTGCTATCCGGACCAACGAAACCCGGCTGGAATACATCGGCGTGTCGGCGCGGGCAACGCTGGCGCAGGGCTATGTCCTGTCGGCGGCGCTGGTCGGGCTTGCCGGCGCGCTACTCAGCGTGGAGCAGGGATTGGTGACGCCCGAAAGCGGCTACTGGATACGATCGGGCGAGTATGTGTTTATCGCAATTCTGGGCGGGTCCGGTCACGCTATCGGCGCGTTCTTTGGGGCGGCCGTTTTCGAGACCATCAAGCTGGCTGCGGCGGTGTACTTCACGAATGCCTGGCAGATGCTGCTTGGATTGACGCTGATCGCCGTTATTTTCTTCGCCCCGACGGGCATGGTCGGGTGGCTGGTGCAGGCCCGGACCCGCATTGCCGCCGGAGGCGCCCGATGAGAGCCGACCGTACTGAACTGTTGCGCACCGAAGGGTTGACCCTGCGCTTTGGCGGCGTAAATGCGGCCGACCAGATCGACTTCGCGCTGAACCACGGCGAGCACCTGGCGGTCATCGGCGCCAATGGCGCCGGGAAGACCACGTTCATCAATATCTGCACCGGCTATCTGAAGCCGTCGAGCGGCAGGGTGTTCCTGGAAGGGACCGACATCACGCGCCATGGCCCCAGGCAGATAGCAAGGCTGGGCGTGGGCCGCTCGTTCCAGTTGCCCCAGCTGTTCCAGGACCATACGGTGCGGCAATGCCTGGAGCTCGCTTCCGCCAGCCGGCAGGGCCGGCTGTCCCGCTGGACCGCGCTGTCCCGCTCGGCCGACCAGAAGGCGGTTGCCGAAATGCTGGAACTGGTGGAACTGGCGCGGTATTCGGCCTATCCGACGACGGTGCTGCCGGAAGGCCACCGCAAGCTGCTCGACGTCGCGATCGCCCTGATGCTCGAACCCAAGCTGGTCATCATGGACGAACCCACCAGCGGCGTCGCTTCCGAGGACAAGCATGGCGTCATGCAGACGCTGATGCGGGCGCTGACGCTGCGCAAGGTCACCAGCTGGTTCGTCGAGCATGACGTGGACATCGTCCTGAAGTACGCGACGCGCGTGGCGGCCTGGATCGACGGCCGCATCGCCGCCGATAGCGAGCCGAAAGCGGTTTTCGCGGACCCGGTGGTCCGCCGTGAAGTGCTGGGGGTGCGATGACTCTGCATATCCAGGCAATGAATGTGGACCTGGCAGGCCATGCCGTGCTGCGGGGCGTCGATGTCCGCCTCGAGGCGGGGCAGACGGTGGCGGTGGTGGGCAGGAACGGCGCCGGCAAGACGACGCTGCTGCGCGGCATCATGGGCTTGGTGAGGCCCCGGTCCGGCCGGCTGCTGCTGGACGGCGAGGATATCGCGCAACGGCCGGCCTCGCGCCGGGCGTCGCTGGGTTTCGGCTATGCGCCCGAGGACCGCGTGATTCTGCCCACGCTGACGGTCGAACAGAACATCACGCTGCCGTGCGAGGTGCTGAAGGTGCCTGCCCGCGAGATCCGGCAGCGTCTGGACGCCGTGCTGGGGGGCGTGCCGCAGTTGAAGGCGCTGCTGCCGCGTTCGGGTGCGGCCTTGTCGGGCGGTCAGGGAAAGATCGTGGCGCTTGCCCGCGCGCTGATGGTCGGTACGCGCTTCGTGCTGCTGGACGAACCATTTCAGGGCCTTGCGCCGGCGCTGGCGCGCCAGTACGGCGATTCGCTGCGTGCGCTGCGGGCCACGCATCCGCATCTCTGCGTGGTGGTGACCGAGTCGAACGCTTCCTTGCTGGAGGACGTGCAGAGCAGGACGCTCTACATCGAGCGCGGGCATGTCGCGAATGCGCAGCCCGGGGACGATTGCCGCGGCGGCCACGTCGTCCCGGCCCCTGAATTCGAGCCCATGGAGCCAATGTCCATGGGCGCAGCATCGGAGGAAACAAAGTGATGGATGATCTGGCGCGTCTGCCGTTGGGAGAGGGTCCGCTGAAGGGGCTGGTGGTGATCGATGTGACGCGGGTCGTGGCAGGTCCGTACTGCACGATGATGCTCGCCGATCTGGGGGCCACGGTGATCAAGATCGAGAATCCGGCCGAGCCGGACTATGTGCGGACGTTCCCGCCGTTTGTCGCGGGAGCGCATGGGCAGGCCAGCGCGTTCTTCGGCCAGTACAACCGCCACAAGCTGGGCGTGAGCCTGGACCTGAAATCCGAGGACGGCCGGTCGCTGCTGCGCGAGCTTGTCGCCAAGGCGGATCTGCTCGTGGAGAATTTCCGCCCGGGGACCATGGCGCGCATGGGGCTGGACTACGAGTCGCTGAAGGAAAGCAATCCTCGGCTGATTTACGTCTCGATCAGCGGCTTTGGCCAGACTGGGCCCAATGCCCGGCGGCCGGCCTATGACAACAGCGCCCAGGCGACGGGCGGGCTGTGGTCGCTCAACGGCGAGCAGGGCAAGGCGCCGCTGCGCGTGGGCACCATCATTGGCGACCTGTCGGCCTCGTTCTATGCGGCCATCGCCGCGCTGGCTGCCGTCATCGACATGCGCAGCTCCGGCAAGGGCCAATTGGTGGACGTGGCCCAGCAGGATTCGGTCGTCACGCTGACGGAGCACGCGATCGTCAACTACACCGTCGACGGCATCATCGGCGAACCCCTGGGCAACGACCATCCTTTCGTCAAGCCCTATGGCCAATATGCCTGCAAGGACGGCTTCGTTTTTTTCGGCGCGTACACGGACAAATTCTGGAGCGAAGCGTGCCGGCTGTTCGGAGAGCCGGAACTGGTCGCCGATCCGGAGATCGCGACCATGGCCCAGCGTTTCGATCCGGAGATCTACGCGCGGCGGGTGCTGCCCATTGTTTCCCGGTGGTGCGGCGCGCGCACGAAAGCCGAGCTGGAGGCGCTTGCCGGCGACATCATTCCGGTGACGCCCATCAAGACCATCGCCGAGGTGGTGGACGATCCCCACCTGAAGGCCCGAGACATGTTCGTGCCGGTGGAAATCGACGGCGCGAAGGTCCAGGCCTTCGGCAGCCCCATGAAATTGTCCCGCACGCCCGTGCGGGCGCGAGGTTCGGCGCCGGGTTTCGGCGAGCACAACGAGATCGTCCTGAAGGGCTGGCTGGGCGTGGACGCCGCCGACTATGACCGCTACGTGGCCGAAGGAGTCGTGTGATGGGCATCACTTATTCGGTCAGCGAGGCGATCGCGCACATCAGCTTCAACCGCCCTGAAAAACTGAACGCGCTGACGCTTGCCATGTATGACGCGCTGGGCGAGGCCTTCGTGCGCGCGCAGGACGACCCCGACGTGCGCGTCATCCTGCTTGGCGGCAGCGGCGATCGGGCCTTTTGCGTGGGCGCGGACCTGGGCGAGTCCATTCCGGCGCTGGCCGAAGGGCGCTTCGACATATCGGAATGGGACGGCGCGCATATCAAGCAGGCCGGCTTCCATAAGCCCGTGGTGGCGGCGGTCAATGGCCTGTGCCTGGGCGGCGGTTTCGAGATCATGCTGGCCGCCGATATCCGCATTGCCGCAGACACCGCCGTCTTCGCGCTGCCCGAAGCGTCACTGGGTTTCGTGCCGGCAGGCGGCACCCTGGTGCGGCTGGTGCGGCAGATTCCGTTCGCGCTGGCCATGGAGCTGATGCTGACCGCCGAGCGCTTTCCGGCCGCCCGGCTGGCCGAAATGGGCCTGCTGAACCGTGTGGTCGCGCCCGATGAACTCGAGTCCGTTGCGCTGGAGTATGCCCGCGCGATTGCCCGCAAGGGGCGGGTGGCGGTGTCAGTCATCAAGGAAGCGGCGTTGACGCTGGGGCATCTTTCGCTGGACGAGGCGTTCCGCCGCGAGGCGATTCTGGGGCAGCGCGCGTTCACCAGCGATGAAGCGAAAGACGGCCTGCGGCGATTCCTGTCCCGCGATCGGGCTGTCCGGCCCAAGCCGGGTTGAGTCGATGCGTTTGGCAAGGGGCGGGGCGCGTGGCCAGAACCCCTGGCCGCCTGCGGCTTAGAACAGGTTCAGCGCCCGAGCCACCCACAGCCCCAGGCCGATGGCGATGCCGATCAGCAGGGTCCTGCGCAGGCCGCCGCCGGAAGGGACTGCGCCCGGCGCGAGGCCTGTCTGCGTTTGCTGGCTGGCGGCGCGCTGGGCGTCCGACGACGACGCGGCGCTCGCCGGGCCGGCATCGGGGCCTTCGGTCTCGATCGTAAAGGCGGGTTTCGCCTGGTGGCCGGGCAATGCATTGGCCAGATTATGGGAGTCCACGCCCGCGTTCCTGAGCATGTCCCACAAGCCTTCCATGCCCTGGCCGTTGCGCAGTGCCTCGATGCGTTCGCGATCGGCGCGCGGGACTTCGTCCAGGCTGTCGTAGCGGCGGCCGTTGAGCGTTACGGCGCCGTCGTTGATCTCGACGGTGTAGGTTTTGCCGTTTTCAGTGCCCGAATAGCTCCATTGCTCGCTGATCGTCGCGCCGTCAATCCCGCCTTCCAGCAGCGCTTCGATGTTCTTGCGTTGTTCGGGGGTGAGGTCCGTGGTGGAGCTCCAGCTACGCGTGGTCGTCGAACTGCGCCAGGTCTTGGTGTTGTCGTTCATCGTGCGATGGGTTCGTGTTTTGCGTGTGGGCAATCATGAGTGCCGGCGCGGCTGAATCGACGCGCCGTGCCGCGCAAATATACCGAATCCGTTCACCTTGCTGTCAGAAAAGCCCGCATTTTCGGGCTTCTTACGTTGTCCTTAATGCAAAAGACTTTTCCATGTCAACAAAATCGAACTGATATGGTCGTTTGAGCAGATCAGACGCGTTTAAAAGCGCATAATTCGGGCACCTGCTCTTACGTCCCTTTTCCAAGACCAGGTTTGATCTTCAGCAAGAAAAGAGCGTGTTGTCTCTAGCTCGGCAGTTCGTGTTTCCAGGTTTCATGTTCGGTAGCGCGCTAGGACAACTTGGAGTATTCACGGAGATGTCCATGACAGATGACGCAAAGCCGCGCCGGCGGTTTCTGCAGGCGATGGCCATTGTGCCAGCATCGACGCTGGCGGTAGGCGGCCTGACCGCCGGCTGTACCAACGCCGCCGACGGCAAGGCCGCGCAGGCGGCCAAGCCCTACGAGCCCACCTATTTCACCAAGGCCGAATGGGCCTTTATCGTTGCCGCGGTGGATCACCTGATTCCCGCCGACGAGTACGGCCCGGGCGCGATCGCGGCCGGCGTGCCCGAGTTCATCGACCGCCAGATGGAAACGCCTTTCGGCCACGGCAAGCTCTGGTACATGCAGGGTCCGTTCCATCCGGACCAGGTGCCGGAACTGGGCTACCAGATCAACCAGAATCCGCGCGAGGTCTACCGCCACGGCATCGAGGCCTGTGACGCCTGGTGCGTGAAGACGCACGGCAAGGTGTACGCCGAACTCGACAAGTCGCTGCAGGAGCAGATCCTGAAAGACCTGCAGGCTGGCAAGATCGTGTTCGAGTCCGTGCCGTCCAAGACTTTCTTCAGCTTCCTGCTTTCCAACACCAAGGAAGGGTTCTTTGCCGATCCGATCTACGGCGGCAACAAGAACATGGTGGGCTGGAAGATGGTGGGCTTTCCCGGCGCGCGCGCCGACTTTATGGACTGGGTCGACCAGCCCAATGTGAAGTACCCCTATGGCCCCGTGTCTATCTCTGGGGAGAAGGGTTAAATCATGGCGATCAAGAAAGATAAAGTTGATGCGGTGCTGGTCGGGTTCGGCTGGACCGGTGCGATCCTGGGCCAGGAGCTGACCGAAGCGGGCCTGCAGGTGCTGGCGCTGGAGCGCGGCGGCATGCAGGACACGCCCAAGGACGCCGAATACCCCAAGGTGATCGACGAACTGAAGTACTCGGTGCGCGGATACCTGTTCCAGGATCTGTCCAAGGAAACCGTGACGATCCGCCACGGCGTGGACGACGTGGCCGTGCCGTACCGCCAGAATGGCTCGTTCCTGTTGGGTACGGGCGTGGGCGGCGCGGGCTTTCACTGGAACGGCATGCACTACCGCGTGCTGCCCGAAGAGCTGGAACTGCGCACCCGCTACGAGACCCGCTACGGCAAGAATTTCATCCCGGAAGGCATGACCATCCAGGACTTCGGCGTGACCTATGACGAACTGGAGCCGTACTTCAGCAAGTTCGAGTATGTCTGCGGCACGTCGGGCAAGGCCGGCAACCTGAACGGCAAGATCGTGGAAGGCGGCAACCCGCTGGAAGGCAAGCGCAGCAAGGAATTCCCGCTGCCCCCGCTGGCCACGACCTACGGCGCGTCGCTGTTTGACAAGGCGGCACGCGAAGTGGGCTTCAATCCGTATCCCACGCCGGCCGCCAATGCCTCCGGCCCCTACACCAATCCGTACGGCGTGCGCCTGGGGCCCTGTAATTTCTGCGGCTTCTGCGAGAACTACGGCTGCTACATGTATTCGAAGGCCTCGCCGCAGACCACCATTCTGCCGGTGCTGCTGAAGAAGCCCAACTTCGAACTGCGCACGCAAGCGCAGGTGATCAAGGTCAACCTGGATTCGACCGGCAAGAAGGCCGTGGGCGTGACCTACATCGACGCGCAGGGCCGCGAGATCGAGCAGCCCGCCGACCTGGTGATCCTGTCGGCCTACCAGATGCACAACGTGCGCCTGCTGCTGCTGTCGGGCATTGGCAAGCCGTATGACCCGAAGACCAACGAAGGCGTGGTCGGCAAGAACTACGCGTACCAGATGAACGGCGCGGTCAACGTGCTGTTGCCCAAGGGCACCCAGCTCAACCCCTTCGTCGGCACCGGCGCGGGCGGCGTGGGCATGGACGACCTGAACGGCGACCAGTTCGACCACGGCCCGCTGGGCTTCGTGGGCGGCGCCAGCATCCGCCACGTGCGCTACGGCGGCCGTCCCATCAAGCAGACGCCGACGACGCCGGGTACCCCGACCTGGGGCACGGCCTGGAAGGCCGGCGTGCAGGACGCTTACCAGCGCTTCATGACGATCGGCATTTCCGGTTCGGTGATGTCGTACCGCGACGCCTACCTGTCGCTTGATCCGACCTATAAGGACGCCTATGGCCAGCCGCTGCTGCGCATGACGTTCGACTGGCACGACAACGAGTTCGACATGCTGGGCTACATGGGCAAGCGGATGGAGACCGTGGCCAAGGCCATGAATCCCGAGAAGCACTTTGTGGCGGTGCGCAAGAAGGGCGCGCGCTACGACACGCGCGTCTACCAGAGCACGCACAACACGGGCGGCGCCATCATGGGCACCACTCCCAAGGAAAGCGTGGTCAACAAGTACCTGCAGAGCTGGGACGTGCCGAACGTGTTCGTGATGGGCGCCTGCGTGTTCCCGCAGAACATGGGCTACAACCCGACCGGGCTGGTGGGCGCGCTGGCGTACTGGGCCGCGCAGGCCATCCGCGATCAGTACCTGAAGAACCCCGGCCCGCTGGTCCAGGCTTAAGGAGACGGAACAATGATTAAGCAGACCATTGTTGCGGCCTTCTCGGCCCTGGTCGCCAGCGCCGCGTTTGCCGCGGACGGCACGCCGGCTTCGACCGATGCGCAGATGATCAAGCAGGGCGAGTACCTGTCGCGCGCCGGCGACTGTATTGCCTGCCACACGGCCAAGGGCGGCAAGCCCTTTGCCGGCGGCCTGGGGATAGATTCGCCGCTGGGCATGATCTATTCCACCAACATCACGCCGGACAAGGAAACGGGCATCGGCAATTATTCGTACGAGGACTTCGACCGGGCCGTGCGCCACGGCGTGGCCAAGGACGGACATTCGCTGTACCCGGCCATGCCGTACACGGCCTACGCCAAGGTCACGCCCGACGATGTGAAGGCCCTGTACGCCTACTTCATGCACGGCGTCGAGCCGGTGAAGCAGGAGAACAAGGACACCGACATCATCTGGCCGATGTCGATGCGCTGGCCGCTGACCGTGTGGCGCTGGATGTTTGCGCCGGACGTCGCGACGGCTCCCGTCACGGCGGACCTGAGCGGCGCCGACAAGCAGGCGTTGCTGCGCGGCCAGTACCTGGTCGAAGGTCTGGGCCATTGCAGCACCTGCCACACGCCGCGCGGCGTGGCGTTGCAGGAAAAGGCGCTGACGGACGCGGACGGCTCGGCCTTCCTGTCGGGCGGCGTGGTGGAAGGCTGGCTGGCCAAGAACCTGCGCGGCGACGTCACCGACGGCCTGGGCAGCTGGAGCAAGGAAGACATCACGACCTTCCTGAAGTCCGGCCGCAACGGCCATTCCGCGGCCTTTGGCGGCATGGCCCAGGTGGTCGAGGAAAGCACGCAGCACCTGACCGACGACGACCTGAACGCCATCGCGGTGTACCTGAAGAGCCTGCCTCCGGTGAACAAGGACGCCACCAAGCCGCTGGCCTATGACGAGTCCGTGGCGCAAGCGCTGCGCACCGGCAAGGACAAGGGCGACGGCGCCATGGCCTTCCTGAACAACTGCGCGGCCTGCCACCGCAGCACCGGCAAGGGCTACTCGGAAACCTTCCCGCAGCTGGCGCTGAGCTCGACGGTGAACTCGGCCGATCCGGCCTCGCTGATCCACATCGTGCTCAAGGGCGCGCAGATGCCGGGCACGGCGTCGGCGCCGACGGCGTACGCGATGCCGGGCTTCGATTGGCGCATGACCGACAAGGAAGTCGCCGACGTGGTGAGTTTCGTGCGGTCGAGCTGGGGCAACAAGGGGGCGGCTGTCAGCGCCTCGGATGTGGCCAAGGTGCGCAAGGAGATCGGCGCGGCGCCGCAGCCGGTGCGCGCGCAGTAAAGCCGATAGCGACTTGATCGGCCGTCCCGGCGCATCGTCGCCGGGGCGGCAGACGGCGCCGGAAAGCCCAGGCATTCCGGCGCCGTTTTTCATGGTGCGATTTGACAGGCGGCGGGCAAGGGCGCAAGCTGCACCTTATGTCCAAGACCCGCGCCCCGTTCGCTTTGATTATTACCACCATCGGACAGATGGTGGGCTAGCGCGCAGTCGGACATCGCTACACAAACCCGCCAAGAGGCGGGTTTTTTGTTTTCCGCCTCCTGGAATCGCCGTCTTACAGGAGCCCCGCATGTCTTCCACCGAATCTTCGACCTTCGACGCCGCCACGCCCACGCTGCACTTCCTGTGCGGCAAGATCGGCGCGGGCAAGTCCACGCTGGCCGCCCGGCTGGCGGCGCGTCCCCGGACGCTGCTGCTCAGCGAAGACCGCTGGCTGGCGGCGCTGTATCCGGGCGAGATCGTGGACGTGACGGACTACGGGCGCTGCGCCAGCCGGTTGCGCAACGCCATGGGCAGCCATGTTGCGGCGCTGGCGGCGGCGGGGCTGTCGGTGGTGCTGGATTTTCCCGCCAATACGCGGCGCAGCCGCGAATGGCTGCGCGCGGTGGCGGTTGAGGCGGGGTGCGCGCACCAGTTGCATTATCTGGACGTGCCGGACCCGGTCTGCAAGGCGCGGCTGCGCGCCCGCAATGCCGCGGGCGAGCATCCTTTCCAGACCAGCGATGCCGAGTATGACGCGATCACGGCGTATTTCGTCGAGCCCGACGAGAGCGAAGGGCTGCGCATCGTCAAGCATGCATGGCAGGAGGACGGCCAGGACGCGGCGGCGGGCGGGCTGCTATGATTACTGGATAAATAAACAGCTATCCGGCGCCGCCGATGCTCCCCCCGCACCGTTACTACTACCTGCACAATTTCCAGCGCGCGCTGGCGTGGGTCTTTGACCGCTACGCCGATCTCCTGGACGACGCCGACCGCCGCTTCCTGGCGGATTTCGCGGCGCTGCCGCAGGCGTCGCAGGCGCTGATGGTGCGCATGCTGATGCGCCGGGGCCCCTGGTTCCGGTCCAGCCGGCTGGTCTACGAAGAGATTCCGGCCATCGAAGCGGCCGCCGCGCCGCTGCTGGCGTTGGGCTGGCTGGACGCGGCAGCGCCGATGACGCTGGACGAATTGTTCGGATTGCTGACCAAGCCCGAACTCGTCCGCCTGGCCTTGCTTCCGGCGGCGGCAAAGCCCGCCGCGCGCAAGGCCGAACTGCTCGAGACGCTGCGCCCCGTGTATGCCGACGCGCGCCCCTACCGAGGCTGGAATCCGGATTCGATCGAAGCCGTCTGGCGCGTGACGGTGGGGGACCGCTGCGAACGCCTGCGCCTGATGTTCTTCGGCAACCTGCACCAGGACTGGTCGGAATTCGTGCTGGCGGACCTGGGCGTGTTCCAGTACGAAGCCGTGCCGTTCGACGGCGCGTCGCGCGCCTTTCAGACGCGTGCCGACGTGGACTGCTATCTGGCGCTGCACGCGTGCCGGCAGGCGCTGGACCAAGGCGCCGATGTCGACGTCTTGCTGCGGGCCGCGCAGGATTGCGCCAGCGGCAACGCCTGGCTGGAAAAGCGCCGCGCCAAGGTGCTGTTGCGGATCGGGCAGGCCTGCGAGCGGGCCCAGGACTGGGAGGCCGCGCAGCGCGTGTACGCCTGTTGCGATTATCCGGGCGCCCGGCACCGCCGCATCCGCGTGTATGAACGGATGCAGCGGTTCGAAGACGCGATGGCGCTGGCCTTGCAGTCGGCAAGCGCGCCCGAAAGCGAAGAAGAAAGCCAGCGCGTGGCCCGCATGATGCCGCGGCTGCGGCGCGGGCTGGGGCAGGGCGCGCCGGCGCGAGCCGCTGCGCCGGTCGTGCCGCGCACCGACCTGGCGCTGGCGCGCCCGGGGCAGCCTTTGTCCGTGGAATACGTCGCGCGGGATCACCTGCATGACGACGATGCGCCGGTGCATTACGTCGAAAACGCGCTGATCAATTCGCTGTTCGGGCTGCTGTGCTGGCCCGCGGTGTTTGCGCCGCTGCCGGGCGCGTTCTTTCATCCGTTCCAGCGCGGCCCGGCCGACCTGGACGCGCCGGACTTCTACGCGCGGCGCCAGGCGCATTTCGAGGACTGCCTGGCCCAGCTGGATACGTCCGCCTATCGCGACGTCATCCTGCGCCGCTATGCCGAAAAGTTTGGCGTGCAGTCGCCGTTCGTGTTCTGGGGCGCCTTGTCCGAACCGCTGCTGGCGCAGGCGCTGGATTGCCTGCCGGCCGCGCACCTGAAGCTGTTCTTCGCCCGGCTGCTGCGCGACGTCAAGGCCAATCGGACCGGGCTGCCGGATCTCGTGCGCTTCTGGCCCGCCGAACGCCGCTATGAACTGATCGAAGTAAAGGGGCCGGGCGACAAGCTGCAGGACAACCAGATCCGCTGGCTGCAGTATTGCGTCGCGCATGGCATGCCGGTGCGCGTCTGTCACGTCAGCTGGCTGGAGGGCGCGGCATGAGCTACGCGGTGGCGGTGCGCGCGCTGTGCGAATTCACGGCCCGGGCGGGCGATCTGGACCTGCGCTTCACGCCCGCGCCCAGCGGGCTGGAGGGCATGGCGGGCCACGCGGTCGTGACGGGCCGGCGCGGGTCCGACTACGAAACCGAGGTCCCCTTGTCTGGCGCCTTCGAAGGCCTGCTGGTGCGGGGCCGCGCCGACGGCTACGACCCGGCCGCCAACCAGCTCGAAGAGATCAAGACATATCGCGGGCAGATCGACAGCGTGCGCGAAAATCACCGCGTGGTGCATTGGGCGCAGGCGCGGGTATACGGCCATTTGCTGTGCCAGGCCCGCGGGCTGCCCAGCCTGCGGGTGGCGCTGGTGTACTTCAATGTGGCCACGGAAGAAGAGACCGTGCTGGTGGAAACGCACCAGGCCGCCGACCTTGCCGCTTTTTTCCAGGAACAGTGCGGGCGTTTCCTGGCCTGGGCCAAGACCGAGCTGGCCCATCGCCAGGCGCGCGACGACGCGCTGGAAAAGCTGGCGTTCCCGCACGGCGAGTTCCGCGCCGGCCAGCGTGAGCTGGCGGTGGCGGCCTATCGCACGGCGCGCGATGGCGGCTGCCTGATGGCGCAGGCGCCCACCGGCATCGGCAAGACGCTGGGCACGGTCTTTCCGCTGCTCAAGGCCAGTCCGGGCGCGGGACTGGACAAGATGTTCTTCCTGGCGGCCAAGGGTTCCGGACGCGGCCTGGCGTTGCAGGCGCTGGAGACGGTCAACGCCCAGCCCGCGGCGCCCGGCTTGCGGGTGCTGGACCTGCAGGCCCGCGACAAGGCCTGCGTGCATCCGGATCTGGCCTGCCACGGCGATTCCTGCCCCCTGGCGCGGGGCTTTTACGACCGCCTGCCCCAGGCGCGCGCCGCCGCGCTCGAGCACACGCGCCTGGACGCGCCCGCCGTGCGCGCCACTGCGCTGGAACATGAGGTCTGTCCGTACTACCTGTCGCAGGAACTGATTCGCTGGAGCGACGTGGTGGTGGGCGACTACAACTATTACTACGATTCCACGGCGATGCTGTACGCGCTGACGCAGGCGCACCAGTGGAAGGTGGCGGTGCTGGTCGACGAGGCCCACAACCTGGTGGACCGCGCGCGCCGCATGTACACCGGCGAACTGGACCAGGACCGCCTCACGGCGGCCCGCCACGCGGCGCCCAAGGCGCTCAAGAAGACGCTGGACGGGCTGCATCGGTCCTGGAACGCCCTGAACAAGAAGCAGGCCGAACGCTACCAGGCCTACGAGGCCGCGCCGGCGGGGGTGCTGGCGACCGTGCAGAAGGCGGTGGCGGCCATCACCGAGTACCTGGGCCAGACGCCGCTGGCGCAGGACGATCCGTTGCTGGGGTTCTACTTCGATGCCCTGCATTTCATGCGGCTGGCCGAGCAGTTCGGCTCGCATGCGCTGTTCGACGTCACGCAGAGCGAAGCGGCGTTCGCCGGCGCCAAGACGCCGCCGTCCGTTCTGTGCGTGCGCAATGTCATTCCCGCGCCATACCTGGCCGCGCGCTACGCGGGGGCGCACGCCACGGTGCTGTTCTCGGGCACGCTCAGTCCGCAGCAGTTCTACCGCGACACGCTGGGCCTGCCCAGGGACACGCCGTGGATCGACGTGGCCGCGCCATTCCAGGCCGAGCAACTGGCGGTGAGGGTGGTGGGCAATGTGTCGACGCGCTTTCGCGACCGTGAGCGCTCGCTGGCGCCCATCGCGGACCTGATCGCGCGCCAGTATGCCGAACGGCCGGGCAATTATCTGGGGTTCCTGAGCAGTTTCGATTACCTGAAGCGCGTGGCCGACCTGATGCGGCAGCGCCATCCGCAGGTGCCGATCTGGCTGCAGACGCCGGGCATGGATGAACCGGGGCGCGCGGCGTTTCTGGCGCGCTTCACGGAAACGGGGCAGGGCGTGGGCTTCGCGGTGCTGGGCGGCGCCTTCTCGGAAGGGGTGGACCTGCCGGGCAAGCGGCTGATCGGCGCGTTCATCGCCACGTTGGGCCTGCCGCAGGTGAACCCCGTGAACGAAAACATGAAGCGCGCCATGGACCAGCGCTACGGTGAAGAAAACGGCTACGACTACACCTACCTGTACCCCGGCATGCAGAAGGTGGTGCAGGCGGCGGGCCGCGTCATCCGCACCGAGCACGACGTGGGCACGGTGCATCTCATTGACGACCGCTACCGCCGCGCCAAGGTGCGCGGGTTGCTGCCGGGCTGGTGGCGGGTGGACTGATCCGGCCGTGCGCTACGCGGGCCGCAGTTCGGTCAGCGGCTGGCTGGGATCGCGCGACAGCTGATACCCATACCAGAGGCTGCGCGCCATGCGCTTGGCCATTTCCTGTGCGGCGTCGGCCAGCGCGCGGTTGGGCAGGGCGTCGGTGGTTTCGCCGAACAGCGCCAGCCAGCGTTCGAAGAGTTCGGCCTTCAGGTTGGGCATGGCCGCGTGCTTGGGCATGGGCATCCCCGCGAAGCGCCGGGTGCCCAGCAGCACCGCGGACCAGAAATCGGACAGCGTTGCCAGGTGTTCGTCCCAGTCGTGAATCATGCCATTGAAGATGGGGCCAAGCGCCTCGTCGGCGCGCGCCTTGCCGTAAAAGGTGTGGACCATGTCCTGGATTTCGGCTTCGGTGCAGAGGTCGGCGGGGGTAGTCAAGATCGTCTCCGGACGGTGGGCAGGAGGCGATCTTAGGGCGGGCGCAGAGCCTTGCGGTTTGATCTGGCTCAAGCGCCGCAGCGGAATTTACGCGGACACCGGCGCGGCCAGCTGGTCAGCCCAGGGGCGGACGGCCTGGCCGTCCGGCGGCCTGTCCCGCGGACGGGGTAAAATCCGCTCCCCATGCGCTTTTCCGACTTTGACCGACGCCTCGCCGACCTCGGCGCCCAGCCCATCCATCGCGGGCGGGTTGTGCGTGTCTGGCTGAACGGACAGGCGCTGGATACCGGCACCCGGCGGCGGTCCGCCGCGGACTTTCTGCCGCTGACGCTGCGCAACGCGCTTCCCGCCCTGACGGCGGAACTCGATGGCCTTGCGCGCGTCCGCTCCGAACACGCTGGCAACGACGGCTCGCGCCTGCTCGTCGAGCTGGCCGACGGACAGATGGTGGAAAGCGTGCTGCTGCCGCGCGACGGGCTCTGTGTGTCGACCCAGGTCGGCTGCGCGGTCGGCTGCCGATTTTGCATGACCGGCAAGAGCGGCCTGATCCGCCAGGTCTCCAGCATGGAAATCCTTGCCCAGGTCGTGCTGGCGCGCCGGATGCGCGCGGTGAAGAAAGTCGTCTTCATGGGCATGGGCGAGCCTGCGCACAACCTCGATAACGTGCTCGAAGCGATCGACCTGCTGGGCACCGAGGGCAATATCGCGCACAAGAACCTTGTGTTCTCCACCGTAGGCGACCTGCGCGTGTTCGATGCGCTGCCGCGACAGCGGGTCAAGCCCGCGCTGGCGCTGTCGCTGCACACGACCAAGGCCGGATTGCGCGAACACCTGCTGCCGCGCGCGCCCAGGATCGCGCCGGACGAATTGATCGAACTCGGCGAAAAATACGCCCGCGACACCGGCTATCCGATCCAGTACCAATGGACGCTGCTCAAAGGCGTCAACGACGGGGACGACGAACTCGACGCAGTCCTGGGTTTGCTCAAGGGCAAATACTGCGTGCTCAACGTCATACCGTTCAACAGCCTGGAAGGGGCGGACTACGAGCGTCCCGACCCCGAGCGTATCCGCCACGTGGTCCGCTATGTGCACAGCCGTGGCGTGCTGGTCAAAGTGAGGAACAGCGCCGGGCAGGACGTGGACGCCGGCTGTGGCCAGTTGCGCGCCCGTGCGGTCGGCGCGGAGCGCGTGGTCGAACTGCGCCGCCCGGTCGCCATCAGGCCGGTAGCCGCCTAGCGCCGCGTTTCACCGATCGGGCGCGGATTTGCGTAGTATTGTCGCCAAGCGCAGGCGGGTGGCCGCCGCGCGTTCAATGACAATGCGCGCGTCCGGCTGGCCCGAGGCGCCGCCAGGAGACTCGCCGCCATGCCTACCGCCGCCCCGCTGAACGAAATTGTGGCCATGCCCGCGCACGCGCTGTCGGACGCCATCCGCGGCCGGCGCGTGTCCTGCCGCGAGGTGATGCAGGCCTATCTGGCGCATATCGACCAGGTCAATCCCAAGCTGAACGCCATCGTCGCGCGGCGCGACAGCGACGAGCTCCTGCGCGAGGCCGAAGAGCGCGATGCCCAGCTGGCCGCGGGCCAGTGGCTGGGCTGGCTGCATGGGATGCCGCAGGCGCCCAAGGACCTGACGGCGGTGCGCGGCATGGTCACGTCGATGGGATCGCTGGTCTACAAGGATGTAAAGACGCAGCACGACTCGATCATGGTCGAGCGCATGCGCGCCGCCGGCGCGATCTTCATCGGCCGCAGCAACGTGCCGGAGTTCGGACTGGGATCGCACACCTACAACAAGGTCTACGGCGCCACGGGCAATCCCTACGATGCCACCAAGACTGCCGGCGGCAGCAGCGGTGGCGCGGCGGCCGCGCTGGCGGCCCGCATGCTGCCGGTGGCCGACGGCAGCGACTTTGGCGGATCGCTGCGCAATCCGGCGGCCTTTTGCAATGTCTACGGCATGCGCCCGTCCGCGGGCCGGGTGCCGGCGGGACCCGCGCCGGAGGTGTTTCTCAAGCAGTTGTCCTATGAAGGGCCCATGGGGCGCACCCCGCGCGACGTGGCCCTGATGCTGTCGGTGATGGCGGGCCACGATAAGCGCGCGCCCCTGTCGCTGACGGACGATCCAGCCCAGTACGCGCAGCCGCTGGATGCCGATCTTGCCGGCAGGCGCGTGGGCTGGCTGGGCGATTGGGGCGGCTATCTGCCGATGGAGTCCGGCATTCTGGATCTGTGCGCCCAGGCTTTGAAAGGCCTGGAAGCGGCGGGGTGCCGCGTCGACGACTACCAGGTGCCGTTCGCGGGCGACCGGCTGTGGCGCATCTGGCTTGCGCATCGCCACCTGATGGTAGGCGGGCAATTCCACGCGCTGGTCCAGAACCCCGACACGCGCAAGCTGGTCAAGCCGGCGCTGATCTGGGAAGTCGAAGGTTTGGAGGGCCTGACGGCGCACGAGATCTACCGGGCGACCGAGGAGCGCAGCGCGTGGTACCAGACCGTGCTGCGCATGTTCGAGGACGTGGACTACCTGGCCGTGCCGTCGGCGCAGGTGTTTCCCTTCGATGTGGCGCTGGACTGGCCCAAGGAAATCGCCGGCCGGCCCATGGATACCTACCATCGCTGGATGGAGACCGTCACCCCGTGGACGCTGGCGGGCTGCCCGGTGATCAGCGTGCCGGTGGGCTTCAATGCGGCGGGCCTGCCGATGGGCATGCAGCTTATCGGGCCGCCGCGCGGCGACCTGGCTGTACTGCAACTGGCGCACGCTTATGAACAGGCCTGCGACTGGGTGGGCCAGCGGCCGCCTCAGGCGCTCTGGGATATCCGGGCCTGAACGGGGACGCACCGACGGTCACAAAAATACAAATGTCTCTGTAATAAAACTTTGCGTTTTCCCGACGAAGGGCTGGAAGTTTTGGGTTTTCCCCTGTTTTTCGTGGCTGCGAGGCGGCTCCTTTGTAATAATTGTCGATATTTCCCACATCCCGTCAGAGCTGTCAGCTTTAAGCTGGCCGGCGCGGCAGGATTCTAGGGGCGTCCCGGTCGGGCGTTGACAAATTGAAACAGTACAAAGGTCTCTCGGAATGAAGAATCTGACGCTCCGCCGGCGCATCCAGGCCAGTTTCCTGGTAATCCTTGCCATCATGACGCTGATGGTGGTGGTGGACTACCGGCGGCTGCTGCACATCGAGTCGGAAGTCGAAATGATCAACGTCGACGCCGTGCCGGGGATCTACTACAGCACGTCGATCCGGGCGGCGTGGTTCGCCGGTTTCGTCGTGGTGCAGGACGCCTTCAATACCAGCGACGAGCCGGCGCGCCACGTGGCGCTGGAATCGCTGCCTAAGAATGACCAGTTGCTGGACGAGCACATCGAGTTCTACCGGCAGGCCATCACCCGGCAGGACGACCAGCAGCTGTTCGACCAGTTCCAGAAGGACCTGCGCGAATACAAGCGCATCCGTACCGACATCCTTGCGTCCGCAACCCAGTCGGATCCGGCGCGCGTGCAGGCGCGCATCGCGACCGAACTGCGGCCCGCGTTCTATCAGGGCCGCGATGTTCTGGCCAAGATGGTGATCGAAAACAAAAGGCAGGCGGATCTGGCCGCGGTCAGTATCCGGCAGGCCGTGAGGTCGGCCGAAACCGGCATGCTGGTGTCGCTGGCCCTGGCCATTGCCGCTGCGATCGTCTGCGGCATCATGCTGATGCGCGCCATCGGCAACCCGATGCGCGACATCGTCAAAACGCTGGAAGCCACCGGCGGCGGCGATCTGACTCGCCGGTTGAAGCTGGCGCGCCAGGACGAATTCAACGCCATCGAGACGGGCTTTAACGGCATGGTGGACGAGCTGACCGGCCTGGTCGGCAAGACGCAGCGGTCCGCCGTGCAGGTGGCGACGTCGGTGACCGAGATCGCCGCCACGTCCAAGCAGCAGCAGGCGACGGCGTCGGAAGTCGCCGCCACCACCACCGAGATCGGCGCCACCTCGCGTGAAATCTCCGCAACCTCGCGCGAACTGGTGCGCACCATGACCGAAGTCTCCAGCGCGGCCGAGCAGACCGCGACGCTGGCCGGCAGCGGCCAGGTGGGCCTGGCGCGCATGGAAGACACCATGCGCAATGTGGTGGGCGCTGCCGGGTCGGTCAACGCCAAGCTGGCCATCCTGAACGAAAAGGCGGGCAATATCACGCAAGTGGTGACGACGATCACTAAGGTGGCCGACCAGACCAACCTGCTGTCGCTGAATGCGGCCATCGAAGCGGAAAAGGCCGGCGAGTACGGCCGGGGCTTTGTGGTGGTGGCCACCGAGATCCGCCGCCTGGCCGATCAGACGGCGGTGGCCACGTACGACATCGAACAGATGGTGCGCGAGATCCAGTCGTCCGTGTCGGCCGGCGTGATGGGCATGGACAAGTTTTCCGAGGAAGTGCGCCGCGGCATGACCGACATGCAGCAGGTGGGCGATCAGCTTTCGCAGATTATCCAGCAGGTGCAGACGCTGGCGCCGCGCGTGCAGATGGTAAATGAGGGCATGCAGGCGCAGGCGACCGGCGCAGAGCAGATCAACCAGGCCCTGCAGCAGCTTAGCGACGCGGCGCAGCAGACCGTGGAATCGCTGCGCCAGTCCAGCCTGGCCATTGAAGAGCTGACGCTGGTGGCGAACGACCTGCGCAGCGGCGTTTCGCGCTTCAAGGTGTGAGCGCCGTCATGACGCAGTCCGTGCCCCGTGCGCCCGCCGGCCCGGCCCATGCCGGCGCCGGGCGCCGGCTGTATCTGCTTTTCCGCATCGGCGCCGACCGCTACGCGCTGGACGCTGCGGACATCGCCGAGGTGCTGGGGCTGCGCGTGTTCAAGCAGGTGCCCGGCGCGCCGCACTGGGTGGCGGGCATGATGGAGCGCCGCGGCGCGGCCGTGCCGGTCCTGGACATGAGCGCGCTGGCCGGCGCGGGCGCGGCGGCCTGCGTGACCAGCACGCGGCTGGCGATGGTGCGCTACCGCGCGGACGCGCTGGCCGGCGAGCGCCTGCTGGGCCTGATCCTGGAACAGGCCACCGAAACCGTCCACTACGACCCCGCGGCGTTCCAGCCACATGCGCTGGACAATGCCGAGGCCCGTTATCTCGGGCCGGTCCTTAGCGATGCGCTGGGTATGGTGCAGTCGGTGAGGGTGGATGACCTGCTGCCGCTGCACGTGCGGTCGCTGCTGTTTCCGCCCGCGTCCGGCGCGGCGTCTGGCGAGGCCCTGCCATGACCGTGATGGACGAATTCAGCGGCCTGCTCAAGCGCCGGATGGGGCTGGACAGCGGCTCCATCGGCCAGGCTGCCGTCGAACGCGCCGTGCGCCACCGCATGCACGCCGCCGGCGTGGATGACGAGCAGGACTATCTGATGCGGGTGCAGTCCTGGCCCGACGAAATGCAGCAGCTCATCGAAGCCGTGATCGTGCCGGAGACCTGGTTCTTCCGGTACCCGGAATCGCAGGCCGCCATGGCGGCCCTGGCGCGCGACCGCCTGTTTGCGCCCGGCTGCGAGGGCCGCATCCTGCGGGTGTTGAGCGTGCCCTGTTCCAGCGGCGAGGAGCCGTACTCCATCGCCATGGCGCTGCTGGACGCCGGCGTGCCGCCGCAGCGCTTCCAGGTGGACGCCGTGGACATCAGCGTGCGCATGGTCGAATTCGCCCAGCGCGCCGTGTATGGCCGCAATTCTTTCCGGGGCGACGACCTGTCGTTCCGCGACCGGCATTTTTCGGACGCGCCCGACGGCCATCAATTGGCCGCGCGGGTGACGGCGCAAGTCCGGTTCCGGCCGGGCAACCTGTTCGATCCCGGCCTGCTGGCGGGCGCGGCCCCCTATGATTTCGTGTTCTGCCGCAACCTGCTCATCTACTTCGACGCCGCCACACAGGATCGCGCGATCCAGGTGCTGCGGCGGCATACGCGCGAGGACGGCGTGATCTTTGTCGGACCCGCCGAGACCAGCCTCCTGACGGGACGGCGGCTGCCGCCGGTGCCGATTGCCCGCTCGTTCGCGTTCCAGGCAAGGCCCGCTCCCGCCCACGCCGACGCGGCGCCGGCGCCCCTGCGCGTGTCGCGTCCCATCGTGCACGCCTGGACGCCGCCCCGTCGCGCCGCCGCCCAGGCGCCCGCGCCGCGCTTGCCATTGCCGCGCGCGGCGATTGCGGATGCGCCGCCCATGCCTGCCGCTGGCGCATCCGGACAGGCGGCGCAGACGTCGCTGCAACAGATCGCCGCCATGGCCGACCAGGGCAAGGTCCAGGAGGCGATGGCGCAGTGCCAGGCCCACATTGAGCTTCACGGCGCCAGCGCCGAGGTGCTGCATCTGCAGGGCCTGCTGCTGGACGCCGCGGGCGACGCCCGCCAGGCGCAGGCCGCGTACCGCAAGGCGCTGTACCTGGATCCGACCCATCGCGAGGCGCTGCTGCACCTGGCGGCGCTGGTCGCGTCCGACGGCGATCACGAGGGCGCCCGCCGCCTGCAGGCGCGTGCGGCGCGCCAGGAGGCGCGACGTGAGTGAACTGACCGCGACGCTGTCCGACGTGGACGACTGCTGGAACCGCATCGGCATACGCGGCGACAAGAGCTGCGCGCAGTTGGCCGGCCATGTGCATTGCCGCAATTGCCCTGTGTATTCGGCGGCCGCCAAGCGCATCCTCGACCGGCTCCCGCCAGGCATGGAAGCGCAGGCCGAGCCGCCCGCCGCCGGGCGTCATGACGCGAACCTGTCTTCGCTGCTGGTGTTCCGGCTGCACCAGGAATGGCTGGGCCTGCCCACCCGCGCGCTGGACGAGGTGGCCGGCATGCGCGGCATCGTCAGCCTGCCGCACCGGCGCGATCCGGCGGTGCTGGGCGTGACCAATGTGCGCGGCACGCTGACGGTGTGCGTGTCGCTGTCGACCCTGCTGGGCCTGGAGGCCGCGGCGGCGCAGGCGCGCGAGCGCCCGGCGGCTGCGCGCATGCTGATCTTCGGCGGCGCGGGGCGCGCGGTGGTGCTGCCCGTGGACGAGGTCGAGGGCATGCATGACGTGGACCTGGACGCGCTGGAGCCGCTGCCGGCGACGGTGCAGGGAGCCCGCCTGAAATATTCGCGCGGCATGGCCCGCTGCGGCGGGCGCGGCGTCGGCGTGCTGGATGAAACTCTGCTGATGCAGGCCTTGGAACGGAGCCTTGCGTGAATCCGGATCAGATGCGCGACGCGTCGCTGCTCGAATTGTTCCAGATCGAGACCCGCACCCAGGTGCAGGTGCTGAACGACGGCCTGCTGGCGCTGGAACAGAACCCCACATCGGCCCCGCACCTTGAGGCTTGCATGCGCGCCGCGCATTCGCTCAAGGGCGCCGCCCGCATCGTGGACCTGCATCCTGCCGTGCGCATCGCGCACGCCATGGAAGATTGCCTGGTGGCGGCCCAAGAGGGGCGGCTGCGCCTGCAGGCGGCCGATATCGACGCCCTGTTGCTGGGCACCGACCTGCTGCAGCGCGTGGCTACGCCTGGCGTGGACCTCGATGCGGAAATCGGCGACCTGGTGGCGCGCCTGAGCAGCGCGCCCAATGCGCCGCCGGCCTTGCCGCCGCGCCCGCCCAGGCCGTCGGACTTCCTGCCGCCTATCGTGCTGTTGGAGGACGCGCCCGACGCGCCCGTTGCCGTCCCGGCTCCCGCGCCCTTGGATGCGCCGGCCCCCGCGGCCATTCCGTCCGCGCCCTCGCGCCGCAGTTCGGACCGTGGACTGGGCGAAGGCGAGCGCGTGCTGCGCGTCACGGCCGACACGCTTAACAAGCTGCTGGGCCTGTCCAGCGAAACGCTGGTGGAATCGCAGTGGATCGCGCCCTTCAGCGCGTCCATGCTGCGGCTGCGGCGAATCCAGGCGGGCGCCGCGCAGGCGCTGGACAGCCTGCGCAGCGTGCTGGCCGGACAGCAGCTGGATGCGCGCGGACAGGCCGCGCTGGACGATACGCAGCGCATCCTGGACCAGTGCCAGCGGGAGTTGACGCAGCGCGCGAGCGAAGTCGACGAATTCGGCTGGCGCATGAACCATCTAACGCGGCGCCTCTACGACACCGCGCTGGCCTGCCGCATGCGGCCGTTCGGCGACGGGCTGGGCGGCATGGCGCGCATGGTGCGGGACCTGGGCCGTTCGCTGGGCAAGCAGGTGCGCCTGGAGATCGACGGCGAAGACACGCAGGTGGACCGCGACATCCTGGAGAAGCTGGATGCGCCGCTGATGCACCTGCTGCGCAATGCGGTGGATCACGGCATCGAAACGCCCGAGGCGCGGGCCGCGGCGGGCAAGCCGCCCGAAGGCTTGATCCGGCTGTCGGCGCGTCACTCGGCAGGGATGCTGCTGGTCGAGTTGGCGGACGATGGTTCCGGCATTTCGCTGGACCAGCTTCGCGCCGAGGTCGTCGAACGCAAGCTCACGAATGCGGAGACCGCTGCCCGCCTGAGCGAGGCCGAGCTGCTTGAATTCCTTTTCCTGTCGGGGTTCAGCACGCGCGACGAAGTGACCGAAATCTCGGGGCGCGGCGTGGGGCTGGACGTGGTGCAGACCATGGTGCGGCAGCTGCGCGGCGCGGTGCGGGTCTACCAGCAGGCCGGGCAGGGCACGCGCTTCGTGCTGGAGATGCCGCTGTCGCTGTCGGTGGTGCGCAGCCTGCTGGTGGAAGTGCAGGGCCAGATCTACGCGTTTCCGCTGGCCTACGTCAGGCATGCGCTGCAGGTGCGCGCCGAAGACATCGAACAGCTTGAAGGCCAGCAGCATTTCCGCTTCATGGACCGCCAGATCGGCCTGGTGTCGGCGCGCCAGATCCTGCGCGCCGGCGCGCCCGCGCCCGCCGCCGATACGCTGCCGGTGGTGGTGGCGGGCGAGCACGACCGGCTCTACGGCATCGCCGTGGACCGTTACGTGGGCGAGCGCACCCTGGTGGTGCAGCCGCTGGATCCGCGGCTGGGCAAGGTGCAGGACGTCATGGCGGGCTCGCTGATGGACGACGGCACGCCGCTACTGATCCTGGACGTCGAGGACATGCTGGTGTCCGTCCAGAAACTCATCGAGGGCGGCGGGCTGTCCCGGGTCGATAGCGGGACCGAGGCCGCCACGGCGCGGCGCCGCAAGCGGGTGCTGGTCGTGGACGACTCATTGACGGTGCGCGAACTCGAGCGCAAGCTGCTGCTGAACCGCGGCTTCGATGTGGCCGTGGCGGTGGATGGCATGGACGGCTGGAACATGCTGCGCGCCGAGGACTTCGACCTGATCGTGACCGACGTCGACATGCCGCGGATGGACGGCATCGAACTCGTGTCGCGCATCAAGGCGGATCCCAAGCTGCAGGGCCTGCCGGTGATGGTGGTGTCGTACAAGGACCGTGAAGAGGACAGGCGGCGCGGGCTGGACGCCGGCGCCGACTACTATCTGGCCAAGGGCAGCTTCCACGATGATGCGCTGCTCGATGCCGTTGAAGACCTCATCGGAAAGGCACGCACGTGAGAATCGGGATCGTCAACGATATGCCCATGGCGGTCGAGACCCTGCGGCGCGCGATCGCGCTGGAGCCCGGCCTGGAAGTGGCGTGGACGGCGTCCGACGGCCTGGAGGCCGTGCAGCAGTGCGCGCGCGACCGTCCCGACGTGGTGCTGATGGACCTCATCATGCCCGTCATGGACGGGGTCGAGGCCACGCGCCGCATCATGGCGGAAACGCCCTGCGCGATCGTGGTGGTGACGGCGGACGTGGCGCGCCACACCTCGCGGGTATTCGACGCCATGGGCCACGGCGCGCTGGACGCGGCGGACACGCCGGTCGTCGGCAGCGGGGACATGCGCACCGCCGCGGCGGCGCTGCTGCGCAAGATCCGCAATGTCGGCTGGCTGATCGGGCGCTATGGCAGCCGGCCGGCCCTGACGCCGCTGGCCACGCCTGCGCCCCAGCCCGGCGCGCGGCGCCTGTTGGTCATCGGCGCATCGGCCGGCGGGCCGGCCACATTGGCCCAATTGCTGCGCGACCTGCCGACGGATTTTCCGGCTGGCATCGTGCTGGTGCAGCATGTGGACGCGTCGTTCGCGGCCGGCATGGCGGACTGGCTCAACGATCAGGTGTCGCTGCCGGTCAGGCTGGTGCGCGAAGGTGAACGGCCACAGCCCGGACAGATTCTGCTGGCGGGCACCGACGACCATTTGCATTTGCTGGACGATGGTACCCTGCGCTACACGGACAACCCGACGGAAAGCCTTTACCGGCCCTCCATCGACGTTTTTTTCCATAGCGTGGCGCAGCACTGGCGCGGCGTGGCGGTCGGCGTGCTGCTGACCGGCATGGGCCAGGACGGCGCACGCGGCCTGAAGGCGTTGCGCGAACGCGGCTGCCTGACCATCGCGCAGGACCAGGCCACCAGCGCCGTCTACGGCATGCCCAAGGCGGCCGCGGCCATGCAGGCCGCGGTGGAAATCAGGCCACTCGAACAAATTGCCGCCCGCGTCATCCAGGCGTTTGCCTGATGCGCGGGACCCCGGCGGAAATCAAGGACCTCAATATGCTCCCCTCCATTGACGACACAGCCTCGGCGGATTTGAATTCGCATGGGGCGATGGTGCTGCTCGTCGACGATCAGGTCATGGTTGGAGAAGCCATCCGGCGAGCGCTGGTGCCCGAAGGCAATATTGACTTTCACTATTGCTCGGACCCCTACAAGGCACTTACCGTGGCGGTCCAGACGCGGCCCACGGTCATCCTGCAGGACCTGGTGCTGCCTGGGGTGGACGGCCTGAGCCTGGTGCGCGAATACCGCAACCACCCCGTGACGCGGGACATCCCCATCATCGTGCTGTCCACCAAGGAAGATCCGGCGATCAAGAGCGCGGCCTTTGCAGCCGGCGCCAACGATTACCTGGTGAAGCTGCCGGATTCCATCGAGCTGGTGGCGCGCATCCGCTATCACTCGCGTTCCTACATGGCGCTGGTGCAGCGCGACGAGGCCTACCAGGCCCTGCGCCAGAGCCAGCAGCAGCTTCTGGAAAGCAATATGGAACTGCGCCGGCTGACCAATTCCGACGGCCTGACGGGCCTGGGCAACCGGCGATATTTCGACGAATACCTGAATGCCGAATGGCAGCGCGCGCGCCGCGACAGCCGCGAGATCAGCATGCTCATGATCGACGTGGACCACTTCAAGTCCTACAACGACACCTACGGCCACATCGCGGGCGACGAGGCGCTAAAGCGCGTGGCCAACACCATTTTCAGCAGTTGCGACCGCTCGACGGACCTGGCGGCCCGCTTCGGCGGCGAAGAGTTCGCGCTGGTGCTGCCGGGCACGCCGGCCGGCAGCGCACGCCTGGCCGCCGAAAAGGTGCGCCGCGCTGTCGAAGCGATGCAGATTCCGCAGCGGGAAGCGGATTCCGGGCCCTGGCTGACGGTCAGCGTGGGCCTGGCCACCGCCGTGCCCGAAGCCGAGCGGCCATGCACGGATCTGATCCAGGCGGCCGACCGAGGCCTGTACGAGGCCAAGCGCCAGGGGCGCAACCGGGTGGTGCCGGGGCAGTTCTGACTTGCTGGCGGCGCCTAGCCCGCCAGCAGGGACGCGCCGGCGGGGTATCCCAGCCGCAGCGATAGCTCCCGCGCCGCCTCGCGCAATGCGGCCGGAACCGGGCCGTCCCAGTCCGGCGCCAGCCGCTCTGCCTCGCAGGTGGTCGAGATCGCCAGCACCATGTTGCCGCTCGCGTCATAGACAGGGGCGCTGAAGGCGTTGACCTTGACCTGGTGCCGGGGCGATGCCGCGGCGCCGACGGCCCGCGCCAATCCGTGATGCAGCGTCTCGGCCACGCGTTGCGCAAACTGTCCGGTATCCGGCTGGCCGCTGCGGACGCGAGCCTGCAGCTCTTCGTCGATGGCCGCCTGCGTCTGCCCGGGCGGCATGAAGGCGGCGAACGCGATTCCCGTTGCCGATTGCGTAAGGCTGACGACCACGCCCGCCTGCAGGTACGGGCTGACCGGGTGCGTGGAAGGTTCCCAGCCGATGATGGTGGCCCCCTGGTTGCCCCAGACCGCGATGCCGACGGTGCGCTGGCCGATGCGCTCGCAGATGTCGGGCAGCGCCGCCAATGCCATGCGTTGCGCTTTCAGGCTGTCCAGTCCGGCTGCGCCTGTCTGGCTTCCGACTTCTCCCAGATCGTGCGCGTAGGTCCTGAGATATTTGCCGTCGCCGAAGGCGAGCGAATGGTGGCCGCTGCGGAAGATCTTTTCCACCTGGCCCAGGTAGACCACGTGGTCCCCGCCGGGATAGGCGGCGACCTTCACGCATTCCAGGTGGGCCGCGCAGTCGTCGATAACCGGCACGCCGCCCAGCCCGGCCGTGACCGGCACTTCGCGGAATTTGTCGGCGCCCGACTTCGCGAACTGGTTGGACACGTGGACCTGATGGTCCGCCAGGATGTTGACGACGAAGCGGTCGCAGTCGCGGAACGCCGGGTAGCTGCTGGACGTGGTGGACTGGCTCCAGAGGATCAGCGGCGGGTCCAGCGATACGGAGCTGAAGGAGTTGGCGGTGACGCCATAGGGTTTGCCCCCGGCGTCGCAGGTGGTGATTACGGTAACGCCGGTGGGGAATGCGCCAAGCGCGCGGCGGAATTCCCGGCTGTCGAAGGGTGTCATGCTCGCATCCTGTTTCGTGGATGCCAGCGGCCCGGCGGCGGAAACGGGGTCCGCCGGCGCCAGTCCTGGCATGGCGCCCAGTCTAGGGGCGGCGTGGAACCGCCCACAAATTGTGTTCCGGTATGCGTCTATTACGCCGCGTTATGAATGCGCCGGTGTCAGACCGGTTCGGCAAGCTGCTCCCGGAAGTGCTTGCGCAGGTACTCCTTGAAAGCCTGGGCGGCGGCGGACAGTTCGGCCCGGCGCGACAGGATGCAGCCCCAATGGCGGGTGGCGTCCAGGTCCTGGATCTCGATGAGCACACGCGAAGACTGCGCGTTGCGCTGGACCATGGTGCGGGGCAGGAAGGTGACGCAGTTGCCCGCGTCGATCATGCCCAGCAGGGTGGGCAGGGTCGACGCCGTGGTGTGCTCGAAGCTCAGCCCCTGCTTGGCGAACTCTTCGGTCAGGTGCTTGCGCAGCGACAGGTAGCGGTCCAGGAACATGATCCGGTAGGGCGCGATCATCGACAGCGTGACGCGGGCGTGCGCGGCCAGCGGATGGCCGGCGGGCACGACGAGCAGCACTTTTTCCTCGGCCAATGACTGGAACTGCAGCCCGCGCTGCTTGGTATCCAGCGCCGCTACGGCAAAGTCCGCCGCGTCCTGGGTGACCGCCTGCACGACCTGGGCGTAGGGCAGGTCGCGCAGCACCACCTGGATATCCGGGTAGCGCTGCTGGTAGTCGTGGATCAGGCGCGGCAGCACCGTCGCCGCCAGCATCGGCGTGCACGCCACGACGATGCGGTGGCGCCCGGTTTCCGCGCTTTTCTGAAACTGGCGCATGACGTCGCGCAAGCCGGCCAGCGCCTCTTCGGCCGCGTCCCGCAGGCGGATGCCATCCGGCGTGGCCGTGACCTGGCGCGTGGTCCGCTGCAGCAGCTTGGTGCGCAGCTTGTCTTCCAGCCGCTTGATGCGATTGGTGACGGCAGGCTGGGATAGATGCAGCTTGCGGGCCGCGTCGCTGAAGCTGCCTTCGCGCACGACCCACAAAAAGGTTTCCAGTTCGGAGAGTTCGAGCCGGGTGAGGGCTGGGCGGTCGGTTGATTGATTCATTGTGGTTATAGATGTATCACGCCGCGGAAATTGTGCATATCCGAGTCGACACCAATACTGACGCCACCTCGCCATCAATGCGAACCAACCGGAAATCGGACAGCATGAGCACAACTTCCCGCCAAATGGCCCTGGTGGCCTTCCTGCAAGCCCAGAATTGTTCCAACTATGTCGGCTCGTGGAGAAATCCGTCGAGCATGACTGACTACCTGACGCCCGAGTACTACCAGCGCATTGCGCGCACGCTGGAAGACGGCCGCTTCGACATGGCGTTCTTCGATGACCGCCTGGCCATGCCGGACATCTATGGCGGCAACCACCGCGAGACCGTGCGCAATGGCGTGCGGGCCGTGAAGCTGGAGCCGACCGCCGTGCTGATGGCGATGGCCATGGCCACGCGCAACCTCGGGCTGGGCGCCACGTATTCCACGACGTACTACGAGCCCTTCCACGTGGCCCGCCTGTTCGCCACGCTGGATCTGATGACGAAGGGGCGGGTGGCCTGGAACGTGGTCACGTCCATGAACGACTCCGAGGCCGCCAACTTCGGCCACACCGAGCACCTGGAGCACGATCTGCGCTACGACCGCGCGGACGAGTTCATGGAAGTGGTGATGGGCCATTGGGACACCTGGGAAGACGACATCATCGTCGCTGACAAGGAAGAGGGCTTCTTCGCCGACCCGGACAAGGTGCGCAGGCTGGACCACGAGGGCCGCTTCTTCCGGTCGCGCGGGCCGCTGACGGTGCCACGCTCTCCGCAAGGCAACCCGGTGATCCTGCAGGCGGGCCAGAGCGGCCGCGGGCTGGCCTTCGCAGCGCGCTGGGCGGAGGTCGTGTTCGCCAAGTATCCGACGCTGGAAGGCGGCATCAAGCAGTACCAGGCGCTAAAGGACGGCGTGGCCAAGGCCGGGCGCAATCCCGATGATCTGAAGGTCGCCGCCGAGGTCAAGATCATCGCCGCGGAAACGGAAAGCCTGGCCAGGGAAAAGCGCGACATGATCGCCGCCCTGTCGCGGCCGATCGACGGGCTGACGATGATCGGCGAGACCGCCAACATCGACTTTTCGGGCCGCCCCTACGACCAGCCCTTCACGGACGCGGAACTGGCCGCGATGTCCTGGCAGAGCCTGCGGGACAAAGTGGTGCAGGTCAGCGGCAAGAAGAATCCGTCGGTGCGCGATTTCGTCGAGGCCTCCGGCCGCGGCACGCTGAACGACGGGCCGGTGTTCTGCGGCACCGGCGAGCAGGTGGCCGACATGATGGAGGAATGGTTCAGCAAGGGCTGCGACGGCTTCGTGCTGTCGGCGACCGCCGTGCCGGGCACGTACGAGGATATCGTGCGCCTCGTCATCCCGCATCTGCAGAAGCGCGGACTGGTGCGCAAGGAATATGCCGGCGGCACGCTGCGCGGCAACCTGGGGCTGCGTCGGCCGCGCGCCGGCGACTGGAAGGGCGGCAGCCGCTAAAGGACCACCGACATGACACATGCAAGCGTGCGGATGATGTCCGCCAGCGGCATCCTGGGCTACGGGTTTCCCGAAGCCTCCATCAAGGCCGCCATGGAGCTCAAGCCCCACATGGTAGGCGTGGATGGCGGCTCCAGCGATCCCGGTCCGCATTACCTGGGGTCCGGCAAGACGCTGAACTCCCGGATGGCGATGAAGCGCGATCTGTCGCTATTGCTGCGCGCCGCGATCGCGAACGGCATTCCGATGATGGTCGGCACCTGCGGCGGCGCGGGCGGCGAGCCGCACCTGCAAGCCTGCGCCGACATCGTGCGCGAAATCGCCCGCGAACACGGCCTGCATTTCAAGATGGCGCTAATCCATGCCGAACAGGATCCGGCAGTCATTCAGCGGGCGCTGGCGGAAGAACGCATCCGGGCCCTGGGCACGGCGGGCGCCCTGACTGCGGAAGATATCGGCCAGGCCGTGCGCATTGTCGGCATGATGGGCCCGGAACCGTATCGCCAGGCCCTGGCCGAGGGCGCGCAGGTGATCCTGGGAGGGCGCGGCACAGACCCGGCGCCATGGGTGGCGCTGGCCATGCATCACGGCGTCCCGGCGGCGCCCGCCTGGTACGCCGGCAAGATGCTGGAGTGCGCGTGCAATGCGGCGATTCCCAAGAAGCACGACTGCCTGATGGTCACGGTGGGACAGGACTATGTCGAGGCGGAGCCGCTCAATCCCGAGTTGCGCTGCACGCCGCTGTCGGTGGCGGTGCAGGCGCTGCACGAGAACGCCAGCCCCGTGCTGCGCTACGAGCCGGGCGGATGCGTGGACACGCGCGACTGCGAAATCCGCGCGGTGTCGGACCGCCGCGTGCGGATCACGGGCATGAAGTGGCTCCCCGAGCCCTACACCATCAAGCTGGAAGGCGTGCGGCGCGCCGGGTTCAGCGCGGTGGCCTTCGCCGCCACCCGCGATCCCGGCCTGATCGGCCAAACCGACAGCTTCCTGGAATTTGTGCGCGCCTCCACGGCGACCAAGGTCGCGGCGCTGGGGATTGCGCCGGAAGACTGGCAGCTGGTGCTCAGGGTGTATGGCGCGCACGGCGTGATGGGAGCCTGGGAGCCGAACCCCGGCTTCAGGCCGCAGGAGCTCGCCATCGTCGCGGAAGTCGTGGGCAGAACGCAGGAAATCGCCAACGCGGCGCTGTCGCTGGCGCGCGTGACGCTGCTGCATTCCGACTTTCCGGGGCGCATGTGCCGCGAAGGAAACATGGCGTTCCCGTTCTCGCCGTCGGATATCGAGCGCGGCCCGATCTACGAATTCTTCATGCAGCACGTGATCAAGGTGGCTGATCCGCTCAGCCTGTTTCCCATCGAATACGAAACCGTCTGAGCGGGGAGAGCCAACGTGGCCAAGCTGAAAGACATCGCCAAGGCCTGCAAGAGCAAGAACGCTGGGCCGTTTTCCATCACGCTGGACATCATGTTCGATGATCCGGCCTTGTTCGAGCGCGTGCGCGCCACCGACGTCGTCAGCGCCGCGCTGATCGCCCGGCTGTATGGCGTGCAGCAAGAGGACGTGCTCTTTACCGAGTATCCGCCGGCGCTCGCCTGGAAGGCGACCCTGCCGCGTCCGGTGGCATCGGGCGCGGTGGGCGACGTGGACGTATACGGCGCGCAGCAGCATGCGCCCCTGCTGGATATCGAAATACCCCTGTGACGCCAGGCTGCCGACAACGGCCGCTCAGGCGCACGACACCTGCTGTTCAAGCACTGCCAACACAAAAAGCACAGGAGAGAGACATGATTCGTATATTCAAGGCGATGCTGCCCGTCGCGCTAGCGCTGCCCGCGGTAGCCATGGCGCAGGACACGCTGAAGATCGGCGCGCTGGTGACCTTGTCGGGAGCGGGCGCGGCCTGGGGCCAGGCGCTGCTGTACGGCGCCGAACTCGCGGCCGACGACATCAACGCGCAGGGCGGCCTGGAGGTGGGCGGCAAGAAGTACAAGATCAGCGTCATCCCCTACGACGACAAGTACCAGTCCGCGGATGCGGTGACGGCCGCCAACCGGCTGGTCAGCGACGACAAGGTGAAGTACATCATCGGGCCGATGGGATCGGCGCCGGCGCTGGCCGTCCAGCCGGTCACCGAGCGCGAGAAGGTCATCATCATGACGCTGGGCTTCACCAACAAGGCGCTGAGCCCGGAAAAGCCCTATTCGTTCCGGCCCAACTTGACGACGGAAGAGACGGCGCCGCCCATCATCGCGTGGCTGGTCAAGCGCTTCAACCTGAAGAAGGTGGGCGGCCTGTTCCCCAATGACGAATCCGGCCAGCAGATTTCCGGCGACCTGGCCCGCGCCTATGAAAAGGCGGGCGCCGCGCTGTCCAGCAAGGAATTCTTCGAGCGCCAGCGCGTGGACATGGTGCCGCTGCTGACCCGGATGCTCAGCGCAGGCATCGACGCCATCGAGCTGGACGGGAACTCGCCGGCCACGGCCGGCATGATCGTGCGCCAGGCCCGCGAGCTTGGCTTCAAGGGGCCCATCGTGCGCAACGGCGGCCCGGCGACGCCCGAGATCGTGGCCGTTGCCGGCAAGGCCGCGACCGAAGGCATGATGGTCACGTCCCTGCAGGATCCGGACAACAAGGAAGTGGCGCGCTACGCCCAGCGCTACCAGGACAAGTACAACAAGAAGATGAACGGCTTCAGCCCGGCCTTCTACGACGGCACGCACATGCTGTTCAAGGCCATGCAGAACGCGGGCACCGTGGCCGACAGCACACGAGTCCGCGACGAACTGGCCAAGCTGAAGGACTACAAGGGCATCCAGGGCGTGGTGAACTGGAGCGGCAAGGCGCGCTACGGCATCGACCACCAGGTTGCCTCGCCGTTCTTCATTTCCGAGGTCCGCGACGGCCAGGAAGTCACCGTGGCGCGATGCGATATCGACAAGTGCGTCGATATCCAGAAATAAGCGGGCGGAGGGATACCCATGTCCAACTTGCTATCCCAGGCGCTGGTGAACGGCGTCATCATCGGCCTGCTCTACCTGCTGATGGCGGTGGGGTTCACGCTGGTGTTCGGCGTGATGCGCGTCGTCAACTTTGCGCACGGCCAGTTCTATATGGTGGGGGCGTTCGCAACCTATGTGCTGATGAGCCACTGGCAAGCGCCATTTCTGCTGGCGCTGCTGGGCGCCTTCGTCGTGACGGCTGCGCTGGGCTGGGTGGTGGAATGGGCTGTCCTCAAGCCCTTCCGCCACGATGAGCTGAACGGCATGATCGCGACCATCGGCGTGGCCATGATTCTGCAGGCGGTGGCGCTGGTGGTGTTCGGCCCGGATTCGCAGATCATGCCGCAGGTCGCCGAAGGCGTGTTCCAGCTGGGAACGGTGATCATCCCGGCGTCGCGGCTGTACGTGGCCGTCTGCTCGGTGATCGTGCTGGCGGTGCTGTACGTCTTCTTGATCCACACGCGGCAGGGCAAGGCTCTGCGCGCCGCGGTGCAGGACATGGAGATCGCGACGGCGCAGGGCGTGCGGGCCAAGCTCATGTATCCGCTGGGATTCAGCATCGGCGTGGGGCTCGCTGCGATCGCGGGGGCGCTGATGGCGCCGCTGTTCTCGGTGTCGCCCTTCATCGGGAGCACGCCGCTGCTCAAGGCCTTCATCGTGGTGATCCTGGGCGGGCTGGGCAGCGTGCCGGGCGCCGCGGCGGCAAGCCTGCTGCTGGGCGTGGCCGAGAGCCTGGCGAGTTCCTTCATGAGCAACAGCCTGGCGGAGATCCTGATCTTCGCGCTGGTGATGGGCATTCTGGTGCTGCGGCCGTCCGGGCTGCTGGGCAAGGCGGAGGCGTGAGATGGAAATGAGCAAAGCCATTCTTCCGCCGGTCTCTCCGGCCGCCGCGCAGACCCTGATCCGCGGCGCCGCCGCGCCGCAGCCTTTGGGGGCGGCCAGCCTGCTGGGCCTGGCGGCGCTGGCCTGCGTGCCGTTCTTCCTGAACCAGGCCTTCACGTACCACTTGGCCATTTTCATCTGCATCAACGCCATTGTCGTGACCTCGCTGTCGGTGCTGGCCAGGGCGGGGCAGATATCGCTGTGCCATGGCGCGCTGGCCGGTGTGGGCGCCTATGCCTCGGTGTTTTGCGTCAAGGGGCTGGGGCTGCCGTTCGTCGTGGGCGTGGCCGCCGCCATGATCGCCGCGGGGTGCGTGGCCTATCTGCTGGGGCGCATCGTGCTGCGGCTGCAGGGCGTCTACTTCGTCCTGGTGACCTTTGCGTTCGGCGAGCTGCTGCGGCTGGTGCTGCTGGAGTTCGGGGACGTGACGGGCGGCGCGAACGGCATTACCAATATCCCGCCGGCGTCCATCGCGGGCTACGTGTTCTCCGACAAGGCGGCGTTCTACGCGCTGGCGGCGGTTGTCACGATCGGCGTGCTGGCCTTTTTCCGCTGGTTCTACGCCTCGCCGGCCGGCGAAGCCGTGGATGCGGTGGGCGAGAATCCGGCGCTGGCGGAATCCAGCGGCATCGGCGTGCGGCGCACGCAGCTGTTCGCCTTCACGCTGGCCAGCGTCTTTGCCGGCCTGGGCGGGGCGCTGCTGGCGCACTACGTGGGATACATCTCGCCGGAGTCGTTCAACATGCACCTGTCGGTCGCGCTCATCATCATGATGGTGGTCGGCGGACGCAGATACTTGCTGGGCGGGCTGGTCGGCGCGCTGGTTATGACGCCGCTGCCGGAGTTCTTCCGCGGCGCGGTGGAATCGCAGGACATTCTGTACGGGGTGGCGCTGATCCTCATGCTGCGCTTCCTGCCGCAAGGACTGGCCGGCATGCGGCTGCCGGGCAAGAAAAGGAAATCGGCATGACGAACCCAACGACATCCCAGCCGCTGCTTGAGGTGCGCGGCCTTTCCAAGCGGTTCGGCGGGCTGCAGGCCGTCAGCGACCTGGACCTGCACGTGGCGCGCGACGAGGTGGTGGGCCTGATCGGACCCAACGGGGCCGGCAAGAGCACGGCCTTCAACCTGATCAGCGGCACCCTGATTCCCACGGCCGGCCGGGTCGTGCTGGAAGGCGGCGACATCACGGGCATGGCGCCCAGCGCGGTGGTGCGGCGCGGTCTGGCGCGCACCTTCCAATCGACTTCGGTCTACCAGAGCGCCACGGTGGAACAGAACCTGTTGCGCGGCGCGCTTTCGACCCTGCCGGGGTCCGTTTGGACCCATGCCGTGACCACCCGCGAGCGCCGGGCGGGACTGCTGCGCGTGGCGCGGGAGGTGGACGAAATCCTGGAATTGTCAGGCCTGGGCCCGTACCGCCACGTCGCGGCGGGCGGGCTGGCGTACGGACACCAGAAGCTGCTGGGGGTGGCGATCGGCTTCGCGACCCGGCCGAAGATCCTGCTGCTGGACGAACCGGCGGCCGGGCTGAACGGCGAGGAGTGCGCCGAACTGGGCCGGCTGCTGCAGCGGCTGCGCGCGCATCGCGGCATCTCCGTGCTGTTCGTGGAACACCACATGGCGGTGGTCATGGAACTGTGCCATCGCATCTATGTGCTGGTGCAGGGCCGCAAGATCGCCGAAGGCACGCCGCGGGAAATCCAGTCCGACCCCGCGGTGATCGAAGCTTATCTGGGAGCCCCCGACTATGCCCACGCTTGAAGCGCAGTCCATCGCGGTCTGCTATGGCCCGTTGGAGGCCGTGCACGATGTGTCGCTGCGGGTCGACGAGGGCGAGATCGTGGCCCTGGTGGGATCCAACGGCGCCGGCAAGTCCACCACCCTGAAGGCGATGATGGGGCTCAAGACGCTGGCGCGGGGCGACCTGCGCTGGGACGGCATGTCGATTTCCGGCATGTCCGCCGCGGGACGCGTCGCGCGCGGCATCGCCCTGTCGCCCGAGGGGCGGCGGCTGTTTCCCCGCATGACGGTGATGGACAACCTGGAACTGGGCGCCTACACCACGCGCTGCGCGGCTACGCGCCGGCGGACGCTGGATCTGATTTACGGCCTGTTCCCCCGCGTGCAGGAGCGGCGCGCCCAGATGGCCGGATCGCTGTCGGGGGGCGAACAGCAGATGGTGGCGATCGGCCGGGCGCTCATGGCCCAGCCCAGGCTGCTGCTGCTGGACGAGCCGTCGCTGGGACTGGCGCCCAAGGTGATCGCGGAAATCGCCCAGGCCGTCGAACGGCTGAACCGGGAAACCGGCCTGTCCATTGTGCTGGTGGAGCAGAACGCCCGGCTGGCCATGCGGCTTTCGCACCGGGCCTATGTGCTGGAGCGCGGCGAAGTCGTGCGCACGGGCACGGGCCAGGAACTGCTTGAGGACGATTTCGTAAGGCAAGCCTATCTTGGCGTATAAGGGCGTAGGAGGCGCCCGGCCATGACCGACAACTTACCCTGCTATGAAGTCTATGCGCTGCGCTATGCCCGCATGACGCGTCCGGCTTCGCACAATTTCATCCTGCACGATGCCCACGACGGCACCGTGGACATGGATTTCTACGTGTGGCTGATCAAACTGGGCGATACCGCCATCCTGGTGGACACCGGGTTTGGCGAACGCGGCGCGTCGCAGCGCGGGCGGCCGCTGGACTGCTGCCCGATCGACGCGCTGCGGCACCTGGGCGTGCGGCCCGAGCAGATCCGGGACGTGATCCTGACCCACCTGCACTGGGACCACGCCGGCAATCTGGACAAGCTGCCCAACGCCCGGTTTCACCTGCAGGAGGCCGAAGCGGCGTTCGCCACCGGGCCCTGCATGTGCCAGCCGGTGCTGCGGCGGGCCTTTGCCGTCGAGGACGTCTGCGAGTTCGTCCGCCGGCTGTACGAGGACCGGGTGGAATTCCATGACGGCGACGACGTCTTGCAGCCCGGCATCGAGCTGCTGCGGATCGGCGGCCATACCAAGGGGCTGCAGGCGGTGCGGGTGCATACCGCGCGCGGCTGGGTGGTCCTGGCCTCTGATGCCGCGCATTACTACGACAACGCCACGCTGAAGCTTCCGTTTCCCGTGGTGGTGGACGTGGAGCAGATGCTGGCCGGGCACAAGCGCCTGCTCAAGCTGGCCGGCTCGGTGAGCCACTTTGTGCCGGGGCACGATCCGCAGGTGCTGAAACGCTATCCCAACCTGCCAGGAGACCTGCCTGTCCCGGTGGCGATTCTGCACGAGAACCCCGAATCCTGATTCCCGCGTGCCGCGCCCGCGGGCGTGGCGGCTTCTACTTTGGAAACCTGGTCACCATGCATGCAACTTCGAATCTGCAAGCGCCGTCCTCCAGCCTGGCGCTGGGCCTGGCGCGCTTTGCCCGCGGCCTGACGCTGGCGTCGATGCCGGAGGCGGTGCGCGAAAAATCGCTGCTCCATATCATCGACGCCATCGGGCTGGGCATCGCCGCCCACCAGTTCGACTTTTCCGGGCCGGGGCTGGCCGGCATCCGCGCGGCTGGCGCGCCGGGCGACGCCACGGTCATCGGGGGCGGCGCGGCGCTGCAGGCGCGCGACGCGGCCATGGCCAACGGCTACCTGATGCACGGACTGGATTTCGACGACACGCACCCGGGCGCCATCGTGCATCCGTCGGTGGCCTGCCTGCCGGCGGCGCTGGCATTGGGCGAGACCCTGGACCTGAGCTGGGCAGAGCTGTTGACCGCCTACGCGATCGGCATGGAGACGGCCATACGCCTGGGCCGGTCCGTCAAGGGCGGCTTTCACCAGGGCGGGTATCACGCCACGGGCGTGGTGTCGCACTTCAGTTCGGCGCTGGTGGCCGGCAAGCTGCTGGGGCTGAGCGAAGACCAGCTGGTGGCGGCGCAGGGCATCGCGGCCAGCACGGCATCGGGGGTGCAGGTGTTCCTGGAAGACGGAGCCTGGACCAAGCGCCTGCATCCCGGCTGGGGCGCCTTTGCCGGCATCACGGCCGCCCAGATGGCGCAGGCCGGATTCTTCGGGCCGCGGCGGCCCTATGAGGGCCAGTTCGGTCTATACGAGACCCACATGCAGGCGCGTGCCGACCAGGTGGACGCGGACTCGGTCATCAACGCGCTTGGGGCGGAGTGGACGTTGATGGAAACCTCTATCAAGCCCTATCCCGTGTGCCATTTCATCCACGGCTGCGCGGAAGCGGCGCTGCGCATCCATGCCCGCATCAAGGACGCGGGGCGCATCCGGTCGGTGGAATGCGACCTGCCCGCAGCCACCTTGCCCATCGTCGCCGACCCGGCCCACATCAAGACCCGGCCGCGCAGCGACTACGACGCCAAGTTCAGCGTGCAGTTCGTCGTGGCGGGCTGCCTGGCGCTGGGGCGTTTCACGCTGCAGGAACTGGCGCCCGCCCGGCTGGCGGATCCGGCGCTGCTGTCGCTGGCCGGGCGCACCACGTGCCGGGCGCAGGAAGTCACGGCGTTCCCGCGGTATTTCTCGGGCGCGGTGACGGTGACGCTGCATGACGGCACGCGCCTGCAGGAGGACGTGCCGGTCAACCTGGGCAGCGGCGAGCGCGCGCTGGGCCAGGCCGACATCGTTGAAAAGTTCAAGGCGAACGCCGGCCTGACGCTGCCCGACGTGCGGGTCGCGCTGATCCTGGACGCCTTCCTGTCGGCGGAGCCGTCGACGCCGGTCCGGGCGCTGACCAAGCTGCTGGGCTGAAGGCGCAGCGCGACAGGGAGGATGGGCAAGGGCGGCGCAGCGGAGTATGCTTGCCTGCCGCCCGCTGGCGGCGGTCCGTTCCCAGCCCGAACAAGAAGATGTCATGCCATGGACATGCGCCAACTGCGGTACTTTGTGACTGTCGCGGAGGAGCTCAGCTTCCGCCGGGCCGCCGAAAGGCTGAACATTTCACAGCCGCCCCTGTCGCAGCACGTGAAGTCGCTGGAAGAAGAGATGGGGGTGCAACTGCTGCACCGCACCCGCCGCGAGGTCAAGCTTACGCCGGCCGGCCAGGCCTTCCTGCGCGAGACGCGCATCCTGCTGGACCAGATGCGCACGGCGGTCAACGCGGCGGTGCGGGCCGGCAACGATGATGCGGGCGTGTTGCGGATGGGCGTCGCCACGTCCGCGCTGTTTCACCTGGTGTCGCATGTGCAGCGCCTGGTGGCCGCGGAATTCCCGGGCGTGGCGCTGTCGCTGGTCGACATGGTGTCGGCCGAGCAGGTGAAGGCGGTGTCGCTGGGGCTGCTGGACGTGGGCATCGTGCACGCCCGGCCGGAACGCGCCGAGGTGCGGCGCCAGCTCATCTATCGCGAACCGCTGGTGGCGGTGTTGCCCAGCCGGCACCCGCTGGCGCAGACAGAAGGCTTTCAGCTGTCCATGCTGTCGGAAGAACCGATGGTCGCGCTGCGCCGCGAACACGGCCCGGCCATCTATGACGCCATCGTCGCCTGCTGCCACGAGGCGGGATTCAGCCCGGACTTCCGGCACACGGCGCGCAGCCCGCTCACGATTTTCCAGATGGTGCGCCTGGGCCTGGGCGTGTCCGTCGCGCCGGCATCCTATGCGACAACGGGGTTCGCGGGCGTGGTTTTTCGCGAGCTGCCGCAGAGCTCGGGGCAGGTGTGCCTGGAACTGATCTGGAGCGACAAGCACGCCAGCGACCTGACCCGGCGCGTGGTCGGCCACCTGGTAAAGCGCATGGCGTTGGACGCCTGAAGCGGTTGCCTGAGGCGGCAGCCTGAAGCGCAAGCCGTCAGGGCCTGCGGATCGGGGGCTCCAGCAGCGCAAGCAGAGACGTTGCGTCGGGCAGGCTGTCCAGGTCCTCGACCGTCTGGACGATGGCGCGGGCGCGCGCGTCTGGAATGACCTCGGCCGCGACAAGATGGAACTTGGCCACCACGTCATCGTGGCTTAGCGGGTTCTCGGGGCTGCCGCGGCGGTGCAGGATGTCGCGCCGCAGGACGGCGCCGTCGCGCGTCAGGACTTCCACGCGCGCCGCATGCCGGAACGCGGCGCCCATGGCGTCGATTTCCGGATCGGCATGGGCCTCGATACGGCCGATCAGCGCAAGCAGCCGGGGATCGCTCAGACGGTCTTCGCGATATTGCGCGACGAAGGCCTCTCCGTCCACCGCGATGGCCGCCAGGCCGTAGTAGAGATTCATCTGCGCCGCAGTGACGCCCTGTGCGCGATAGGGCCAGGCGCAATGCACGTGCGTCATGGAACTGACGCCGACGCGGATGCGGGCGATGTCGCCTGCCGTCAGCGCGCCTTCGCGGCAGAGGGCGCGCAGCGCGTCCTGGGCGGCATGGATGCTGGTCACGGAGGCATACGGCTTGTAGCCGACCTTGCCGGCTTCCCAGTCCTTGCCCAGCCCATCGGTCAGCCGGGCGGGCGTGGGGGCCCCCGAATAGGCGCTCAGGTATCCGCCATAGTCGGCTTCCAGCACGTTGGCGATACCGGTGAAGCCGCGCCGGGCGAGCAGGGCGGCCATGACACCGCCTTGCGCGGCGCGACCGGCGTGCAGGCGCTTGACCATGGCGCCTTCCTGCGCGGCCATCAGGCCCGCCGCCTGCGAGCCGGCGATGCCGTAAGCGTGCTGGGTCTGGTCCGCGTCCAGGTCCAGCATGCGCGCCGCGGCGGCGGCCGCGACGAAGCAGCCGGACGTTCCTTGCGGATGGAAGCCGCGAAAAAACAGCTGCATGGTGGCGGCGTTGCCGACGCGCGTGCCGACCTCGTAGCCCGCGGTCAGCGCCGCCAGCCAGTCGCGGCCGGATCGCTGGCCTGCCTGGCCGGCCAGCGCGGCGATGGCGGGAAGCGCCAGCGAGCCGGGGTGGACGATGGATTCCTTGTGGATGTCGTCCAGTTCGAAGGCGTGTCCGGCCGTGGCGTTGACCAGCGCCGCGTTGCCCGGACTGGTGCGTTCGCCGGCGCCGAAGATGACCGCCGCCGGGCGGCAGCCGTCTTCCTGCGCCATCGCCAGCACGTGCCGCGTCCAGGGCAAGGAGATGCCGTAGAGGCAGCAGCCGATGCTGTCGATCAGGCTGGTCTTCATCCTGTCGACGACCGCCTGCGGGATCGACGCGTATTGCAAGCCGCTGGCGAAGGCGGCCAAGGTACGGGTGGCGTCGGGCGGGGCGGCGGCCGGATCGGGGTTCATGCTGCGGTCCTGACGTGGCGGCTCAGACCCGTTCGGGCAGATTGGTCTTGACCCGTCCGTCGATCAGTTTGATGACGGCGGGGTGGTAGTTCTGCGCGTAGCCCGCGTCGCGCGCCCGGCACATCATGTCGTGGGTGTAGGCGCCGATGCGCGGACTGAAGCCGCCTTCCTTCGCCAGGTCCAGGGCCAGCGAGCAGTCCTTGATGGCGTAGGTCATGGGGAAGGTCTTTTCCGGGAAGTCGTCCTTGGCCAGCGACTTCATGCCGTGGTTGCGCAGCACGAAGCTGTCGGCCGACCCCTGCGATAGCAGCGACAGCAGTTTCTCGGCCTCCATGCCGGCCTGGCGCCCGATCGTGATGGCCTCGGACAGCGCGTTGACGGTCATGAACACGACGTAGTTGTTCAGGATCTTGACGATCTGGCCGCTGCCCACGTCGCCGCAATGCAGCACGTCGCTGCCCATGCAGCGCAGGTAGGGCGCGACCCGCTCGAAGTCCTGCGCCGACCCGCCGACGCTGATGAACAGCTTGCCGTCTACCGCGGCCTGCTTGGTGCGGGCGACGGGCGCATCCACGAAGGCGATGCCTTCGGCCTTGAGGCGGTCGGCCAGGGCGCGCGTCCGGGTGACATTGCTGGTGCTCATGTCGACGATCAGGGACGGCCGCCGGGGCGCCGCGAGGATAGCCTGGCAGACCGATTCGACCTGGTCGATGGAGGGCAGCGACAGGAAGACGATGTCTGCCTGTTCGGCCACCTGCGCCACGCCGGGGGCGAGTTCGGCGCCTTGCGCCGCGGCCTCGTCCGCCGCGGCCGGCACGGTGTCATAGGCGACGACCTTGCGGCCGGCCTTTTTCAGGAGGTTGGCGCACATGGGGCCGCCCATCACGCCCAGGCCGATGAAACCCAGGATATCCGCTTCGCTCTTCATTCGATGTCTCCTTGATGTTCAGGTGCGCGGCGCGGCGTTCGCGCCGCGCGACTTGATGACCTTGATGACTTTTTCGTAGGTCTTGTATTCGTTGGCCTGGAAGGCGGCGAACTCCTGCGGGCTGGAACCCACCGGGATGAAGGACAGGGCCTCGAATTTCGCCTTGACCGCCGGGTTCTTCAGCGCTTCCCGCGTGGCCGCGTAGACCTTGTCGATCACGGGTTGCGGCGTGCCAGCGGGCGCCCAGATCCCGTACCAGCTCGGCATGTCGAAGCCGGCGTAGCCGGCCTCGGCCACGGTGGGGACGTCGGGGATCGCCGCCACGCGCTGGCTGCTGGTGACCGCCAGCGCGCGCAGCTTGCCGTCCTTGACGTGGGGGTAGGCCGACGCCATGGGCTCGGTCATCGCCGTGACCTGGCCGCCCATCAGGTCGACCAGCGCCGGGCCGCCGCCGCGATAGGGAATGACCTCCATCTTCACCCCGGCCTGCTCGTTGACCAGTTCGCAGGCGAGGTGGCCCGCGGCCCCATAGGCGGCGATGGCCCAGGTCAGTTCGCCGGGCTTCGCCTTGGCGCCTGTCACCAGGTCCTTCAGGGTCTGGTACGGGCTGTCCTTGCGCACCAGCACAAGCTGGGGCTGCGCGCCGATCTCGGTGATGGGCGCAAAGTCCTTGAGCGCGTCGTAGGTCACGGTGTCCAGCAGCAGCGGATTGGCGACCTGCAGCGAGGCATTGAGCAGCAGGGTGTAGCCGTCGGGCTCCGCCTGCTTGACGTAGCGGGCGCCGAGCACGCTGCTGGCGCCGGGCTTGTTTTCGATGATGACGGGCTGGCCCAGCGCTTCCTGCAGCGCCTGGCCCAGCGTGCGGGCGACGGTGTCCACCGAGCCGCCGGGCGGGAAGGGCACCACCATGCGGATGGGCTGCGACGGCCAGGCGGGCGCTGCCTGCGCGGCGTATCCCAGGGGCAGGGTGGCCGCGGCGGCGACGGCCGCCAGGGCGGCGCGCAGGATGCTGCGCCGCCCGCGCGGAGGCGCCATTTTTCGTGCGTTCATGTCTCTTCCTTTGGCAGATTGGCCTGGCTCGATCGGCTCAGGTCCGGATGGCGAAGGGGTCGCGGACCGCTTCAGAAAAATCAATCATCACGTTGCGCGTGGTGAGGTATTCGCGCAGCCCGGCCTCGCCGCGTTCCCGGCCGATGCCCGACTGCTTGAAACCGCCGAACGGGGCCTGGGCGGCGATGGCGCGGTAGGTGTTCACCCACACGGATCCCGCGCGCATCGCCCGCGAGACGCGCATGGCGCGGTTCAAATCCCGGGTCCAGAGGCCGGCCGCCAGGCCGTACCGGGTGCCGTTGGCCAGGCGGATGGCTTCGTCCTCGGTATCGAACGGGATGACCGCCAGCACCGGGCCGAAGACCTCTTCCTGCGCCAGGTCGCTGCCGTTGTCGACGCCCGCGAAAATGGTCGGCTCGATGAAGTAGCCGCGTTCCAGGCCCGCGCCCTGGGCGCGCTTGCCGCCGCAGGCCAATGTGGCCCCGGCGCCCTGCGCCCTGTCGATGGTGGCCAGGATGCGGTCGAACTGGGGCTTGTTGGCCACCGTGCCCATTTCCGTGGCCGTGTCCAGCGGATTGCCCATGCGTATCTTGCGCGCCCTGTCGACCAGGGGCGCCAGCACGCGATCCATCACGCTGCGCTGCACCAGCAGCCGCGAACCGGCTACGCAGGTCTGGCCCGTGGCGCCGAAGATCCCGGCCAGCGCGCCCACCACAGCCTTGTCCAGGTCCGCGTCGTCGAAGATGATGTTGGGCGACTTGCCGCCCAGTTCCAGCTTCACGGGCGTCAGGCGACGGCCGGCCATGGACGCGATCTCGGCGCCCACGCCGGGACTGCCGGTAAAGCTGACCATCGCGACGCCGGGATGCTCGACCAGCGCGCGGCCGGTGTCGGCGCCGCCCGTGACCACATTGAACACGCCGTCCGGAAAGCCCGCCGCCTGAACCAGGCTGGCGAATTCCAGTGTGGACGCGGACGCGTGTTCGCTGGGCTTGACCACCACGCAATTACCCGCCGCCAGCGCGGGCGCCAGCTTGTTCGCCAGCAGCGCCAGGGGAGAATTCCAGGCCGTAATCAGGGCCACCACGCCGTAGGGTTCCAGGCTCAGGTAGTCCAGCGTATCGGGCTGGTCCAGCGGGATCTGCTGGCCGTACAGCTTGTCGGCATAGCCGGCGTAGTAGCGCAGCTGGCGTCCCACCCACACCATCTGCGGGCGGGTCTCGCGGATGATCTTGCCGTTGTCGGTGGATTCGATACGGGCCATCCGGTCGGCGTTTTGCTCGATCAGGTCCGCCAGGCGCAGCAGGCACTGGGCGCGCTTGATGCCGGACGTGTGGCGCCAGGTCTGTTCAAACGCCTGCTCGGCCGCCTGGACGGCAAGGTCCACGTCCTCTGCGCAGGCGTCGGGGATTTCGGCCCAGGCGTCTCCGGTGTACGGGTTGTGGGCGGCGATCAAGCGTCCCTGTAGGGGCGGAACGCTCCGGCCATTGATGAACAAGCCATAACGCTGCATGTGCGCGGTCTCCGATTGGCATGGGGGATGCGCAAAGTCTGGGGCCGCGGCTTGATCGCGTCCAATACGGAATCACGAATTCTGTGATAGGGATGCGCGCCGTGTGCAGGCGCCGGATGGAACAGGGAGTAGGGGATTACCCGCCCGTCTTCTTATCCTTGCGGTGCGTGCGGAAAAGCAGATGGGTGGCGGCCAGGTGGAAGCGCATGGCGATCTGCGCGCATTCGGGATCGCGGGCGCGCAAGGCGGCGATGATCTGGCGGTGGTGTTCCACGCTGCGCAGCATGTCTTCCCGGCCGTAGAAGTAGAACGACCCGATGATGATGGGCATGTCCAGCAGGTTTTCGACCATGGTGCGCACCCGGGCCGATTGGGCGGCTTCGAGCAGCGTGTGGTGGAACAGGTTGTTGTAGTGCTGCACCTGCGCGACGTGATCGGGGGCGTCGGAATTGACCGCGTCCAGCATGCACTGGTTGATGCGTTCCAGCTCCAGTATCTGTTCCGGCGTGGCGCGTTCGGCCGCGGCCTTGGCCGAGTAGGGCTCAAGCAGCATGCGCAATTCGAAGGCTTCGTCGATGTCGCGGTCCTGCCAGCCCAGCACGACCGCGCCGCGCCGCCCTTCGCGCGTGACCAGACCGTCCGCGATCAGGCGTTCGATCGCGTTGCGCACGGGCGTGCGGCTGACGGAGAGCTGCGTGGCGATGTGTTCCTCGCGCAGCGGTTCGCCCGGCAGGAACGATCCGGCCATCAGGCGGCGGCGCAATTCTCCGTATACGTAATCACTGGCGCTGGACATGAGGGCGGGTCGTTCCGGGTGTCAAACCGTGGACTATACCAACGGCGAGCGGTCCGCCAGGCGCTCCAGGAAGCGCGGCCAGACCTCGGGGTTGAGCAGGCGCGCAGGCTTGCGGCCGGCCAGCATGTCCATGATCTGCGCGGCCGAGCCTTGCGCCACCTTGCGGCGGCCTTCATGCGTGACGCCGCCCGTATGGAACGCCGCCGCCACGTCGGGACGCTGCAGCAGTCCGCTGCCGGGCGGCGGCGGTTCCACTTGCCACACATCCAGGCCCGCGCCGGCCAGATGGCCGGCCTGCAGCGCGGCGAGCAGGGCGTCTTCGTCATGGATGCCGCCGCGCGCGGTCGAAATGAACAGCGCGCCGCGCTTCATGCGCCGAAAGGCGGCGGCATCGAACATCCCCCGCGTGCCGGCATCCAGCGGACAGTGCAGGCTGACGATGTCGGCCTGATCCAGCAGATCGTCGAACGCGACGGGCTCGGCGCCGCGCTCGGCGATCTGCGCCGCCGTGATGAGCGGATCGTACGCAATGACCTTCAGGCCGAAGCCCGCCGCGATCCTGGCCACCTTGCGGCCGATCTCGCCGATGCCGACAAGGCCGAGCACGCGGCCTTCGATCTCGTGGCCCATCAGGGCTTCCCGGCTGACGGCCGTGCCGGCGCGAAGCGCGGCTTCGGACTCGCCCAGCCGCTTGACCAGCGACAGCAGCAGCGCGAACGTCATTTCCGCGACCGAGGCGGCGTTTGCGCCGGCCTGGTTCACGACGGCCACGCCCGCCCGGGTGCAGGCCGCGACGTCGACCGTGTCGTAGCCGGCGCCGCCGGAAGACACGCACAGCAACTGGGGACACTGCGCCAGAAGGTCCGCCGACACCTGCCAGCGGGCGGGCACTTCGTCCTTGGCCGCGCTGACATGGTAGGCGTGCGCGCGGGCCAGGCCCGCCGCCGTCACGGCGTCGCCGTGGGCGGGCAGCACCTGGAGGTCCAGCGCGGCATTGCGCCCGATCGCGTCGTCGAACGCCGGGTCGATCCAGAGATCCAGCCGCGCGACGCGAAATGGATGCCTGCTGTCTGCCGGGACGGTCATGATCAGACTCCCGAGCAGCCCAGGGCCTGCAGCCGGGCATCGACCCAGGACGTATCCAGGGTGCCGGCGGCGATGTCGGCCAACATCTTGGTTTCGACGTCGTGCTTGGCCGCGGCCGCCTGGTAGATGGCCTCGGCCTGGTCGTACGGAACCGCAAGCAGTCCGTCCTCGTCGCCGATGATCAGGTCGCCCGGGGCGATCGTCATGCCGTCCAGCGCGACGACGCAGTTGATTTCGCCGGGGCCGTCCTTGTAGGGACCGCGATGGGTAACGCCGGCGGCATACACCGGGAAGGCGCTGCGGCGGATCGTGCCGCAGTCGCGGATGGCGCCGTTGATGATGATGCCGGCGATGCCGCGCGATTCGGCGTAGGTGGTCATGATCTCGCCGATGATGGCGTTGGTCAGGTCGCCGCCCGCGTCCACCACGATGACGTCGCCCGGCTGCGCCAGGCTCAGCGCCTTGTGCACCAGCAGGTTGTCGCCGGGCCGCGTGCGCACGGTGAGGGCGGGGCCGGCCAGCGGCTGGCCATTGTGCATGGGCCGCAGGCGCGCGCCGCCGGCCGCCATGCGCGACATGCAGTCGCTGACGTTGGCCACCGGCACCTGGCGGAACTTGTCGACCAGTTCCTTGCTGACCGCGCGCTGGCGGGGATGGATTTCAAAGCCGATCATCATTGCTCCTGATCTTTAAGGGGATACGTTCTGGCTATTGCTTGGGAATGCCGGCTTCCTGCACGACCTTGCCGAAGGCGTCGTGGTCTGCGCGGTGCTGCCGGGCCAGGTCTTGCGGCGAGCCCGTCATGACGCTGTAGCCGGCGTCTTCCAGCTTCTTGACCAGTTCGGGGTTCGACTGGACCTTGCGCAGCTTTTCGTTCAGAACGGCGATCACGTCGTCGGGCGTCTTGCCGGGCGCCATCAGGCCCCACCAGATCGACTGGTTGATGGTCTTGAAGCCGCTCTCGGGGAAGGTCGGGACGTCGGGCAGGGCCGGGGACCGCTGATCGGCCACGACGGCGAGCGCGCGGACCTTGCCGCCGCGAATCTGCGGCAGCAGCGACGCCACCGAGCCGACATACATGTCGATCCGTCCGCTGGCCAGGTCCGGGAACGCCTGGCTCCAGCCGCGGTAGGGCACATGCATCAGTTCCATGTTGGCGGCCTTGCGCCACAGGTAGCCGGTCAGGTCGCCGGTGCCGCCGATGCCGGGAATTCCCAGCGAAACCTGGTTGGGGCGCGCCTGGGCAGCCTTCACCACGTCGGCCACCGTCTTAAAGGGCGAATCCGGCAGCACGACGAAAACGCTGGGGGACGAGGCCACCGGACCGACCGGCTTGAAGTCCTTGAACGTGTCGTAGCTGAGCTTGGAGTAGAGCCAGGGATTCAGCACGATGTTGTCGGTCTGCGCCATGACGAGCGTGTGGCCGTCCGGGTTGGCCCGCGCCGTCGCGTCCAGTGCCAGGTTGCCGCCGGCGCCGGGCTTGTTTTCCACGACGATGTTCCAGCCGGTGTCCTGGCCGATCGCGCTGCCGATCATGCGCGTCAGGGTGTCGGTGCCGCCGCCCGGGGGAAAGGGCGAAATCAGGGTGACGGGGCCCTTGCCCAGGTCGGCGGCCTGCGCGGCGGCGCAGCCCAGCACCAGCGTCGCGGCCAGCAGTTTCTTGAACAGTTTCATTGTCTTCCTCACACAGTCTTATCTAGGATTCGAAACCGCGCTCTATGGCGCGATTGGGGGTTCAGTGCTGGCGCGCCAGCGTGGTCAGCCAGGCCAGGCGCGCTTCGACGGAATCCGGCACGTCGGCATGGCCGTTGGCGCGCGCGGTCTGGATGCCGCGGGTCGTCCGGTCGAACAGTTGTTCGACGCCGTTGAGCACCAGCGGCTCCAGTCCGGCTTCATGCAGCTGGTCGCGGGCTTCGCGCACTTCCGCCAGCCGGCGGGGCGCGTGCAGGACGTGGGAACGGACGAAGGAGTCCATGAATGCGGTGAGCGGGGTGCGATCTATGTCGGCCAGCACCTCGTACAGCGATGAGCGCAGGCCCATGCGCTCGGCGGCCACCATGCATTCCACGGCCAGGCTTTCCATGCCCTTGGTCATCACGCTGCGCAGCAGCTTCAGGCGCACCGCGTCGCCCGGCTTGCCGTCGATGATCCGCACCGGCGCGCCGGCGCTTTCGCCCAGCTCGGTCACCGCCTGTCCGCCTTCGCCGGCGCACAGGAGGGGCGTCTTCTCGGCCAGCAGCGCGATGGCGCCCATGATGGCGACATCCATGAACGCCACCGGGAAGGATTCAGCGGCCTGGGCGGCGGCCTGCATGTCCGCCGCGCTGGCGGTGGTGAAGTCCGCGTAGACGGCGCCCGCGCGCATGTGGGGGAAGGCCTGCCGGCCGACCTCGGCCGCGTTGTAGCCATAGACCGCCGACACGACGACGTCCGCCTCGGCCAGCCAGGGGCCCGGTTCGGCGTGCAGGACCGAGGCCGCGGCCTGGGCGCGGCCGGCCATTTCCTTGTCTTGCCGCAGTTCGCAGATGCCCACGATGTCGTGTCCGGCGGCGGTCCAGGCGCGGGTGTAGCAGTGCCCGACTTCGCCGCATCCTATCAGTGCGATTTTCATTTTAAAAACACATAAAAAAAACAATGTGTGTTTATAGAACGACGATTAACGGGCGAAAAGCTGGTGTTTACCCTGGGATTTGTGTTTTTTAAGTACATAAAAAAAACAAAACAAAGGTGATGCAGCGGTTCAGGCGCGAGGCCGGATTGAGTGGCAGATCTACCGTCGGGGCTGAAGGTCACATACCGCAATGCATCCCGTCTGGCTCGGCGCTATCGTCTGACAGATGCACGACGCGCCTGCCCGGTCGGCTGGAACAGCAGAGAAAGAGGCACCCCCATGACTTACTCGAGCTATCACAAGAAGGACATTTTTGGTCGTCCCCTGCACGCGGAAACGCAGATGATGTCCTACGGCTACGACCCCTTTCTGTCGGAAGGTGCGGTCAAGCCGCCGGTGTTCCTTACGTCGACGTTCGCGTTCCGGTCCGCCGAGGATGGCGCGGCGTTCTTCGATCTGGTGTCGGGCCGCAAGCCGCTGCCGCAGGGGGAAACCGCGGGGCTGGTGTACAGCCGCTTCAACCATCCGAACCTGGAGATCGTGGAAGACCGGCTGTCGATGCTGGATGGCTCGCAGGATGCGGCGGTGACCTCCAGCGGCATGTCCGCGATCAGCGCCGTGCTGATGGCCTTTCTGCGGCCGGGCGACCAGCTGGTGCAGTCCGTGCCCCTGTACGGCGGGACCGAGACGCTGCTGGGCAAGATTTTCCCGGAGTGGGGCGTCGGCTCGCACCCGGTTGCCGACGGCCTGTCGCCCCGAAGCATGCGAACCGCGCTGGAAGAGGCGGCGGCCAAGGGGCCGGTCAAGCTCTTCTATGTCGAGACGCCGGCCAATCCCACCAATGCGCTGTTCGATTTCGAGGCCATGAAGAACGAGCTGGACGCGTTCCAGGCGCGCCATGGCTACCGGCCGATCTCCGTGTGCGACAACACGCTGCTGGGTCCGATCTTCCAGAAGCCGGCGGAGCATGACGTGGACCTGTGCGTGTATTCGCTGACGAAATACGTGGGGGGCCACAGCGATCTGGTGGCGGGCGCGGTGACGGGCAACAAGGATCTGATCCGCAAGGTGCGCGCGATCCGCAGCGCGTTCGGTTCGCAGCTGGATCCGCATTCGTGCTGGATGATCACGCGGTCGATGGAAACGGTGGTGCTGCGCATGAAGCAGGCGGCTCGCACGGCGACCAAGGTCGCGCAGTGGCTGGCGGGCAATCCGCACGAGAAGGTGCGGATCTTCCATCCGGAGCTGATCGCCGACCGGGCCTACCAGGAGGTCTACAAGCGCCAGTGCACGGGACCGGGATCGACCTTCGCGTTCGTGCTGGACGGCGGGCGCGAGCGCGCGTTCCGCTTCATCAACGCGCTGCACCTGTTCCGGTCGGCGGTCAGCCTGGGCGGCACGGAAACGCTGGTGTGCCATCCGGCGTCGACCACGCATTCGGGCGTGCCGGCGGCGGAGCGCGATGCCGCCGGCGTGTCGGAGGGGCTGATCCGGATTTCCATCGGCCTGGAGCACGAGGAAGACCTGATCGCGGACATGGACCACGCGTTTCGCAACGGCTGAGCGCTGATGCCCGGGGGGCGCCCCTGCCGCCGGCTGAGCCCGCTTTCGGGCAGTGCTCAGCCCGACCGCGCCGGGCGCCGCGTACGGTTCAGCAGCACGAAGACCGCGGTCGCCAGCAGCATGAGCGTCGCGGTGGCGATCACCGCGGCGTAGCCGGTTTCGAAGGCTGCGCGGGCCAGGCGGGTCAGCGTGGCGGCCAGGTCGGCCGGCAGGCTTTCGGCGACGATCAGCGCCTCGTCCAGGCTGTCGCGGGCGGCGGTCGCGTCGCCCACGCCGGCGGGCACGGACAGCGATTGCGCATAGACGCCGGACAGGATGGATCCCATCAGGGTCACGCCCAGCGCGCCGCCCAGTTCGTACGACACTTCCTCGATGGAGGCGGCCATGCCGGCGCGTTCGGGCGTGGCGCTTTGCATGATGGTGCTGGACGCCGCCGTCATGGTGGCGCCGATGCCCAGGCCCAGCACGCTCAGGCTGACCAGCTGCGGCATGACCGGGCCTTCGTAGGTCAGCAGGTAGCCGCCCATGCCCGCGCCCGACACCAGCAGGGCCAGGAACAAGAGGCGCTTGCTGCCGACGCGGCCCAGCAGCAGGCCGGCCAGCGGGCCGGCCACGAAGGCGGCCAGCGGCAGCGGCAGGATGAACAGGGCCGACTGGATCGGCGACATGCCCAGCACCAGCTGCAGCCGCTGGCTGAACACCAGCTCCATGCCCAGCAGCGCGGCGGCGGCGAACAGCGCGGCGGCCACGGCGGAACTGAACGCGGCGTTGCGGAAGATGGCGAAGTCGATCAGCGGATAGGGCCGGCGGCGCTGGCGGCGCACGAAAACGGCCAGCATGGCGGCGCCCGCCGCGCAGGCCAGGCTCGCATGCAGCCACGACGGCGATGCGCGGCCCAGTTCCTTGAGCGCGTAGGCGCACAGGATCAGCCCGGCCATCACCTGCAGCGATCCGGTCAGGTCCCAGGGGCGCGACGCGTCGGGGCGGCTGGCTGGAATGAAGCGCCAGGCCAGCGGCAGCGCAAGCAGCACGATCGGGACGTTGATGAGAAACACCGAGCCCCACCAGAAGTGCTCCAGCAGGACGCCGCCGATGACCGGCCCCAGCGCCGCGCCGCCCGAGGCCACCGAGGCCCACACGCCGATGGCGACGGCGCGCTCGCGCTCGTCGGCGAAGGTGAGGCGCAGAATGGACAGGGTGGCGGGCATCATCATGGCGGCGCCCACGGCCAGCAGCGCGCGCGCCGCGATCAGGATGGCGGCGCCGGGCGAATAGGCGGCGGCCAGCGACGCCGCGCCGAACACGGCCAGCCCCATCATGAAGAGGCGCTTGTGGCCCAGACGGTCGCCCAGGGTGCCCATGCCCAGCAGCAGGCCGGACACGACCAGCGCATACACGTTCACGATCCAGAGCTTGGCCGACGCGGTGACGCCCAACTCATGGGTCAAGCGGGGCAAGGCGGTGTAAAGGACCGTCATGTCCACGACGATCAGCAACAAGGCGCTGGACACGATAGCCAGCACCAGCCAGCGGCCGGGGGCGGCCGCGGCGACAGCGTTCGAAAGAGTCCGCTGCATGGTTCTACTCCTTTCAATGCCGGGTCCGATGCGGCAGGACCTCGGGCTCGGCATTGTCCATCTATATATTTGAATTAAAAAGTTGGAATCCATCTATAAAATAGATGGATAAGACAGGAGGATGCGCATGCAATGGACCTTGGACCAGCTCCGGCAATTCGTGGCCGCTGCCGAAGCGGGATCGTTCTCGGCCGCCGCCCGGCGGATCGGCCGCGCGCAGTCGGCCGTCAGTTCATCGGTGGGTCTGCTGGAGGCCGATCTGGGGGTAGACCTGTTCGACCGCTCGCGCCGCAATGCGGTCCTGACGCCCGCAGGCGAGGTCATGCTGCAGGAAGCCAGAGAACTGCTGCGCCAGGCGGGCGGCCTGTCGCAGCGGGCGCTGTCGTTCGCGGGCGGCGAAGACGCGCGGCTGTCGATCGCGCTGGACGAGGCCTTGCCGTATCTGGTGCTGGGCGCGCTGGTGGTCGAGTTGGCGGCGCGCTTTCCGGCGCTGGAGCTGACGCAGTTAAACGGCACGGCGACCGAAGTGGCCGACTACGTGCGGCAGGGACGGGCGAGCATCGCGTTCCACTTCGACCGCGGCGACCCGGGCGGCGATTTTGCGCACCATTACCTGGGCACGGTGGCGCAAGGCATCTACGTGGCGGCGGGGCATCCGCTGGCGGCCCTGCCGCGGGTGGCGCGCAAGGACCTGGCGCGCCACCGGCAACTGGTGATGCAGATGGAAGGGGTGGACGACATGGTGCTGAGTCCCACGGTGTGGCGCACCGACAGCTTCTACAGCATCGCCGGCATGGTGGCGGACGGACTGGGGTGGGCGATCCTGCCGCTCAACATCGCGGAATACGAGAGCTTCCGCACCACACTGACGCCGGTGCCGTGCGCGGACCTGGCCTTGCCGATGCTGTCCGTGCGCACGCTGTGGCTGCAGGGGGCCAGCTTGGGCGAGACGGAACGGTGGTTGCAGCAGCGCATGGAGCAACTGCTGCGGGCGGAGTAGGGCTGAGTCAGCTCAGCAGCGCGGCGACGAGGTCGCTGCCGGCCTGGCGGTCGCCGGAAAAGTTGAGTGCGGCCAGCACGTGTTCCAGGTGTTCGTCCATCAGGGCGCAGGCCTTGTCGACATCGCCCGCGCGGGCGGCTTCGATGAACGCGTGGTGCTCGCGCGAAGAGCAGCTGGCGTCGTGCGAACTCTGGAACAGCACGGTGATCACGGCGCTGCGGGCCGAGAGTTCGCGCAGCATGCCCGTCAGCACGGAATTGCCGACGGCCTCGGCCAGCAGGATGTGGAAGTGGCTTAGCAGGTGATTGCGGGCCTGCACGTCGCCGCTTTCGACGGCGCGGCGTTCCTCGGCCAGATGGGCATCAATGCGGCGGTAGTCGGCGGCGGTGGCGCGCGCGACGAATTCACGGGCCAGCGCGGCTTCCAGGATGCGGCGCACGGCGTAGACCTCGCGGGCCTCGTTTGCGTCGGGCTTGCTGACGAAGGCGCCCTTGTCCGGAATGATGTTGATCAGCTTGTCCTTGGACAGCATCAGCAGGGCCGCACGGATCTTGGTGCGGCTGACCTTGTAGACCCGGGCCAGGGCCTCTTCGCGCAGCCGGGTGCCGGGCGGAAGCTTGTGCGCCACGATGGCGGCGGCCACCTCTTTGGCGATGTGGTCGGCGCTGGGATCGGGCTGGACTTCCTGGATCATGGGACGCGGCAGCGGCTGCCGGGAGGGAAAAACCGTCGGGCAGCCAGTCTAACAAAAGCCCGCCGGGGCCGGCGACATTTTTTGCATACAAGTTTTGTCGGACGGGCGGCGGCCCCGCGCGCCGCCGCCCGTCCTGGATGCCGCGAGCTGGCGCTATTTGGCCATCAGCCCCAGGTACTCGATCAGACCCTTTTCCTTGACAAAGGTGGCCTGCGCCCACGCCTTGTAGTCCTCGCTGTTGCGGTAGGCGGGCGACTGGTTGAGCTGCTTCATGACGTCCATGCTGGCCTGGTCGAAGAGCGCCTTCTTGAAGGCGTCGTGCAGGGTCTTCACGACCGCGGGGTCCATGCCCTTGGGGCCGGCCAGGCCGTAGGGGGACGTGGACACGACCTTGTAGCCCAGCTCTTGTGCGGTGGGCACGTCGGGCCAGCGCGTGGTGCGCTTCTCGCCAAAGGTGACCAGAAGGCGCATCTTGCCGGAATCGACGAACTGGTCCCAGCCGGTGGCGTCGCTCTGCGCCATCACGTGGCCGCCCAGCAGCGCCTGCTGCATGTCGGCGTTGCCCTTGAACGGGACGTGGTTCAGCTTGACCTTGGCGTTGATGGCGATTTCCTCGATCAGCAGGTGCGGCGACGATCCGATGCCGGTGGAGCCGTAGTCGATCTTGCCGGGCGCCTGGCGCGCGGCTTCGATGTACTCGTTGAAGGTCTTGTACGGCGAGTCGGAGCGCACGGTGAAGCCGAAGGTGTAGCCGGACAGCCCCAGGATGAAGGTGAAGTCGTTGATCGGATCCCAGCTGCTTTTCTGCATGTAAGGCATGCGCAGCATTGCCAGCGTGTACAGGGCGATCGTGTAGCCGTCCGGCTTGGCGGTCTTGGCCATGGTGGCGGTGCCCAGCGTGCCGCCCGCGCCGGGGCGGTTTTCCACGATGACGGGCTGGCCCAGGTATTTGGACGCGTCCTGCGCCACGATGCGCAGGTGGCGGTCGGTGGAGCCGCCGGCCGGGAAGGGCACGATCAGCGTAATGGGTTTGGTGGGGAACGCGCCTTGCGCGCTGGCGGATAAGGGCAGGGCGGCGCCGGCCAGGGTGAGCAGCAGGGCGCTCAGGCAAGCGCGGCGCAGGGGCAGTTGGGCCATGTGGTTTGTCTCCGGGTGTGTAGTTATGGGGCGGCGGGTCAGTCGCGCAGGTCGACTTTGACGGGCAGCCGGGACAGCGCCTCGCGCAGCCGCTCCTTCAGCGGCGCGGGCGCACCGGCGCCGGCTTCTACGGCGACGTCCGGTTGCGCATCGGCCAGCACGCGCAGGACGGGATCGTCGTGCGCCAGGCCGGCCTCTTGCAGGGTGCGCGCCACCACGGCCTGGACCGCGACCGCGGTCGCCAGGCGGCGCAAATCCGGTTTGTAGATCTTGCCCACGTTGGTCATGGGCATGCTGTCCAGGACCACCACACGCTTGGGCCGCGCGGGCCCTTCGTCCACGTGCTCGGCGGCGTAGGCGACGAGTTCGGCCTCCGTGGCCGTGCTGCCTTCGGCCAGCGTGACAAAGGCGATGGGCAGTTCTCCGGCGTAGGCGTCGGGTGCGCCGACGGCGGCGCATAGCTGCACGGCCGGATGCCTGGCGAGCGCGTCCTCGATGGTCTTGGGATCAATGTTGTGGCCGCCGCGGATGATCAGGTCCTTGGCGCGGCCTTGCAGGTGCAGCCGTCCTTCGCCGTCAAGAAACCCGACGTCGCCGCTGATCAGCCAGCCGTCTTCGGTGAAGGCGCGCGCGGTGTCCTCGGGGTCGAGGAACCCGGGGATGACGTTGGCGGCCTTAAACAGCGCCATGCCCGGCGTGCCGGGCGGCAGGTCGCGCGCGGGCTGGCCCGCGGGCATGTCCAGGCTGACGATGCGCACCTGCACGTAAGGCAGGGGGAAGCCCACGCAGTTCACGGGAAACTCGCAGCCGGGTGGCGAAATCGACGTGATGCCGGCCATTTCGGTCATGCCCAGGCTTTCGCTCACGTGCAGCCCGAACAGGCGCTTGAAACGCGCGGCTAGCTCCGCGGGCAGCGGGGCGGCGCCGGTGCGGCAATAGCGCAGCGAAGAGATGTCCGCGCCAGCCAGCGGCACTTCGGCCAGTGCTGCAAGAATGGTGGGCACGCCTTGCAGCGACGTGGCGCGGTGCTTTTCCACCAGGCGCCAGTAGTTGCGCAGCACGTCGCGGTTGCGCAGCAGCAGGGTCGTGGGGATGACGGTTTCCACGCCGGCCGACAACGCCGCCAGCGACGCCGGCAGCACGCCGGCCACGTGAAAAAGCGGATAGCCGTTGATGACCACGTCGCCCGGCCCCGCGTTCTGGAGCTGCACCGCCGCCCAGGCGGAAAAGACCTGGTTGGCGTGGGTGTGGACGGCCAGCTTGGGCGCGCCGGTGGTGCCGCCGGTATGGAAGTAGGCGGCCACGTCGCCCGGCCGGATGGCGCGTTCGCTGATCAGGCGGTCCGACGGCTGCGCCGCGCGGCTGGCATTGAAGTCCAGCGCACAGTCGGGCAGCGCTGGGCGGGCGGACACAGGCTCGTCCCAGGGCGCCACGCGCAGCAGCGTCTGCAGGGTGGGCACGCGATCCATCAGGCGCAGGGCCTTGGACCACGAGCCGCATTCCACGTCCGACCCGTAGGCGATCAGCGCCTTGGCGCGCGCGGTGGTCATCAGCGACGCCAGCTTGTCTTCGGTAAGCAGCGGGTTCAGCGGCTGGACGATGCCAGCCGCCTCGCCGCCCCACAGGGCCAGGTGGTATTCCAGGCAGCCGGGCAGCAGCACGCCCACGGCGTCGCCTTCCCGGATGCCCAGGCTGTGCAGCAGGTTGGCCGTCTGGTGGATGCCGGCCAGCAGTTCGCGGTAGTTCCAGGTGATGGCGTCGTCGGCGGGGTCGGCGCTGCGCAGGAAGGTCAGGGCGGCCTTGTCGCCGAAGGCGGCCGCGGAATTGCGGAAGATCTCGTAGGTGCTTTGCACCGTCAGCGTCTCTTCGAGCGGCCGGGCTTGCAGCCGCTGTACATCCTGCGCGGTGCGCACGGGGAACGGCGCCGCGAAGGGCGGCGCCAGCGCCGGGGCGGTTGGGGATTGGATCATGCCCGTGCTCCCGCGCTCATGCCTGCCCCAGCGCGATGTAGCGGCGCAGGTGGTGGTCTTCGTCGCCCAGCTGATGGTCGATCATCACCAGGCGTTTGGCGTAGTGCGCCAGCGGCAGTTCCCAGGTCATGCCGATGCCGCCGTGCAGCTGGATGCTTTCTTCGGCCACCAGCGTGCCGATGCGGCCGATGGTGTACTTGGCCGCGGACAGCGCGCGTTCGCGGGTGGCGCGGTCGGGGTGGTCCACGGCGGCGGCGGCGTTGATGACCGCCGAGCGCGCCTGCTCGATTTCCAGCAGCACGTCGGCCATGCGATGCTGCAGCGCCTGGAAGCTGCCGATGGGCGTGCCGAACTGGCGCCGCGTGCGCAGGTATTCCAGCGTGGCGTCGCGCGCGCAATCCATGGCGCCCACGGCCTCCGCACACAGCGCCAGAATCCCGCGGCCGGCGGCGCGTTCCAGCAAAGCATAGCCAGCGCCCGCCTCGCCCAGCAGGGCGTCGGGGCCGAGCTGAACCTTGTCCAGGGTCAGCTCGGCGGCGCGTCCGCCGTCGATCAAGCCGTACCCGCGCGCCGTCAGCCCGGCCGCGCCGGCGCTGACCAGAAAGAGGCTGATGCCGGCTTCGTCGTCTTCCGCGCCGGCCGTGCGTGCAGATACCAGAAACAGGTCCGCGTGTTCGCCCGCGCCGACCACCGCCTTGGCGCCGTTGAGCACCCAGCCGCCGTCGCTGCGTTCGGCGCGCGTGCGCACCTGGTTCAGGTCGTAGCCGGACTCGGGTTCCGCCTGCGCCAGGGCAGCGACGATGCCGCCCGAGATCAGTCCGTCCAGCGCTTCGCGCTGGGCCGGCGTGCCGGCCGCGGCGATGGCGGTGCCGACCATCAGCGCGTCCAGGAAGGGTTCGACGACCATGCCGCGGCCCAGGGCCTCAAACACGACGGAGATATCGAAGCCGGCGCCGCCCAGGCCGCCGTCGGCCTCGGCAAACAGCGCGCCGATGGCGCCCAGCTCCGCATAGCGCCGCCAGAATTCCGCGCTGTAGCCCTGCGGCGATTGCGCGTGGCGCATGCGGGTGGCGAAGTCGTACTGTTCTGCGACAAAGCGGCGCAGCATGTCGGAGAGCATGCGCCGGTCTTCGGTGTGTTCGAAATTCATGGCCAGCCCTTACAGTCCCAGGATCATCTTCGAGATGATGTTCTTCTGGATTTCATTGGAGCCGCCGAAGATCGACAGCTTGCGGTTGTTGAAGTACTGCGCGGCGGCGCTGGCGGCGCCTTCCGGCCCGATGGGCGCGGCGTCGTAGCCGTCGTGCAGGGCTTCGGGCGAGAAGGGCCGGGCATAGGGCCCCATGGCGCGGCGGTTCAGCGCGCTGATTTCCTGGCGGATCTGCGTGCCGCGTATCTTGAGCATCGAGCTTTCCGCGCCCGGCGCGCCGCCGCCGGCCACGGCCGCCACCACGCGCAGGTTGGTGGTGCGCATGTTGGCCAGCTCGATTTCAACGCGGGCCAGGCGGGCGGCGAAGTCGGGGTCTTCTGCCAGGGGGCGGCCATGCTTCTTCTGGCGCGCGGCCAGTGCTTTCAGGCGTTCCAGCGCGGCCGTGGACTGGCCCACGCCGGCGATGTTGGTGCGCTCGTAGGTCAGCAGGTACTTGGCGCAGGTCCAGCCGCGGTTCTCTTCGCCCACCAGGTTCTCCGCCGGCACGCGCACATCGGAGAAGAACACTTCGTTGACCTCGTGTTCGCCGTCCAGCGTGATGATGGGGCGGACCTCGACGCCGGGACTGTTCATGTCGATCAACAGGAAGCTGATGCCTTCCTGCCGCCGGCCTTCCTGCGACGTGCGCACCAGGCAGAAGATCATGTTGGCGTACTGGCCCAGCGTGGTCCAGGTCTTCTGGCCGTTGACGACCCAGCTGTCGCCGTCGCGCACCGCCGTAGTCTTCACGGACGCCAGGTCCGAGCCCGCGCCGGGTTCCGAGTAGCCCTGGCACCACCAGTCCGAGCCGTCCAGGATGCGCGGCAGCCAATGGCGGCGCTGCGCCTCGGTGCCGTACTTGATCAGCACCGGCCCCAGCATGCTCAGGCCGAAGGGCACGATGCGCGGGGCGCTGGCCAGCGCGCATTCGTTTTCGAAGATGTACTTCTGCGCGGCGCTCCAGCCGGTGCCGCCGTATTCCTCTGGCCAGTGGCTGGCCAGCCAGCCCTGCTGGTTCAGGATGGCGTGCCATTCGGTCATGTCGTCGCGCGTGAGCAGCTTGCCGCTGCCGACCTTGTCCGCCAGGCGGCGGGGCAGCCGGGCGTCCAGGAAGGCGCGCACTTCGTCGCGGAAGGCGGTTTCTTCGGGGGTGAATTCCAGGTCCATGGGGATCCTCAGTAGATTTCAAACAGGCCGGCCGCGCCCATGCCGCCGCCGATGCACATCGTGACGACGGCGTAGCGGGCGCCGCGGCGGCGGCCTTCGATCAGCACATGGCCGGCCAGGCGCGCGCCCGTGACGCCGAACGGATGGCCGAGCGCGATGGAGCCCCCGTCCACGTTCAGGCGGTCCATCGGGATGCCGAGCTTTTCCTGGCAGTACAGCGCTTGCGAGGCGAAGGCCTCGTTCAGTTCCCAGAGGTCGATGTCCTGCACCTTCAGGCCGTGGCGCGCCAGCAGCTTGGGCACCGCGTACACGGGACCGATGCCCATCTCGTCAGGTTCGCAGCCGGCGATGGCAAGGCCGCGGAACGCGCCCAGCGGGCGGATGCCGGCGCGCTGGGCGTCGGCCGCTTCCATCAGCACGCAGGCGGCCGCGCCGTCGGACAGCTGCGACGCATTGCCGGCCGTGACGAACTGGCCCGCGCCGCGCACGGGCGCCAGTCCGGCCAGCGCTTCATACGTGGTGCCGGGGCGGCTGCAGGTGTCCTTGTCCACCGTCACTTCGCGTTCCGTGACGGCGCCCGTGGCGCGGTCCGTAACGGACATGGTGGTGGTGACGGGAATGATCTCTTCGCGCAGGCGGCCGGCGGCCTGCGCGGCTTCGGTGCGCGCCTGGCTTTGCGCGGCAAAGCGGTCCTGCGCTTCGCGGCTGATGCCGTAGCGCGCGGCCACGATGTCCGCGGTCTCGATCATGGGCAGATAGAGTTCCGGCTTGTTGGCGACGATCCACGGGTCCATGCCGCTGACGCCGTCGTCGCGCGTGCGGATCTGCGACACCAGTTCGACGCCGCCTGCGATTACGGCGGGCGCGCCGTCCATGACGATGCGGCTGGCGGCGGACGCGATCGCCTGCAGGCCGGACGCGCAATACCGGTTGACGGTGGCGCCGCCGACGCTGACGGGCAGGCCCGCGCGGATCACGGCCTGGCGGCCGATGTTGCGGCCCGTGGCGCCTTCCGGATAGCCGCAGCCGATGAAGGCGTCTTCGATCAGCGCGGGGTCGATGCCGGCGCGCTCAACGGCGGCGCGCACGGCGTGGGCGGCCAGCGTGGGACCCGCGATCAGGTTGAATTCGCCGCGCCCCGCCTTGGTGATGGGGGTGCGGGCGGTAGAGACGATGACGGCTTCGCGCATGGGATTTCCTGTGAGTGTGCGGGTCAGGCGGCGTTCAGGCTGCCAAAGCTGCGGCCGGATTCGGCCAGTGCGACGAGCAGGGGCGACGGCTTCCAGAAAGCGGGATCTTCGGCGGCAAAGCCGCGGATGTCGGCCAGGATGCGCGGCAGGTCCACGCTGTCGGCGTAGTGCATGGGCCCGCCGCGGTATCGCGGAAAGCCATAGCCGGACAGGAACACGACGTCGATGTCGGACGGACGCAGCGCGATGCCCTGGTGCAGCACGTTGGCCGCCTCGTTGACCATCGCGGCCAGATAGCGGCTCAGGATGTCGTCCTGCGTGAACGGGCGGGGCGCAACGCCCGCGCGGCGGCGCTCGTCGTCGATGATGGCCAGCACGTCGGGATCGGGCGTGCCCTGGCGCGCGCCGTCCGGATACAGATAGAAGCCGCGTCCCGTCTTCTGGCCGAACCAGCCTCGTTCGCACAGGCGGTCGGGAATCTGCACGTAGCGCAGCGCCGGGTCACGGGTGGCGGCGCGGCGCTTGCGCGTAGCCCAGCCGATGTCGCCGCCTGCCAGGTCCGCCATCTGGTACGGGCCCATGGGATAGCCAAAGGCGCGGACCGCCGCGTCGATGTCATAGGGCGATGCGCCGTCTTCCATCATCATGTCGGCGGCCTGGCGATGCACGGCCAGGATGCGGTTGCCGATGAAGCCGTCGCAGACGCCAGCGCGCACCGGCGTCTTGCGCAGCCGGCGCGCCAGTTCGAAACCCGTGGCCACCGTATCCGGCGCGGTGTGGCGTCCCACCACCACTTCCAGCAGCTTCATGATGTTGGCGGGCGAGAAGAAATGCAGGCCCAGCACGTCGGCCGGGCCGCGAGTGGCCTCGGCGATCTGGTTCACGTCCAGGTAAGAGGTGTTGGTGGCCAGCACCGCGCCTGGCTTGGCGACGCGGTCAAGCTGCGCGAAGACGGCCTGCTTGACCGCCATGTCTTCAAACACGGCCTCGATGATGAGATCGGCTTCGCCCAGCGCGTCGTAGTTCGTGGCGCCGGTAAAGCGCGCCAGGCGGGCTGCGCGTTCGTCGCTGGAGATCCTGCCTTTCTTGACCAGCAGGTCGTAGACCTGTTCGACGCGAGCCCGCCCGCGCGCCAGTGCGGCGTCGTCCTGTTCGACCATGACCACGGGCAGGCCGGCGTCCAGCACGGCCACGGCGATGCCCGCGCCCATGGTGCCGCCGCCCACGATGCCCACGCGCTCCAGCCGCCGCGCCCGCGCCTCTTTCAGTTCGGGGATCTTGGCGGTTTCGCGTTCCGCAAAGAATGCATGCACCAGCGCGGCCCGTTGCGGGCTGTCCAGGCATTGCAGGAAAAGGGCGCGCTCGGTGCGCAGGCCTTCGTCGAACGGCTGTTCAATGGCGGCGCGCACGGCTTGGACGATCCTGGCCGGCGAGAACAGGCCGCGCGCGGTGGTGGCGATACGCTCGGCGGCGGCGTCGACCGCGGCGAGCTGGGCTTGCCTGTCAGACAGTGCGTCGGCCGCGTCGCGCGTGCGGCGCGGCCCGGCGTTCAACGCCAGCAACTGGCGCGTATAGGCCAGTCCCGCGTCCAGGGGATCTTCTTCCGAGGCCAGCGCATCCACCAGTCCCGCCGCCAGGGCGGCGTCGGCGGACAGGTGCTTGCCGGTCAGCATCAGGTCCAGCGCGGCCTGCGCGCCCATCAGCCGCGGCGCGCGCTGCGTGCCGCCCGCGCCCGGCAAGAGGCCCAGGTTCACTTCCGGCAGGCCGAGTTTGGCGCCCGCCAGGGCCACACGGTAGTGGGCGGCCATGGCGATCTCCAGGCCGCCGCCCAGCGCCGCGCCATGCAGGGCGGCGATGACCGGCTTGGCGCTGGCTTCAATCTGGTTGCAGAGGTCCGGCAGCAGGGGCTGCTGCGGCGGCTTGCCGAATTCGCGGATGTCGGCGCCCGCGATGAAATTCTTGCCCGCGCCCATGAGCAGGATGGCGCGGACCCGCGTGTCCGTCTGCGCCTCGGCGATGGCGTTGGACAGGTCGCGGCGCACGGCGGCGCTCAGGGCATTGACGGGGGGATGGTCGATGACGACGACCAGGATGTCTTCATAGCGGCGCGTTTGCGCCGCGCCGGTGCTTGCGCTGTCGGTCATGGACAGTGTCTCCGTGGTTGCTTCCTGCCCGCGCGCCGGGCGGGGGACCGGCGGCAGCGCGAACGGAGCGGGGCGGGCCAAAGCGGCCCGTCTCTTATGGCTTTATTCTTTCCCAGCAAAGATGTCTTGACAATGCCATCCAGAATTGACAGTCTGGACAATAAATTTTGACAATTCACGCCGGGAGCGCGCTATGGACACCAAATCGCTGACATTGCTGGTGGAGATCCTGGACGCGGGCAACCTGAGCGAAGCGGCGCGCCGGCTCAAGATGACGCGCGCCAACGTCAGCTACCACCTTAACCAGCTTGAGCGCTCGGTGGGCATGCAGCTTGTCCGGCGCACGACGCGGCGCGTGGAACCCACGGAAATCGGCCTGAAGCTCTACAAGCATGGGCGCAGCATCCAGGACGAACTGGCCGCCGCCCGCGAATCGGTCGAGACACTGGGCAAGACCCCGCAGGGCAAGGTCCGGCTCAGCGTGCCCAGCGGCTACGGGCAATTCGTGATGACGCCCTGGCTGCTGGAGTTCAAGGCGGCCTATCCGGACATCGTGCTGGACGTGCTGTTCGAAAACAGCGTCGAAGACCTGCTGCGCGACGAAGTGGACATCGCCGTGCGCATCATGTCCGAGCCGCCCCAGCACCTGGTGGCCCGAGAACTGGGCCAGGTCCGCTACGTGGCCTGCGCGTCCCGCGCCTACGCCGAGAGCCGGGGCCTGCCGCAACGCCCGGAAGACCTGGCCGGCACGCCCGTCATCAGCGCCGCCGTCATCGGCAGGCCGCTGCGCCTGTCCGCCTACTACGGCGGCCAGCCCCGCCAGCACGTGGTGCTGGAACCCACCGTCATCTCGCGCAACTACGCCTTCCTGCGCGACGCCATCCGCGCCGGCATCGGGGTGGGCGTGGTGCCCGACTACGTCGTGCACGACGACATCGCGAACGGCGACCTGGTGCCCGCGCTGACCGACTGGCGCCTGAGCATCTTCGGGCGCGGCATGTACATGCTCTACATGCCCAACCGCCACCATCCGCGGGCGCTGTCGATGATGATCGAATTCATCCTGGACCGGGCCCAGCGCCGCCATGACGGCGAAGCCGGCCTGCTGGCCGTCGGCGGCGGGTAGGGCGTCGGGCACGGCGCTTGCTGGGGGCATTCGGCAATCGAATGCGGGGGGAATGATGGATAGCGTGACCACTGCGCAGCCTGCGGCCCCGGCCGAGGCCGCCCCGGCTGCGGCCGAACCGTCCGAACCGCCCCAGGAAAAAGTCACGGCGCAGGACGCGGGCCTGATCGAGCCGTCCGCGCCCGTCACGCCGGCCGTGCGCGCGCGCGGCGTCTGCCTGGTCACGTTGACGGTGCTGGCCGTCCTGTTCAGCCTGAAGCTTGCGCAGGAATTCATTGTTCCCGTCGTGATGGCCATTGTCGTGGCCTACGCCCTGGATCCCGCGGTGACCCTGATGGAGCGGGCGCGCCTGCCGCGCGCGCTGGGCACCGTGGTGCTGATGTCCGCCATCGCGGTTGCGCTGGTCGGCCTGTTCTACGTGACCCAGGATCAGGTTGCCGACATCGTCCATGCGCTGCCGGAGATATCGGGCAAGCTGTCCCGCACATTGGGCGGCCTGTGGAGCGGGGACGGGTCCTTCCTGGAAAAGCTCAGGGGCGCGGCAAGTTTCCTGCAGGATTCCGGCAAGGCGCCGCCGGCGGGGCAGGTGGTCGTCGCCAAGTCCGATGGCGGGCTCACCGACATCCTGCTGTGGGGCTCCAAGAGCGTGGCCTCTTTTGTGGGCCAGGCCACCATGTGCGTGTTCCTGGTGTTCTTCCTGCTGCTGTCGGGCAACGCCTTCAAGCGCAAATTCGTGAAGGTGGCGGGCAAGACCCTGTCGCAAAAGAAGATCAGCGTGCACATGCTGGACCAGATCAACAGCTCCATCCACATGTACATGGCGATGATGCTCGTCACCAATGTGGCGCTGGCGCTGCTGTCGTGGGCGGCCTTCCGCCTGCTGGGCCTGGAAAACGCCGCCACCTGGGCCATCGTCGCGGGCGCGCTGCACATCATTCCGTACTTCGGCCCGCTGCTGACGGCGGTGGGCACCGGCATCGCGGGCCTGGTGCAGTTTGGCGAACTGGGCCCCGCGCTGGCGGTAGCCCTGAGTTCGGTGGCGATCGCCCTGCTGATGGGCGTGGTCATCACCACGTGGATGTCGGGCCGCATCGCCAAGATGAACGCCGTCGCGGTGTTCATCCTGCTGCTGCTCTTCACCTGGCTGTGGGGCGTGTGGGGCACGCTGCTCTCGGTGCCCATCGCGTTCATCGCCAAGGTGGTGGCGGATCACATCGAGGGCCTGGAGGCGGTGTCGGAATTCCTGGGCGAGTAGCGCCGCCGCGGATGGAGCGTGCATGTGAACATCGAGGCCGTCTGGTTCCTGCTGGTGGGCGCGCTGCTTGTGCTGATGGCGCTGGCCAGGCGCTTCATCGACCTGCTGCCCATGACGGGCGCAATGGTGTATCTGGCGGCGGGCTTTCTGATCGGGCCTGCCGGCCTGGGCCTCTTGACGCCGGATCTGTTTGACGACCGCCACGCGCTGCGCCTGATCGCCGAGGCCGCCTTGCCGGTCTCGCTGTTCGCCATTGGCATGCACCTGCGCGCCGCCTGCGGCGACCCCTTGTGGCGGCTTCCGTTGCGCCTGGCGGCGCCCGCCATGCTGCTGACGATCGGGCTGATGATGGCCCTGGGCCATCTGGCGCTTGGACTGGCCTGGGGGCCGGCGCTGCTGCTGGCCGCGGCGATGGCGCCTACCGATCCGGTCCTGGCCAATGAACTGCGTCCGGTCGAGGCTGGCGACGAAGAGCCGCTGCGCTTTGCGCTGTCCGGAGAGGGCGGCGCCAACGACGGCGCCGCGTTTCCGTTTGTGGTGCTGGGAATCGCCCTGTGCAACGCCGGGCCCGCCGGGCTAGAAAACCCCTGGGCGACGGCCGCCGAAATGACTTGGGGCGTGGCCGTAGCCATCGCCATCGGCTGGCTGATGGGCACCGGCAGCGAACGCTTCATCGCCATGTTGCGCATCCGCTACGGCAACGCGCTGGGGCTGGACGAGTTCCTGGCGCTGGGGCTGATCGCCCTGTGCTACGGCGCGACCTTGCTTGCCCACGGCTATGGCTTCCTGGCAGTGTTCTGCGCCGGCGTCGCCCTGCGCCAGCAGGAACTGCGCGCCACCGGCGGCGCCCGCAGCCCGCGCCAGGCGGTGGAAGCGGTGACGCCCGCCGAGCAGGAAGCCAGCGCGCAGGATCCGCAACTGGCCCACGCCCATCTGGCCGAGTCCATGATGGCGGTCTCGGTCGGGCTGGAACGCTTCGTGGAATTGGCGCTGATGCTGATTATCGGCAGCGTGGTGTCGGCGTACTGGCGCGAAATGCTGGCCTGGACGCCGCTCTTGGCCGCGGCGGCCCTGTTCGTCGCCGTGCGCCCGGTCAGCGTAATGCTGGCCCTGGCCGGGTCTTCCATGAACAGCCGGCAGCGCTGGATGGCGAGCTGGCTGGGCATCCGCGGCGTCGGCGCCTTCTATTATCTGATGCTGGCCGTCGAGCAAGCGCCGCACGACGTGGCGCGCGAACTGGCGCCGCTGCTGCTCGCCGCCATCGCCGGATCGGTGCTGGTGCACGGCGTCACGGCGTCGCCTTTGCTGACATGGTATTACCGCCGCCGGCCCGACGGCCGCCGCTGACTCCATCCCGGGTGCCGCGGCGCAACGGCCGCGCCATGGCGAGTTGGTATGCTGGTGCCTCATTTCGCCGGATTTTTCATGACCGATACATCCCGTTCCACCGCCTTTGCCGCCACGCGCTCCGCCCTGGATTCCGACGCGCGCCGCGCGCAGCTGCGCCGGATGAAAATCGCGGCGCTGGCCCTGCTGGCGGCCATGGTCAGCGGCTTCATCACCAGCCACGTCATGGGCGGGCAGGGGCCGTGGGCCTGGGTGCGGGCCTTCTGCGAAGCGGCCACCGTGGGCGCCCTGGCCGACTGGTTCGCCGTCGTGGCGCTGTTCCGCCGCCCGATGGGACTGCCCATCCCGCATACCGCCATCATCCCCAGCAACAAGGACCGCATCGGCGACAGCCTGGCCGTGTTCGTGCGCGACCACTTCCTGGACCCGGACACGCTTATCGAAAAACTGCGCGTCTTCGATCCCGCCGCCCGGCTCAGCCGCTGGCTGGCCCGGCCCGCCCAGGCGCACGCCCTGAGCGACGGCGCGCGCCGGGTCGCCCTGCAGACCCTGGACCTGCTGGACGACCGGGCGGTGCGCGGCGTCATCCAGGAATTCGTGGTCAGCAACCTGCGGCGCTGGGACGCGGCCGGCACCGCGGGCGAAGTGCTGGGCCTTCTGACTCGCGACGGCCGCCACCAGGAACTGCTGGACGCCGCCCTGGAACGGCTGGGCGGCTACCTGGCGGAAGAAGACGTCAAGGAGCGGGCGTCGACCCTGCTGGTGAAATTCGCCCGCAAGGAATGGCCGCGCATCATCGCGGCCGTCGACGTCGTCAAATCCGTGGACGGTATCGCCGACAACCTGGCCGACCGCCTTGCCCGGGCGCTGGTGGAAGAACTGCGCGACGTCCTGTCCGAACCTGGCCATCCTGTGCGGCGCGACTACGAAGCCTGGGTGATGAACTACATCGAGCGCCTGAAAAGCGATCCGGCGCTGGCCGAACAGGTCGAATCACTCAAACAGCGCGCCATCGACCACCCCAAGGTCCAGGAATATGTCCAGGGCCTGTGGGACGACATCCATGCCGCGCTGCGGCGCGACCTGTCCGACGAACACTCCGCCCTGGCCGCGCACCTGGAAAGCGCATTGCTGGCGCTGGCCCGCAAACTGGGCCAGGACCCCGGCCTGCGAGCAGCCATCAACAACCACATCCTGGGCGCTGCCCGCCGCCTCACCGGTCGCCTGCGCGTCGGCGTCACCGAACACATCTCGCGCACCGTGAAGAACTGGGACGAGCGGCATCTGGTCAACGAGCTGGAACTGAGCGTGGGGCGGGATCTGCAATACATCCGCTTCAACGGCACGCTGGTCGGCGGGCTGATCGGCGTGCTGCTGCATGGGGTGGTGTTGCTGGTGAATGGGTAGCCGCCCCACACCATGTCACAACCTTGTATCAGGAATGAAGTTTGCTGGCCGACCGCCCGGCGCCGGTGCTATTGTCATCTGCGCCACTGGCGGAGCAGGGCGGGCCTTGCGCCGCCGGCCGCCCGCAACTCGCGGGCATCATCCCTGGAGGCAATTCATGAAGAAAATCTCGATGCTTGTCACGGCCCTGGCATTTGCGGGCGCGTCCAGCGCCGCGCTGGCCGAAGACGTCTCGATGTCGTTCCTGACGCCCGAGGGCGTCGGCAAGAGCGCCGGCACCATCACCCTGAAAGACACCAAGGAAGGGCTGCAGCTCACGCCCCACCTGAAAGGCCTGCCCCCCGGCGAACGCGGCTTCCACGTCCATGAAAAAGGCTCCTGCGAGCCGGGCATGGTGAACAACAAAATGGCGCCCGGCGGCGGCGCGGGCGGTCACCTCGACCCCAAGGGCACCAAGTCCCACAAAGGCCCCATGGCCACCGACGGCCACCAAGGCGACCTGCCGTTCCTCACGGTCGCCGCCGACGGCTCCGCCACCAAGGCCGTCGTCGCCCCGCACCTGAAGCTGGCCGACGTAAAGGGCCGCGCCCTCATGATCCACGCTGGCGGCGACAACTACAGCGACAAGCCCGAGCCCCTGGGCGGCGGAGGCGGGCGCCTGGTCTGCGGCGTCGTCAAATAAGCCACGCAAATGCGCCGGCGCCGCCGGCGCATCATCAATTGCGCCTAAGCCGTCCCGTTGCGGCCATACAGCCGATAGCCCTCGCGCCCGGCCAGCCGGTCGTAATACGCGGCCACCGCGGGCAGCATCGGCTTATCAAAAGGCGTCTCGAACCAGCGGTTCACGGACAGGCCGACCGGTATGTCCGCCAACGTGAACGCATCGCCCGCCACATACGCGCCCGTGGCGGACAGGCGCTGGTCCAGAATACCCATGAACTGCCCCCAAGCCTGGCACGACGCCTCGATCGCCACCGTGTCGCGATGCGACGCCGACTGCCGCGCCAGCGCCATGAAGGCATAGCTCCACGACCGGTTCAGATCCGTCGCCTGCCAGTCCATCCATTGATCCACCCGCGCCCGGCGTTTCGGCTCCGCCGGGTACAGGCCCTGGCCGCCATACTGCCCCGCCAGGTAGCGGATGATGCTGTTCGACTCCCACAACACAAAGCCCCCATCCTGCAGCACGGGCACCATCGCATTGGGATTGAGCGCCAGAAAGCCGGGATCACTGGTAGGGCGGAACCCGCTACCCCAATCCTCGCGCTCGAAAGGCAGATTCAGTTCGGCGCAGGTCCACAGCACCTTGCGTACATTGATGGACGAGGACTTTCCCAATATTTTCAGCATGGTGCGTATGGTTGGCGGGGGTGTTCAGGGGCAGGGTTGCGGCAGTCTAGCCTGCCTGCGAAGGCGCCGCCAGATACAGATAGGAGAGAACGGATGCGGAACAGAAGCAGGGGGATAGCTCGCTGATGCGCAAGATGCGATTGCCACACCCCTCGCGGGCTTACCTCGCCGATACGTTGGCGTTGGTCCTGTTCTTTACGACGACCGGGGTGATAAACGAACGGTGGGTCGCGGGAATGAGCTGGGAGCAGGTGCTGCACGCGCGGCTTATCGGCGGTGCGCTCATGATTCCGGTGGGACGGCCTTATGGGATGTGGCGCGATTGGGTCATGAGCCATGCTGGCGATACGCGGGTATCCCGGGTGCATTGGGACAGCTTGGCTTTGATGAGTTTTCAGGTGCCGATTTATGCCGGGATTATTGCCATTAGCGGCGCGACGGGGTGGGGGTTGGTGCGCGGAGTGCTGGGGGCGGCGGTGATGATGTTGGTGCTGGGGCGGCCTTATGGGGCGTTTCTTAACGGGGTTCGGCGGATGTTTGGGCTGGCGCCTGGGGGGGAGAAGCCGATGTCGCTGAACTATTGAGGCGGAAGCTGCAAAAGGGCTTCCAGCATCCAACCCCTGGCGTCAATTCGCCACTTTCCTGTACTGCGGAAGAATGTACGAGTGAGCGGGTGACGCACGTATTGGCGTGGTATAGGGGACGGCTGATTTCGACCCATTCCGGGCAGTCAGGACTCTGCGACCCCGACATCCGTTTTTGGAGCAAACAGCCACTCAACTGGCGACGTGACGAAGCTGGGCGAACGGTAGCTCGTGGCCCGTCAGTATCGCGAATACTTAAGCCAGGCCTGGCTTGCGTACGGGTCGGTGCACCACGCGCCGAGTAGTTGCTGTACCGTTCTCATCTTCGGCTTAGTAAAACGACTAATCAGGTTTGTTTGATTGGTACAGGCGCATCGACATGCATTAAACTCCCGCGTCGACTATTTAAGTTAAGACAGGGCGCGCATGCCGTTCAGCTTTCAAATTCCTACGCCCAACGCGGCAGTGACGATTAGCGTCGAGCCGGGTTCGTCGGTTGTCTTTGTCGGCGCGAACGGAGGAGGTAAAACTAGGCTTTC
>NZ_AGUF01000011.1 GCF_000236785.1 Achromobacter arsenitoxydans SY8 | reverse complement strand
GGGAGTGTCAGATTTTTTGTGTTCTAGGCGTTAGTCTGACGTTGCCTCATTTGCTAGCCAGCCGGCTGTGAGTCGTTACGGGGTCGAGTAAATCGCTCCTCGTAAAGGACGGCGAACTGCTGCATGGCCTCGGTCCAATGGTGTGTGGCCGATCCCCATTTGACTGCGATATTTCGCAGCGCCAGCCAGAGCAGCTTAATGGCTGCATCGTCGGTGGGGAAGTGACCGCGCGTTTTGATGATCTTGCGAAGCTGCGCGTTTACGCTTTCTATCGCATTTGTCGTGTAGATCACGCGCCGGATCGCTGGTGGGAACACGAAGAATGGGATGACCTGCTCCCATGCGTCTTTCCAGGCCTTGACGATCATGGGGTACTTCAGACCCCAGGGGCTCGCGGCGAACTCATCGAGTGCCTGTTGCGCGGCCTGAGCGTTCACGGCCGCGTAGATCGGGCGCAGTGCCGCGGCGATGGTGCGGCGCTCCTTCCAGCCCGCGTAGCTCAGGCTGTTGCGGATCAGGTGCACGATGCACGTCTGTAGCGTGGTGGCCGGGAACACGACCTCAAGCGCTTGAGGCATGCCTTTTAAACCGTCTGTCACCGCGATCAGGATGTCCTGCACGCCTCGCGTTTTAAGGTCGTTAAACACCCGCATCCAGAACTTGGCGCCTTCGGTGGTCTCGATCCACAGGCCCAGAACCTCGCGGCTGCCGTCTGGCAGCACCCCCAGCGCCAGATAGACCGCCTTGTTCTGCACCAGCCCTTCATCCCGGATCTTGACCCTCAGTGCGTCGAAGAACACCACCGGCAACATCGGATCGAGCGGCCGGTTCTGCCAGGCCTGCAGCTCTTCCATGACCTCATCTGTGACCGAGCTGATGAACTCCGGCGACACGTCGGTGCCGTACTGCTCATCCAGAAATGCTCGGATCTCACGCACGCTCATGCCTCGGGCGTACATCGCGATGATCTTGTCATCGAACCCCGTAAACCGCCGGGCGTGCTTGGGGATCAGGATCGGAGCAAAACTGCCGTCCCGATCACGCGGAATATCAAGCTTGAGCGGGCCGTCATCGGTCAGCACCGTCTTGCTGCTCTTGCCGTTGCGCTGGTTGCTGGACGCCTCGGGCCGGGCCTGCCCGGCGGGATAGCCTAGGTGCTGGCCAAGCTCGGCGCCCAGCGCACGCTCGATCAGCGCCTTCTTCAACAGCATGAACGTGTCCTGAACCGCCTCGGCTGTCATCGGTCCGGTTACAAGTTCATCAAGTAACTGCTCAGCACTGGCCGGCAGCGCCGGCTTACTGGACTGCTTCGCGGACTTCGGATTGCGTGCCATGGTCGGTCTCCTTGAAAACCATCATAGGCCTGCACACAAAAATCCGGATACTCCCG
>NZ_AGUF01000012.1 GCF_000236785.1 Achromobacter arsenitoxydans SY8 | reverse complement strand
GGCCTCGCGCGACCAGGAACGCCTGGCCGCCTGGACCGGCACGCTGGCCACGATGGCCGCCAACGCTCGGCGAAGAATGGGAACAGGCCGGCACGCAAGCCGCCCTGCGCCAGCTCGAAATCAGCGACACCCTGACCCAGACCGCGCGCGACATCAGCGCGCAAACCCAGGCGCAGGCCAACCTGCTGGAAAACCTGTCCACCCGCCTGGAAACGGCGGCCGGCAGCGTCACGCAGGCCTGGACCGATGCGCAGGCGCGTCAGGAACAGGTCGGCAAGCAGCTCGCCAGCGACAACCAGCAGGCCCTGGAATCCGCGTCCGCCGTCTTCGGCCAGCATTCCGCCGAACTTCTGCAAACCCTGGACCAATCGCACGCCACGCTGCAATCCACCCTGGCCGCCAACGACGAAGCGCGCCTGGAAGCCTGGACCGCCAAGCTGGCCGCCATGGCCGACGCGCTGCGCGCCGAATGGGAACAGGCCGGCGCGCAAGCGGCCAGCCAACAGCAGCAGATCTGCGACACGCTCAGCCTGACCGCGGACGACATCACCGCCCGCACGCAAGCGCACGCCAGCGAAACCATCGCCGAAATCGGCCGCCTGGTGCAGGCCGCGTCCGAAGCGCCGCGCGCCGCCGCCGAAGTCATCGGCGAACTGCGCCAGAAACTGTCCGACAGTATGGTGCGCGACAACGACATGCTGCAAGAACGCAGCCGCCTGCTGGAAACGCTGGGCACCCTGCTGGACGCCGTCAACCACACCGCCGCCGAACAGCGCACCGCCGTGGACGCGCTGGTCGCATCGTCGGCCGACATGCTGGACCGCGTGGGCGCGCAGTTCACCGACAAGGTCGAAGCCGAAACCGGCAAGCTCACCGAAGTGGCCTCGCTGGTCACCAGCGGCGCCGTCGAAGTCGCCAGCCTGGGCGAATCCTTCGGCGTAGCGGTGCAGTCCTTCGGCGAAACCAACGACAGGCTGATGGCCCACCTGCAACGCATCGAAGCCGCGCTGGACAAGTCCATCGCGCGCGGCGACGAACAGCTCTCGTACTACGTGGCGCAGGCCCGTGAAGTCGTCGACCTGAGCCTGATGTCGCAGAAGCAGATCATCGAAAACCTGCAGCAGCTGGCCACCCAGCGCGCCACCGCCGGAGCGGAAACGGCATGAGCGAGGATATCGACGGCGGCGTGGAGCCCTCCGCCCCGGCGTGGGCGGTCTTCGGCGACCTGATGTCGGTGCTGCTGGGCGCCTTCGTCCTGATCCTGGTCAGCGTGGTCGCAGTGCAGTTGCAGTTGTCGACGCAGCTCGAAGAAGAGGTCAAGCAGCGCCAGGTCGAAACCCAGCGCCGCGAAACCCTGGAGCAGGCGCTGGCCGGCCCCCTGGCCGCCGGCCGCGTCACGCTCGTCAACGGGCGCATCGGCATCAGCGGCAGCGTCCTGTTCGCGCTGAACTCCGATCAACTGCAGCCCGAAGGCCGCGAGATCCTCAAAAGCCTGATCGAGCCCCTGTCCGCGTACCTGAAGACCCGCAACGAAATCCTGATGGTCAGCGGCTTCACCGACGACCAGCTGGTGCGCGAAGGCAACCGCCGCTTCGCCGACAACTGGGATCTGTCCGCCCAGCGCGCCCTGACCGTAACCCGCGCCCTGATCGACGAAGGCGTCGCGTCGTCGTCCGTCTTCGCGGCAGCCTTCGGATCCGAACAGCCCGTCGCGTCCAACACCGACGAAGAAGGCCGCGCCAAGAACCGCCGCGTGGAAATCACGCCCATCCCCCGACCCTCCAACGAAGCGGGTAAGCCCGGTGAGCAGTGACGGCGCCCGCGCGGCGTTCCCGGACGCCCGGACGGTGCTGGACGCCTGGCGCGCCAGCGGGGCAGATCGGATTGACCCCATACGATTCCATTTCCTGGACGCGCTGGACCGCCGGGCGGCGGCCTATGCCGGTCCGGCGCGGCAGTTGTTGGATGAACGGCTGAACGCGTTGCTGCAGGCTTATGCCGCGGCGGTGGAAGCAGCGGGTGAGCATGAGGATGCGCCGTCTACGCTGGATGCGGCCTTGCTGCGGGATGCAGCCGAGGCCGTTGATGCCGTCAATGCCGCCGATGCGGACCATGCCCTCGCGGCCAGCCCTCTCGCCGGCCTGATCGACTACATCGCCAACCCGATCGCGCAGGGCGATCCCGACATCCGCGACGCGCTAGGCCTGCGCGGCGCGTATCCCGAATTGCCCATGCTCGACTACTTCCGCGCCATCTGGTCCCGCGTCAGCGCCGACCGCCAGGTGCGCCAGTCGCAAGAGCAGGTGCACAAGAACGCCGGCCCGCTCAACTCCAACCAGCTCGTGCACCGGGCCCTGTCCCTGATGCGCGAAGTCTCGCCCGGCTATCTGCAGCAATTCCTGTCCTACACCGACGCGCTGATGTGGATGGAACAAATGACCGCAGCCACAGCGCCCCCCGCCAAGGAAACGCCCCGCGCCGGCGCGGCGAAGAAGACCACGCGTGGCAAGGCGCGTAAGGAACCCAAGGAAAGCAAGGACGCCATCCAGCCCTCGCAAAGTGTCTGACACCCCGGCCACCTCGCGAGGTGTCTGACACCCAATCGAGCCCCCGCACCGCCCCCCAGCTCGATTTGCCTCCGCCCCCCGCCTAGCAGTACCATACGTTCCATATACAAACCATATACGGAACATCCACTATGGGCATCGTCAAAATCTCCGAGCAGATGCACGAGAACCTGCGTGTCGCCAGCGGCGCGCTCAGCCGCTCGATCAACTCCCAGGCCGAACACTGGATGCGCATCGGCATGCTGTCCGAGCTCTACCCCGAACTGCGCCACGCCGACATCTGCCAGCTCCTGATCCGCATCGACCAGGCCGAAGGCTTCGCCATCGCCTCCCTCTCCCAGAGTCTGCCGCAGCCCCCGCAACAGGAGGCCGCGTAAATGGCCAAGAAGGTATCCATCAAATCCGCCGCCGACATCGAAATGGCCCGCAAGGCCGGCGCCATGGCGGCTGAAGTCCTGCACATGATCGGCGAACACGTCCGCCCCGGCGTCACCACCGACGAAATCGACCGCATCTGCCACGACTACATCGTCAACGTCCTCAAGGCCATCCCCGCCAACGTCGGCTACCACGGCTTTCCCAAGACCATCTGTGCGTCGGTCAACCACGTCATCTGCCACGGCATCCCCTCGTCCAAGGTCCTCAAGAACGGCGACATCCTGAACATCGACGTCGCCGTCATCAAGGACGGCTGGTTTGGCGACACCAGCCGCATGTACTACGTCGGCCAGCCCAGCCCGCTCGCGCGCCGCCTGGTCAACACCACCTACGAAGCCATGCGCGCCGGCATCATGGCCGTCAAGCCCGGCGCCACCCTCGGCGACATCGGCCACGCCATCCAGACCGTCGCGCACCGCGAACACTTCAGCATCGTGCGCGAATACTGCGGCCACGGCATCGGCCAGATCTACCACGACGACCCGCAGGTCCTGCACTACGGCCGCCCCGGCGAAGGCATGGTCCTGCAGCCCGGCATGATGTTCACCATCGAACCCATGATCAACGCCGGCAAGCCGCAGACCAAACAGCTTCCCGATGGCTGGACGGTTGTCACCAAAGACCGCTCGCTGTCCGCCCAGTGGGAACACATGGTCGTCGTCACCGAAACCGGCTACGACGTGCTGACCACCTGGCCCGACGGCTTCGGCGACTACCCGCCGATTCCCTGACCGCAAGGACCGGAGTGCAAGACCCCAAGGGCACGACTATGATCGTGCCCTTGTCGTTTGCGCGGCGCCCCCGCCCCCCTCATGCCCGCCCTGCCCTCCGCGTTCCGGCGCCTGGCCGCCTCGAACCTCGCCGCGCAATTCTCCGAGCAGATCGCCCTGGCCGCCGCGCCGCTCTACGCCGTACTGGCCCTGGGGGCCAACGCCGCGCAGACCGGCTACCTGCAGACCGCGCAGACCCTGCCCTTCCTCTTGCTATCCCTGCCCGCAGGCGTGCTCGCCGACCGCATCTCGCGCCGCACACTCATGACAGCCGCCGAAATCGTGCGCGCCGCCAGCCTGCTCGGCCTGCTCGCACTCTTGTGGGCAGGAGGACTCAGCCTCCAATGGCTGGCCGCCCTGGGCTTCCTGGGCGCGGTAGGCACCGTCGCGTACAACGTCGCCGCCCCTGCCCTCGTGCCGCGGCTGGTCCCGCCTGCTGAACTGGCCAGCGCCAACCGCTGGCTCGAACTCGCCCGCAGCGCCGCATTCTCCGCCGGCCCCGCCGCCGGCGGCGCGCTGGTGGGCTGGATGGGCGCCTCGACCGCTTACGTGCTGGCGACGACGCTGTCGCTACTGGCTGCCGTACTCCTGGCCGGCCTACCCCACGACCCGCCCAAACCCGCCCAGCGCCGCCACCCGCTGGCCGAACTGCGCGAAGGCGCCGCCTTCGTCGCCACCCATCCCCTGCTGCGCCCCGTGCTCATCACCGCCCTCTTCTTCAACACCGCCTGGTTCGTGCTGCTGGCGATCTACGTCGCCTACGCCGTCGAACGGCTGGGATTGTCGGCGGCAGGCGTCGGCTTCACGCTGGGCATCTACGGCGCAGGCATGCTGGCCGGCGCCCTCGCCGCCCCCTGGCTCGCCCGCCGCCTGCCCTTCGGCGCCATGATCGGCGCGGGGCCGCTGTCGGCGCTGCTGGCAAGCTTCATCCTGCTATCCACGCTGATATTCCCGTCAGGCGTGTGGGCTGCGGTGGGCTTCTTCCTGTTCGGCGCGGGCCCCATCCTGTGGACCATCACCACCACCACGCTACGCCAGTCGGTCACGCCGAATGCGCTACTGGGCCGGGTGTCGTCGGTCATCGTGACGGCGAACTTTGGCGCCCGGCCGATTGGGGCGTTGATCGGGGCCGCGCTGGCTGCTCGATTCGGCGTGGCGGCGTGTTTGTGGGTATCGACGATCGGGTTTTTTATTCAGTTCGCGGTGCTGTTTACGTCGCCGGTGCTGAGATTGCGCAGGCAGCCGGAGGCGGTGGTTTCTTGAGATGAATGTTCAGCGCCGATGGATTTCGGAACTCGAATGGCGCTGAATCACGCCGCCTCCCACAACGCCGCTGTCAGACCCAGCAACAGCAGCACTGCCGACGCGATGAACCATCGCACGGTTTTCCGGTATTCAGCCTCGGCTTCATCCTCCAAACGCAAAGCGCGGAAAAGAGCAATTATCTGCAGCAGACTAGCGAGCAACAAGGACACGCCCGGCAGCACGGACAACGCGCTCCAATCGCCCGGCGCGTCGAAGCCCCAGAAGCGCAGAAAACCCAGCGAAAAGCCCAGCAATACCGTGATGGCCGTAATCAATCCAGCCCGAAAGCCCTGAGGCAGATCGCGTGGCCTGTGGCTGCGGGTCCGTACCAAGTCGTCGTCTGGCATTTCCGGAGTCATCATTGAGATATTCCGCTTTGAGTACGCTACGGCCCACCGGTATATGTGGGAGCGAAAACCGAACTCCCGCCGTCCCTCGGGGCCAGGGTGAATTGAATCGCCCAACGATCAGTGGACGATGCAAACGCGCGGTGCGGACTAGCCGCTTGTGGTCAGACCCGGTGCGGCTCGCACCCGACGAATCTTCGATCCAAAGGTCTCATGGAGCATGCAGCGAAGGTGCAGCTTTGGGATGTTTGAACTCTATCCCAAACATACACAGCTCCGCAATAACGCCTTATTTTTCAGCAGCTTGCGTTGACTTAGCATCGTATTTTGGGACGCCGACGCCAACAGCGATGCCAATGTGGTTAGCGCGGCGCCACATTTTTCGAACGCTCAAGTGTCTGCTCGCGTCTGATAACAGCCGCCTCGCCGGCCTACGCGGCTGGCGATACACATCGTTGCATCAAGTCATAAGCCAATAACAGCAAACCGGGCATATTGCATCCGCCGCGTCGGCAGCACGATCGCCGGCGGTGCTGCGCAACCCGAACCTTTATTCCATTGGAGACCTGAATTGCCGTTTCTCAAGCAAGCTCGCGCCGTTGTTTCTTGCGGCCAGAAGGCCGCTTTGCTGACCGCCGCCCTGACCTTCGGGAGTGGCGCCGCCGTGGCGCAACAGACCGTTCCCGGCCAGATGCCGAACCTGGCTGCGCTGGGCGGCCAGATGCATGCCGCCGCCGAGTACTGCAATGCCTATACGGCCGCGCAGCTGGACCAGATGAAGCAACAGCAGAAGACGTCGGCAGGCGCCCAGGGCATGGCTGCCGCGGACTTCGACGCTGCCTTCTCGCAGTCGTACACCGCGACCAAGGGTCAACTGGGCTCGCTAAGCGCGGCTGATAAGGAAAAGACCTGCGCGCAGCTCAAGGCGATTTCGGCGACGCGCCCGCAGTAGTAGCCACGCAAAGCAGGCATTTGACCTGTGACGCTGCGAACGGCCGCTACGGGTCGTTAACCCCCTACCGCAATCACCACTGCCGCCCCACGACCGCCCCTCCCCTAATCCAAGCGACCCGGAATAATCTTCCGCTCCATCAGCACCTGCAGCCAGTGCTTGACGCTTGCCTCGGTGTCGTAAGTCTGCGTGAAGCCCGCCTGCTTGATCTTCACCGTGCTGACGAAGGCCGGCGGCGGTGGTGTTTTCAGTCCGTAGCCGAACCGGGCGTCGGCGGAGTAATGGGATTCGCCCAGGATTTGGGCCATGGTCAGGGGACGCAAGCAATGTCGCTTGACGATCTCGTCCCACAGCTTCGCGCGGCTGGGCAGATAATCGGCCAGGCGGACGGGTTGGTCCGGGCCCGGTTCGACGCACAGGAACTCCGCCAGCGACGGCCACAGATCGCGCCAACTGAAGACTTCGCCGTTGGTCAGGTTGAAGTGTTCGTTCCAGGCCTGCGGATTCTCCGCAGTCCAGACCCCCGCATCACCGATGAGACGCACATCCACGGCTTCGCGTGGATAGGCAATGTGGCCGGGATAGCCAAACGGCTTGCCTTCGGCGCGGCACACCGCCGCATAGACACCGATCACCGGCACGGTATTCATTGCCACGCCCACGTTGGGGCCGACCACGATGGTGGGACGAAAGATGGTCCAACCAAAGCCGCATCGCGTCGCTGTTTCGCGGATGTAGTCTTCCTGGAACCAGTACGAGTTCGGATGGTCGTCCCGGGGCTGGCGCTCGCGCGCCGGGATGCGAATGGGGTGCAGGTGCACGCCATAGGCCTTGGTGCCCTGCAGAACTGTGACATGACGCAGCCCACCGGTGCGGGCCAGCGGCTCGATCACGTTCCTGATCATGCTCAGGTTGGTGGCCATCTGCTCCGGATCCTGCCAGCCCGCAATGAGGCCGGGCTTTTCATAGACGGCCGCATAGAAGACATGCGTGACTTGCGGCAAGGACTCGAAGGCGCGACGGCAGGCCTCGGTGTCCTGCAAATCTATCTGCAGATGGGTGAACGGCCGTTCGCTGATGATTTCCGGACGCCGCCGGGAGACGGCGATGACTTCCCAGCCGGCGTTCAGGAAGGAGTCGATGGCAGCGGAGCCAACCAGCCCGCTGGCGCCAGTGACGATAACGGTTCGCGACATGATTCCCTCAGTCCATCACAAGGTTGATCTGCTTGAACAGCTCCTTGAAGCGCACGTACTCATCCGCCATGCGCTTGCCGAAGACCGTTCGACTGTCCGAGGACGGAACAATGCCCAGGCCGGCGAACTTCTCTTGCGTTTCAGGGTTGTTCACCGCCTTGATGATCTCATCGTGGAGGCGATCCAAAATGGCCTGCGGCGTACCTGCGGGCGCCACGATTCCGTACCAGGCGACGCTTTCGGCGCCCGGCAGGCCGGCTTCGCCAACGGTGGGCACGTCCGGCAGCAGTGGCGAGCGCTTGGTGTCCGCGACGGCCAGGGCGCGTAGCTGGCCGGACTTCACGAACGACAGGATGGGCGGAACGCCGCTGATGACCATCTGGGTGCGCCCGCCCAGGGTGTCGGTGATGGCATCGCTATTGCCCTTGTAGGGCACGTGCAGGATTTCGGTCTTGGACAGGTGCTGGAACAATTCACCTGCGATATGGCCGCTGGTGCCGACGCCCGCCGATGCGTAATTGACCTTGTTCGGATTGGCCTTGATATAGGCGATCAATTCCTTCAGGTTCGTCACCGGGATCGAGGAATTGACCAGGATGACGTTCGGGCCCGTCGCCACCAGGGCTACGGGCGTCAGGTCTTTGAGCGGGTCATAGGGCATCTTGCTGCGGGCATTGGGATTGACCGTGATCGGTCCGGCGGAGGCGAAGCCAATGGTGTACCCATCCTTGGCGGACTTGGCGACAAGGTCGGTGCCCAGGTCGCCGCCGGCGCCGGGTTTGTTCTCGACGATCACCGGCTGGCCAAGCTGCTCGCCCAAAGGCTTGGCAACCAGGCGGGCAATGATGTCGATGGAGCTGCCCGGACCGAAGGTGGCGATCAGGCGGATGGGACGCGCGGGATAGGAATCGGCGGCCTGTGCGCTCGTAACAGCGGCAAGGCCCAGCGCCAGCCCGGCAATCAATCGGAAGGAAATCATGATGTTGTCTCCGGTGTATGGTGATTTTTTTTGCGTGAATGGTGTGCGTCGCAGACAGGTCAATCCCGGTGCGAGTACATCGGCTTGCCGGGATGCGGCAGGCGGGCGCGCAGAATGACGCCCTGCTCCGCTTCGGTGATGTACAAGCTGCGCATGTCGTCGCCGCCGAATGCGACGTTGGTGGTCCGCATGCCTGCGCACGACCGGATGCGGTAAAGGGGTTCGCCCAAGGGGCTGAACAGCCAAACGGTGCCTGCCTGGGCATGGACCACCGCCAGGTTGCCGGCGCTGTCGATGGCCAACCCGTCCGGCCCGGCGGTGCTGCCGGACAGCTGGATGAAACGGCTGGCCTTCTTCATCTGGCCGCCGGGTTCCAGCCGCAGCGCATAGATCGCGTTGTCGTGGGTGATGGCCACATAAAGCACATTCTCGGCTTTGTTCATGACCAGGCCGTTGGGCCCGGCCAGGCCATCCATCAAGAGGTCCACGGTCTTGCCGTCGGCGCGCAGGCGGAAGACGCGGCCGGTTGGATTCTCCAGGGCGCTTTCACCCTGATCGGTGAAGTACAGGTCGCCATTGGAGGCGAAGAACAAATCGTTCAGGCCCTTCAATCCTTCACGCTGCACGTGCTGCAGGCACGGCCGGATGCTGCGGGCTTCGGGATCCAAAAGCATCAACCCGTGCAGGTGATCGGCAACGAAGATGCGCCCGTCTCGATGGATCTTCAGGCCGTTGGGTTCGCCGTCGTAGCTGACGATGACCTCGAAGTTGCCTGCCGGATCCACGCGCAGGATGCGCCCGTGTGCCAGATCGACGCACCAGAGATTGCCGGCGCGGTCGAACGAAGGCCCCTCCAGAAAAGAGTGCATCTTCACGTGGCGCGCGGCCAGCCAGCTCGAACTCTGTTCGGTCAGGTACAGGGATTCGGGCAGCCGGGCGAAAACCTCGGTGCCCATGGGTTCAGCGGGAGGATACATTGCGCGTCCTTTCAGGATTGCGGTTGATTGGCCGGAAGCTCGATTCCCAGCATCAGCGAGCTGAGCGATTTGCCGTGCGGATCCAGGCGCAGCGAGCGCGTGACGCCACCGGACAGCACGTTCGGGATAACGAAATTCAGCGCCTTCAGGCTCTCCACCTCGTAACGGCGCACCTTCCCTGCTCCCAGATGCGCAAAGGCCTGTTCGACACGTTCGGCGGTAAGCGCCTGGCGCAGCACCCGCCAACCGTCGTCGTCGTAAGCGATGACGGCGATGCTCGAGGTATTGCCCTTGTCTCCCGCACGCGCATGCGCCAGGTCATAAACCAGAATGCTCATGGTCGAGCTCCCAAGGTAATCACTTCCGGGCTGACCCAATCGCGCGGGATCAGCAAGGAATCCACGGCGATGACCTCCTTGGCGCCCAGGTTGACCGGGCCGCCAGCGCCATAAGGGCCCTGCATATTCAGCTGCCGCACGTGATCGCCGAGCAGGTGGGCGCTCTTTCTGTCGGGGCAGCGCGCGGCGACCCGCAGCCGAACCTCGTAGGGATGGCTGGCCAGCGCCTGCGCATGGTCGCCATGCAGGCTGCTGATGCCGATCAGGTCGACCTGGATTTCGCTGGCCACGCCGCCATCGAGACGGAACCGTTCCTTCACGGTGTCGGCCGCCAACCGAGCCCGGGCGATGGCGTTCACGCCTGCGTAGGCGACCTCGCCCGTGCCTATCCATCCGTCGAAGTAACCGACCACGACTTTATAGCTGTCGGTGCGTGGCGCGGCGTGAATACCGCGCACGGCAACCCGGTCAGCGTTCTGTTCTTCGAAATGCAGGCCATCCAGATTCAGTACGCAATCGGGCGTGACATAAGCCCTCGGGTCGTGAATTTCGTACAGGGCCTGCTCGGCGCAGGTCATGCGGTCCAGGCGCCCGCCCGAGCCGGAAAGCTTACCGATGTAAAGCTCGCCGTCGCTGTAAAGATCGGCAAAGGGATACGCCAGCTCGGCCAATCGCGGAACGTCCTTCTTGCCGGGGTCGGCGAAGTACCCGCCGGTGATCTGGGCAGAGCATTCCAGCAAGTGGCCCATGATGGTGCCGGCCGCCAGTCTGGGGAGGTCGTCATAATCCCAATGGTGGTGATGCAGGGCCACTCCCAGAAACAACGAGGGATCGGCGACCCGGCCGGTCATCACCACGTGCGCACCGGTGGCCAGCGCATCGCGGACGACATCAGCGCCCAGATACGCATTCGCGGAGGCTAGCTGTGGCAGGATCGCTTCCAGCGGCAGGTCGCGGTCCATCAATCGAAGTTCTGGATGCTGGCGCACTCGGTCGGCGACATCATCGCCGACGACGGCGGCGCATTTCAGGTCGTCCCATCCCATGTCGTGGCCGATGTCCAGCGCGGCCTGGGCGGCGCCGGCCGGATTGGCCGCGCCCATGTTGGACACCAGCCGCACGCCCTTCTCGCGGCAAGCCGGCAGAAAGGCACGCATGCGCTCCTGCAGCATCGGGTTATAGCCATGAGCGCCGTCGTGCCTGCGCGACAGCGTTTCCCGCGCGATCGTCCGCTCAGCCAGGCACTCGCATACCAGGTAGTCGATATCGCAGCTTTCCAGCAATGGCATGGCGGGGCCGATGCGGTCATCGGCCATGCCGGCGCCTACGCCGATGCGTAGCCGCTTGCGCGGTTCATTCATGTGTGTCTCCATCCGTGCTTATGGTTCAGCTCAGTATGGTGTGACTTGCCTGATCTGGAAATTGATATATTTACATCTTGGTGATAATCCAAACGCATCACGAACGCGATGACCCTGACCATTTCCGAATTGGAAGCCGTGCTGTTGGTGGCAGAGACGCTCAACTTCCGCATGGCTGCGGAACGCGCGCATATCTCGCAGCCCGCCCTGAGCCGCCGGGTGCAGGCTGCGGAACAAAAGCTCGATGCCAGGCTCTTCGACCGAGACAAGCACGGTGTCGCGCTTACCGCAGCCGGCGCGGAACTGGTGCCTATTGCGATGCGCATGCTGTCGGAATTCCGCGATTCCCTCAGTGATTTGTCGGAGTTCATTGCGGGCCGTCGCGGCAGCATCAATGTCTGGGCGTTGCCTTCGGTGGCTTCCGCCTTACTGCCAAAGGCGGCGCGAGCCTTCCAGAAATCGCATCCCCAGGTGAGGCTGAATATCCACGCCGTCTCTGCACGCCAGATCACGCAGGCCGTCTCGGAAGGCAACGCCGACATCGGCATATCCATCGAGGTTTCCGACCAGCCGGCCAGCGTGACCTTCTCTCCGCTGCTGCAAGAAAAATTCGTGCTGATCTGCCCCGTCGACGATCCGCTGGCGGGAAGAAAACGCGTGGACTGGAGTGTTTTTGCCGACCGTCCCTATATCGCGAGCGGCCCGGCCAGCAGCATTCGCCAGGTCACCGACCGGATTCTTGCCGCATCGGGACGGATGCCGGAGATGACCTACGTGTCCGACAATATTTCGGTCGTGGGCGCGATGGTGGCCGCCGGCGTCGGCATCGCGGCGGTGCCCCAGCTGGCCCTGCGCCTGATGGACGCCACGCGCCTGTGCAGCTTGGCCCTGCATTCGCCCATCGCTTCGCGGGAAATCGGCATATTGCTCAAGAAGCAGCGCTCCTTGTCGGCGGCAGCGCTGCATTTCCTGGATACCTTGCGCCGGACGGCCCCAGGCTAGGATCGCGCAGGACGGGCCTTTCCCCGCAAATTGGACCGTTCAAAACTGGAGCGTGATTGCCTCAGGAACGCCGCGTCAATCACCACAGACATGATGACGACATTCGGCGCCGCCGCATCACGGCCATCAGCTCCTTGAAGTTCACTTCAGCATTCACTGGCTACGGCGGTGTACTTGCGACCAGCGCTCGCCCATGCAATCGTAGCGAGACCAAGCGCGATCAGCGAGAGAATTGCGCCCGCCCAGTTCGGAGAAGCGAATCCGAATCCTGCCGCGATCGTCGCACCACCGACCCAGGCGCCGATGGCGTTTCCAAGATTGAACATGCCTATGTTCACGGACGCTGCCATGGTAGGCGCACCGGCGCTGTACGCTCTGTCCATGACGAGCTTCTGGATTGGAGAGACCGTCGCGAACCCGAATGCGGCCATGAGGAAGACTGAGACGGAAGCAATGACGCCGCTGTGCACCCCCAACCAGAAGACGATCAGCACGACGGCCTGCCCGGCGAGGGTCACGAACAGCGTCCCGAACAGGGAACGGTCCGCGAAGCGACCGCCGATCCAGTTCCCTGCTACCAGGCCCAAACCGAAAAGCACCATCAGCCGCGCCACGCCCGCATCCGAGAAGCCGGCCTCCTCGACCATCATTGGGGCGATGTAGGTAATGGAGGTGAAAAAGGCGGCTGGGCCAAACACGGTGATTCCCATGGCCAACAGCACTTGGGGATCCATGAAGGCGCGAAGCTCCGTCTTCAATGCGATCGCCTTTCCTGCCTTTATCTGCGGGACAAGCAGCGCCACGCTAATGGCGGTGACCAGACCGATCGCGGCGATCAGCCAGAAAACCAGACGCCAATCATAGACCTGCGCCAGCCACGTGCCGGCAGGCACACCGACCAGATTCGCCATGGTCAGGCCTGAAAACATGAAGGCGATCGCGCTCGCCTGACGGTCCTTTGCGACAAGTGATGCCGCAATGATGGAGCCGATGCCAAAGAAGGTGCCATGGTTGAATGCCGTGAGGATGCGGCCCGCCAACGCGATGGGCAGCGTAGGCGCGAGCGCGGTAAGCGCATTGCCCAACGTGAAGATGATGGCCAAGCCTAGCAGCATCTTCTTTCTGGGGACCTTCGCTCCCAGCACCGTCAGGATGGGGGCACCGATAAACACGCCCAGGGCGTACGTCGTGGCCATGAGGCCGGCGGTGGGAATTTCCACACCGAAATCCTGGGCAATCTGGGGGAGTATGCCGGCGATGACAAATTCGGTAAGACCAATTCCGAACGCGCCAATCGCCAGCGCAAAGAGTGCTACTGGCATGAATCCATTCCTTTCTGCAATATGTTCACCGAACCTGGTTCGGTTATATTGATTTTATGAGACACAAATTTCGGGCGTAAACCAAAATGACACAACAACAGAAAGAAGCAGACGTGGTTCGGCAGGTGCGGCACAAACCCGCCGAACTCGACGCGATAGACCGAAAAATTTTAGGTGTGCTGGCCAAAGATGCGTCGCGAAGCTATGCCGACCTCGGCGAGATCGTTCACCTGTCCAAACCCGCGGTGCATGATCGAGTGAAGAGGCTGAGACGGGAAGGCGTGATCAAAAGCACCGTCGCAATCCTGGACGGCTGCAAACTCGGCCGGACGCTGCTGACGTTTCTGGTGGTGGACACAAGCAGCTACTCCGCGACGCGCCAATTGCTGGCTCTGGCTGAAAGGCCCGAAATCGAGGAGCTCCACACGGTAGCGGGCGACGGCAGCCTGCTGATCAAAGTGCGCGCGGATGACACCGAGTCGCTGGAGGCTCTGCTGATGGAAATTCAAAGCCTGGAGGGCGTCCGCTCAGTGCGCAGCTACATCGCGCTATCCACATTTCTGGAACGCGGGCCTGCGCCTGACTGATGCCGAAGAGTAGCTGGCGCGGCATCAGCCACATTTCACTTGCAGATCGCGATGCTGCTCGTCTATGTTGGAGCCATGACACGACGCTAAGCGCGCGCCGGTCAAAATTGCCAAGTTGAAGTTGGCGTTGTATGCGAAATCCAATCGGCGTGTAGCGGTCGACGGCAGAGTATGAGGTCGGCAGCGGACGCGTTGGCTTCTGATCACCACCTGCAGATTCCAAGCTGGCATGCGATGCTTTGCGCAAGCCTTCCAGCGGAGGGCTCCGATGAAGACGCCAGGTTCAGATATCGAAACGCTCGTGGCATGTCTAGCTCCTCTGGTGGAGTTCTACCATCCAATTTCGCCGCGATGGCCCGGAGGCGCCGCGACGGTTTCTTCGGACTTCTTGCAGGAATCCACGCGCGCCCTTTTTCTCCAGGGCCCCACATTGGCGTCCCTATCGAAAAATCCCAGCATGCTTGACGCCGGTCTGGAAAAGATCAGGGACACGCTGAGGCCGAAGTTGGCGGGCCTATGGGCCATACGTGTGACCCTGATCGGACCCGATAAAGAACCCTTCGCTTATGCCCCCCAGGCGAGGATGGGTTTGTGCGAGGGACCACATACACCGGACGAAATCAACCACTTGGGGCACTTCGTCATGTTCTGTATTGATCAGCTGTTTGCTAGTCTTCAGACTAACGACCAACTCAACAAACGCTTTGTCGCTGAAAGCTACGTTGCAGCGGACATCTCTGCCCACGATGTCGTTCACTACGAGATCTCAAAGCATCACGACCCTAACAGGCTGCAATCGGCATATTCGACGCTAATCGCTCATCATCACCGCCTGGCGCTAGAGAGCAAGGACGAAGCAACGAAACTGGACCATTTGCTCACGGGCTACCAAACCGCAGCGGCAATCGAGCGCCCTACCGGCTATTCGGCAAGTACTCTCGATCAAGTTGCGTTTTTTCGAGCGGCGGTTGAATCGTATCCTGCCGAACTACGCTCGTTGAGCATAAGAAAGAAGAGCTCGATCAACTTTCATCTACTGACCGTGGAAGAGGGCTTTGCAGAACTGTATAGCTACGTGTCACTGGCGCAGGAGGCGGAGGGCACGATTGCCCACATCCGTTTCCAGCGGCCACCCGGCAAGGAGATTGAGGCCGGACTGGAAGCCAAGTTGCAGCGGATACACTCCGATCAGTCGACCCCGTACTCGCGTGGCCTGGCGCTCTACAAGACGCTCTACGATCGCCATGGATATGCGTTTAGCGTGATGGCCAAGACACTCTGCGAAGCCAATTTCAAGATCATGGGGAACCTGCTTCCTTTCTATGTGCTAAGCAAGGCGAACGATCAGACCTTTCCCCATCACCCAACAGCGCTTCTTGAGAAGCTTAGCGGCTTTGAATGCAGCGACGCGAACGCGTGTGCCAAGATCGCCGCAGCAGTACCTTATCTGCAACTGGACGCGCGGTCCCCTCAGGATATCGCCATCGACGTGCTCGAGCAGTTGTGACGGACAGGAGACCCAACCATGAAAGTCATCGTCGACGACAATACTGAATTCGACAAGCCACTCTCGACCTCGGATGACCTGATGCGCCATATTTATATGGAAGGACCGTCCGAGTTGACGAGTCGCACCAGTTTCGCTTTAGAGACCATGATCATGGCGGGCGTTGTCTTCATCGTCAGCCAAGCTATTGCTGCCTACTACCGAAAGACAGCAGCGGACGCCGCCAAGAGGCGCCACGAGGAGATTCTGGCGAAACTCGATCAGGTCTTGAAGAACCCCACCTTGCACGGATTGCAAGACGCGATGAATGGATCGCGCCCCAAACTCGATATCGTCGTCGACCCCGCCGAATACTCGCTGCTCAAGGAAGCTCTCAAGCAGATCGAGGTATCGCTACCCAGCGTCAGGATCGTCACGCCCGATAACAATGCCGACGCCAAAGCCTCGGATCCTCGGCTTGCGATGCCCCCGTCCACTGGCGACGCCTCTACCGATAAGTGAACGGGCAGTTCCGATGGCCGCGGCGATCTTTTGCCGCTGCACCGAACCCCCTGGTGCTCGAATCGTCGCGCAGGCTGGGTATCCTAACTTGCCGTAGGTAAAGATGGGCTGACTTGGAGTGGCGGCCGGTCCTGGCCGGACGCACCCGACCAGCAACGGCGGCTCCCGGCCAGTAGCGGCCAGCCATTGCCATAAGCCGTAAGCGAGGGTATACAATAAAAAGTAACAATTAGCATCAACGGTAACCAACCCGCACTCTTCTGTCGCTGCGTTTCCTAGTTTGGTACCCAAACGTTCGGCGTCACCCATACGACTATGAATCTACCGAGCCAAGACATCAAAGAACAGCTAGCCCTTATTGCAGAAAAACCGCGGGAAGGCCTATCGGTCGTGCGACCTGTAAGCCAAGTTACGTTAAAGCTTAGGCCGGCGAAAGGACATGACCGATTTACAGGGAGCATCAAGCACATCCTTAAGTGGATGAATCGTCGGGCCGGTCGTAACCTCCCTGGCGCTGCATGGCGGGGCCAATCATTTGAGCTGACTGACATAGGCGCACAACGCACTGCCGCAATTGCTCTACCAGAGCACCAATTTTGGGCTGCTCGCCTTGACGATGCAGACAAGACCGTACCGCTACGCACGTGGGTGACAGAAATCGGTGTCGGCATGGACGCCAACGGCGACACCCTATTTGGAGCACGCCTCATCTGCGTTAGTCGCGGTGCTGACGAACCGTTTCAGAGAACTGTTCCCGGTTTTGTGCGTGCCATCATGGGCGATGGGCCAACGGAAATCGATGGCGTTCCCCTTACGCGCGACATATCGTTGATTTCCACTGCCTCCGAGGTTGACCAGCTAGTCACCTTACTCGAGAACCCACACCGACAAGCCGACGTATTGGTATTCGCGCTCCCTGATGGATCAAGCAATCCATCTGAGGCCGCCGCGTCCGCCAACGCGGTGCACAATGCCACCCTTGGGGCCGCCCATGTCTATGTACTCGCTGGGCCAGCCAGTTTTCTCCTAACTGATCGCGTAGGGCGCGAGTTATCAGTTTTTAGGAAAGCTGTGCGTACGTACCGCCCAGGCTTCCGCGCTTGGGTCGATGAACCATCTAAACATCCTTTGGCTCTGCCTGACCGAATAGCGTCGTGGTCTGAGACCGCCCCTGGAGAGTTTGAGCAATGGCTGGTGAACCAATCGCTAAGTAATGCGGCACATGCACCAGGACGCGAAGAACGACTTCCTAGTTTCAACACTGTTCGCCAACTTGCCGCACAGCTGGAGCGAGAGAGACTTAGGAAGGCAGGTGGCACGGACGCTGAATTGATTCGACTCTTCGAGCAGGACAATGATCAATTGCGGAAAGATCTTCAAGAGCAGAAGGGACAGTATGACGGGTTGCTTCTCACCGCCGACGCAGAGCGAGAGGCGGCTATTCAAGAGGCAAATTCTGCAAAGGCACAGGCCCTGGAACGACTTCACAGAATTCGGCTGCTTGAAAAAAGGCTCGCCGAGTCTGTCGCTCCGCAACCAACGCCAATCCCAGATGCATTGGACGAGTTCGAAACTTGGTGCAAGGAGCACTTGGCGGGATCAGTTGAAATAGCTAATCGAGCTTATCAAGGTGTGCGAAAGTCGGAGTTTCACGACCCCCAATTTATCTACCGCGCGCTGTTGCTTCTTCGTGATCAATACGTACCAATGCGAGTTGAAGGGACACCCGAACGCAGGCGATCATATGAAGAAGCGCTACATGCACTTCAACTCGAAGACAGCGCGACTGGCGAAGGTGTGAAATATGCCGCAGATCTTTACTCTGTCCAATATGGAGGGGGCCGCCGGCCTCTTGATCGACATCTAAAGGGAAGTGACTCACGGGATCGGCGATACGGTTTCCGACTCTACTTTTTTTGGGATGATGAGAGCCAAATCGTTGTTGTAGGCTGGCTGCCGTCACATCTCGATAACCGCGCGAGCTGATATCACCTGTGATGCCGGCCCCCGGTCATTTCACCAGACCTGTGCGAAAAGCCCCGCAAGCCGGTGAATTGGTAATCCCCCCGCAAAAGCGATGAGGTCAGAAGTAGAATTTTCTCGTTGAGGAGTTCTACCGCATGAAGAAGTCGAGATTTACGGATAGCCAGATCATTGAAGCCATCAAGCGCGTGGAGGCTGGTCTTGCCGTTCCTGAGCTGTGCCGAGAGCTGGGCATCAGCTCGGCTACGTTCTACAAGTGGCGTTCCAAGTACGGCGGCATGGACGTATCTCTGATGGCGCGCATGAAGGAGCTGGAGGCCGAGAACGCCCGGCTGCGCAAGATGTACGTCGAGGAGAAGCTTAAGGCTGAGATCGTGACGGAGGCGCTAGAAAAAAAGTGGTGAGGCCATCTCGCCGCCGCGAGATGGCCCAACGTGCAGTGCAGGATCGCGGCGTATCAATCCGGATGGCCTGCGAGGCGTTCAGGGTCAGCCAGACTTGTTATCGGTACGTCACCAAGGCGGACGCTGAGAACGAGGAGATCGCCAATTGGCTGCTACGTCTGACCGACAACCACCGCAACTGGGACTTTGGTCTGTGCTTCCTTTATCTGCGCAATGTTCGAGGCTTCGGCTGGAACCACAAGCGTGTGTACCGGATCTATCGAGAGCTCGAACTGAACTTGCGTATCAAGCCGCGCAAACGGCTGATGCGGCAGACGCCTGAGCCACTGACCGTGCCCACCAACGTGAACCAGGTATGGTCGATGGACTTCATGCATGACCAGCTTGCCGATGGGCGCAGCATCCGCGTGTTCAACGTGATTGACGACTTCAACCGCGAGGCGCTGGGCATTGAGGTTGACTTCTCGTTGCCGTCTGAGCGCGTGATCCGCACACTCAAGCAGATCATCGGCTGGCGGGGAAAGCCCTTGGCCATTCGATGCGATAACGGACCCGAATACCTGAGCGCGGCAATTGTCGAGTGGGCCGGGGCATGGGGCATAAAACTCGAATATATCCAGCCGGGCAAGCCACAGCAGAATGCCTACGTCGAATGGTTCAACAGGACCGTGCGCTACGAATGGCTATCCCAATATCATTGGGACGATCTGGATCACGTGCAGCGCGTCGCCACGCAGTGGATGTGGTCCTACAATCACGAGCGCCCAAATATGGCTCTGGGCGGATTTACCCCAAAACAGCGGTTAGCCATGGCCGCGTAGCGTTCCTACTTCTGGCAATCGCTAAAAATGGGGGGATTACCAATTCAGACTTTGCTGAAGTTTTCTTGTCTAACGGGCGAACGACCGCTTTGGGTCGGATAGCGATCCTCCGTAAGAGCACACTGAATCTCCCTTTACGCGAAAGGAGATTGTCATGGAATCCGCGAATGCCACCGTTGGCCGTCGTGTGCCATGGAACAAGGGCAAACTCACCGGGCAGAAGCCACCTTTAAAGCTAGGAGAAATTTGGGCAATCCGAACGAGACTGAAGATGGCGTCGAACGTCCGGGAACTCGCAACTTTCGATCTCGCAATCAATAGCAAGCTTCGAGCGTGCGATCTCACGCGATTGCAGGTGCAGGACATACGTCACGGAAGCCATGTGGCCGCGAGAGCCACCGTCATGCAACAAAAGACCCAGCGTCCGGTTCAATTCGAGATCACGGAGTAAACCCGTGAGAGCCTTGAAGCATGGATAGAGGCGCGAGGACTCAAGGCGGCGGATTTTCTGTTTCCGAGCCGCTTGCATACGTCGCCGCATCTGTCGACGCGGCAGTACGCCCGGATTGTGCATCGCTGGGTCGCATCGATTGGCCTCGACGATACCGCGTATGGCACCCACACTATGCGCCGTACAAAAGCCTCGCTGATCTACCGCCGGACGAAGAATCTTCGGGCCGTACAGCTGCTGCTCGGGCATACGAAGCTGGAAAGCACAGTTCGCTATCTCGGCATCGAGGCCGACGATGCTCTTGAGATGGCTGAACAAACAGAGATTTGATGCATCCTGGCAGGCGAGCGGCCGCTTGCCGGCCATCTACAGTCGTTTGCCTAGAATACAACGCGGACGTTGGGACGTCCGCTTCGCCTAAAAAACGGATATTTCTGCCGGCCCACGTCGTCAACATGGCTGAGACGTCCACTGTTACTGAGCCTCAACGACGGGAAGATTATGCCGTATCGCATCAATAAGATTGGGCACGCTATTGTTTCGTAGCACCCTGACAAGCCAGCTTTCGAAGTCAGCTAACCTTGTCCGTCTTAAATGAGTGGCAGCCAAGGACATCAACGCCTTGTTATCGTAATTCGCCAGCAACGTAGGAAGGTCACGATCGCGTAACGCTTCGCTTATCCGATTCGTGGCGCGTTGAGCAATGTCTTGGATGTCGAGCGCAGCGGTCTGGCGGATGTAATCCGCGGTAATTTGTGAAACATCGCCAGCCGCACTCAAGTCGACTTTTTTCAACAAGCGGTCGATGCGGCGGCGGCAGTATCTTGTAACGACGCGGTCGACCGCCGCCGCTGTATTCAAGCTCTGAAAGACGGCTTCCTTCAAGCTATCTAAACGGTCAGCCAGCTCTGCACCCGTATAGCCGTCGCTCTCCGCAATGGCTCGGCTAACCTGCGGTAGCAAAACGATATTTTCAATTTCTGATACGGGCAGCGCTGCGACGCCAAGATTGCGCAGATACTCAAGATCATCAGCTTGGTAGTCATCCGCATCGACGATGCCCGAACAATGAACGCGTGTGAGATGTTGATTACGTCGCATTGTGACGACCGAATGGATCACTTCCTCGCACGAGCCTCTGGGCACAATAGTCCAGTCGGGATAACAGGTTCGATAGATCGCAATATCAAGACTATCTGTATCTCCCTCGACAAAAAGGATCGGTCGCCGACTGCCTAAGATAAGTGTCGTAGTCTGCTCACTAAACCCCGTGTCATCTGGCACAACGTCTAGCGTCCAGCGCGGCGCTGGATCGTAGTCCCGAATCACATATTTTTGAGCAATGCGCGCCGCGGCAAAATCGAGATCGTGCGTAATAAACACGAATGCACAGTCTTGGCGAGCGCTTTCAAGCTCGTCCCAAAGCTTCGATATGACCGATCGATGTACATGCAACTCGGGCTCGTCGATTACGAGAAGCGAATTGGGGGCAGCCACAAGCGTTTGGCCGATTAGATAGAAAATGGCACGTTCGCCGTCGCTCATCTCGGACGCGTTGTAGCGGGTGTCAGTATTCGGCGGCGAGACTTGTATATCATCGCCGCTTATGTGAAGCACGCGGTGCGGCAATAGGCGTTGCCATATGTCGGTGAGGCGCTCAAACAAAGTTGGATTAGGCGGCTGGTTGGTTCCGGCGCGCACGTTTTTATGAGTTGCTAGGGATGTATTCGCCTGCTCTGCAAACAGCGCTTGCACAACAAAGTCAAAGTCGTTGAGCAAGCTCACAGCTTGCTTACTTTGCCAACGGTTACCGGCCCGGTGTTGAACGCCAGCGGAAGCATGGTTGAGCCCCGTTCTCAAGCCCCGGATCGCTTCGCGCTCACTTATTTTGGGAACTGAAGGGTTCAAGGTAAGTGCGCGGTGTGCCGAGATGCGGTGGGCATCAAGATTGAATGTGTTTTCAATGTGCACCGAAAG